>JAJDUM010000097.1 GCA_022826645.1 Candidatus Poribacteria bacterium
GAACCAGTGAACTGATGAACAACCGGTGCTTCTTGTAAGTGTCCCCGAATGATGCGACACAATTATTCAGAAACGGTATTGGATCAGGAGCGTGGGAATTAAGAAGAGGTAGACGACTCCCGTATCCTGTTGTTACTCGACCGTGACCTTTACCTTCCGATCCGGTCTCTCGTGCAGATGCCCCCCTGTTCCGGGTAGCGCAATTCCTAAGCGTACAGACGGTTTGCCTCCCTTTGGAAAAATGTGATGGAAGGTCATTGCAGGTACATAGACGAAATCTCCTGCCTTTGCGCGGACAGGTTCTTCACGTCCTTCAATAACCCAGTCGATCTCTCCTTCGAGCACTACCCACCATTCGTCGTAGTTGTGGCAATGATTATCATTGATCTGACCTGAATTTTGATAAATTACTACTCCCGCCACATGGTCTGCGAGGACAACTGCATGAGACCAAGGGGGCGGTCCCATTTCTTTCTTAATTTCTTCCAGACTGATAGTGTTAAGCGTTGCATCAAGAATTGGGTTGCTCAGTGCCATAGAATTTCTCCTTAAATATTGGAATGTCCGAAAACTCCAACCGCCTTGTTATACTCAATTTTGCGTTGGTGCATTGACAAATTGATTGGTTTCAGTGTAACATCAAGCTCAGTCCAAATCAAGCAAAAGTTTGGCCCGAATGCAACCGTACGCCCACGCTTTTATCGTTGACAGTGGGATGATAATGCATATAATGGAAAAATTATCTAGGATGGGAAAAAACAATTCTTTAATCGGAAGAAGGAGACTAAAAAATGAAAATTATTGATGTACAGACGTTTTTGGTCGAGAACATTCCACCCTATCAGGGCGGGCGTCGCTGGTTGTTTGTAAAGTTGATAACCGATGAGGGCATCGAGGGCATAGGAGAGTGGTCAACTGGTCAGACCGGGAGAGAAAAATCGTCAATTGAGATCATCAAGGATTTGGCGACACAGTTTGTCATTGGTGCCGACCCGTTCAAGATCGAACTGTTGTGGCAGAAAATTTACGCTACTGACCACGATTTTAGGCACCCCGGATTAGCACTGACACCGGCGTTAAGTGCGATTGAGATGGCGTGCTGGGACATCGTTGGCAAAGCCCTGAATCAACCGGTCTATAACTTGCTCGGCGGTCAATACCATGAAAAATTGAGGGCGTATGCCTACATGCCACACGGAGGAGTATGGGAGAACCCCGAAAGAGCGGGCGAAATTGCTGCCGATCTGATGGAGAAGGGCAACACCGCAATGAAGTTCGATCCGTTCCCCATCTTTCCCGCACCACGGGATATTCAGTTGAAAGATATAGCGCGTGTGGGAGAAATCTTCAGGTGCATCCGGGATGCGGTCGGTTATGAGGTGGAGGTCGGACTCGGCACCCATGGACAGTTGACCACCTCCAGTGCGATTCGGATTGCACAGATGTTAGAGCCATACTATCCCTTCTGGTTTGAGGAACCGGTGTCGCTGGAAAATGTCGATGAGATGGCGCGGGTCGCCTCACATACCAGCATTCCGATTGCGACCGGCGAACGTCTGCTGACCAAGTACGAGTTTGTCGAGATCTTTCAGAAACAAGCGGCACAGATCATACAACTGGATGTTGGTCACTGCGGGGGTATTCTGGAGTCAAAGAAGATTGCGAGCATGGCGGAGGCACATTATGCAAGCATTGCACCGCACATGTACTGTGGTCCCGTCGCAGCGGCCGCCGCAGTTCAAGTGGCGACATGCAGTCCAAACTTCCTGATACTCGAATTTAATCGGACAGATCTCCACGCCGATATTTTCCAGGAGCCTCTCGTGTTTGACAACGGTTACATCGCCCCACCAACGGCACCGGGGCTGGGCGCTGAGTTGAATGAGGAGGTTCTCGCTCGGCATATAGTTGAAGCGTAATAGCCTGCCTGCGGGGAAAGGGGTTCTATGACAACCTTAGAAACACTTTCGGAATCCGAGAAAAACCGTGTGCGGATCACGGATGTGAAAGCCATGCAGTTGAAAGACCAAGCGGGTCAGTCCCTCGTAAAGATTGAAACGGATGCCGGCGTTGACGGAATCGGCGAGGCAGGTGCTTCTGGTCCGATGGTGAGGGCACATCTACAGCATCTGCGAGGGACACTCATCGGTCAGGATGTGTTTGAAATTGATAAGTTGTACACCCGTATGGTCAACATGCAGCACCCCTACAGATCGAACATCCCGACTGTCAGCGGCGTGGACATTGCACTCTGGGATGTGGTGGGGAAGCTATTGAATCGACCGATCTCAACATTGATCTCTGGCAGATTCAGGGACGAAATCCCGCTCTACATCAATACCCCCGGTCCTGATGACTGGTTTGATCCCGTTTCGTGTCGGGATTGGTCGGAACGGATGAAAGAGGCTCCACAGGGCTGGAGCACCTTAAAATTTGGGTTTGAACGTTTGATGGGGAACGGACTGCCCGAAGGCAGATACAGCCCCGGACAACTGTCTCAAACGTTGCGAGCAACCGAATTAGATCTGATTCGCCGAGGATATGAAAACTGTCGGGAGGCGTTGGGGGACAAAACCGATTTTATCGTCCATTGTCACAACGAATGGGATTTGCCTACCGCGATTGGACTGACACAAGCGGTTGCATCTAGTAACCCGCTTTGGGTGGAGGATGCGCTGCCGGTCTGGTACTCAGACACTTGGAAGGCGCTGAAGCAGGCATCTCCGGTGCGGATTATCACAGGAGAGAAGCTTGAGCTGCCGCGTGAATTCCTGCCGTTCCTGATGAACGAGGCGTTGGACGCTATCCACCCAGACCTTGTCTTCGCAGGTGGACTGACCGGTTGTCGGAAGATCGCCGACCTTGCGGAGATGTTCTACATCCCCATCGCAACGCATAACGTCGGCAGCCTTGTCCAGAACATGGCGACAGCGCATTTCGGCGCGTCGGTCAGGAACTTCGTGATAACGGAGACGCGGATCAGCCAAAACAGACTTATCGATGAGATGGCTGAGGAAAAGGTCCAAGTCGCTGATGGGAAATTGGCTGTGCCAGATGGGCCGGGATTGGGGATTACATTGATTCCAGAGGTGTTGCGAGAGAATCTAATTGAGGGTGAGCCGTATTGGGATTAGCGGGTAGGAAGTGATAAAGTTGTAATGAAAATTAACCGCAGAGACACAGGGAGCACGGAGAAAAACCGTATCTGTGCTTCTCTGCGTTCTCTGCGTTCAATTCAAAACAGTCCGTAACAATTTATTACTCAGGGCTTACACATTTCAGATTGTAGTTGCCCGATAAAATCCCGATAAATCGGGACTCCGACAAGCCGAGAGCAGGTAGGCGGGATCTAAAGCAACTGACGGAATTGTGGATCCACGATGTTGTAAGCGTTATTCGAACGCAACAGCATCGGAACTTTGCGCGTTCAACTGCATAAATCTCATTTTTTTTGGCAAAAAAACTAAAAAAAGAGCTAAAGATTTTCAATCTCAGGCAATATAGTATATAGAGACAGGAAAGACTCGTTCAGATGAACTTAACTTTCAGGTAGTATCCCTCAAATGATTATGGAAATGAATTCACTTTCCTCGCTTATACCCGATTAAGACTCTTACATGGCAGTGCGGGCAAAAACATTCTGGACAGAACGTTTAGAATCGTAGTCGACGACATTACTTTACCATGAGAGGGTACTTATGCGAATGATTATTCTCGTGGCTTGCCTTTGGCTTGCCACCAACGCCCTTGACGCTAAAATTGTGTTTCGTTCTTCGCGGGATGGCGAGGGGACTGAAATCTACACGATGAACTCCGACGGCAGCAACCAGACACGGATAACCTATCACCCCACAAACATCATAGATGCCGCTTGGGCTCCCGATGGACAACAGATAGTGTTTGAGGCTAGGCCGGAAGGCGCTCGGGACGGGAAGGACTTTAGTTCATGTATTTGGACGATAGACGCGGACGGGAAAAACCTCCGCCAATTGACGTTCCCTCCCGATAATCTCACTGGTTGGGGGGACGGCTATCCCTACTGGTCGCCGGATGGGTCTCAGATTGCTTTTTGTAGCGATAGGAACTGGCTGAATCGGGAGGAGCCGCCGACAAATGAAATTTACCTGATGGATACCGATGGCGGCAACATGCAGCCGATAACAGATGTCGGATTTGCCTCGCAGCCGAGGTGGTCGCCGGATGGGGAGTGGATCCTCTTTGTGGGGATGCCTGACCAGGTGCGCCATATTTATGCCATACGTCCGGACGGCACGGATATGTGGCAGATCTCTGCACCCATTCCGGAGACGGCGATGTCTGTGGGCGGTTGGTCGCCGGACGGTAACCGGGTTGTGTATGCAGCCCATTTCCACGCGAAGGTCACCCATACGAAGATGATCATCGC
This sequence comes from Candidatus Poribacteria bacterium, assembly GCA_022826645.1. GTDB lineage: Bacteria > Poribacteria > WGA-4E > WGA-4E > PCPOR2b > PCPOR2b. The sequence goes on from JAJDUM010000097.1 coordinate 4,406, forward strand.
ATCGCTTCGCCTCGTGGGACGGACGAAGAAGGTGTTAAAGCGGGAGGAGGTACCCTTGCCCAAAATGCCCGAAGTGACAGGACTTAAGGGCGTTAGTTTTGGGGCGGATGGGAAGTCGATACTGTTTGCAGGAAGAACCTTTGGCAGCTGGGAGGTCTACCGCTTCCGACTCGATACGCGCGAACTGATTCAGTTGACCAATGCGCCGACGGGCGGCGATACGAGCCCACGCGAATGGAATACACGGCTGTCCGTCTCACCCAACCAAGAGGCGCTCCCGCTGGTCTGGGGACAGGTCAAAGCGGCAGCATTATCAAAATAAAACACTCTATGCGAACTGCTATGCTCGTGGTTTGCCTCTGGTTTGCCACGAGCCCCCTTTGGGGCAAAATTGTATTTCATTCCGATCGTGATGGAAATTTGGAAATTTACACGATGAGCTCGGACGGGAGCAACCCGATGCGACTCACGTTCAATAAGGCAGATGATGTCAGACCTGCTTGGTCTCCTAACGGACAACAGATTGTATTCCATAGCTATCGAGATGACGATCAAATTTTTCTGCCGATGGTACGTCGATTCTGTTTTCGAGCGATCAGAATGGCGACGACAACGACGAGGTCTACCGTTTTGTGCTCGCCGATAGAACACTGATACAGTTGACGCACAGTCCCGGAAGGGATGCGGGTCCCCATGAATGGAATTCACGCCTATCCGTCTCGCCACAAAGATTGACCCCAACATCTTGGGGGGAAATCAAATCTGACTAACACTATCACCGAGGGGTTGGGGCAATTCAATATACCCCAAATACCCCAATCCCTCAAATCTTGCCACAATACGCCCTACCTCGCATCATCTCACAGCTAGCTTAACCGACTGCCGCAGCGACAATGAGACCCAATGCGATGATTACACCGGCAACGGCAATGCCCGCCGCCGTATTGTTATCTTCAGCGATCTGATGATCGAGGTCAAAGGGGGTAACCAGGTCGAAAATCTTGTAGCCCACCATCAAAACAACCACCCCGACGATGCTGAAAACAACGCTTTCGATGACAAGCAGCGCGAGATGCTTGAAATCAATGAACGCCGCGTCCGCTGCCACGCCTTCGCCCGCTTCCTGTGCATTGGCTGGGGTTGACCACATTGATGCGGCAACGATGCAGCCTATCGCTATACAAAAACTGAGCAGAACAATTTTCTTCGCCATTTGCTTTCTCCTTTTGATTTCTGTTCATGTTAAGAAATTGTGCAACAGAAACCGAGTTTTGAAGAAAAAACTCGGTTTATCTTCGTCACCTTCTAACAGATTGGCACTCTATCACAGTGTTACGTTCAAAATCAATAGAAAAATGAAGCGGATATGGGGCGCACGCACAATTATCCCTTCACGATTTCTGCACGAACAAAGTGATAACCGACTGCACCAGCGGGTTCTGCATCAAAGCCGGTCTCCTGTTGCGTCAGTCCATCGTTCGCGATGGCTCTGGCGGAGATCTCTACCTCCCCCGGAGTGTTAGGCACCTGCCACTCATATTTCCAGAGATACCACGTCAGCGGTGAATCACTTCCCCAGATCTCCGTTGCTTCCCAACCGCTTACATCATCCACGCTGGTGGTCATGCCGTCATCAATGCTCACTTCGACCCGCTCAATCCCGCCATGGTTACCGCTATCAAAAGCGGCACCGCTGATTGTATAGGTTTCACCCGCTTGAATTACCGCGTCATTGCTGGGTGTGCCGATTACCGTCGCCAGTTTGACCCGTGCAACGGGGTCCCAACCCTCTTTCTCCCAATAACCTACATGTGATTTTGCCAGCATGATGTTCATGATCCATTTCGGATTCTTCGTGCCGTAGTGACCGGGGTTAAGCAGACGGACCGGGAAACCGTGGTCAGCTGGAAGAGGCTCGCCGTTCATTTTATACGCCAAGAGCACCTCTTCACGAAGGGCACGATCTATTGGAATCGCTGTGTGATAACGGTCAGCACAACGGAACACCACAACTTTTGTCTCTGCCTTGACCCCCGCCTTGTCAAGGATATTTCGTAGGGGGACACCGGTCCACATCGCATTGCTCATCTGCTCTTCACCGATTGGATCGCCGATGCACTTGAGTGTCCGCATCGTCGTCACGGACTCCATGCCTGTTATATCGGAGTAGTTCAACATTATCGGCTGTTCGACCAACCCCGTTATCCCCATCCTCCAATGTTCAGCTTTCAGGACTGGTACTTCTCCGATTTGAAGGACATAGAACTTGTCGTTTGGTGTAATCATCGACGCGGGTTTCAGTATCTCTTTGGGAATATTGCTTTCAGTGTGGAGAGAACGGAGCGGTAGTGTTAACCCCCCTACACTTACTGCGGCGACTTGGATAAATTTTCTGCGGTTCATGGTCGTCTCCATCATCGTTTAATAGGGAACTCGGTTTATTCGCCCGTCGCTTGAGACGAAGTCAAGCGTTCAAGCGCTGATGCCACTTCAGGGTCCTCGGATAGAAGCCGCGCGAGTTCACGAAGGTGTTGTCGTGCTGGGTCCACATTCCCAACCTTCTCATGTGCAAGAGCGAGGTTATACTTTGCATCAAGTAGGTTCGCATCTGTATCTAAGGCGCTTTCAAAGGCTTTAATTGCCAGATCGGGTTCGTCCATTGTCATGTATAGCGTTCCCAGATTGCAGTGCGGGATTGCAGGGTTCTCGGAATGTGTTATTGCAAGCTCAAATCCGCTTTGGGCGCGTTTGTCATCTTCAATAATCAGGTAGATAAATCCAAGGTTGTTGTGTAGTATGCCGTTCTTTGGTGCTGACCTGATAGCTCGGCGTAACGTTGAACGTGCCTGATTTAATTCGTTGCGCTTGAAATGAATAATTGCCTGTTGGTTGAGTAGCTCCGGATTGTTAGGTTGTTTTGCGAGTTCAGATTGGATCTGTTTGAATTCAGTTTCATACCCGGTCTTGGGAAGAACGATGTGCGCTAATGTTGGGATGAGAAATACGTCACCCGGTTTCAAGGTGTATTGAGGCGGACGTATGTTGTTATAGCCCGCCAACAGTTCCCAATCTCGGTATTTTTTTGGGAAAATCCGATCGCCATATACCCGAATGAAACTATAGAGCGTCTCCTGCGGCGAGATCTTATGCCGAATGTCAGTATATTTTCTCGCCGGATACCGTGCAATAAGTAGTTGAGGATCTGGCTCCGGAATCGAGGTCGCCGAAGCGACTGCGGTTGGAGGCGCCACAGGTGTGGAGGTTTCTGGCACAGATGGGGTTTCGCCTGACGGTGCTGTAGGAGCTGGAGTTTCCTGCGTAGGTGGAGTTTCGGCTGTCAGCGTTTCTGGTGTTGAAACTTCTAAATCGGGCGTAGTTTCAACCGCTGATGTGGCCAGTGCTGAGTCTTCCTGAGCCAGCGCGGTTTCGTCCGTTAGTGTTGCTGGCACTGAAACCTCTGGCGGAACATTCGACTTTCTGGGTTTTTTAACTTGAGCGAACTGGACCTGTTTGACTTGGGCAGACAATGAATCGAAAGATCCCGTCAATGTTTGTGACACTAAGTTCCAAGGAACGGCATAGACGAGGAGTGCAATTAGTCCAACCCCAACAATAGTTCCTATTATCAGGGAGACTCGGCTTGCTGATTGGGACTGCGGGACAGGGGGGACCTGCGCCGGTAGGGGTGGGAAGGGTAACACACTGCTCTCATCTCGCTTGCGGTTACGCACTCTATCCTTTTTCACTTGTTCCTCTCCAAGCCAAAAAGCTGGCGATTTGTGGCATTCGCTAGATTATAGCAACCGTTAGTGCGCCTGTCAAGAACTTTCACACTCATTTTTCTGTTGACAATATGGGCGCGGATGGTGTATCTTAACTGATTCGCAAACCTGTCCTCATCCAGATGGAGGTCAGGAACATATTCATGAGTTCATCCGAGCTTTACACACTACGTCTCACGCAAAGGAAATGTCATGTTTGAGAGTTTATCGGGCAAGTTGCAAGGCGTCCTCAAATCACTACGGGGACAAGGCAAACTAACCGAGAAGAACATATCTGATGCACTGCGCGAGGTCCGTCTCGCATTGCTTGAGGCGGATGTAGATTACAAGACCGTCCGCGAATTTATCAACGGTGTCAGGACAAGATCGGTCGGTCAGGAGGTACTCGGCAGCTTCACCTCAGATCTTCAGATAGCAAAGGTTATCGGCGATGAGCTCGCAAAATTGATGGGGGAGGAAGCCGTACCTGTCTCCGTAGCGCCAAGTGGTCCGACAATCATTATGATGGTCGGTCTACAGGGCGGTGGGAAAACGACAGCCTCAGCCAAACTGGCACTAAGGTTCAAATCAGAGGGCAGAAATCCCCTCCTGGTCGCAGCAGACATCTACCGTCCGGCAGCGATTAAACAACTTCAGCTACTTGGAGAACAGATTGATGTGCCTGTGTTTTCGATGGGCACGGACATTTCCCCTGCTACCATCATTCAAGCGGCGGTTAAGCAGGCATTGAATCGCGGGAATAATTTCGTCATCATTGATACGGCAGGTCGACTACATGTTGATGAAGAGTTGATGGGGGAGTTAGAGGAGATTAAATCTGCCGTCAATCCGACTGAAATTCTACTTGTCGTTGATGCGATGACCGGTCAAGATGCGGTCAATGTCGCCCAGCATTTTAACGACAACTTGGACATTGATGGCGTTATCCTGACCAAGCTGGATGGGGATGCGCGTGGCGGTGCAGCACTATCTATTCGCTCCGTAACGCAGAAACCGATCAAGTTTGTTGGCGTTGGCGAGAAGATTGATGCGACAACATTGGAGGAGTTTCATCCGGATCGGATGGCTTCTCGAATACTTGGGGAAGGTGACTTTGCGACCCTGCTTGAAAGGGCTGAATCTGTTTTTAGCCAAGATCAGGCGGATGAGCTAGAGCGCAAGCTGCTTGGGCAGGAGGGTTTGGATTTCAATGATCTGCTGATGCAGCTTGAACAGATCAAGAATATGGGACCGTTGGACCAACTCGTTGAGATGATCCCCGGTGTCAATAAGCTCCCGATGAAAAACATGCAGGTTGACGAATCGCAGTTGAAGTACACCAAAGCGATGATTCAGTCAATGACACCGATGGAACGTCAGAATTCGCTGCTTCTTGATAGCAGTCGTCGGTTACGCATTGCAAAGGGGAGCGGTACGACAGTCCGGCAAGTGAATCAGTTGGTTGATCAACTCAAATTCATGAACCGCATGATGAAGCAGCACTCTATGGCGGACATGTCACAACTTGGGAGCGGTGGTCCCGTTGCGATTAAAGGCAAGCCAAGGAAACGTAAAAAAAGAAAAAGGCGTAAATCACGCTAAGTTTAAGACACAGTTAATCTTAATTATTATCACTATCCTTTGCTACAGTTTTGGCAATAACGACAGCCAGAATTGAAACGTGAAAAACCCCTTCTTACCGCATGTAGGGTTTCATGTGGTGTGATGCGGCACGTTTTTCAACTCGGTGGACATAGTGATAGAAAAAAGTTTTCACGAAATAGGAGGTAACATTTGGCAGTACGAATTAGATTGCAGCGGCATGGAAAGAAAAGACGTCCCTTTTATCGGTTGGTGGCCGCTGACTCTCGAAGCCAAAGGGATGGACGTTTTATCGAACGGATTGGGCATTATGATCCAATGACCGATCCGGCAAACATCGTAATTGACGCGGAGAAGGCATTAAAATGGTTGAGAACCGGTGCGCAACCTTCTGACACTGCGAAGGACCTAATGTCAAAGGTCGGTGTTTGGGAAACATTTATAAACGAAAAACTGGGGCAGCCCAACCCAACGCCAGAAGAAGGGGCTTCCGAAGCAGCAGAGGAAGAATCTGCCTCCGCTGAAGAATCAACAGAAGAAGCAACCTAGCGAAAATCGTGTTTCTGGGGGAATCTCATGCTCAAAGAGTTGATTGAATATCTCGCAAAATCGCTCGTTGATAATCCTGATCAGGTCAGTGTCAATGAAGTTGAAGGTAACACTGTGACTATTCTTGAACTGAGCGTTGTCCCTGAAGATTTAGGGAAGGTCATTGGGAAACAGGGGCGCACTGCCAAGGCGATGCGATCTCTGCTGCTTGCTGCGGGAGTCAAGGCGCGTAAAAAGGCAATACTTGAGATTGTCGAACAACGTTAAGTGGGAAAGTTAGTATTTTCAAGCCTACCGACTCACTATGACGAATGAGTGAAGGAGATATGGCAGTTATTGTCAAAAGACCCGTTATTTTAAAAAATATCGTGACCCCTGCTTTCAAGGAGCAACTTACGACGGAGTTAGAGCACACGATTCGCCAGATTGAAACATGGCTGCAACAGGAAGAATTCCAAAGCCGCCGTTTGATTGCGGAGGCTCAAAAGCGAGATCCACGTCATGTCAATCAGCTGCGCGACGAGATTCACCAAGAACGCGAGAAACAGGAGCAGGTGAAAAGTAATCTCAGCCAGAAGTTGGCGCAGGTCAAGGAACTTGAGATCGATACCCTTTTTACCAGTGGAACGTATGATGCGCCTGTCAAAATTGAGGTTGGGGATGACATCCGTGCCAAACTATCTCAGGCAGAAATTATTGTCAAAGATGGAATTGTTGTCCAGGTCATTGAATGAGAATCGACATCATCACCATTTTTCCAGAGGTCATCCTGCCGGTTCTGCAAGCGGGTATTTTGAAGCGCGCGCAAGCCAGGGACCTATTGACAGTCACCGTTCATAACCTGCGCGATTTTACGACGGACCGCCATCAAACGGTTGACGACTACCCTTACGGGGGCGGCGCAGGCATGATTCTGAAACCGGAGCCGCTTTTCGCCGCGATCAAAACACTGGAGCCAGAATCAACAGCGCGTATCATTTACCTGACCCCACAAGGAACGCCCTTTAGCCAGTCATTGGCTGAAGCCTTCTCCCTTGAATCGCACCTAATCTTGATCTGTGGGCGCTACAAAGGAATTGATGAGCGAGTCCGCATGAAGTTGGTTACAGACGAGATTTCGATAGGTGATTATGTCCTTAGTGGGGGAGAGATTCCGGCGTTGGCTTTGGTTGATGCGATTGGACGAGTTTTACCGCGTGCGTTAGGGAATTACGAATCGGCGCAAGAGGATTCATTCAGCCAGGGCTTACTGGATTGCCCACATTACACACGCCCCGCTGAGTTTGAGGGAATGCAAGTTCCCGACATCCTGTTGAGCGGACACCATGATAACATTACGCGTTGGCAACATGAACAGTCTCTCAAGCGAACTGCCGAACGCCGTCCAGAGTTGCTGAAAGACATGGAGCTTTCGGCTGAGGATGTTGCCTACCTGAAGAATAACAAGTAACGAGTAATACGTAAGCAGATGGTGCCCTTACGCATTATTTCTTTTTTTATACGTATTATGCCCAAGGAGGAACCAAGCAATGAATCTTATTGAATCTGTAGAGAGCGAACATACGAAAAGCGATCTTCCTAATTTTGGCCCCGGCGATCTCGTGCGGGTTAACACCCGTATCCGAGAGGGCTCAAAAGAACGTATCCAGGCTTATGAAGGCACGGTCATTCGGCGGTCCAATGGTGGCTTGAGTGAAACGTTTACCGTCCGTCGTGTTGCTTATGGCGAAGGGAGCGAAAGAACCTTTCCCGCACATTCACCGAATATCGAGAGTATCCAGATTATTCGATATGGCTCCATCCGTCGAGCAAAGCTGTACTACCTACGAGACCGAACTGGAAAAGGTATACGAATCCGTGAAAGGCGGCAAGATAACGCGTAGAGAAAACTCTCCAACAGAGATACAACAGTTTGAACAAACCCTACGACAGCAGGGCTATCGGCGTATCGCAGGAATTGATGAAGCTGGGCGAGGTGCATTAGCCGGTCCTGTTGTCGCAGCAGCTGTTATTCTTCCCGTCGACTGTCAGCTCTCAGGGGTGACAGATTCAAAACAGTTGACACCCAAAAAGCGGGAGAAATTGTTCGACGAGATCCACCACGCTGCTATAGCAGTTGGTGTTGGTCGTATTAACAATCAGAAGATTGATCAGATCAATATCCTTCGAGCCACAATGGAGGCGATGGCTCAAGCTATTACGGAAATCACGCCTTCCCCAGATTACGTGCTTGTGGATGGCACACACCTTCCTGAAATTCCTCTACCCCGATCGCATCGGGATTCAGAGCAACCCGCCAAAGCAATTCCCAAGGGGGATACCCTCATCCAGTCTATTGCTGCTGCCTCAATTATCGCGAAAGTCACACGAGATCGTCTGATGGTTGAATTTGATGAAACCTATCCGGGATATAGCTTCCGGATCCATAAAGGATACGGCACACTTCTACATCGTCAGGCAATTGCCCAACTCGGTCCCTGCCCTATCCATCGGCATAGTTTTAAACTTCAGTCAGTTACCCCACCCTGAAGGGTTGGGGCTTGTTTGAAGCCTCCGTCCCTTGGGATTTATTGGGTTTCGCGCTTCCTTCCCTTTCGGGTTTTTCGGGGGTGTTCGTTACCACCGCACCTTCACGCAGGGCTACAGCAGCCCTTCAACAATAGTATAGCATTCCGAGTAATGTTATACAACAAAAAAAGGAGCGGGATTTCCTCCCCACTCTCAAGAGATGGGGGCTCCATCCCGAAGATTTAGATGAAATGAGCGACTCCAGAATTAAGGTGGGAAGGATCGGTGAAGCCCTTGCCATCGAGCACTTCAAAGCGCAAGGATATGAAATTCGTGCGCAGAACTATCGTACGCGCTCAGGTGAGATTGATCTGATCGTCCAGCGCGAAAAACGGACTGTGTTCGTCGAAGTCAAGACACGGCGGAACAGCAAGTTTGGTCTGCCACAGGCAGCCGTTACCCCTGCCAAACAGAAACAGATCTCTAAGGTTGCGTTACATTACTTGCAAACGCAGAACCTCCTTGATGTCCCCTGCCAATTCGACGTTGTTGCAGTTGTTCTGTCGTGGAAATTTGAACTCATCAAACTGCATCACATCGAGAATGCGTTTGAGTTCCGTGCCGAAGAGTGACGAACATCCGCACAGTTGCGCCGGTGGTATCGTATCCTAAACGGCAGAATCCCTTCCTTTTTTTCCTCAATTATAATCCATTGATAATTCCATAAGGTTTCGGTTTTTGCCGAAAGCCCTGATTCTGAATTTGGACATGTCAACTATGTGAGACCTGTCCGTGAGTTTTTATGTTTTTTCCCTTAATTTACTGCGAAGTTCAATATCACGTCTTCTTAGTTAAGGGGATTTTGCGTTTTGATCAGGCTGTTGGTGATTGGGAGGTATTACAGGAGAGAGTGGCTTCTGAATGATTGATCGTGGTAGGAATGAACTTCGTCAAAGCGAGGAGATAGGGGGCATCTCCGGGGCAAGTTATTGGCAATTGAATTGTCGATTAACGTTGTGTTTTCACTTGACAAAACTTTTCACTTGACAAAACGAAAGGTTGTATAGTATCATTATGATAGTTAAAGAATCGGTGAAAGCAGTGATAAGCATTCGCGGTGCTTATCACCGCTGCAATTTCACCGATATAGATGTATGGCTAATTATCCCGGAAGGGATAATGTATCCTTAGGAAAGGATATTGTTATGAATAATAACATGAGAAGGCCTCCTAAGTCAAGCGACGTTGCTCCTACCGGTGTTTACGATGTAGACGAACTTCGCACCCAATGCCGAGCAATCGACATTAGCCCGCAACGCTCAAACATGCGTCGCGTCCGTCAAGCGCTTGACCTCTTAAATCATGGAAGCGTCGCGTTCGATCACAGGGACCGGACCAACGAATTCTACTGGGTGGATTCCCAGACCCATCCCGATACGGTTTACCGTGTCCGCAAAAATGGACGGCTCGAGTGCAACTGCTCTGACGCTTCCCAAGGTAATCAGTGCAAGCACCAGATAGCAGTCCTCCTCTTTAATAAACAATTCAAATAGTCCAGCCGCCGGCGAGTGGATTAATAGTCACAGCGAACAATCTACTCGCTGGCATCACTCAATCCGCGACAGGAACTGTATGGCAACACCAATTGACGACAGTTCTAACGAAGCGTGTCAAATGTACAAGGAGACAACTGAATGAGATTTCCCCATAGTGGGACGAAATCCACCGGAAACAAGGAACCTGAGCAAGTTATAAGCCCCTCCCGCAGAATAACAAGACCCACCAGAGACGAGAAGCACGAACAGGTCAAGAGGGCAGCGTTTATATTTGCGCGGTTGACCAGAGATGCCGACGCAATCGCTAAAGCCCTTGAGGTGAATCCCCGAACAGTATATCGGATGATAGAGCGCCCTGACTTCAACGCGGAACTGGAGGCACTGGGCTACGATGGACCGCGTAATTTTCGAACCAAACCCGCACGACGGCCTCACCCTAACTACGAACGGGCAGAGGAGCTATGGAACTCACTATCGCATCTGCCGAGATCGAGGCGCGGCAAAATTATCGCGGAAGAGTTGGATATCCCTATCGATAGGGTCTGGAACTGGATGCGGAAATGGAAAGAAACGCCTAAGATGCAGGTTGTGGAGATCCAACGGATTATCGACGTTACTAAGAACAATCCCCAGAACATGGTGATCGGTCTAAAACGCCAAACGCTTATCTTAGGTCATGAAAGCCGAGTAGAGGATATCCGGATTGATGCCATCGAAACGAATGCGTTGGGAGACCCGGTTGGAACAGTGAGGGTCGGGGACCGAAACATGCCGGTTATTTACGATTCCAACAAGGGCGTCTGGCGAGAAAGGAAACAGTTAGCCTAAAAAGCACTACACCCGTGCTCAGACTAAACCAGATAGCATATTTCGGAGATACACAGCATCCTCTTTCGCCCACTGCTCCAGATTCGGTGGCGTAGTTTCCGCATATCCCACCTGACGAATGATCGATTCATCAAAGCGATACTCCGTATGCACCGTTAGGGGACCATCAAAACCGCTTTTGCACAGGAGTCCCAGATAACGCCTCCAATCGACGCCCCCATCTCCCAGCTTTACAAAACAGGGAACATAAGGAGGAGTTTGATCGGGCTGTGAGAGGTAGAGGGCATCTTTGATTCCGACAACGGACAGATAATCCCCGATCATTGCCAGACCCATCGCCCAATCCTCGCCATCAAGTAGGAGATGTCCGGGATCCGGATAGGCGCCGATGTGCTGTGGATCGAAACCTCTAATGAGGTGCATCAGCCCTGCACAGTTTGAGCCGACACAGGAACCGCTGTGAATCTGGTAGCAGGTTTGTACCCCATATTTTTCGCTAAACGCACGAAACCCTTCAAGCTCCCTGCGCGCAGCATCAATCACCTGCCAATAATCGTCCCCTTCCTTAAACCGCCAGAACCCAATTTTGAGGCGTGATATGCCCGCTTCCGCACACGCAACATATAGCCCCTCTATCTCCGGTGCATTCGGATCTGTTATATCCGTCGCCGCTGTCGCCAACGGACAAGTGAGGTTTTGCTCCTGCCAAACCTTCATCGCTTTAGGAAGTGCTTCAACGACGTTATCGACGTGGATCGGGTGTCCCGGACGGACGCAAATGTCCACCCCGTCGTAGCCGAGTTCAATGGCTTTCTCGCCAAGTTGTTCGACAGATAGTTCTGTAAAGAATTTAGAATTGAGTACGATTTCCATTTATTGTTCCTCCCAGCGGAGTAGTTTATGATATATGGCAATCTAATCGCGGTTGAAATGCTTGCCCGGAAGATACTTAATTTCTAACTCAACATCGCGGACGTAGGGCTGAGGGGTTACATCAGGATCGCGTTCCAGCAGCGTAACATCAAGGACGTTATTCCCTTTTTGGGGCCAATGGCTTGGGTCAAGCCGGTAGATGAACCAGTAGCCTGAACCGGTACGATAGCGCGGTGCCCGCATACGATACATCTCGTTAATTTTTCGCAGCAGATGTGCGGGTAATTCTACTCCATTGAGTTGGAAGCGCAGCCTGTCATTTTCGGTGGTGTTCATGATCCGCACGCGCAGGAGAACCTCGTGGATTCTACCCACCCGCTCCCAACGGGGAAGGTCGTCGCTGATCGTTAGCTCCAACTGGACGGGGGCGTTCACCTCTAAATCGGCAGGCAGTTGTGATGTGAGTTCCGGACTCGAGAAGCGACCGGTTTCCGTGGGGATGTGATAGAATTTATCCTTGGGTGCCATAATATCCGGATGGGGCAACTCACGGAGTTTTTCGTAAAACGAAGCCTCGTAGGGCCAATTCGTGAACCACTGGCTGATATAGAGTCCGTCGATGCCTTGTTCCCAGTAGTTGCAAGCCGCGGCACGAATCATTTCGATCGATGCTTCACCCAAGCGATCAGAATCTATATTGCTATCAATAGCAGCATGGATGCGGCACTCTGTCCCTTTAGCAGACTCTACCAAAAAGCGGAGATCATTGAGCAGGGGTGCTTCATACGTCAGGGAAGTACCGTTCGGATCGCGCAACTCAGGTCTCGCGATTGCTTGGGCGATGAGAACATCCACGATACCCTGTCGCATCCATTCTTGTGGGTCCAGCCCGCGGGATAGACAATCCTCAACATTTGACGGGATGCTAATCCCTAACTCCCGCTCGGAGCCGCTGCTCTTCACCGCTTCATAGACCTGTCCAACCCACTCCGTCATGATCTGACGTCCCTCCTCCACCTCAGCCGGGTGGAAGTAGTGGGGCCAGAAGTTGAACTGGAGCTCGAATCCATCGACCGGATAGTTGGTGAGCACCTCTGAGATGACCGCGAACCGTTCATCACGAACCGCTTGGTGCATAAAATCGGCACAGTGGATACCCGGAAAATCAGGGTCTAAGTTGCCCTTTGCTCCGATCTCTAGGTGCTTATTGTCCAATCGAAAGTCCGAGCTCCGGATATCGTACCCGCCTCCGCCCCGTTCGCCGCTCTCTAACTGCATCAACAGCGTGGGATAGAAGCGTAATCCCATACCATGGGCACGCTCACAGATTACTCGCAAGGGATCGTTGTCCGCTTGGATCAGGTGCAGCGCATTCTGGTATGCCCGACGGAAAATTAGATGGGGCCACTTTTGGACATTATGCCCCCACAGTTCGCCGGCCTCTGTATCATGTAGCATCGTGCGTCCATCCCCCAAGCAGAACATCAGTGCCTCGACGGGAGTACCAGCTAATTCGTCAACTGCTGCCTCGCACTCCTCCTTCTGCATCGTAGGTTCGTACATGTAGAGGAGCGGATGCCGTCCATCGTGATAGAACATGATGCGTGGCTTTTTCATACCGGATTCCTTTATTTGAGATGACCGATTTTGGAGTCAGGATTGGTAAAGCCCTATTTTGACATGATACACTTCCGAAAGTCAAGAGGATACCCATATCAGATTTGGAAGGAGACGGTGAACCATTCTCTTTTTATTTTTCGATTCTAAACAGATTCTGCTATAATGTGCGTTCCGCTGGTGGGAGGCAAAATAGAATGGAATCTGAGAAATTACAACGCTATTGTGGGACAGCCAAAATACACGGTCGAAAGGAGCACTATGATGGTGGATCAGCAATATCTTCTGAGCGATGAGGGGGTACAAAACTTTATCAAGAATGGGTATATCACCCTCCACCCCGATTTACCCGATGTCCACGAAGAGGTCTACAGGAAGACCGCAGTAATATTTGAGAAGGAGGGGGACCCGCGGAACCGTATCCTGCAAAAAGTTCCTGCACTGCATCAGGTGTTTGCCCATCCGACTGTCCGTGGTGTCCTGACCAGTCTTCTGGGACCGAACTACATGATGCATCCACACCGCCATGCACATATGAAGCAGCCGGGACAGAAAGGCGGCGCTTGGCATCAGGATGGCAGATCGAAACATTTCACAACGAAGGACCATGGGTGGCTTTTTGAATGGCGACGACACCATCGCTTCCGGTCTGTTTGGGCATGGTATTATCCGCAGGAGGTCACCGAAGATATGGGACCAACGGCGGTGATACCGGGTGCCCAGTACTACGATCTGGAAAGTATGCGGTACTACAACGATGCCTACAGCGATCCGGAGATTGGTGCGCTGCTGTGTGGCAAAGCAGGTACGCTGACAATTGGTCACTACCATCAGTGGCACAGCAGTTGGGGAACAAACCACAGCAACAAAAATCGTTATATGATCAAGTTTCTCCTCACCCGTACGGAGGAGCCGGGACATCCCTCTTGGAACGGTAATGGTGTCGGCTCAACGGATACTGCGCCGTTCATTGACGGCGCACCGACACCCGGTCAGGAAGCGGTATGGGATCAGGTATGGGGCTGGTTAAACGGAGAGAGTGGGGCAACGGTAAAAAATAGAGGCGGGAATGGAACCCATGTCTCTCAGTTGATTGAGAGGTTGCATGATGCCTCTGCGCCTGCTCGGCTGAATGCCGTTTATGCGCTTGGGGCGGTTGGTGAGCCTGCGGTCGATCCCCTGATAGAAACACTACGACAAACCGCTGAACCCGCTGAGGTTACGGACGAGCCTATCTTGACCCATGTTGCGTACGCCTTGAGCGCGATTGGGGAATCCGCTGTTCCCGCATTAACTTCTGTGCTGAACAGCGATGCAGCGTGGTGGGTGCGTGCAACCGCAGCGGATACCTTAGGCGATATCGGTAAACCCGCTGCAGAAGCAATTCCCGTGCTGATTCAGGCTCTAGATGATCCGTCCGAGTGGGTCCGCCGCAATTCAGTAAATGCGTTAGGGACTATCGGTAGAGGGACGGAGGAGTTGATAGCGGCTTTGAAGGATGACCATCCGTTGGTTCGCTGCAATGCGGTGAATGCACTGACAAGAACGTGCAAAGGGGTTGATGCAGAAGTTGATGTCGCCAGCCGTGCGCTATCAACGGTAATGTATGACGACGAGTACGCCATCATCCGCGAATACGCAGTTGGCGCGTTGGAAGAGATGACCCCAGACGTTACTGACTAAGCGTGTTCCAAGAGACCACCGGCATCTAGGACGCGCCAAAATGTGTAGTCCGCATGGTGCACGATTGTGTTCTCCAAGCTGCGAACAACTAACTCACCCTCACCCGAATGTGCGCCCGCTGTATGCGCGACCGCCTCCGGAAGCCCAACGGTCAGGCAGACATGTACACCGTAACCCGGATGCCGAATCGATGGAAACCCAGCAGCGGTCGGCGATTCTCGCCAGCGGGCTTGGTTTTCTGGATCGAATTCCCACGGCTTGCCCACATCATGACACAGCGCACAAGCAATCAGAAGATCACGATCGACCTCCAGTTCAGGAAACATCTCTGTCAGTTCATCACCGATCCGCATCGCAAGTAGTGTCACCCCGCGGATATGGTGGGTTTGTGTCCCCCGTTTGAGGGGCGGGGTGTCCGGATTGCCCGACGCACGAATTTCGTCAATGGCTGTGAATGAACTCTTTCCAAGGGCGTAAGCCCACGCGTCGATTACCTGATTCCGCAGCGTTTCGTCGCCAATCTCGTTCACTTCGGGTAACGAGCGAACCACCGATTGTCGCAACTCTTCAGAAATTTGCATAATTCCCTCCTTGAGCGTGAAACGTAAAACGTGAAAACTATTTGGTTCATTAGTTCATTGGTGTCTGACCTATGAGATTCAGATAGAAAGAAAGTGTAAATTAGAGAAACACCGAGTTTTTGTCGGGTTGAGTGATGTAAGAGCGGGGCAAGATGCCCCGCCTACGATGGGTTTGGAGTCTGAAGTGCGTAACTCCTACGGAGTTCTAGAACATGGAAAAGTCGATTTCCTTCGCTGTGATGAATTCCAGCAAAGTGGGAACCCCTTCCTCTGTTTTCTGGATCCCACGTTTGATAGCAGGGATAATCTCGTCCGGGGTTTCCACCCGCTCGCCGTAGCCGCCGAATGCCTTTGCCATGTCTGCGTAGTTTCCGGATATGTCCGTACTGCGATATTTCTCAGTGGACAGCTGCATGATCGGCAATTCAATCGCCATAGAGAAGTTATTGAACAGCACTGACAGGATCGGGATCCCCGCTCTGACTGCGGTCTCGAAATCCATGCCCGTGAATCCGATAGCGGCATCCCCCCAGATGTTGATGCACAGCTTGTCTGGCTCTGCCAACTTTGCACCCATCATTAGTCCGAGTCCATATCCCAGTTGTGTGGTTTTGCCCCAACCGATATAGGACAGCGGCGTGACCGATTCCCAGAAAGGTGAAAGCTGATCGCGGGGACTTCCAGCATCGTGGGTGATAATAGTGTTTGCGACATCCACTGTGCCCATCAGGTCCCGAATTACCCGATAGGGGGAGAGCGGAACCTCGTTGGAGGTCAGTTTGGGACTCCACTGTGCCAGCCATTCCTGCCTGACTGTTTGAATCTCTTGTGTCACACCCTCAAGGCGCCCTCGCGGGGTATTGCCTATACGCCCACGGACTTCATCAACCAACGCTTCCAGAGTCAGGTGGGCATCCCCAACTAGGGCGTGTTCCACCGCTACGTCCTTGTTGAGATCCGCTGCATCCAACGTGGCTTGAATAATCGTTTTGCCCTTCGGCATGGTTGGGGCGTAGTTGGTGATGCTGAAGCTGCAGCCGATTCCAAAAATGACGTCCGCATTTTGTAGGAAATGATGTACAGGTTTCGGCAGGGATCGACCGCCGGAGCCGAGAGAGAGAGGATGGTTTTCAGGGAAAGCACTCTTACCACCAAGGCTGGTGGTCACGGGTGCCTCAAGAAGTTCCGCGAGTTCCCTTAAAGCGTCCCACCCTTTGGCATAATGGACGCCTTGACCTGCGTAGAGCACGGGACGTTCTGCCTCTAGTAAAATACTAGCAATCTTGGGAATCACGTTGGGGTCCGGACCGGGACGTGAAACCGGGGCGGGTTGGTAATTCAAGGGTTCAGAGATTTCCTCCTGAAACACATCTGCTGGAAATTCCACCAATGCCGGACGCGGTCTGCCATTTTTGACCTGAGTAAAGGCGCGTCTCAGCGCATCCGGTGTCGCTTCAGGCAGGATGACCTGTTCGCAGGATTTGGTAACATTCTGGAAGTTGAGGAAGGAATTGAAGTTAGGAGGAACATTGGTTAAGGAACGCGAATAACCCATCGGCAACACCACGATTGGCACCGAGTCGCCATAAGCCTGCGCGACACCGCCAAAAGCGTTCTCCGAACCGGGACCGCTCTGCATACAAAACACCCCGATCCGTTCACCGGAAGACACCCGACTAAACGCATCCGCCATGTGGAGACCAATACGTTCTTGACGGACAATGATTGGACGAATTCCCACAGCGGCTGCGGCATCTATGATTGGATTGACCGGATAGGCAAATAGGTACTCCACACCCTCCGCCTTCAAAATATGAGCAACAGCATCAGCAACTTTCATAAAATCTCCTTCTTTTATTTTAAGGTGATAGGCAGTTGAACACTCAAAGTCTCCGTTCCGAGAGTCTTCGACTTGTCCTTCAGCGGTTCAACGCTGTGGGACACCCTTTCCAACGTCCGATTTATCACCCGTCTGGACGCGCAATGAATTGCGCTACTACAAACTCAAGTGCGTAACTCCTAAGCGAATTTATTTCGGAAAATCATCTATTGGGGATCTCTGATTTTTCCGCTCGCGTCGGGCAGGGGAGACTGGGGATGCATCGCTCGTGCCCTCGCTCGGAAGTCGAGTCCTTTTTGACCGAGTGCTTGCAGCTCCTCTGGACTTCCGTCAAACCACTCCTTTAACCGTCGGCGGGCGATATGGACATGCAACACCTCATCTGCCCAGTCGAAATCCTGAAGGGTTGTCATCAGGGGGTGGCGTGCGGCATCACGGCAGAACTCAAACTCCTCACGCTTGCCGGGTGGGTACTTCATCAGACCGGCCTCGACACCGAAAAGCATGGCGTATAACTCCAAAGGATCCATCCTAAAGAGATAGGCAGATTCCCAATCGCGTATCGGCATCGTGGAACGGTTATCGAAGATATCCTCTGCCGCTGCTTCACCAAAAACGGAATGGCGCATTTCATCCCAAAGGTGACGCGAAATATCGGCATAAAATTCCCACGGCTGACCCTTCATTTCACACAGCACAAATCCCAACGCTTCGGCAATCGTGGTTTCTCCGAGACGGGTTGCAATCATCTGCATCAATCGCTCTTCCACCCGCTCATTCTCAACGTGGATAATATCCCAGACACGGGGAAAAGTATCGTCGCGGGTGAGTTCTTTCGGAATCAGGTATGGGGCGGTCGCTCGAATGGGTTGAAGCGCGTTGGGACCCACTTCACCCGTACCATCAATGCCTCCGGCAGCCGCAAGTAGGTTGCGAAGTATCGCACTCCAATCCGCCGCTTCCGCTTGTTTTTCCGACGTATCAACAACGTCGTCGTAAGCGGCGTCCAGCAGACACAGCCCCTCCGCTACTTCGGCGATGACAGTTTTCAGGATGCGTACGGTGGGATAGTCCGCCAAACCGTTAGTTTCGTTAACATACCTCCGGTATGCCTCCAGAAGCGCAGGTTTGAACACCTGGGTCAATCCCGCCAATAGTTCAACGGTATTCGCCGCATACATCGCTTCGTCGAAAACGATCTGTAGGGACGCATCGGGCGCTTGGTACGCTTTTTTCTTAGAGACACGGAGTTCAGGTAATCGGGCTTTGAATTGAGACGCGTGATGCGAGTCTTCATATTGCAGTCTTGCCAACAATACCTTGACATCCCGTTCCGGTGTGCTGATGATATGGGCAGCTTGCAGAAACATTAACCGTTCTGTGGCGTAGGCGAATCGATGGAGTCGTGCGGCACATTGATCAACGCTGAGTCCCTCCTGTGTTGCATTCTGCAAGCCGGCGTATTGATAGAATCGCTTCATCCTACTTTCTCCTCGTTCTGTTTAGGTGACTGTCTGTTCACTTTAATGCCCCAAAAACGCATCCACTTCTTGACGGGTGGGCATGATGGGCAGCGTTCCCAGACGGGTGACAGCTAGTGCACCAGCGGCGTTGGCACGGCGGATAGCGTCCGAAAACGGCAGCCCTTCCGCCACGGCGACAGACAGTGTGCCGGAAAAGGCGTCTCCAGCACCGGTTGTGTCCACCACATCCACTGAGAAACTTGGGATGTGAATCGTTTCGTCCGAGGTTACGAGAAGCGCACCATGTGCCCCCCGATGCAGTACCACAGCACTCGGTCCCATTTCGAGCAGTTCGCGCGCAGCCCGTTCCGCTGTTGTGTCATCTGAAACGGGGTAGCCTACCAGTGTTTCGGTCTCCTGCTCATTGGGCGTCAGGATTGTGCAGTCTCGCCAAGTTTCCGGTTTGTAGGGACGGGCGGGTCCAGCATCCACAATTACTGAAACGCCATAATCCACTCCGAGCCGCACGGCAGCTGCGACAGCGGGTTCGGGTACTTCAAAGTTGACCAAGATACCGTCTAACGTGTCTCGATGCAATGCCAAGGCACGTTCCACATCGTCGGGACTTAGGTAATCATTCGCTCCCAAAACGCCCAAGATGGTATTTTCGCCATCAGCGTCAATCATTGCGATGCCTACACCCGTCGAGGCTTCTGGATGGACCGCGACGGCATCCACATCAACGCCTTCCGCTTGCAAGGCAGCCATCTCCATACGTCCAAAATCGTCATCGCCTATACAGCCGAGCAGCATCGCTGCTCCTTCTGCCCTTTGCACAGCGACGGCACCGTTAGCGCCCTTACCTCCGGGACCGATCTTAAAATTGTTCGCCAGCAGCGTTTCTCCCACAGCGGGGAGGCGTGGCGTTTGCACCGCCAAATCTATGACGATGCTACCGATGACAGCAATCTGTTTTGCCGGTTTATCGCTCATTTGTCGGACCACCTTGCTTTGTACGCTGTGCAGTGCCTATATTCATCTTGATGAGATGTTTCTTGGGAGAGATACCGTGCGCTGCAAGTAAATGGTTAGTTAACCAATATAGGGGTGGGGCACCATCAAGAACGCAACAAGCGGATGAATCAGCCGCCGGTATGGAAAACAAGAATTCTATTTCTCAACGACCTTTCCTTCAATAAACGCTGGCAAAGAAAGCGTATATCGGTCTCAGCGGTTTCAGTGGATAGGTACAGATCGACCGATTCGAGCGGATTCATAGAGAGCATCGAAGATTTTTGCGACAATTAGCACCTCCTCTGCGGGTACGGGTGACGGTAATCCTTCACGAATTGCTTTGTGGAAGGACTCAAATTCCCCCAGTAAACCGGCAAGGATTTCCGGTTCGTAGTCAATCATTTCACCGTCTTTGTCCGTATAGATGCGTGTGGGACTGTATGTTGCACCGGCTCTGTCGCCCATGAAGAAGGTCTGTCCGGTGTTTTCAATATGAGATGCCCACGCGGTTTCCAGCGTCACAGTTAAACCGCCCTCAAAGCGGATAGCCCCCATCGCAAAATCTTCGACGTCGAATTGGGCAGGAGTCCATGTCCCCCACGGGTTAATCACATCGGGTTGGTGTCCAAATTTCTGCGCTACCGATCCAAATGCCTCAATCGGTTTCGGAGCCCCGATCATCCACAGCAACACATCAAGGATATGTACCCCGATGTCAATCAGGGGTCCGCCTCCCGCTATCGCCTTCGTGATAAATGATGGGGACGCGGGCACACCCCGGCGTCGCATCGCCATTGCGCGCGCGTAGTAAATATCGCCGAAGAACCCATTGTCGTATAACTTGCGCAAGGTCCGTGCTTCTACATTAAATCGTGATTGTAATCCAATCTGAAGCACTTTTCCCGATGCCTTCTGGGCATCGACCATCGCCTGTCCGTCTATTGCGTTCCCGGCAATCGGCTTTTCGCAGATAACATGCTTTCCCGCCTCAAGTGCCGCAATTGATGGGGGCGCGTGGAAATTATTGGGCGTACAAACGCTGACCGCATCCAACTCAGGCATTGCGACCATTTTGTTGTAGTCGGTGAAGACATGTTTGATGTCGTGCTGTTTCGCGAAATTCTCTGCCCGTTGTTGATCAATATCGCAGACAGCAATTATTGAGACACCTTCGACGTTTCGATGGCCCGGCAGATGCTTGCCCCCGGCAATTCCACCCGCGCCGATAATACCAACATTAATATCTTGAATCATAATTTTCCTTATAGGTAGTTCAGATTCTTGAATCTCTATAGCCGGTCAGAAGCTATATGCAATCTCAATCTGCTCTGTGCATGACCACGCCCTTCGGATTCTCAAAAGCGTCAATCCAGAGGCGACACCACTCTTCATGATCGCGCATCACACTGTCCGGATCACGTTCGCTGCGCACAACAAAGTCCGGATGGCCCGTGCGACCCGTGTGATGACCGGTTGGGTGGTAGCGTAGGTCCATTGACCAGCGGCATTTATCCGAACGGTTAGGCATCCCACGATGTGGTGTGAAGCGGCTCATCAGTACCAGATCGCCCCTGGAGCAGTCCATTGACTCAGGTTCGATCTCTGGGAGGTCTTCAGGATAAATGGTTGTTCCACCTTCGGGTTGATGCCGCAGATAGCCCTCCTTGACCACGCCGGGCAAGACCTCCAAACATCCCATCTCAGCGGTTGCATCACCCAATGGGAGCCAGCAAGTGATGATGTCCGAGCCTTCCGCCTCCGGCATGATCACACCAGCATCTTGGTGCAGAGGCCCGATATGCGATGCGGGATTGCTGTCCTCATAGTACCGGATGGGCGGTGTGGGGCGCAGGTGCTGGATCGGATTGCACACGATTTCCGGTCCGACGAGCGATTCAATGACATCGAGTAGGTTTTTATTGTGCAAAAAATCAAAGACCGCCTTGCCACGATAGTTCATGATATCAAGACCGTTGCCAATCTCCCTACATTGTGCGAAAAGTCGTCCGTACCGTGTCTCAAACGGCTCATCCTCGCATAGGAACTCGATCTTTCCCTCTTCCTTCAGTTCAAGTGCCCGACGATCTATGAACTCACATATCTCGTCGATTACCGGCTGCAAGTCCTCATCAGTGACGGCATTCTTGGCGATAAGGACCCCGCGGGTCTGAAATTCTTCAATCTGTTCAGGTGTCAACCTCATACTGTTCCTCCGAATTCAGATGATAGGGATTCGAAACGCGATCCGTATTCTTTTCTAATGAACCCTGACCAACTTACGAAAGCTGCGAACCTCTCTGGGCGGAGAAAGCGTTCGACCATAGGCTGCCCAAGAAACCTCGCCCACGTATATATCCCCGTGCAAATCAATTGCTATGCCGTGGGGTGAGATAAATTGTCCGGGACCTTCCCCACGTTTCACGTCACCCAACCTTGCTAGACACCGACCGGTGAGGTCATGAACGGTAACGCAGCCGCCGATGTTGGGATAGTCGGCGTTCACCTCAAGCTGGGTGGGAACTTGACCGATATAGACCAGATCGTTTTCGATGTGCAGTCCGCAGGGACGGTGCATATTATTCCACTGGTCTAGATAGCGACCATCCGCATCGAATATTTGTACACGGTGACTCTCCCGGTCAGCGATATATACTGTGCCGTTACTGTCGGTGCAGACGCTGTGTACCAAGTTGAACTGCCCCGGATCAGTGCCATACTCTCCCCAAGAGAAAAGATGCTTCCCATCAGGTGAGAATTTGTGCACTCTGGCGTTACCGTATCCGTCCGATATGTAGAGTTCATCAATTTTCGGGTCAAAGGCTACCTTGGTTGGACGGTTGAAGGGTTCACCGCTATGAATTGGTGCGGGTTCGTCGGGTGTGCCGATAGTCATCAAGACCTCGCCATCGGGGGTACATTTCCGGATCGAATGGTCGCCGTCGTCCACGCAATAGAGCATTCCATCGGGACCGACCGTGACACCGTGGGCACGGGTGAACAGATCCTCTCCCCACGAAGCGACAAAGCTCCCGTCCGGTTCAAAAATTATCATGGGGTGCTCGCCCCGATTGAAGACATAGACGCGGTCTTGCGAATCCACCACGACATCAGCGACCTCCTTAAAACTCCAGCCATCAGGCAACTGTGCCCAATCCGCCAATTCCTCATAGATATAATCTTCAGCGCCAAGTCTTGTTGCCATGCCATGCCTCCTTTGCAAAAAATGATTTTATAAAAATAGTTTTTTGTACCATCCCGATACAATCGGGATGATCCGAGTACGCAAACTAATCCCGACACGTCGGAACGCTACATTTGTCGAATTAGCAAAATCAAAATGTGAACATGCCCTTGCAACTTAGGTTATTTTGATTTGTGTAGATCTCAGAAATCCTCTAAACTGAACCGATAACCTCGAATCTGCGCCATCGGTGCATCGTCGTTGATGTAGTTTACAGCAAAGAAGTTCCCTCGCTCGTATTCGACCCAAGCAGCGTAGCCGCTATCGGCACCGAGGTTATTGGCGTCGAGGTCGAGCGGGAGCAGCAAGCCCTTTTGGGTCGCTTTATCTGGACCGAGCGCACTCTCCAGCGGTTCCAGAAATGCAAAGGTATGTACCGATGAACCGCCTGCAGCCACAATCACCTCGTCATCTGTTACCAATTCACTGGGACCCGGTTGTCTACGGGCGATAAACTCTTCGTTTGCAGGGACTCTTGGGATGACAATGGTGCGCCGCGCCAACCGTTTCCCCCAAGTCTCCTCAGACATGTCAACACGCCAACAGGAGTGTAACCCAAAACGCCCGACGATTAACATAAACCCATCTTGCGTGAGTCCTGCGACTGGCATACCGTGAGCGGCTGGGTTTAGGGTGTCGTAGGGACCTTCCCACCGGTAACCGCCATCTGCTGAAGTCATCTTTTGTAACGGGCTGCCCGAGTCCTCCCGCAGATAGACAACCAATTCCCCATTGGGACAAGGCACGATGGTGGCTTCGCCGAGTTCGCGGTCAGGGCTGTCGAAGATGGTCAGCGGTACTTCCCACGTCTGTCCCTCGTCGTGACTTGTTGTGATGTTTTGAATACTCCGTCCAGTTTTCGGGTTAGTAACGTTGCTTGGGAGCAGCCACCGTCCATCATCCATTTCCGTGACTATATCCGGGCAGATGCCTTTGACCGGGGTTGGGATCGGATCCGACCAGCTTTCTCCATCATCGTCACTGAACCAGAGCACAATGTGGCAGTTCGCCTCTCCTTCACCCCACTCGCCCGGTGGAAAAAGATATGTATCACAGAGCAGTAGAAGCCGTCCGTCCTTGAGCTGCTGTATTTTGGGACAATTCCACGTTGTCAAGATGCCGGTCGATTTGTCCTCATCGCGAATCACCTGTGCTTCGGACCAGGTGTGTCCCGCATCATCGCTGATCCGGACGATTAAGCGACAAAACTCACTGGCAACATGACCGTTGCTCTCGCGGTAGGTCAGGATGATTCTGCCGGTTCGGGAACGACAGATATAGGGAAAGCACTCATAGATGTCATCGTTTCGTGAAATGCTGAATTTCTCGATTGCCATAGTTATTGTTCCGTCCAATCAATTATGTGAGAGGAATTTACGAAGTGTCCTGCGATTTTAGCTTGAGTATCTCCAGCAACTTCTCATCCCGTTCTGAGGCGAGCGCGTTTGCCTTTCCCGGTGGGTACTCATAAAAGCCAGAACCGGTCTTTGCACCCAATTTCCCGGCTGCGACTAAATCCTGTAGCACTTTTGGGGAATCGGTTGCATTGCTCAAGGATTTGGCAACGTAGCTTCCGACTGTGTTGAAAATATCAAGGCCACCGAGATCTGCAATTTCTAACGGTCCAAGCAACGCCCACCGCAATCCTAATCCATGCTTCATTACTGCATCAATGTCAGCGGGTGATGCGATCCCTTCCTCGACAAGATGTAACGCTTCGCGGACTACGGCAAACTGTAGGCGGCTGGCGACAAATCCGGGGACATCCTTCTGTACCAGAATCGGTTGCTTCTGCATCTGTTTCAACAGATCAATTAAAACTTCGCAGGTCGCATCGGAGGTCGCTTCGCCCTTGATAACTTCCACCGCTGGAACAATTTCTGGCGGATTGAAGAAGTGCACCCCCGCAAATCGCTCGGGGTAGGAGACTGCTGTGGCAATCCCCGAAATGCTTAAGCCCGAAGTATTTGTTGTAAAGAGCGTCCTTGCGTCGCAGGTTTCATCCAGTTGTCGGAAGATGTCCTGTTTGACTTCCAGGTTTTCGGCGATCGATTCCGAGATCAAGTCAACCTCCGCGAGCGCGGTCAGGTCGTGGGTGGTGTAAATTTGTGCGCTTGCGGTATCTGTCGCCGCTCCAATAGGGACAGGTTTTGCAGCAACCTTAGATTGGAGGCGTTCTATGGCGCGCTGCATCCCCTCTTGACTTCTATTGTACAGAATGACGGTGTAGCCAAATTTCACAAAGATTTCTGCGACACCCGCCCCCATTGTGCCTGCACCGATGACTCCAATCGTTTTAATACCTTCAATAGCCATGCTCTATCCCTCTGCCAATACTGTTTCAATTGCCTGCAATTCTGTGTCCGTCAATTGCCATCCCTGTCCTCCGACATGTTCGGCAACCTGTTCAGGTGTCTTTGCACCGACGAGGACACAGGTAATTCCCTGCAGCCGCAACTGCCAGCCAATTGCTAATTGAATGAGCGTGAGATTCCGTTCCTGAGCGATACTTTGTAACTTATTTGCTGTCGCCAAGTTCCGCCGAAATTCCTCCCCCTGAAATCGGGTCATCCCGGAACGCTCGTCGTCTGCCGGAAATTGGTGGTCTGGCGTGTATTTACCGGTCAATAGTCCTTTGGCTAATGGACTGTACGGGAGGATGCCGATACCGTGCGCCTCGCAGTAGGGTAGTGTTTCCGTTTCGATCTCACGATCGAGCAGGCTGTAACGCGGTTGAAGTGAATGGAAAGATGCGGTCTGGGCAGCGAGTTCCATCTGCTCAACGTTGAAGTTGGAGACACCGATGTAGCGCGTCTTGCCTTCTTGTCGCAACCTCTCCATCATTTCCATACTGTCATCAACCGGATATTGTGGGTTCCAGCCGTGGATCTGGTAGAGGTCTACATGGTCTGTTTGTAAAGCGCGCAGGCTATTCTCCATCGCACGCCGGATGGCATCCGGCGAATAGTCCCGGCTGACCTTTGTGGCAAGAAAAACCTGATTTCGTCGTCCGTCCTTCAGCGCTTTGCCGATGATTGCCTCCGACACACGGTATGATTGGGCGGTATCAATGAGTGTAATGCCGTGGTCAAGCACCGCGTGCACCGTTGAAATTGCTGCCCCTTCGTCCACCACGCCCATCGCTCCACCAATGGGCCACGCCCCAAAGCCGATTACAGATACATGGTCACCATCTTTTCCTAACTGTCGCTTTTCCATCTGCTCGCCTCCCGCAAGTACCTAATCAAGGATTTACTTTATGTCCGTTTTTATTCGATCTAAGTCCTAAGCATTTTAGCACACCGTCGTTTTTTGTGTGAACGAAAATCCTCGCCACTTCCACCTGAATCAGGAAGTACAGGAGTGATTTTACCTGATTTATGTTAGCATACCCGACACAAGAAACCACATCAGTACCCTATCATGCTGCACTTGAAAGCAGATGGATTTTTTTTGTATTCAAATCTGCGTTGAGGTATAATATTAAACAACATTGAGTAAACTTTTCTTATCTTATTTTATGTTTTAGACATCACGATTTTCATTGGAGAGACGATGAAGGTTAAAGTTAAATATTTTGCAGTTTTACATGAGGAGTTGGATAGAGACGAAGAGGATATGGACCTGCCAGAGGGAACAACGGTGAGAACTATTTTGGACCGGCTCGAGGCGGAGTGGCCCGAAATCGCAGAATACTACGATGTAATGCAGATGTCTGTGAATTGGGAGTATGCCACGCCGGATAGCGAACTTTCAGATGGCGACGAAGTCGCCCTGATTCCGCCGGTGACTGGAGGTCAAGATGTTTAAAATTACGAGCGACGAAATCGAATTAGGAGATGTGATTCGTGCGGTCGAAGCGGGAGATGCAGGGGCAATCGTGCACTTCTTGGGAGTCGTGCGCAACAACACGGAGGGCAGGGAGGTCTCTTATCTCGAATACGAAGCCTATCCGCCAATGGCAGAAAAGAAGATGGCGGAAATCGCACAGGAAATCCACGAAAAATGGAGGCTGGACCGCGTTGCTATAATTCATCGCGTCGGACGACTAGAAATCGGTGAGGTAAGCGTTGCCGTCGCTGTCGCTTCTCCGCATCGTAAGGAAGCGTTTGAGGCATGCCATTACGCGATGAATAGACTCAAACAAATTGTGCCTATCTGGAAACGTGAAGTTTGGGCAGATGGTGCGGAGGAATGGGTCAAGCCCGATCCTGTCTTCTTTCAGTCGAAAACCTAAGGCTTACGTTTGAAGGTCGGCGCAGGAACGGGAAAAAATGAACACGACACTGAGAGTATTCGCTGCTATCAGTATGATGATAGTGGGTTTTTGCATCGTGGGTTGCGGCGGTGATAGCGAAACAGATTCACCGACTCCAACCGTAGAAAAGAAACCTAAAATCAAGTTTGGACTTGATGGAGATATATACCGAAATCGAAGGTTGTTCAAGGTTTCCAATCTACCTGTTGATGATTGGACCGTCAAGGAGGTAAATAGAACAGTCGAGGGAGAGAACGAAGAGGATCTCATCGGCTGGGTCCCTCTGCCTTGGTCGTTGTTTACTACAACATACACGCGTGGAGAGGACTTTTTCATTGACCGCGTGT
Organism: Candidatus Poribacteria bacterium; assembly: GCA_022826645.1. GTDB lineage: Bacteria > Poribacteria > WGA-4E > WGA-4E > PCPOR2b > PCPOR2b. The sequence goes on from JAJDUM010000097.1 coordinate 32,127, forward strand.
CCAACGAGGTGATTTCCCTTCTATTCATGCAGCCGGTTTCAGAAAAGGATTTTGTCAATACTTTGCCGGAAGCACTTACCAATCAGATTCCTTTTATCTATATTTTTATTGAACTGCAAAGTGGTACTGATTTCGATTCGTCCAAAAACGCTGCCGTAGAAATCCTAGAATCATTCACGCCCCCCTTTGACTGGACAGATAAGATACATGAGGTAACCAATCAGGGAACACTCTTTTCCAAAGATCGCCGCCACGGTTATTTCTGGGAAATTGTACTGGACGAAGAAATCCCACTACTTTTCAATGAACAGATCCTTGAAGTCGCAAGCAAAGCCAAACAATCCTTCTTTCTAAGTCGCTTGGAAAACAGCCGCTTTATCTATCGAATTTTGTTCTGGGCACCAACCGATCAATACGATACGTATGTGTCTGTTTATGATAAGATTGTGTCTTCGGCCGAATTTCGACTCTAATCGAACATTCTTACAACTCTGCCACAACCTCCATTCCCACTCGGTGTTCCGGTTTATTCTGTTCCGTTGAAAGTAGGCGGTAGTTGAATCGTAGTAAAAGATCTGTCACTTTCCGGACTTTATAATCCGCTGTGGTGCGAACTTCGTGGCTTATCCCTTCGTAGAAGTTATATCGTGTAAAAGGGATGCCGCCTTCACTGCTTCCGTGGTTGAGTCGGTAGGTAAAGTCGAATCGTCCTTTGCGGATAAAGGAATAGGTCAGTCGGTTTTCGAGCGAAAACGTTTGTGTCCGGGCTTCCGGCATGTCGTCAAGATGCTCACGATCAGCGGTAGATTCGTGGATGCCGGCAACGCCAAACTGTAGAACGCGGCTGAGTTCGTAGTTGAATTCAATCGTGTTCGTCCGCTCAAACTGTGTTAGATCGGAAATCGCTGCTGACGCATTCCCCTCCAGATCGAGTTCAGTAAACTGTTCCTCTTCCCGCCGTTGTTCCCATTTTGCCTTGAATGAGAGTTTCGACGTTGGGTTCAGCGTTACATCTATCTCCCAATCCCGGCTATGCCGGCGTCGTTCGCGGTTATTAATCCGTTTGTTCAGCAGACGATTGGTATCAAATCCGAGATCCAAGTTCAGTAGCGGTGAAGGGGAAAAGTCGAGCCGATACCGCTGATTGACTCTCCCAAAAACTGTACGTTCGTTGCGCAAGTTGCGCAACAGGTAGAGGCTTGATGGATCCGGATCCTCCTGTTCTTCCGTTATATTGACAACAGCCTGACCCCGAATAGCGTTTGCCAACCATACTAAGTTACTTGGGGCTTCGGGCTGCTTGGCCCCAGCGGTTACCTCACTCCTTCGACGCGATGTGAGACGGCGGGGTTGAAAACGCAGACTCAACTTCATATCGATTGCAGAAACGGGTTTGTCCTCGACATTCTGGATGAATTTGATATAGTCTCCCTCCTCAAAATCTTCCCGGTAATGCAGGTCATCGATCTTTACATAATGCCCCTCGCCCGGCTTGATTTCCCGCCCTGTGAAAGGATTGATGTTTGTGAAAATTTCACGTCGTTCCGTCGCCAGTTTCTTGTCGAGTTCGTATATGAGTTGACCGTCCAATGCTCGGTTGAATGGCGTTAGGCGCATTTCAATATCTGCTAATTGTGTCCTTGAGTTGGAGGCCGGTCCTCGTTGTGCTTCAAACACTCGCCGAGAGATATTTGTCGAGACATGTGCCCACTTACGCGGTTGCGAAAAAAACCCTACCGTCCAAGTTCTTGCGTTCGTCGCAGACTGCCAATCCGAGAAGCCTAACGCCTTTCCATCAACCGTAAGCAAAGGTTCTTTATCGTAGGCCTCCTCTATCGCATATTTCGTATTAACCGAGATCCATCGAAAATCTACCAGATCGAGTCGTGCTGTCGATATATCCCGTTTTCGGTTGAGATTTACATTATCGTCGAAGTCGAGATCAATTGCCTCTAACTGTTCAACGGAAGCGTTCAGATTGAGCACACGAACGCGCTGGGAGAGTTGTCCATACCTACGAGTTTTGCGGAACTGATCCTGTCCCCTGACTTTCGAGGTGCTCCGCCGATAGTCGCCTTTGAGACGCGGGATGTATGGACGCTTCACCAACCCTTCCCGCGGATTGAAGTCAAATCCACCGTTGAGGTTATTACGAAGGGTAACATCGGGGAGTGGGGCAACCGTCTCGGAACTGTTGAGGCTTTGCTGGTCTGCTGATTTCCTGAAATGTTCCTCCGTGCGCCCTAAGCCGTAGTCGAGTTTGAGCCAGTTTACCGGCTTCACCTGTAGGTCAAGATCTACGGACTTCTCATCGGGGTTCTGGGCGGCACCCACGCCACCCAATAGATACAGGTCATCGAACTGTTCATCGCTGTACTGTTCCTCGTATCGGAACCGTGTGCGGTTGGTACTTGACGCACCGACAGGTACGAAATCCGCATCAAGAGATCGGAGTTCCATATTCAACATCAGTTTTTCGGTTGACGAATTCGCGAGGAGTTTCCAAGCACGGCTGAGTGTCTTTTGGTCTTGGTTGGAGAAGGTGTTCCGATCTAATGCACCGAACGCTATCTGCCCTTCCAGTATCGGAGCGTGTTGTAGAAAGCCTTGGCTCTCGGTGAAGTCGAGGCGCCCATTGATGTCCCATACGGTGCGCCGCTGTGGAGCGATCAGAGGATTTCCATCTTCGTCTGCATCCAACTCGTTTCTCTGGAGTTCCTTGAAGTCCTGTTCATTTATGATGATGAACGCATTTTCCGGATCATTTAGATCCGATTCAACCGCATAGCCGACTCCAATCGTGACGCGCTCGCCGGGCAGATTCAGCGAACCACTGACACCTTGCAGATTTCGCTGATATGCCAAGTCTTCGGGGATATATTCAAAATCAACGCGGATTACATCGTTGCTTGTGATTAAGTGTTTACTTGTAAATTCGATAATTGGGTCGCCGTAGTCGCGGATCACGTAGTCGTTGTTTTCTCCGCGACGCATCCGGTGACCATTCAACCAGACAATTTCGGTTCCCGCTTTGACAATGACAAACTCACCATCGACATCGATCCGGTATTCGCTGCGCCCTTCTTCGCCCCTGATTGTCTTGCTGGCAGATTGACCCTTGGGGATGGCGGTCGGTATAAGATGAAATTTCCCCCACCTGAAATCTCCTGAGACCTGCACCCCCTCCAGCGCACGATCGAAGAATATATCTGTATTGCCCAGCGATCCTTCGAAGTCGCCCAACATCCCTGTGACATTTGGGCTTGTTATACGGATGAGTTTCTGATCAATGTCTTGAATATTTTCAGTTGTGCCTTCAGGTTGGATGGGCAGATCTTGGTCCGAGAGCAGGGCTGTGACGCTCACATTTTCCGAGACTTTTCCGTCGACGCTGATTCGCAAGGCGCGTTCCGGAGACAGTGATCTGTTGCTGCCAACCGAAACACCGAATGTTTGAGTTCCTGTTACCTGCACCGGAGGCAGCGCTGATTCCGGTGGTCGCTGTTCAGTTAGATCTACGCGGGGTTCAAGTTTAACCTCATCGCGCGGTTCTTCCAACAGTTGATCTTGTCGGAAAAGGTCCCGTTTATACCCCTTTTTGATTGCAAAGGGCAAAGTCTGATAGGTGATCTGAAAGATGGCTTCGGGCGGATACTCCTTGAGGGACCTGAGTGTCCCTGCGCTGTAATCGATGAGATAATCTAAGTTTTTGGTGAGCTGTACGCCGTCAACTGTTATGCGTTCGCTGTCGCGGATGGGGGGCCAATGCTTCAAAATGAAAGGATCAGGAAGGTCTTTGAATTGAACGGATTCTGTTTTCTGTAAAAGGGAAAGGGAGGGCAATTGGAGCGGATCACGCTCGGATTTTGCGGTATAAGGCATGGAAACGAGAATGCCAATGAATAAGAAATACGATATTGCCAGAAGTTTCCCCATGAACGGACACCGAAAGTCGGAGCGTGATACCGGCGAAGCGGTTAAAGCCTTTGAGTTAAGGCGTTACGTTGATGTTTTTCGAGTCTAACTTGTCCTGTTATCCCTTTGTTTATGCGATGCTTTTCTTTCTTCATGTTTTGAATCTCTGCTGTACTGCAAGAAATGTCTGATAGATGGGTACACTAATCCGTTTCTGCATTGAAGAAATCGTAGATCCTTAACACAAGATATGATATAATACAGCGCTGTAAAATTCAGTAACAACTTTGAACGGGAAGCACATTGTTGCACACACCACATCGCTTGACGAGGAGGATTCACGATTGCCAATTGCTTTGGGTCCCGACGACATTGGGGCGAAAATTATTGATGGAAAAGAGCTTGCCAGATTGATCCGACGCGAAATTCGACGGCAAGTGAGGAAGCTGAAATTTACTCCTGGGCTCGCAGTAGTCCAAGTTGGGGATGACCCCGCTTCGACGGTCTATGTCAGTAACAAGGAGAAGGATTGTAGGTATGTTGGCTTTCATTCCGAGGTACATCGGATACCGGTAGAAACACCGCAACCGGCGGTAGTCGAGCAGATTCAGATGCTGAACAGTCGTGAGGACATACACGGGATCATCGCCCAAATGCCGGTCCCTGACTCTATTGATGGGGATACGATTATCAACGAAATCGCACCTGAGAAAGATGCCGATGGTTTGACGCTTGTGAACTTAGGTAACCTTCTCATTAATCGCGAACAGACTGTCCCATGTACGCCGGCAGGCATTATCCGTCTCATCGAATCGACAGGTGTAAAGATTGAAGGTAGTCGTGCGGTTTGTGTGGGACGCAGTAGTCTGGTTGGAAAACCTGTCGGATTGATGTTGCTCAACCGCAATGCAACAGTTTCCTACTGTCACACGAGGACTCGCGAACTTTCATCGGAAACCCAGCAGGCGGACATTTTGATTGCGGCAGTCGGCAGACCCGAATTGGTTACGGCGGATATGGTAAAACCGGGGGCGGTTGTGATTGATGTGGGAATTACTATTGCTGAGAACGGATTTGTCGGTGATGTTAATTATGAGGAGGTCAAGGAGGTCGCCGGTTTTATTACCCCTGTCCCGGGCGGTGTTGGTCCGATGACGCGCGCGATGTTGTTAGAAAACACGCTGAAATTAGCCTTGGCTCAACGAGAAAAATAGATCTTTTGGTTCGTGGGTGTATCCAACGCTTGATCTTACGTATTAGGTATCATACAAAAATGGAGGTTTATTATGGAGTTTCCAGGATTTAATCTTGATGGTAAAGTGATGTTGGTTACAGGTGCGGGAAAAGGCATCGGGCGAGGTATCGCGCTCGCTGCGGCACAGATGGGTACCGATGTCCTGCTGAATAGCCGGACACTGTCCGATCTCGAAGAGGTTGCAGAAGAGATACGAGCAGCGGGTGGTAAGGCTGAACCGGTCGTTTTCGATGCGAGTAAAATGGATGAGATTGCCCGCGGTGCACAGGAATCGATTGATGTTTGGGGACGGGTTGATGTCCTCGTCAATAACGCCGGCACGAATCGCCCGAAGCCGGCGCTTGAAGTAACCGAGGACGATTGGGATACGGTTTATGATTTGAATCTCAAGGGACTGTTTTTCCTCACACAGGCGCTTGTGAAGCCAATGATTGAACGGGAGAGCGGGAAGATTATCAACATCACTTCGACAATGGCGTTGGTGGGCGGTCCATTGCGCACAATTTACTCCGGCAGCAAGGGCGGCGTTCTGTCATTGACAAAGGGGCTTGCGGTTGAGTGGGCACCTCACAATGTAACTGTGAATACAGTCGCACCAGCGTTTACGCGGACTCCGCTTGCCAACGAACTTCTAAAGCGTAAGGAATTCTATGATGATGTCGTGCGTCGCATCCCGATGGGACGCGTTGGTGAGGTTGAAGAGGTTGTCGGTGCGGTGCTGTATCTTGCCTCGGACGCTGCCAACTGGGTAACAGGACAAACCCTCGCAGTCGATGGTGGCTGGGTCGCTTGGTAGATGGTTCAATAATGCAGCCTGAAATGATATATGAGTGCCTGTCAATTCTGGGGTTTCCAGCCAATCAGTTCCGAATTCGGAATATATGTTCCAAAAGGAGTAAAGGATGACAACGAGTGTTTCCGCAAATGGAGTCTCCATGCCCGAAATGGTTTCCATCAAGGCGACTGAGATCTCTGCGCCACCCGGATGGGCGTTGATGGAGCGTAATCTTATCGACCTCATGGAGGAAGCAGCGCCCATGATGGTCAAGAAGTACACTGAACCGGGCGGTGCCCTTTACTTCGCAGAGGATTTCGACGACCTATATGAGCAGTTCTATAACTGGTCCCTGTTCTACGCTATGGGTGCTGATGAGAGTTTGCTCAACCTTGCGCTACAGGGGTGGAACGCGTCGACCCGGATCAGTGATGACAGCTTCAATCACCGTCTTCGACATAACGATTTCAAAAAAGTGTTCAGACCGTCGATGCACAATGAATTCTGGAATCTGGCGCAATCGACGGAGTGGCATCATCTCGGCGAAGGGAATATGGCGTTCTACGATTTTGGAGTTGCCTGTCCCACCGTTTCGGAAAACGTCCGTCGAGCGCGGAGATTCGCCGCGATGTTCATTGGCGAGGATCCGGAAGCCCCTAATTACGATCCGGAATATAAGATCCTGCGATCACCGTTTCATTCCAGTCAGGGACCCAGACTACATGCAGATGCAAACTTCGCGAACACCATGCTGCTCGCCGGAAGATATCTGGGTGGCGAGGTCAACTATTACGGTGTACGTGCGAGCCTGTATCCAATCGTCGAAGATCTCGAACTGAATTGGTATGAAGACCCAAAACGGAGGGAACAGATTGTCGAACTGTTCGAGAAAATAGTCTTGGAATCCGACACCCCGAATAGTTTAGGTGCTACCGCCCTCGTCACCAATGCTTACCTGTATACAGGTGATGAGAAATACAAACGGTGGGTATTGGAGTATACGGAAGCGTGGCTAGATCGGATGCGCCGCAATAACGGGATTATGCCCGACAATGTGGGACCTACCGGAAAGATTGGAGAGCGGCGCAATGGTTCGTGGTGGGGTGGACAATACGGTTGGAATCACTATCAAGGCTACAATATCATGTTCCACTCGCTCACCATTGCCGCTGAATGTGCCTTGCTGCTCACCGGTGACTACGGCTATCTTGAGCTTCTCCGCTCCCAGATCCAGCTGCTATTGGAGAACTCGATAAAGCGGGAAGACGGACAGTTGATAATGCCGACACGATACGGTCCCGACGGCTGGTGCTATGATCCGCCTGTTGGTCCCTCAAACGATGATATTCTGCCCAAGAGAGGGGTCTACACAGGTCCAATCCCGTGGCGGATGCAGGAACTTGCCCACCTGTATCATGCTTCAATGTCTACTGAAGATTATGAGCTAATCACGCAGATACGGGATGGTGAGGTTGAGCGTGACTGGAATGAAATTGGAGCAAGGGGTGGCGAGAAGAACGGCGGCGAAACAGAATTTGCCCGCTTCCAATACTACGACGGACTAAATCCGGATTGGCCCGAGAAGATACTGAGCGCGGAGTACCGATGGGCGCTAGAGGCTTTCGACAAGACCCGTCTTGACGATCGTTCCGTCGAGGAAATTATCACAACAAACTACTTCCCACCAAATCCCGTTTTTACGAAGGGACTGACACAGGTTATGATGGGGGCACCGCAGTCGGTCTACAACGGCGGACTTCTCCGAGCGACTGTGCGCTATTATGACCGAGACAACGCGCGCCCCGGCTTGCCGCGAGATGTCGCCGCCCTCGTCGATAAATTGGGATCAGACGCTGTCGGAATCCAACTGGTGAACCTCAGCACGACTGAAACTCGAAACACCATCGTACAGGCAGGTGCTTTCGGAGAACATCAGTTTACTGGACTCAAATATCGAGAGATGAATCAAGAAGAGTTGCGTCAAAATCCCTATCTATGGCTCCGGTCGGAACGAGAATACGCAGCAAAAGAAACCTCTGTCAATGGGAAGTATTTTGCGGTCGAACTCCCACCTTCGACATCTGTTCGGTTAGAGGTCGGCATGCGTCGCTTTGTGAATGATCCGAGCTACGCCTTCCCGTGGTATGGGGATTCGATTCCTGTGCCGTTTCAATAGCTGCCAAGACAACTTTAATCCGGTAACGGTTCCCGCGATGCACCGACGGGGCGTGGTCCCGTTGGACGCCAAGGAATCGAATCGTAGGAGCGGTATGCAATATCAAGATGTGGTGTTTCGAGGCGGATATAGCCTTGATGGCGCGAGTCCAACGCGGCTTCTAACACGCCCGACGTTAGTAGTGTCCGTTCGACTGGATAGGTTGGGACTCCGGTGACGAACATCTCTTCGATATTCAAGCTGAGGTAGCTGAAGTGTGGGTGCGGATCCCCGTGCAGATAGAATTCCGAACCGTAGATCTCACCATCGACCCTTCCAGCATAAGCCAAGTCCGTTACATAGCCGTTCAGCATCAGGGCAGCGCCGCGAAATCCGTCCCGATATTCTAAAAGAAAAAGCGCGGGATTTTCACAGTGGTCTTCCATAGCCCCGGACGGTTTATTCTCAATTGGCGCACAGGCAGCCTCCGCCAATTCCCGCCACCATGCCCCGGCTCTGCCTGCCTCCCATACCGCATCACCTTCCAAGCAGGTCACGGCTGCCACGCCCGTCTCACCGCCAACGCGTCGCTCGACCATACACTGAAGCGTTTCCAGCGTATGGAAGCCGTAGATATCCAGCCCGGAATAGCCAATCGAGACCGCCTCTGTGATTGGAGTTTCCAACGGATGCTCTAACCAGGGGTTGCGATAACCAAAAGGCAGCGATGAACCTGCCATGAACGGTGCACCGAGTTGCGCCGCACGGTCAAACATCCATTTGGCGTCGTGCCAGTTGTAGGAGAGGTGCTTGTCGTTGAAAACGGGGACACCCCTGCCACTTGTCGAAAAAACACCGCAGATCTGCTCCATGAAGTATTTTCGCGGATAGAGTTGCTGGTCTTTCTCGTTCCAAGCGTAGTCGCCGTGCTCGCCGATCAGGAGGACTCCATCGACGGCGAGTTCACTTCCCCCGAGCGTCAATGCCTTGGCGATACTCGGATAGATCGGTACATCATGGGATGCGGCGTGCCCGCGGCTCAGATCATTTTCGGGGAACTGATCTACATACATCGACGCAATTTCGATGCGCGGTTGAATCAGTCCGTCGTCTGTCGGGATTCCCTTCAGGAACTTAGTAACGATTACATCAGCGTGCGATCCCGGGCGGTACTCGGTAATAATTGCTGCAATCTTTTTGCGCTCGGACATTCTGTGTTCTCCTTATCGGTATACGTTCCAATAAAATGTAGTATTCTTCACGTTTTACGCTTCGTAAACGACACCCAGCTTGATGCTTTTTTCCGGTGCCTCATCAATATCACGATAGGCTTCAGCAGATTCGCTGAACGAAACTATCGGATGGAGCAATCCTTCCACCGAAAGCCGTCCCTCCTGCAGCAGTGCGAACGCCTCCGTATGCAGACGCGGTGTGTCCCACAACGGATGTCCAGGGAGAGGTTGGCTCACATCACGGGTCGAAATCATTGTCAATCGGTTTCGGTGCCACTCCCCCTCAAGACTCAACGCACGGGCGTCCCCCGTGTAATACGCCGAAGACACAATAGTTCCCATGTAACCTGTCGCTCGCAACGCATCGTTCAACGCACCATAAATACCACTTGTTTCTAATGAAACATCAACACCAACAGTGTCTGTCAGGTCCTTAATAACCAGTCCGGCGTCTTCAGCAATCGGATCAATCACCACATCTGCACCGTGCTGCTTGGCAAGTTCGCGCCGGACGGGGATTGGGTCGGTTGCAGCTATCCACCGTGCCCCTTGAAGCTGTGCAATCTGCACCGCCATCTGTCCAATTGCACCGAGCCCAAATACCGCTACACGATCGCCGAGGCCAATTTTAGCGTCTCGCACGGGACTGAGCGCAACACCGGCCGGATCCGAATACACAATGGCTTCGGCTGACATCTTATCTGGGGCTTCATCTAAACGTTCTTCGTGGACGGTGTGTGTTTCGCGGATAGGTAGGTGTCCGAAAACACGATCCCCTACTTGAAAACGTGCAGCACCTTCGCTAACTTCGGTCACTTCTCCGACCGTCATATTCCCCAATCGTGTCGGGAATTTCTGTCCACCTCCTTTTGCAGCCTCGATTTCATCGGGATTCAGAGGGACGTGCATCCGTCGTTCCCACTCAAAAGGGGAGGTATGGTCCTTGGTTTCGGCACGATAGCCGCGAAGCTCTGATCCGTGTTTGGGGGCAGAAAAGATGCTCTGTATTCGCACTTCACCGGGGTTGAGTGATGGCTCCTCATATTCACGAAGCACAGGTGTGCGTGGCGCAATAGCAATAAGTTCTCTGGGCATTTTTGAATCCTTTTATGGTGAATTCTAAAAATCAATGGACACTTTCGCTTCCCGTTTGGCAGGCGCTGTTTCTCCCGACAGGTCGGGATCCCGATTCATCGGGATTCGGTGCGGTTAGAAACCGCACCTACCGGGTCCGAGAGCAATGCGGTGCAGAGGTGAATCCCGATTTGTTCGGACCAACCTCGTTCTTGCCATCAGAGCAAAAGTCTGATTTCGACTACCATAGGCAAACGATGTTCATTATAGTTATCCCATTAACAGTTGTCAACGGAATTGGGGTTGTCTAGCTAGAAAATACCTGATGGTTTAATCGCACGTCCGGAGGCAGTTGAGATTGACATATTACAAGAGATCTTCTGTAGATTATTTTAATCGAAATGTTTTAGATTTGACCCTACATTTGGTAAGTGATAAGATATAACTTGAGCTTGAAGATGCACATGCAATGTTCGCAGCTGAAATGCAGCTGCATGACACCAGAGTGCAGCACGGGTTGGATTGTTCCAATTTTAGTTCTTAGCGAAAACGCCTATGTCCATGTCAGCGACTCTTCGTTCGGTGCAACAGCGGATAACAGCGACGCTGTTCATCTCGCAGAGTCTGTTCAGCGCATCAATGATTTTGTCGTTTACACTCTTGCCGATTATTTCTGCACACCTTGGTGGGACAGATCGTGCCGCAGGAATACCACCCACTATGATGATGTTGGGCAGAGCTATCGCTGCCTACCCTGTCGGATGGCTCATGGACCACATCGGGCGCAGACCGGGACTATCATTGGGGTATCTATTTACTGCAGCCGGATCAGCAGTCTGCGTTCTGTCAATCAGCGTGTGGGAATCATTGCCATGGCTCTGCGGTGGTGTGTTGTTGATGGGTATGGGACGCGGCGTAAGCGAACAGGCCCGTTTTATTGCAGCTGAGGTGTATCACCCAGTTAAGCGAGCGGGAGTAATCGGGCTTATTGTATTCGCGGGGACTATAGGCGCAGTCGGTGGGCCGCTCCTTGTATCTCCTGCGACTTGGGTGGCGACATCTTTCGGCTTGCATGGTCACGCCGGTCCTTATCTGATATCAGTAGTGCTTGCTGCCCTTGCACTGATGCTGACTCTTCTCTTACTATATCCGGATCCCATGAAGGTTGGGCGAACACTGACGGGAGATTTGAATGACGCGGAGGAGAAGAACACCGGGCGAAAATTGTGGCAAATCTTTGTCAACAGAACGGTGAGACTTGGTTTGGCGGCTACGATAATTGGTCAATTTGTTATGACGCTAATTATGGTGATTACACCGCTGCACATGAATCACCACGCCCATGGTGAACAGGCAATTTCGTGGGTAATAATGGCGCATACATTGGGAATGTACGGGCTTTCGAGTTTGACGAGTCGGCTGTCAAACCGTTTGGGTAACGTAACAATCATAGTTTTTGGTGCATTGATACTGGGTGCTTCTGCGGTGCTTACACCAATGTCCAATCAGGTTCCCATGCTTGCTTTTAGTCTGTTCCTACTGGGATTGGGATGGAATTTCTGCTTTATCGCGGGTTCGGCGTTGTTTTTTAGTGGCCTTTTGCCGCCTGAAAGAGGACGAGCACAGGGAGCTGGTGAAATGATGGTGGCGCTGGCCGCAGGAGCAGGTAGTTTGGGCACAGGTGCGGTGTTTGCAGAAGCCGGGATTGTGGCAGTGAGTGCGATAGGGCTTGCCTTTTCGCTGGTGCTGATCGTGACAGCGACATGGCGGTTGTTGACGTCAAAATGATATGACATCTGTGGGTATTGGCAACAGTCCTGCGTTACTGACCATATTGAATGAATAGGCTTCACCTTATTACAGCAATCGGTGTGAGGCGTTCGACCGAATTGCGAAACAGGCAATATAACGGAGGAAATAATGATTGGCGTATTAACTCACCATTGGGCAAAAGAGGAGCGGTTTGACGAAGCTCGCGAACTTTTAGACCGTAATGGACTGGCACAGAGCAAAGCTCCCGGATTCATTAGTCGAGTGACGCTTGTCTCCATCACGGATCCGACAAAAATAACTTCCTTGGTGACTTGGGAGAGCAACGAGATTTACGATGCGTGGCGCGCGTCTCCGGAACGCGCAGCCATCATGGGTGACGCATCGGAATTGTGGTCGAAGCCTACTGAGTCAGAACGGTTTGAGGTTGTAGGTACGTTAGACAAGTAGCCCTCATGTCAGGAAGCGACAAGTAGACCTCAGCAACATCTACGGATCTCCACAAAGGGATTGTGCCGAAAACGGTTCTGGAGATCAAGGTGAAACCCTCTGCCTCCAGAACCGTGCTTGCTGGTACAGGATCCCTGTGGCTACTCGACGAACGAGCCTTCCTTCTGCACTCGATCGTAGATTCGGGCGAACTCCTCGGAGCCGTCGTCATCCCAAAGTTCTTGCTTGAGTCCCCGGATCGTTCCTTCCTCCCGTCCTGTCAATCTGCTGACTGAAGCGAAGGACGGTGTGTAAATCTTGTGGCCACCTGGCATGTGTAGGATGCCGACATGCTTGGGAATTTCTGTCGGTTGGTTTGCTGCGGCCCGTGCTAAGGCATCTTCGTCCACCTCAATTCCCAATCCAGGCGCCTCTGGAACGGGCGAAAATCCTTCAATTATCGGAATTCGCTCTGTGACGATGTCTTCCTCATACTGATCATCCAGAGTTACCATGTGCCCTGTCATTGTGGGCAAAACAGCACCCATGTGCAGTGCCAACGCCTTGGTTAGCGTACCACCGGTCAACTGTATAATCACCTGAAGGTTTGCCTTCCCACAAGCAAAACCCCGCATTAGGCTGTCACCGATGCCACTCTCCCCAACCATATAGGCATCTGCACACCCGTGGATGATTTCCTGTACGCCGCCGAGTTGCGGAGCGTGCATAACAATTGGTAGACGACTCTGTTCCCGTATCTGCCGCCAACCCTCTATATCGTTCCGTACAATCGGATCCTCGATGTAACCGACGACGGGATGATTCTCCAACTCGCGTACGATGGGGAGTACGGCTGCCAGGCTGCGATTGCTGTTGAAATCGTAGTGAATCTTGAATCCCTCCGGTGCGACCTCCTCTGCCAACCGTGTCTGTTCCATCACGTCATAATATTCACACGTGTGCATCTTAAAGGTCATATACCCTTGGTCAGCTGCTCGCTTGATCTCGTCGCGGAATACTTCCGGTGCTGCGGGGCGTGTCCATGCAGCGACTGAAACTGCATCTCGCACTTTCTGCCCCATCAGTTTGTAGGCAGGGATCTCTAAGTGTTTGCCCATCACATCATAAAGGGCACCGCACAACCCTATATTCAGATCGTTGTTGATAAAGTCGAATGGGTTGCGACCAATGAGAGGTTCTACACTTGACCGATCAGGTGCCGAACAGCGATAGTCGCCGTAGCCAACCAATCCGTTGTCGGTATGCACTTTGAAAATCGTGCGGTGGTTGATAGCGGAGAATCGGGCTTTGTGATCCGTATTACGTGTAGCGATACGTGGATAAATCGGGATAAGTTCAATGTCAGTAATTTTCATAGTCTATACTCCTATTGTGTGGAACAGATTGGTGCGTGAGGTTACGTCCGAGTTTTAACCCGTTGTGTAGTCATAAGGACTCTGTGAACAGCTACTGATCGGACTTCATCGTATTTTAACTGTGTTGATTCTGGAAGATTATTGCACTCAAGACCGATAAAGTCAAGCGCCTTTTGGCTTGTGAACCCGCTTGATGCTTTGCTATAATCAGAAGCTTGGAACTACGAAGCAGCCCCTTCACACCTTATAGTTTTTGACCCTGTGGAAATTGCGGATCCTCAGCACTGATTTGACGGCCGTTGCATTATGGAGGAGAAGATGGGACGTGATACTTCGACCTTTTACGACTATAAAATCGAAACCATGTTGAGGGGCGACTTGGATGCGCTACAGCTTGCGAAACTCAAATGGCAGGTTGATCGGTGCTATCATCGGAGCGAATTCTATCGTGAGCGTTTCGACGCAGCGGGTGTGTCGCCAGCAGATATCGCAACCCTAAATGATATCCGCAAGTTTCCTTTTGTCCATAAGGAAGAGTTGCGCGAGGAGCAGGCGCGGCACCCGTTTTTGGGAAGATTTACCGTTGCACCTCAAGCAGAATTCCGGGAGGTCCATCCAAGCACGGGAACAACAGGTACACCCGTCAATACGATTTGGAGCGCGAGGGATGTGCAATACATTACAGACGTGACAGCAAGGACGCTCTGGAGTATTGGTGTCCGTCCGGGGGACATTTTACAGAACGCGTTTGCGTATGGGCTTTGGGTGGCAGGTTTGGCTGTGCACTACGCCAGCGCAAAAATTGGCTGCCTCGTTATTCCAATCGGTGCGGCGTTGACCGAAAGACAGATTGATTATATGGTGTGCCTCAAGAGCACTGTCCTTATTGCGACCCCCTCTTATGCCCTTTATCTCGCCGAACAACTGAAAGCGTACAATTACAGTACGTCGGATATAGGTCTCCGGATTGGCTGCTTCGGTGGGGAGCCGGGCACGGAGGTGCCGGCAACACGCCGAGCCATCGAGAGCGGTCTCGGTATTGACGCTTATGATTACTACGGGCTTGCCGAAATTGGTCCTACTTTTGCCAGCGAATGCGCTCACAAAACGGGGTTACATTGGAGCGAGGATCTCCACTTGATCGAGGTAATTGACCCTGAAACGAAAGAACCTGTCCCGGACGGGGAGATAGGGATTTTGGTCATCACCCATCTTGAACGGAGTGCTACGCCGATGATCCGGTACTGGACAAACGATCTGGTGCGACTGGACCCATCGCCATGTCCATGCGGGCGCACCCATGCCCGATCCCCGGGAGGCATCTTGGGTCGGGCGGACGATATGATCGTGTTTATGGGGGTCAACTTCTATCCGATGCAGGTGGAGCAGGTGGTGCGTTCCTTTGAGGAGTTAAGTCCCGAATACCGTATTCGGTTAACGCATGACGCGTCAACGCATCGGGACATCTGCACCATTTCAGTCGAATTGGAACAAGCGGAGGTGCCGCAGCTGCGCGTGTCGATCCTTCAGGAAAAAATTGCAAACGCACTGCGCGAGGCGTTAGGTTTTCGACCGGAGGTAGAATTTGTGCGTCAAGGGACTTTAGAGCGCACAGAATTTAAGGCAAAACGGGTAATAGAGGAGAGACCTGCTTTTGTGAAGCGGTCATAGCGCGCTTCAGTTGAAGTCAACCCTTCAAAATTGACAATGCATTAACCGGCACAGGAGGTTTTAGAACAACGATGAAAATAACCCGTCTCTATACTGGTTCCGATGGCGAGTCTCATTTTGAAGATATAGAGATTCCCCTTGAAGATAGCGGTGATATCGGTCGAATGTCACAGCTTCAAGATGTGACTGGCATCATTTTCAGAGAAACTGGACCCGAATACGACTATGATTGGCATACTGTTCCGCAAAGGCAATATGTCATCACATTAAGCGGTGGGGTTGACATTGAGGTGGGCGATGGCACGATACGGCGATTCGGTCCGGGAGATATCCTTTTGGCAGAGGATACCACCGGCAAGGGACATCGTAGCCGAGCAGTCAATGCTCAACCGCGGAAGAGCATTTTTGTGACGCTGGATTGAGATATAGATAATAAAGAAAAAAGCAACCAAATCGGCAATAATCACGTTATACATTAGGCTGCAATCTATTCAAATTGCAACTTTTCACTCACTTTATCCGTTTTTATTGACTAATTGTCTGAGGTCTTATTGATCTGTTGCTGAAAATCGAAAAGAATTAGAGGTTACTGGATTAGGGATTGTGGTCCCCCAACGATTGGAAAAATTAATCTAAATCAGTAATCGTACTCAGGAGTTTGAAAAAATGAAATCGTTCAGAGACGAAAGCATGGGAGAACAGGGGTTGCTTAGGACTCAGGGAAAAAATTGCCTCCATCATATATGGATATGCCTTCTGTCGATGCTCCTCACTGCTTGCAGCGGTTCCCTTGGGAAGGTTCAGTTGGAAAATGTCAATGCCGTTATCACACAGTCTGAAGCGGCTATCGAACAGGCGCGTTTCGCCAACGCTCAAGATCTTGCTTCAGATACCTTGCAGCAGGCAGAAAATGACCTTGCACGTGCGAAGGAAGCCGCGAATGCGAAAGATGGGCTTCGAGCGATGCACTTGGCATATAACGCCTTAACTCAAGCACAAATTGCTGAACAGGAAGCGATGTATAAATCGCAGGGGAGTGGGTTCAACGCCATCATTAAGCGCAAGGAAGCGGAGATCGTTACGCTCGAAGCGGATCTAAAAACAATAGATGGTGCACTCGAAAAATCCCGAACGGACGCCCAGCAATTGGACATGCAAATGACTCAGTTGCAAGCAGATATGGGCGAGAGACTCCAAAAGGCTGAACAAGCGCACCGGGAGATGTTGAGCGATTATAGTAACGCCAAAGCGCAGTCCGCGGATCTTCAATCAAAATTGGGTTCGGTGCAGACCCAGCTTCTCCAGGCACAGAGTCAAGTCGAAAAACATGAGCGTCAGAACCGTCAATTGCGTCGCGAACTAGCGACGGCTCAATCGTTGGTGGAGAAAATGCGGAAGGAGGCGGCGGCAGCACGAGAGAAGGCGGCAGCACAGGTGGCGAGTTATTCAAAACACATTGAGCAATTAGATCGGTCTAATGTGTTAACAGAGACGCTTGCTCAAAAAAAACAGGCAGCAAAAGCGTATGTTCAGCAGCATCGCAAAAAACAACCGGTTCGGACTAACAGCACGTCACTGACTGATGAACAGATTAATAGCGGTAGAGCGGCGATCGGTGGGTGGGCGCTTGCATGGGCGACAAAAGATATACATCAACACTTGGGGACGTATACCCGAGATGCGATGATAACCCAGACCGTTATTCGCTCTAGCAATGAAGAACAAACCAAGCTTGACCGTCTGCAGATGGCTGATGCCTTGAAACAGATGGTGAATACCGAATGGCAGGAGACGGACTCCAGATTTGATGCGGACGGAGAAAGCGTCATTGCTACCTATCGGTTTAGTCGTCTTTCGCGGGGTGTGGTAAGTGGAGAGATCCCCGAACTACACGATTTGTGGACGCGAGAGGTGTGGGCGCGTCGAATTGGGGATGAATGGAAGATTTTCCGTGAGAGCTGGCGTATTTATGAGGCTGTTCCAAGATATGGCACAGCGTTTAATTAAGGCGGTGGGCAGATGCAAGCAAATCATTCCGTTAATCAGGTGATGCGATCCGGCAAGAATGGGGGTACTGCCACATTCCAAAATCCCAACACCCTCTTTGGGGTGATCGGTATTATCGGGGCAGCCATCATCCTCTTGGCGATGGTATTTGGACTACAGTTTATTGAAACCACTGGGGCGATTGAGCCTTTCCTTAAACAGTGGAAACAAGCGGTCGAATCAAAGCAACCGAGTTTGTATCAGCAGCTATGGGATTCGACCGCACAGATCAAAAACCGGAGTCAGTACGAACGCGCATTGAAGCTATTCAGCAGAGAGAAGGTTGAAGTAGATATAGCTGGACTCCGCCCCCAGACAGATCCTGAGCACGCAAATCGGCAGCAGATTGAACGCATCCCTATTACACTCTATCAAGATGGCAAGGTTTTAGTTGTAATCTATCGGGATATAATTGTTGAAAAGCGGGGACTCTTACAACGCTGGAAGCTGATAGATGACAGAATTCAGGATGACTTGGAATATCCCGACATTACCGAGGAATATATCGTTCAAGATGACGAAGAAATCGTTGCGCAATCCGCCAATCCAACGCCCGGAAGTCCTCCGTTGCAGCCTCCTGATGCTCCAGTTCCTCCCGGTAGAGTGGTCACACCGTCTCGAACCGTCGCATCGGCAGAGCCTTCGCCGATTACTGGCGCGGCCCCGCTTGATACCCAGCTCAAATTGAGTCAAGTTTTGGGGGAATGGCAGCAGGCCTGGCAGGGCAAGAATCTTAAAACTTATATGTCTAAATATGCAGACGATGCTGAGATTACGAGGGTTACTATTACTAAGGGGCGAGAGTACGCGACTCGACTGAACAAAAAACAGCTGCGCGAAAAGATGCAATCCCTTTATTCGGCATATAGCAAAATTAGAGTGAACATTTCTCAACTGCAAATCAATGGGGACAATGCTGTGGCGGATGTCGATTTCTTCCAAGAATTTGTCGGTACTCGTGCCTCTGGCAGTCAACCTGCTTACTCAGATTACGGCAAGAAAGAGTTGGTTTTTATGGTGGATCCCGCCGACGGGCTTTGGAAAATCTACGCTGAGAGTTGGAGACACTATAAAGACGTTCCCAAATATCCGAAACTCTAATCATGTTCGATTAAATCGTTATCACCGATTGACTGAAACCGTGTATTCGCCGATACGTTTCTGTTATTGCAACAAACTTGGCGACCAGCTTCGGCTGAATACACCCAAAAGTTTAACCTAAAGGACAAAGACGATGATCAAAATCTTGCATATAGCGCCAGTGCTGTCACGCATGGTTTTACCCGCCATTGCCTTATGCTTGCTCGGTTGTGGAGGAAGCTCTGTTGAAAACCCCCTGCGAGAGTCTGAAGAAACCGACGCCACGGTTACACAAACAGACGTGGAAAATCAATCGCTTAAGGTCAATGTTGATATAAGCAAAGATACTGTTCAGGCTGGTGAGACAGTGAACCTGATGGCAACTGTTGACGAACTTCGAGGCTCAAACATCATTTTTAGTTGGATTAACACAACCGGTTACGGCACATTGACCTCCACGGATCAAAATACAGCGATTTGGTCTGCTCCAGAAAAGTCGGAGGGCATAGTCAAAGTCGAGGTGCTCCAGCTTGTTGTTACAGCAATTAGCCAAGTGGTTTCGGTGCAATCGTCAGGTGTCAATACCGATACTGAAGTCTTGACGTCGACCAAAACCATACTACTTACCGTTGCCAATTGACAACGGGTGAACCTGCTTTGTCACAGCCAAATTTTTACGCTTATCATAGGGGAGGAATGGCAGTACAACACATGCCCGCCTGCGTCTTCAAATCCAATAAAAAGAAAAGGAGCCGTCTCCTGCCGGTTACATATAGACATCGTAACCGTTGGCTTCAACTCTGCGTTGGGAGTGCGGTACTTTGGCTTCTGTGTATCTCAATTGCCTCGGCTTCCCTTCGTCCGGTGGTTGGTGCAAGAGCGCTCGGTATGAGCGGCGCGTTCATTAGCAGTGCCGATGACTCAGCGGGAGCCCTCTGGAATCCAGCAGGACTTGCAAGCCTTCGGTACGGCAGTTTGATTTACGACCTGTCCCAGGGCGCAGTTTCTTTCGGGTATCCGATCCATTATGTGGGAACCCTTGGCTTCAGTGCGTTAGATCTGAATGGGGAAGACCGCTTCTTCCACGACCACCCAAACAACCCGGTAGGGACATTCGAACGAGGTTATAATCAATTCTTGCTGTCTTATGCCCGATCCATTGGCAGCCGATTACAGCTTGGCGGCAATCTTGGATACAATCGCGTTCCTAACCCTGATAGCCAATGGACGCCAAGTTACGACCTAGGTGCTATTGTAAAACTGCCCCCGCATCTAATCTTGGGTGCAAGATTGATAGACATATCCGGCGTGACCATTCCAGACCGGGAGGGAAGGCTTCTAAAGCAATTTGATCAGACATTTGCTGTTGGGCTAGCGTGGACCCCCGTTCAGTTGCTACAGTTTAACAGTGTGTTGGATACATCGTTGTGGCAGCTTAGAGTGGGAGCTGAAGCGGGCGCGCATGGACTTGCCCTCCGGTTGGGCACAGCAGTCGACCTCATAGGGAGGCGGCCAGAACCTGACTGGAGTGTAGGATTATCGGTTGATATCTCTGGTAAGCATCTCCACTATGCCTACTTGCGGCAGCCAGACGTGGCATATAAACATCTTCTCGCCGTTGGTTTGACGTTTGATTTATCCGGCCAGACAGCATCGGGTTCCGTGACTAAAAAGGAAACGCTTACGCAGAGGAATGGAACTTTAATAGAGACAATGGCAACCTTGACCGAGACGCGGGAACCCTCCGTGAAGCGCGGGACGGCGTCCATGAGGATAGAAACTCCCGTTGCGCAGAAAAAGCCGGTTCCCGTGAAGGGAGGAGAACAAACTAAAGCAGAGAAGTCCTCCGAACGAGGTGCTAGTGGGAACAGGCAGGTTATCAGCGATGCGAAAGATGCGAAATCGCCAACTAAGCGGATTGCTGAGCAGTACGATGTTGAGGTTGAACTCATCCTCGCCTTGGTCAAAAGGGAGTCAACTTTCAACCCTAAAGCAGTTTCCCGTAATGGTGCCGCTGGACTCTTACAATTAATGCCACCGACAGCGCGGGACCTCGGGCTCAAGGTTCCTTCCTATGCGAACGTAAGAAAACCGAGGCCAGATCCCAGTATCGACGAACGTTTCCATCCGACTAAAAACCTAAGTGCCGGGGTCAAATATCTGCACGAGATGCTTGAAAGGTATCATGGAGATTACAGTCTTGCACTTGCGGCCTATAATGTGGGTCCAGGAAACGTGCGGCAAAACAGAAAACTCTCCCGTTCAGCAGAACGGCACGTGAGTAAAGTCCTTGAAGGATACTATCAGTACAAGGCGAACGCCGACTTAAAAAACAGGGATCTTCGTAAACTGGATGCCGTTCTTAGGTAATAGTGGTTAAGCCTATCCCCATAAAACCCTCTTCTGCTTAAAGCCCCCAATGTTCATCGATATCTTCTTGATATCCGTTGACCTTTCCATCAAGCACATCAGCGATAGTTACGACATCCCCAGAATATCCTGACTCATAGATCGCGATTGAGATGGCTTTGGCTTGCAAACCGGTCCAACCGTCCACTTCCGGTGGACGCCGATTCTGGATTGCGTCGATGAAGTCGTAGATCTCTAACGCAAAACCGTCCTCCAACCCATGTGGGAAAAGTCGTGCTTCCTCTTCATCGCTTAACGTGTCAAGGTACATCTCGCGGAGTTCCTGCATACTGTATTTCGTCCCATCAAGCCTCTCTGCTTCCCCCCGATCTTTAACTGTGAACGGATGAAAGACATCACCATTATCACGGATGACACCTTCAGCACCGTGGAAGGCGACATTTAGGTGATTGGCGCACGGTGCAGCAACCGTCCAACTCCATGTTCCGACAACACCGCTCTTGAACGTGATGATCGCTACCCAAGTATCTTCATGACAACTGGGTATCTTCCCTTGCTCAGCGTGATTGGCGAACCGTCCATCAATTTGACGGACTTCAGCGTATACCTTTTCGACATCACCGAAGAAGTAGCGGATCGTGTCCATCATGTGCGCGCCGCTGTCCATCACCATGCCGCCACCACTAAACTCTTTTCCCAACCGCCAATGCCAGTCCCCGATACTTGCCGGATCGTTCCAAGCTGCAGATTGCGCAAAGAACATTCGGGGTGTCCCGACAATGTTTCCCTCGTTGAGTGCCCATCTGACAGTTCGTTGTCCGGGCGTCCTGCGACAATTCTCTGCCGTAGCGGTAAGTCGCCCATGGTTCTCCGCAACTTCAATCATCTTCTGGCTTGCCTTGACTGTTACCCCAAACGGTTTTTCCGTCATTATATCGACGCCCGATTCAAGGCACGGGATGGCGGAGATATGGTGATAGGCATGCGATGTACAGATATCCGCGCCATTCAAATCCTCTGCTTTTAGCATTTCCTCAACGTCATCGTAAACGCGGGGCAAGGTTCCCTGCAATTCCGCAACCTGTTCGGCGTAATCTTGCGCCGCTTC
Source organism: Candidatus Poribacteria bacterium (assembly GCA_022826645.1). Lineage (GTDB taxonomy): Bacteria > Poribacteria > WGA-4E > WGA-4E > PCPOR2b > PCPOR2b. The sequence goes on from JAJDUM010000097.1 coordinate 54,383, forward strand.
CTTACGTACATCACACGTCGCGTCGATTGAAAAGGTGTTAACCCCTTTTTCCACGAGTGCTTGATAGCCTCGCAGATGTGCGTTTGCGATTCCACCACAGCCAATGACTGCTAAACGAACTTTATCTGACACAGCTTTCCCCCTACGATTCATGCGCCCCTGACAGGCTCGGAATAAAATCTTGACTTTTCGATAACTTCAGTTTAATATACCTATAGTCATATAACTTTGTCAATAAGGTTTTGATGGCGGATTATGCCCCACGCAGTTCGTGTTTCTCGACCCCAAAAACAGACAGGGAACGATTTCGCATGACGGTTGGAAAAGTTGTGGGAACGGTTGTTGCCACACGCAAAGATGAAAAACTCATTGGTAGTAAGTTACTGATTGTGCAGGATACGGAGTTGGATGGAACGCTCCTCAGTCGATATACGGTTGCTGTGGATGCTGTTGGTGCGGGTGTCGGCGAGTTGGTGCTCACCGCAGCGGGAAGCTCTGCCCGTCAAACCGATACCACTAAGAACAAGCCTGTTGATGCGGTGATCATGGCGATTGTCGATTCAATTGAGGTGCATGGGGAGATCCAGTTTCAGAAGTAGCAGTTGATATGCTTCATTAGGGGGGCATCAGTTGGTCATATCGACATGGTTGCAAATTCAACAAATTTACCGCTTAAAATTGAACTAATCAAGCGAATCCGCTGGCTTGTCAATCTCCGCTGGATTGCCATAACGGGTGTCTTGCTGACTGTAAGCATCGCGAGTTGGGGACTCCATATCATTGACAATCCGACGCCGTTGTATATTATCGCGGCGCTGATGACGCTCTACAATTTTGAACCACAAATCTTTCCGAGACATCTTACAGAGAAGCCGCTTACATCAATTCAGCGACATGCCGGTACGCATATTATTTTAGATCTGTTCTCTCTGACAGCACTCATCCATTTTAGCGGCGGCGTCGAGAACCCGTTTATTTTTTACTTTATCTTTCATCTCGTTATTGCGAGCATACTCCTTTCCAAAAAAGTAAGTTACATCCTTGCCACGCTTAACACAATCCTCTTAAGCGCTCTCATTCTCCTTGAGTATTACTACGTTCTGCCTCATTTCCATCTACAGAATTTTCTGCCCGAAGCGCTATGGCGCAATCCAATTTACATTTCAAGTGTGCTGTTCGTGTTCACCAGTACCCTGTTTTTCTCCGTCTATTTAGCAACATCGATTATGGATACCGCGAGGGCGCGTGAGGCGGAAACCCGTGAGTTGAAAGACAACCTTGAAGAAAAGGTCGTTGAATTGGAGGAGGCGAGAGGGGCGGTGCTTTTCGAGCGAAACAAACTCACATCAATTATTGAGTGTATGCAAGAGGGCGTAATCTTTGTCGACGATAAGAACCATGTGTCGCTCTTTAATAAAGCAGGACAGCAGATCCAAAAAGAGCAGTTCGGACTCGATACAGAGGTTATTGCCTTCCCGGAGGCTGACGGGGTTCTCCTACAAATTGCAGAGGATTTATCAAAGGGACACACGGTGATTGAACAGCAAAGCCTGCAGATTAAGGACAAATTCTTTGAAAACACTTATGCCGCCGTGCGTGACAGAGATGACAACCACTTAGGTACGGTTCTGGTTAGCCGTGACGTGACTGATCGGAAACGGATGGAACAGCAGATGGTCCAATCAGAGAAGATGGCGGCGATAGGTGAGTTGGCGTCAGGGGTTGCACATGAAATCAATAATCCCCTTGATGGTTTACTCAACTGTATCTTTCGGATAAAGCGTGATCCGCAGAACGAGCGACAGACCAAAGAGTACTTGGGACTAATGGAGGAAGCACTCCGCCGGATTGAATCGACTGTAGGACAGCTTCTCAATTTCTCGCGTCAACGTGATTTGGCGCTTACTGCAGTTTCCCTCAACGAAGTTGTCACCGAGGTGGTCAGTCTTATCACTTACAGCGCTGATGAAAAAGGTATCCAGATTGAGAAACATTTCCGGGAAGAACTGGACCTAATCCGGGGAGACAAACACCTGCTGGAACAGGTTGTCCTGAATCTTGCCCTAAACGCGATCGCGGCGATGCCCGATGGCGGAGTGTTGACTTTCACGACCGGGGAGATCGAATTTGATACGCTACTTGGTAAGACGGCAGCTTTTGTTCAGGTAATGGACACCGGCATTGGCATCCCCAAGCCTGTCCAAGATCGGATTTTCGATCCGTTCTATACGACGAAGATCACCGAGAAGGGCACGGGACTTGGACTCTCGGTATCCAACCGCATCGTCAGACAACATGAGGGTGTCATCGAATTCGACAGTAAGATTGAGCGGGGGTCTGTGTTCACCGTTAAATTGCCGATTAGAGGAGAGGTGGAAAAGGATTGAAAGTACTGGTTGTTGACGATGAAAAAATCAAACTAATCACACTACGCGACGATTTGCGTGAGGCGAACTACGATACCATTGCGGTCGAGTCTCCAGCGATTGGACTACAGCTTGTACAGAACGAGCATTTCGATGTTCTTGTCACCGATCTACGGTTACCGAAGATGCACGGAATTGAATTTCTCAAGCGCGTCCAGAGGGAACAGCCTCATATCATTGTAATTGTCATGACCGCTTATGCGAGTGTTGAAACTGCTGTAGAAGCGATGAAATTTGGGGCGTACCACTACATCAAGAAACCCTTCTCCAGCGAAGAACTCATTCAGATGTTGGATAAGCTGAAAATGCTTCACGGCAAAAGCAAACAGCGATCGCAGCTCAAGGTTCCTATGAGAGGACGCTCCCCATACCATCATATTATCGGGAAGAGTCAAGCGATTCAAGATCTCTTTGACCTGCTCGAAAACATCTCTGATACCCACAGCACGGTGTTAATCTATGGGGAACATGGGACGGGAAAAACGCTCGTTGCAAAGTCAATTCATTTCAATAACTCGCGTCGATATCAGCCCTTTAGGATCGTGAACTGCTCAAGGGTGCCTATTGAAGCGTTAGATCAGGAGCTATTTGGAGACACACAGGCGGGAGGCGAGTTCGAGCAGAAGGGAACGCTTTTTCTCAAAGATATTGATGCGCTTCCGGACACACTGCAATTCAAACTTCTACGGGTGCTGGAAGGACAGCAACTAAGCTTAGACAGAAGCGGACAAAGGAATGATGTGCGACTTATTGCTGCGACGACCAAGAATTTGCGTATGAAGGTCCAGAACGGAGAATTTCGAGACGATCTCTTCTACCGTCTGAACGTTGTCCCGATTTTTCTGCCGCCATTACGTGAACGGGTCGAAGATATCCCACTCCTAATCAACCACTTTTTAGACCTATTCTCACCCGATACGGCCATCCACGTTGCTCCCGAAGCTGTCGAGATGCTCACAACCTATCCTTGGCCCGCCAATGTCCGGGAATTAGAGAACGTGATCGAGCGACTTGTGACAGTCGGCGATGGTGCGGCGATTACGACCGACGATATTCCGCTTGAGTTGAAGCTGCCTACACAGGTCAGCTTAGACGAGACGTTGAGTGAAATCTCCTTCCAAGAGATTATCCGATCGACAGAGCGCGAGCTCATCGGCTGGGCAATGAAAAAGGCAAAGGGGAACAAAACGCAAGCCGCAAAACTGCTCAAAATGAGACCTTCAACCTTCCGCGATACCCTCGCTAAGTACATTGACCAGATCGAATGGCAGGTGTGAAGGGGGCAGGGGTACAAACCCAGATGAACGCTAAACAGGAACGCGAGCGTCTTCGGACGGAAGCCCTCCACAAACGGGATAGTATCCCACCAAATGTGAGGGATGAACTGAGCCGACAGATTGTTGACTGTGCAATCAACTGGGTCAAGACGAACCGAGCCCATACGGTGTTGATTTACCTCAGTATGCGGAGTGAGGTGGAGACCGATGGCTTGCTTGATTACCTGTTAACTCAGAATAAAATTGCGCTTGCTCCTGTGATGGATATGAAGCGGCGCACCCTTACCCCCTACCGAATCGTAGATGCGAAGAAGGATCTTCTCCTTCATCCGTACGGTATGTACCAGCCGAACCGGGAAATCTGCTCTCCTTTCCCTGTAGACCAAATCGATCTGATTTTTGTTCCCGGTGCAGCTTTTGACCCTCAAGGTTACCGTATCGGATACGGTGCTGGTTTCTATGATCGGTTCCTGCCGCGATGTCCTCAGGCAGTTTGGATCGGGTTGGCTTACGATGTGCAGATTGTGGCAGATACCTTTCCGCAGACATGGGATGTTTCCCTCCATCATATCCTCACGGAGAGCTCGTAACATCTCTAATTTGTGAGGGGTTCCTCAAGCGTATCTGCCTCCGTTTTTGCACATTACGCGTTATGTCTGACTTTGCCCTTGACACCGGATGCGCCTGTGATATAATGCCCCCATTTGGGGCGAGCGGTCTGCAAACTCCCAGATACGTGCAAGAAAGGGGGTAGGCATGATTGTGCGAAACGAAAACTGGGGGGTCTCAGAAAGAGATGAGTGGGGAACACATACCTGTCCTGGTCGATGAAGTGATTCAGTTCTTACAACCGAAAAATCACGGTTTTTATGTCGATGGGACGGTTGGGTTAGGCGGGCACGCTGCTGTCATTTTACAAGAATCTGCGCCGCATGGCTCCCTCTTGGGCATTGATTTGGATTCAGACGCGCTGGCTATTGCCAAGGAAAGGTTGTCCGAATACAAGGAACGGGTGACACTCGTTGGTGGCAATTTTGCTGACTTGGGTCGGCTTTCTCAATTATATCCGGAATCAGAGCAAGCGGAATCGGTGATCTCCCCGGCTGATGGAATTTTATTTGACTTGGGAGTGTCGTCTTTACAACTCGATACCCCACGCAAAGGGTTTAGTTTCAATCATTCCGGACCCTTAGATATGCGTATGGACGGCAAGCAATCGCTATCTGCGGCGTACGTGGTGAACCGCCACCCGGAAGCCACGCTCGCGACGATTTTTACGGAATTTGGTGAAGAACGTTGGGCAAAAAGAATTGCACGCCAGATTGTACGCGCTCGAAAACGCAAGTCCATATCAACAACCGCTCAACTGGCTGAAATCGTTTTGGATGCGATTCCTCCCAAATCAACGGGTTGGCGCATTCATCCCGCGACACGAGTTTTTCAGGCGTTACGGATCTACATTAACGATGAGCTCAAAAACCTTCATTCTGGGATATGTAGTGCTGCTTCTGCTTTGAAGCCCGGTGGACGCTTATGCATTATTTCTTTCCATTCTCTCGAAGATCGTATTGTTAAAGAGCAGTTCCGCACTCTCTCGCGTGCCTGCGTTTGCCCACCGAAAACCCCTATTTGTGTTTGTGAACACACACCTACTCTTGAAATACTGACTAAACGCCCCATCGCTCCAAGTTTCGATGAAACTCGACGCAACCCTCGATCCCGTAGCGCGAAATTACGGGTTGCAATGAAGATCTACGAATCTAAAACGGCAAATTGAACGTTTTTTTAACCGAACGGATCGGTTTGCAAAGGAGCATTCAGAAACCCTTATAATTATGAAATATCAGAGACCAACTCAGCCAGCAAAATTCCATCCCTTTGCATACCTCGCGCTTGCCGTTTATGTCTGTATCTTCTTTCTGAGTGCATGGTTTGCGTCAAACCAACACAAGGTTGCGCTGGAAATGCGTGAGGAGTTTGAGCAGCGAAGAGATCAGTTCCACAACGAAATTAATAAGCTCAAAATACAGGAAACAAAACTCACTTCGATTGAACGGATTCACGAAATGGCGAAAGATCTGCAGATGGTTCAACCCTCCGAACCAGCCTATGTGCTGCGCGCTGATTAAGATCTATGAACCAAACGCTTAATTGTGCAATCCTTTCACCGCTAGGATATCCTGAAGCGGGTCTTTGGTGTATCCTACGGCGTGATTTCTGAACGTAAAGTGTAAGAACTGATATGCTTTGACGTTTCGGGTAAGCAATTCAATCTTTGTGGGGTTCCTCACCAATGTTGCGCACTGTTCCACTTCTGCAATGACACCCTATGAAGAATATGCCTTTTTCCCGAATTACAATCGTATGGATTGGTTTGGAACTCTGCTTAGTATTACTGATAGGACGCCTGTTTTTGATTCAGTATGTGCACGGTCCGGAGCTGCGCGACCGTTCTGAGAGCCAGCGAAACGTGCAAGTAGGTTCTCAGGCGAAGCGTGCTAAGATTCTGGATCGGCATGGGAGTATTTTCGCAATCAATCAGGACTTGGTCTCGGTCTATGCGGACCCAAAAGCGGTGAGGGAAAAACCTGATGACGTTGCTCGTAAACTTGCACCGGTGCTCAACGTTTCGGAAGGTAGACTTTTGTCCGTGCTGAAGCAAAAGAAAAGACGTTTTGTTTGGCTGAAACGGAATATAGAGTATCAACGCCTTAACGGTATCCGCCAAGTCGTTAACAATATTTATGGAGTCAGATACCGGACCCATGAAACACGAGCTTACCCAAAAGACGAACTAGCGTGTCACATCATTGGATATACCAACTTTGAAAACAGAGGTATTGACGGGATCGAACATCAGTACGATGCCTACCTAAGCACGGGTGATACGAACCACCTCCCAGAATCAGAGTCAAAAAACCGTCAGATTACTACCGATGGTAAGCGACGTCCGATTCGTCCGCCGCAGCTTTATCAACAAGGAGGGCAATACGGTCGTAGCGTTGTCCTTACACTGGATGAATATATTCAGCATATCGCAGAAACAGAGCTGGTTGCTGGTTGCCAACAGTGGGGAGCGAGGTCGGGAACTGCGATCGTTATGCACTCCAAAAGCGGCGAGATTTTGGCATTAGCAAATCATCCGAACTATGACCTTAACCACTACTCAAAGAGCAAGGAGTTAGCTAAACGAAATCGCGCCATCTGGACGCAATATGAGCCCGGTTCCGTGTTTAAGATCGTTACTGCCTCTGCACTTATTAACGAGAAACTCATGTCCCCGGACTCGCTTGAGTATTGCGAGATGGGGGAGTATCCTTTGTCTAATGGGCATGTCATTAACGACGTTAAGCCGAATGGGTGGCTGACACTCAGCGAGATTATCGCAAAGTCCAGTAATATTGGGATCCTTAAGGCTGCAAGGCGTCTCGACAAAGAACCGTTAGAAGCCTACACGCGCCGATTCGGATTTGGTGAAAAGACCGGTATCGATCTGCCTTACGAACAGGTCGGTAGCTTGAGAGGTTTCCAAAAATGGGATGAATACTCGACTGCGTCTGTTCCTTTCGGACAAGGAATTTCTGTGACGCCGATACAGATGTTGAACGCCATCAATGTTATCGCGACCAACGGTATTCTGCTGCAGCCGTACCTCACTCGACAAATTATCGATGAGGAAGGAATCCTGTTAGAGCGATCCTACCCGAAGCCGATCCGTCGTGTCATTTCCGCAGAAACTGCGGAGGCGATGACACAGATGATGGTCGGTGTGACGGAATTCGGTGGTGGAATACGGGCACGTGTGGCTGGGTATACTGTCGCCGGTAAAACTGGCACAGCGCAGAAGGCGGATCGAGGTAAAGGGTACGTCGAAGGCAGAGTGATTGCTACTTTTGCAGGGTTCCTTCCAGCGGATGAGCCGCTACTTTCAATTATTGTCGTCGTTGACGAGCCGGCGGACGCTCCGCTCAGCAGCCAGGTTACCGCACCAATGTTCCAAAAAATTGCGACTGAAGCAATGCGCTATTTGAGTCAACAAGATCTCTTTGCCCGGAAATCAACCGCAAGTTATGTGAAAAAGTAATCGGCATTTCAGTGATTAGCACATCTTCAGAAGATAAGCGGATGAAAAATGTAGATGTAAAGTGCCTGCTTTGCATTACAATATTCACATTGGTCGTTGTCAATCCAGCTGAAAGTGACGTTCGGGTTACCCCAGATGTGGTGGGTTTAGCCGTTGGGGGAGAGTTAGTTATTGTGGGGAAGTTGTTAGCAGCAGAGGAGAAAGCGGACGCGCAGATCCAAGTACAGTATACAGATGTCGTTGTAGAGGTTGTCCAAGTTATTCGGAACCTAACAGAACAGGGGATAAAGGTTGGTTCTACTATCAATTTTCGCCTCCCTGGCGCACCAATCGGTTACGGCAGATTTGAGGCAGAGTTTAGTAAAGAGGAGGTAGGCGATTTGCTTCTTTTGTCGCTAAAACGACCTCATCCCCGAAAGACGGCGGGTCGCAGAAAAGGGTTTGACACCATTTTTGATGTTTTTGGGGGAAACTACGGGAAACATACGATTAGAATAAAAGGTGATGTCCCAATGATGTATCTGTCTGGACTGAAACGTAGGATCGTAAACCCACAATTCCAACGATCACGCAATAGGCGGTTACACATAGACCGTTATCAAGAGCTGGAGATCGGATTGCCCCTCGATTGGGTCTTGGAAGTGATGAATATGGCAATTATCGTGGATTCTAGGAATCCGGTGCAAAACCCGAAAGCTCCCGGAGATATACCCGCAGAAATCAGGTTTCAGTATGCACGGCTTAGAAGTTTAGAAAAGCTGGTTCGTAAATTAGCGTGGGATGGTAGGTCAGAAGCGACCGTTGTCAAAACTGCTCGTCAAGAGCTTACTAGGATTAAAAAGGAATTAAACTTAGAAGAAGGAGAGGACTAAGACAAAATCACAGTTTTTCTTTTGCATGGTGATTATGTCTCTTCTGGTTTCACTCGTTATAAGACTTTTTGAAGGTTGGAGGTGGAATAGATTGTGAACCTGCACCGGTTGCTCCAAGGCGTAGACATCCGCTCATCAACTGGAGGACTCGATAAAGATATTACTGGCGTTGCGAGCGATAGTCGAGCCGTGGAGCCGGGATACGCCTTTGTCTGCTATGAAGGGGTCAACGTTGATGGGCACACCTTTATTCCCCAAGCCCTCCAAAACGGCGCAACGACGATTATTGGGGAGAAGCCGCAACCGGTGCCGGCCGGCGTTACCTATATCCAAACGTCCAACGGCCGCATCGCATTCTCGCTCATCGCGGCGAACTGGTACGGGAATCCGGCGGATCGGCTGAAGCTGATCGGTATCACCGGCACGAACGGCAAGACCTCAACGGCGCATTTGGCACATTCGATCTTCGAAGCTGCTGGCCTGAAGTCGGGGTTCATGGGCACGGTTGGAACCAGTTACGCAGATGTCTTTGTAGAGCCAACGATTACGACACTTGAGCCTTTGACACTTCACGACCTGTTCCGAGACATCGCCGATGCGGGTGTAGAGTATGTTATCATGGAAACCTCGTCTCAAGGACTCGCGCAACACCGATTGGCTGGACTCACCTTTGAAACGGCGGTTTTCACCAACCTGACACAGGACCATCTCGATTACCATGAGACGATGGAGGAGTACCTGAACGCCAAGATGATGCTGTTTCAGCAGCTCGATCCTGACAGCGGTCTGGCAGTTCTTAATGCAGACGATCCCGCCTCCGACGCGATCCGTGATAAAATTACCCCCCCAAACCTTACATTTGGCGTTGTGCAACCGGCGGATTTATCTGTCAGCGACGTCGAATCCACGCTCAAACGGCTCTCATTCGTCGCCGACACCCCGAAGGGAAAGATCTCAGCGAACCTGCGTCTGTTGGGGGATTACAACCTGTATAACGCGCTCGCTGCGATCGGAATAGGGTTACACCATCACTGCTCGATCGAAACGATCCAGACGGGATTGGCCTCCACAGTTGTGCCGGGACGATTTGAATTGGTTGACCGGGGACAGCCTTTCGCCGTTGTTGTGGACTATGCGCATACCCCCGACGGTTTGGAAAACCTGTTGACCGCGGCGCGAAAGATTACGCAGGGCAATTTAATCTCAGTTTTTGGCTGCGGCGGGGACCGAGACCGTGGCAAACGTCCGAAGATGGGGAATATCTCTGCGACCATTGCCGATCACAGTGTGATTACCTCCGATAACCCACGTACCGAAGAACCAGACGCGATCCTCGCTGACATTGTGGAAGGCTTGCCTAATAACACAAGTTACGATCTGATTCAGGACCGTCGAACTGCCATCGGTCATGCGATTGAGTTGGCAAAGGCAGGCGATCTTGTCACCATCGCGGGCAAGGGACATGAGCCGTATCAGGAAATCAACGGCGTCCGATACGGTTTTGATGACCGGGAAGTCGCAGCGGAATTTCTTGGGCAGTTGAAGTAGCACTATAGCAATAATTTGCCTCAACCACAGTGCCGGGAGGTGAGTTTAACATGGAATCAGGCTTCGTTGTTTTCACATTATTACTCTCAATAGTTGTTTATATTTTCCTTTTTTGGATTATTATGCGAGCTATTCGCGCACTTGAAAAGATCGCAGACAATCTCTGGGCAATTTCAAGGACGAATACACGATCTGTTGAAGCGATCGAAAAGGTCGCAGATAGGATTGGGAGAATCGCAGACAACGAGAATGCCAGAGAGTAGCGGGACAAGCTAATCTGTGTAATCGTCAACTATGGTGTCAGGAGGTGACAAATAATATGGACTTCATTGGTGCTTTCTTCCCACTCTTATTGATAGCACCCGTTTATATTTATTCTTTCTGGCTTCTTTTGCGAGCGGTTCGCGCGATAGAAAGAATCGCAGCCAAAATCGAGAAAATCGTGGACAACCAAAACACCAGAGAATAGAAACAAATTGACCTGTTCAATTGCATCGTTGACAAGAGGGCATGAGCCATCTCAAGAATTCAATAGCGTCCGATCTGATTTCGATGGTTGGTAAGTTGGAGCGGAATTTCTTGAGCAGTTGAAGTGGCACCCGTGAAATAAGTTTGTTCAGTTACCGCATCAGGAGGTGAGTTTTAACGTGGAAATGTTTTTTGCTGTAATCGGATTAACAATGTATATTTTTCTCTTTTCGCTTCTGTGGCGTACTGTTCGCGCAATTGAAAAGATCGCAGCCAAAATCGAGCAAATTCCAGACAACGAGAATGCCAGAGAGTGAGGTTAAACAGATCTTTTCAACCCTTCCATGCTAGAGTGTTTTTCCATCACTGCCCATCCCAGCAGGTTGGGTACAGAAGATAATTGTGTACAACTCGCCCATTATTATGCACCTCACAATCGCTGAAATCCTACAGGCAACGCAAGGCAAGCTCATCCAAGGCAATCCCAACACAGTAATAACACACGTCTCGACAGACTCACGGACCCTTAAAAAGGACGACCTTTTTGTCGCACTCGTTGGAGAGAAATTCGACGGACATAACTTCTTGGAGGGTGTGTGTCAACAAGGCGCGATTGGGGCGGTTGTCTCGAAGCCAGGAACCGATGTTTCCCAACTAACATCACCAATCGTTATCCAAGTAAGTGATACGTTGGTTGCCTTGGGAGATATAGCCAACTGTCACCGACGCAAGTTCGATCTGCCAATCGTCGCCATCACAGGCAGCAACGGCAAAACCACGACAAAGGACATAACAAGCTCTGTGTTGGCGCAACGGTTTTCCGTCTTCAAATCCGAGAAAAGCTACAATAACCAGATCGGTATTCCCACGCGATTGATGCAGCTCAGTGAAAGGGAGGAGGTTGCTGTGTTGGAGATTGGCACCAGTTGGCCCGGAGAGATCGAGCGACTTTCACAGATAACGGCACCGACCCTCGGTGTGATTACCAATATAGGACCCGCACACCTGGAGTTGCTCGGTTCAATCGAAGGGGTCGCCGAAGAGAAAGGGGCACTGTTAACGCATGTCGAACATGCCATCCTCAACGCGGACGATCCGATGACACCGACGCTTGCTGCTCGTGCGTGTGGTCAAATCACCACATTTGGTTGGCAGAATGAGGCGTATGTGTCTGCGGACGACATTGAAATCGACAATATCGGAAAGCCCACGTTCACGCTGAAGATTGGCGGAGACGAAATTGACCGAGTGCATCTGCCCTGTCTAGGCAAACACAACATCCACAACGCACTTGCTGCTGCCGGGGTTGGGCTCTGGATAGGCTTGACGCCAACAGAGATCTGTACTGGATTAGAGCGCTTTCAGCCGGCGGATATGCGGATGCAGCCGATTGTGCACAACGATCTACGTATCATCAACGACGCCTATAACTCAAACCCGGAGTCCCTCAAGTCCGCTCTGATATTTCTTAGTGATATCGGAACAACTGGCAAGCGAATTGCAATCTTGGGTGATATGCTTGAACTTGGCGAACACTCTCACGCGCTCCACCTTAAAACGGGCCAAGCTATTCCAACCAATATCAACCTATTGATTACTGTTGGACCCCATAGCTCCGCAATTGCTGATGGGGCAGAGGGCATCGTTGAATCCGTCATCTCCTGTGATACACCAAAGCAAGCAGCACAACAGCTAATCAAATACGCTCAACCCGGTGATGCGGTGCTTATCAAGGGGTCACGCGGGATAAAATTGGAGCAGGTCTTGGAAGAACTGATGGCTGACACCTGAGATCAGGTGCTTAACACTTTGGGAAATCGAGCTTGAACTTGCCGGCTAAGCGTTCCCTACCTCTCGTCACTTCCAATTTCTATAAATCGTTATGAATTCAAAGGGTAAACCTTAATACCAGATATGCTCTACTATCTATTTTTTGAACAGTTAACCGATTTTTTTTCGCCGCTGAATGTCTTTCGTTACATCAGCTTTCGGTCCATCTACGCAACGGTAACCGCACTACTTATTGCCTTAATTTTGGGTCCCTTCGTTATTCGCCAACTGAGACGATTAAAGATTGGACAGCATGTCCGGGATGATGGTCCCGAAACGCACTTCAGCAAGGAAGGTACGCCGACGATGGGTGGCGTACTTATTATTTCATCCGTACTGATTTCAATTTTGCTCTGGGCACGGCTCGATCAGCCCTATATTCTTATCCTCACTTTTAGTCTTGTGTGGTTTGGTGGACTCGGTTTTCTGGACGATTACCGAAAAATTACTAAGCAGCAATCGCTGGGGTTGAAGGGTTGGCACAAGATCTTCTTGCAAGCGGTCGGCGCACTCGCGATCGCCTATTTTCTCTACCAATGGGGTCCCATTCCCAAAGATGGTTTGACTGAAAAAACATCGATTATTATTCCTTTTTTCAAGCAGCTTCGCCCAGACCTCGGTATATTTTTTATTCCATTTGCAGCGTTCGTCATTGTCGGTGCGTCCAACGCAGTGAATCTTACGGACGGACTTGACGGTTTAGCAATTGGCTGCACGTTGTTTGTCGCAGCGACATTTGGTGTGCTTGGCTACCTAACAAGCCACCAACAGTTAGCAAATTACCTCGATATTGCTCACCTTCCAGCCAGCGGCGAGGCTGCGACTATCTTCTGTGCCGCGTTGATCGGCGCTGGTGTAGGCTTTTTGTGGTATAATTGTCATCCGGCACAGGTCTTCATGGGAGATACAGGATCGTTAGCCCTCGGTGCGGCACTCGGAACCATTTCCATTTTAATCAAAGAGGAGATTTTGCTTGTGATTGTCGGCGGGATCTTTGTTGCGGAAGCGCTCTCCGTCATCATCCAAGTTGCCTCCTATAAAACGCGGAAAAAACGGGTGTTCAGAATGTCACCACTACATCACCATTTTGAGCAACTCGGCTGGCCTGAGCCGAAGGTAGTCCTCCGTTTCTGGATTATTGGGTTGATTCTGATGCTCGTTGCACTGAGTACCCTCAAACTAAGATAGGGGAAAAAAGAGATAAGGGGAAAATCATGCGATTACAGAATAAAGTTGCCCTCGTCACCGGTGGGGCGACCGGCATCGGTGCTGCAACAGCCGTAATGTATGCGCGAGAAGGAGCAAAAGTTGTCATAGCCGATCTGAATGAGACGGATGGGAAGGCAACCGCTCAGTCTATTGAAGCGGAGGGCGGTACCGCCCAGTTTGTACGAACCGACGTGTCTCAAGAGGCGGACGTTGCTGCACTGATGGAAGAGGTGAAACAGCGCTTTGGTCAGCTTGATGTGCTGGTAACCTGTGCCGGGATCCTGCTGGGCGCAGCGATCCGTATCGATCAGTTTGACGCGGACGATTGGGATGCAGTCATCAAGGTCAACTTGAGGGGGACGTTCCTGTGCACTAAACATGCTGTTCCGTTGATGGAAGAGAGCGGTGGTGGGGTGATTGTGCTGATTGCATCGGGGGCTGGGGTCACAGGTCCCAGTGCATCGGTCGCCTACGGTGCCAGCAAAGGTGGTGTGCGAGGTTTGGGATTTACCTTGAAAAATCAGGTCGAACCGTTAGGTATCCGTGTGCATGTCGTTTGTCCGGGTAACCTCAATACGCCCCTAAAGCTCAGGGCGATCGCTGAAATCGCAGAAAGGGGCGGGGAGTCTCCTGAAGCGGCTGTTGCTGATGCACAATCCACCCTATTCAAGCCAGAAGAGGTTGCCAAGGTGCTGACAGATCTTGCCTCTGATGCGGGAGCGAATGCCGACGAACTCGTATTTACAAAGTAGTCTAAGCTGTCGGCTGTGTTCTATTCACTTGTTGCAAAATTCTACTATGGGAAATAAATCTTTACATTTTTGATGATTTTAGTATATAATGAATAATGTACTGCTGCGGGAAAGATCAGATTGAGCAGCAATGAAAAGGGAAGGCGGATGGTTTTATCAGATCGGGATATTGTTCGTTACCAGGAGATGGGGAAAATCAAAATTACTCCTGCCCCAGATCTTACCAAGCAGCTCGGTTCCTGTTCCATTGATTTCCGGCTAGGGAATACCTTCCGGTTATTTGAGCACAGTAAGTATCCCTATATTGATCTTCGTGAGGATATTGATCCCAATGAACTGATGCACAAAATGGAAGTGCCCGACGGTGAAGCGTTTACCATGCAGCCGGGTGAATTTGTCCTCGCTGCGACCCTCGAAACGCTTGAACTTTCCGATGATGTGATGGCGCGTCTTGAAGGTCGTAGTAGCCTTGGCAGACTTGGTATCATCGTCCACAGCACAGCGGGGCTTTTCGATCCGGGCTGGGTTGGGACGGCTACATTGGAACTGGGTAATCTTGGTCGTATGCCCGTTAAACTCTATCCCGGAATGCGAATTTGTGCATTTACGTTTGAAGAGTTATCCTCTCCTGCAGAAGTGCCCTATCGGCGAAAGCCGGGGAACAAGTATGCGGGGCAAGTTGAACCAGAAGCCAGTCGTTTTGTGAAAGATCTCAATCAGTAATCAGTTCCATTGCTAAAAACTTTGGCAGTTGTATGCCCAATAATTCAGCATCTGTGAATGAAGGGGTTTGTACTATATTGCTACTTTTTGACTCAAACAGCACCCCCCATACAGTTAGAAAATCAGGAGTAAACTACCCATCAGAGCCAAATCTCTACTGCATATCAGCAAAAGACCGAGTGGAGAAAATTGGGGGCTAATTTTTCATTTCAAGAGCAATATAACTATTGGCATATCGTTTGCTCATATTTCTGAAGTGATCCGTTTTCAAATTCCATTGTTGCCAGTAACATGTTGAGTAGGGTGTATGAAAAATGGTAAAAGTCTCCCTTGGAGAGAGGTTTTTCGGAAATCCTCTTAGTGGGACTGCTGGGCAGTGCTGACCCTGCTTAAGTTTGATCGTCATTTTCCTATCTCAATATTTTAAATCCTTAAGGAGAGTTTAGATGACACCAAGTGAAGTTGTTGCGTTTGCAAAAGAGAAAGAGGTCAAGATCGTTGACTTTAAATTCACAGATCTGCCTGGCATGTGGCACCACTTTTCGATTCCATCGACAGAGTTCGAGGAAGATCTGTTTGAAGATGGACTCGGTTTTGACGGCTCAAGTATCCGTGGGTTCCAAGCGATTAATGAAAGCGACATGCTTCTTTTCCCTGACCCGGATACCGCCATTGTAGATCCGGTTTGCAAGATTCCGACACTTAGTCTTATCTGCAACATTAAGGATCCGATTACTCTGGAAAGCTATAGCCGAGACGTGCGATACATCGCTCAAAAAGCGGAAGCGTATCTGAAGACCACCGGAATAGCCGACACCAGCTATTGGGGACCTGAAGCTGAATTTTTCGTGTTCAACGATGTTCGCTATTACCAAAATCAGCATTCGGCGTTTTATTCAGTTGATTCCGTTGAAGGAAGCTGGAATACTGGTAAAGGGACTTGGAATCCAAATACAGGCGACTATGATGGACCGAACCTTGGATACAAACCGCGTTACAAGGAAGGGTATTTCCCCGTTCCGCCATCGGACACCCTGCAAGATATTCGATCTGAAATGATTCTCAAGATGATCGATTGCGGAGTTGATGTAGAGGTTCACCACCATGAGGTTGGTACCGGTGGTCAGGGCGAGATCGATCTCCGGTTTGATACCATGACCACCATAGGCGATAAGCTGGCGCTGTACAAGTACATCATCAAGAATACAGCCCGCGCCCACAACATGACGGCCACGTTTATGCCGAAACCGCTCTTTGAGGACAACGGTTCAGGTATGCACTGCCATCAGAGTTTATGGAAAGATGGGAAGAATATCTTCTATGATCCGCAGGGATATGCTGGGTTAAGTGAAGCTGCCCTATACTACGCTGGTGGTCTCCTTAAGCACTTGCCATCGTTGTGTGCTATTATTGCACCGACAACCAATTCTTACAAGCGGTTGGTGCCGGGGTATGAGGCACCGGTGAATCTTGCGTACTCGCAGAGAAACCGAAGTGCGTGTGTCCGCATTCCTACCTATTCCCAAAGCGAAAGAGCAAAACGACTGGAATTGCGTACACCAGATCCTTCCTGTAACGCATATCTTGCCTTTAGCGCAATGTTGATGGCGGGTCTTGACGGTATTCGGAATCAGATTCACCCCGGTGAGCCGTTTGATAAAGATCTGTACGATCTGGAGCCGGAGGAACTGGCAGAAATCGAATCAACGCCAGGATCCTTAGCTGAGGCACTTGATGCCTTAGAGGACGACCATGACTACCTGCTCGAAGGCGATGTAATCACGCAAGATGTGGTTGATACATGGATAGAGTATAAACGTGAAAACGAGGTCGATGCAGTCAACCTACGTCCGCATCCACACGAATTCCATCTCTACTATGATATTTAATCAGTTAGATTTTTTTCCAGTAGATAACGATAAGGGTAAAGCGTAAAGCGTAAACTGTTAAGCAGGTTTCCTACGTTCTTACGCTTTACTATATTCACAGGGTTGAAGGGTTGTGACCATCAGAGTTTGAACAAAGGAGAGATAACCCATGAAAAAACTAGAGTGCATTATCCGTCCCTTTAAGCTGGAAGATGTCAAAGAGGCTTTGAACAATGTAGGTGTCCACGGGATGACCGTCACCGAAGTCCGGGGATTCGGGAGGAGCCGTGGTCACACAGAGCTTTATCGGGGAAGCGAATACACCATTGAGTTTGTACCTAAGTTAAAACTCGAAATCGTCGTTGGCGAAGAGAGCGTGGATCAGGTCATAGACGCTGTGCAACAGTCTGCGTCCACCGGAAAGATCGGTGATGGAAAGATCTTCGTCCTCCCAATTGAGGAAACGATCCGCATCCGCACGGGCGAAAAAGGTCCCGCGGCAATCTAACCCCAAACCCCAATTCATGCGAAAGCACAATTGTAGGGGATAGTTCCTTGATTAGAGAGGGAGTTGTCCCCTATATTTGTGCTCATTGTATCAATTCATCGTCTGCCCATCAATCTCGATTTCCTTTTCGAAGTTGCAAAGCCCCGCCTTTCCCACCTCCGCAGAACCTAACCATTGAAAATCCGTCGAATTGTCCTTAAAGTTAAATGCGCTCAACCTTTTGCTCCAGAGGAGCGTTATGTATATAGAAGCGCAATGCGACATACAGCCGCACCCAAAGAAGTGCTGTATGTATAGCAAATACCCCAATTTTCGCTTGACGCTTTCTCACTTGAGATGCTATTATTTGTGCTTGTTTTGCCATTGTCAATCCTAGAAATTCAGATGGATAGAGGTGATCGTTAAGCATGATTGAAGTGATAAATTTGACGAAACGGTATGGACCAACCGTTGCAGTAGATAATGTCTCCTTCGATGCGAAATCGGGAGAGGTCTTAGGATTCTTAGGTCCAAACGGAGCGGGCAAAACCACAACGATGCGTATCTTGACCTGCTACCTCTCAGCGGATGAGGGAACTGCGAAAGTCGATGGATATGACGTTTTTGAGGATTCCGTCGAAGTCCGTAAGCGGATTGGCTATCTGCCCGAAAGCGCGCCCCTCTATACAGATATGGGCGTTATCGACTATCTTAAATTTATCGCCCAAGTCCGGGACATTCCAAAGAGTCAACGCTCTCAGCGTATTAAAGATGTGGTCGATATCTGTGGACTTGAGAAGATGGTCCAAAAGGATGTCGGGGAACTCTCCAAAGGCTACCGCCAACGCCTCGGTTTGGCGCAAAGTCTAATTCATGACCCGCCGATCCTTGTACTTGATGAGCCCACCTCCGGGCTTGACCCCAACCAGATTATCGAAATTCGGAATCTTATCCGGGAGATCGGCAAGGAGAAGATGGTCATCTTCAGTACCCATATCCTGTCTGAAGTCTCCGCGACCTGTAGCCGGATTCTGATTATCAATGATGGAGAAATTGTTGCAAACGGCACGCCGGACGAGTTGGCGGGGCGAGCACGAGGCGAAGAGGTTGTCCATATATCCATCCGAGGTTCACGCGAAGAGATCGAAGCAAAACTTGAAGAGTTAAGCCTCGTCTCAGACTTCAAACGGGTGAAATCCGATGATGACGCGTGTGCCTATCAGATTGTATCCCAAAAAGGACAGAACACCGCAGAGGAACTCTTCCATTTTGTGGTACAGAATCACTGGAGTTTGACAGAGTTGCGTCAAGAAGCGATTAGCCTTGAAGATGTCTTCCTGAAACTGACCGGCAACGAATCTGCAACCCAACCGACCGACGTGTAAAGCCAATCCGCTCCTGTCTCACCTTTAATACAATGCACAATTCCCCGATTTAGGAGGACGTTAATAGTGAGGATCGTGAAAGCCGATTTTGTAGGGGCGGCGTATCCACCCGGTACGGAAGTATCCTTTCCAACCCAGACGGGTGATACGCTGCACGGCACCGTTCAAAGATTGATGTCTCGGCGTGCACAGGTGGCAACGAAGCAGGGAACGCTGTGGAACGTTCCGTACGGCGCTTTGACGGTGACGGATTCTATGGAAGTGTCCGCGATGTCGCTCATTGAGGTTGAAGCGATAGGGGAGCGATTAATTCAAACACACGAAGCCGAGAGTGGACTCAAAACGGGTTGGCAATTTGCGTTTGATCTCGCACCGGAGCGCGCGGGATCATGCAGGTACGAGAGGAAACAGATCACGCTCTCTGTTACGTACTGCCTAAAAGCGTCTAAGGGAGAAATTGTTGATACGATCCTACATGAGATTGCACATGCGATTGTCGGACCGAAGCACGGACACGATGCAACATGGAAGGCGGCAGCGCAGCGGATTGGATGCACCGCCGAACGGTGCCACCACGTCCAGCATACACCTCCGCGTTGGCATGGAGGGTGTGGGTGTGGTCAGGAATGGAAGCGACAACGGTTGACACGACGTGCCAAAACATCGAGATGTTCGAAGTGCAAGAAACATATTGAATGGAAGCGAGTGGGAATGGACTACCAAACATAATCTACGCGCCAGAAAATTTGTCCTTCGGTCGTCTCGGTCATCCAAAGTGAAGCAAGGATTGAAAATCTTGCGATCGAGTTAAACTGTGGCGATTTTCAAGGAGGTAACACCAGAAAGAAGAAAATGAACAACATCGCAGCAATTTTCAAGAAAGAGTTTAGAAGTTACTTTAATTCGCCTATCGCTTATATCTTTATCACATTTTTCCTCGCACTTTCCGCTTGGTTTTTCTTTCGGGGTTTTTTCCTCGTGGGGCAAGCTGTGATGAGGGGTTTCTTCACTTGGGTGCCGTGGATATTCCTTCTGTTTATACCGGCGGTCACTATGAAACTCTGGGCGGAAGAAAAGAAGATAGGCACGGTTGAAATCCTGATGACCCTTCCCATCAAGGATTATGAGGTGGTCATCGGAAAATACCTCGCCAGTTTTTGCCTGCTTGGGGTAACTATTCTGCTCTCCCTTTCCATACCCATCACCGTCGCCTACCTTGGGGAGCCAGATGGAGGTACCATCCTCGGAGGCTATATCGGTCTTTGTCTGATGGGCGGGGCTTATCTCGCCATTGGGATGTTCGCATCCACCATCACGGAAAACCAGATTGTCGCCTTTATCTTGGGCATTGTGATGTGTTTTGGACTACTAATCATCGGTGAAGATATCGTGCTTTTCAATGCGCCGAACTGGATTGTCCCGATTTTCAGTTATCTCGGTCTGGGTGCGCATTTCTCCAGCATTCTGAGGGGCGTCATTGACTCGCGGGATCTCATCTATTACTTTTCCGTTATCGGATTTTTCCTTTATTTGAGCGTTCTGATGATTACAGTTCAGAAATGGAGATAGAGCCATGGCTGCAAAAACACTGAAATATAGCGGCAACACACTCGCGTTTATTCTTGTCGTATTTGGCATTGTTGCATTAATAAATTTCCTGTCAAGTCGTCGTTTTATTCGCGCAGACCTCACAGCGGACAAGCGATATACAATCTCACAATCAACCAAAAATGTCCTCGATCGGTTGGACGATATTGTGACAATTGATGTCTATTTCTCACGGCAGCCGCCGCGTGTCGCCCAGATCCGTCAATCTGTCCGGGATATGCTTGATGAATATCGCGCCTTTTCCAAAAATTTGGAGATTAACTTTATTGACCCTGCGACAGGTGACGAGGCGCTAAAGCAGAAACTTCGCTTTATGGGAATTCCTGAAGTCCAAGTGAACGTCATTGAGAAGGACAAAGCGGAACTTGCGAACGTCTACATGGGTATCGCCATCCTCTATGAGGATAAAAAGGAGGTCTTGCCTGTCGTCCAAACGACTAGCAATCTTGAATACGATCTGACCTCTGCTATTCTTAAAGTAACAAGCACAGAGGTTAAAACAGTCGGCTTCCTCTCCGGTCACGATGAGATAGATGTATCTGATCAGGCGTTTGCTCCGCTGCGCCAGGAGTTGAGTCGGCAGTACGAAGTGAAAAACGTACCGATTGATGGAGGCAAAGCGATTGACGCCGATGTCGCAACGCTAATTATTGCGGGACCGAAAAAAGAGTTGACGGAGCGCGAAAAATACGAGATCGATCAGTTCATCATGCGGGGTGGGCGGGCACTTTTTCTAATCGATCCGATCCTTATCCAATACGAGGGTCTGAATGTAAGTCCTCTGAAAACAGGATTGAACGATCTCTTGGAACACTACGGTGTCAAACTCAACGATAACCTCGTGCTTGATGTCTCTATGGGTCAGTTGACCTATTCACAAGGTTTCATGACGGTATCAACAAGCTATGCCTACTTTATCAAGGTGATGAAGCAGTACCAATACCGTACAGGGGAGACTTCAGACGGATTATCGCAAGACAGTATTATTACTAACCAGCTGGAGAGCCTGATGTTCCCTTGGGCGGGGTCAATCGAACTACCGCCTCAAGGAGATGCCTCCATCGAAACAATCGCGCTTGCTAAGACCAGCAGAGGCGGATGGACGGCTCAGAGCCCCTATAACATCAACCCGACGAACCGCCAATTCCAACCGCCAGCTTCTGTGCAGCAGGTTCACACCGTTGCGGCATCGCTCTCAGGGGTGTTCAAGAGCTTTTATGCGGGTAAGGCTATCCCACCCGCTGAAGCTGCCGGATCCGAAGAAGGGATGGCAGCCAAACCTACTGAGGAGGAGCGAACGACAAAGACCGAGAGTGAAGCGACCCAGATTGTCGTGGTTGGGAACTCCCAATTTTTGCAGCAGGGACGTCCCGACGGTCAGCTCTTTTTCTTGAATACGGTGGACTGGCTCACCCTTGGTGAAGAACTGATCAACATAAGATCTCATGGTGCTACAGAGCGGCCATTGAAAGAGATTTCTGAAAGTGAGAAATTCTTCCTCAAATTCATAAGTATTGCCGGTGTGCCAATCCTCGTCGTAGCCTTTGGATTGGTTCGATTTATCTTGAGGAGGAGGGCAAAACGGATGGTTGAAGCGTACGGATCTGCCTCGTAAGGTCCGGCTTCATCTTTAATTCAGGTGATATTATGAAAATAAAACAACTTTTGGTCTTAATTGGTGTGCTTGTCGTCTTAGGCTTGCTGGTTTTGGTTTTGGAGAATCCGTTTGGCAAAAGCGAGCAGCAGAAGAAGGTTGAGAGCGCGGAGCTTCTGTTTCCATTTTTCGATAAGGAGGTTGTGGTGAAAATCGAGGTCATTGCCGCACTTGGGCTGACAACCACGGCGCTTGTTAAACAGAACGATCAGTGGCTTGTGGAATCGATGGATAACTATCCTGCCGATCAGAAGGCTGTTGGGGAATTGCTCGACAAGGTTGCCGAAATGAAGACGCTTCAACGTGTCTCCTCGAACCCGAAGAAACAGGCGGTCTTTCAGGTTGATAGTTCCGGCACCGAAGCTAAACTCATCGATGCGAGTGGCAACCTCCTCGTACATCTCTTCGCTGGAAAAACGACGCCAGAAATTTTCAATAGCTACGTCCGTGCCGCAGACTCGGACGATGTCTATATCGTCTCGGGTCACCTGAAATCGACTTTCGATAAAGGTTATCGCTCGTGGCGGGATCGGTCGATCTTTGCGTTTCTTAAAGAGGATGTGACCCACCTGTCCATTAGATCGGAGGAGGAGGAGATCGAGCTTCAGGTTGACGCTGCGGGAGAATGGCAGATGCTCAAACCACTTGTTTCTGCTGCCAATAGAACGGAGGTTGAGGAGATCACGGACCTGATGAGTTCGTTGGAGACCGACGATTTTCCAGAGTCTAAGAACCTCTCGGAGTATGGGCTTGACGTGCCGATGGCGTCCATCACTGCCACGCTCAGAGATGGGGCAGCACAAACGCTCCTGATCGGGGCGGAGGAGACCGGGGCACATTACGTGAAACGGGAGGACAAAGCCCAGATCTTTGAACTGAACAAGACGCGTGTGGACAAACTCATCAAAAAGTCCATGGATCTGGAGGGGGAAACCCCTGCCCCAGAATCTGACGGCGAAAGCGGTTCCGAGATACAAATACAGGGCGTGGGAGAAGGTGAGTAACTTCCGCTACGACAGTATGAGGACCTCTTCTTGAGCGGGGAGGGTTGTCACAATGACGCCTTCGGGTGTGAGATCTTTTATAAAAACGTTAATCTCGCTCCTAACGCCGAAACTGGGCAGGTAGATTCCCGGTTCAATCGAGAAGGAGATACCGGGGATCAAAGCACGCTCATCTCTCGTTTCCAGATTGTCGATATTGACGCTGTTGCCGTGTATCTCCGTGCCGAGGCTGTGCCCGGTCCGGTGAATGAAAAACTCGCCATATCCCCTCTGCGTTATGTAACTTCGCACTAAATCATCGACAGCATAGCCGTAGACCGCTTCGTCCGCTGCAAAACTCTCACGAATAAACCCAATAGCGAGATCCCGTGCATCCCGAACAATCTCGAATACGTCGAGATAACGTTGGGGCGGGTTATTACCTGCGTAGGCAACCCATGTCGTGTCCGCATAGACAGCGTCCGGCGCCTTCTGCTTTGCCCATAGGTCGATCAGGATGCAATCCTCCAGTTGGATAGGTTGATGTTGATCCGCTGTCGGATAATAGTGCGGATCACTGGCTTTGGCGTTGACCGCCACAATCGGAGGGTGTCCCGGTATCAAGTCCTCGGCGTCAAGGCGGTCCATGATGAAACGTTGTACATCGTACTCCGTGACCGGCACTTGATCGCGCAGCTGCACCCCCAACCACTCAAACGCTTCGTCTTTGATCTCCAAGATTAAACGTGCTGATTCCTGATGTCCAACAAACTGATCCGCGGTCCAACGCGCTTCGGACAGTTGCACCAGATCTGCTGAAGATACCACTTCAACCCCCAAGGAACGAATAAACTCAACTGTGCCGGCGTCCACCCTCGAAACGTAAGGAATAGCGGCAAAGGGAGAATACTCCATTGCAACCCGATGACTACCTTCGAGGATGGCTTCCATCTCACGGTGTAGTTCACCCCAATCGGTGTAGGTCCTGACTTCGCCGGGGACATTGGCAAAGTGAGAAACCTCAATGCGGTGTGCCAGCCATATCGGGAGACCCTCCGATGGAACGTAACAGAACCAACGTCGGGTGATACCGGGATCATTGATGCCGGCGACGCTTCGTGCGATTGGGTTTGAGCCCCGGAAATCGCACAGCAACCAACCGTCAAGTTGCTTGGAATCTCGATCTTTGCGTCGAGAATGCTTTGAATTCCGAGGGGATTTGCCGCGCTTCTCAGTGAGGAAATGTTGAATTTCATTAATATTCATTAATCCCTCCTCTGTTGTCGCATCTGTTCCATATACTGTTCCCTGCCTAAAATATTTTTCTTATAATGCCACCGCGACTGCTGGGGCTGCATTACAAGGCTTCGATCCTCAATAGGAAACTTGACAGGGGTGTGCCCCCGTCGATGAGATTCCCTCAAGCCGATGGCTATCTCTAACGCATGGCGCAGATCATCCCCGGTCGTTACCTTGAGCGGGACACCCGTTTCCAGTGAATCGACAATCGATTGGACAATGACTTTCATCGGTATCCCCGGATCGCGCCATCCCTCATCATCGTAACCCCGTTCCGTCGCGTCGTATTCCTCAAACACCCCTTCGACTTCCCTAAGTTGGGCGGGACCCCGTTCCGTGTTATCGTTCTTCAATAGATGTAGTCCCAAGCCGGTGTTGTTCCAGTTATATATCACTCCCTGAGAACCGATTATCTCAATCCCTTTCCACCCGATATCTTTGTAGTTGCTGAAACACTCAACCCCGTTGGTGAAACGGATATAGCCGCCGATATTCCCGAATCCGGTCGTGGCGTCGTCGTACGGATGTTCGTGGTCGCTGAAGGGATCGCCGTCCACCCAACCGATAACCCAATCGACGGGCGCCTTGCCTGCAAACTTTCGGACTAAGTTAAGTCCATGACACCCACCCTGATTGTTGACGCTGTACAGGTTAATCCGCTGGACTTCGCCTATCTCGCCCGCTGCAACCAGTTCATAGGCTTTCTGGTAGTCCGGATGGCTTGAGATGACAACCCCTGCGGCTAAGTAGACCCCATGCGATTCGCACGCTCCCACCATGCGGTCGGCATCTGCGAGGCTTGCGGTGAGCGGCTTTTCGCAGAAAATCGCTTTGACACCCGCTTCCGCTGAAGCGACAACGGCATCGGCGTTCGGTCGGACCGGCAAGACCGGCATCGCAATATCGATCTGTTCGTTCTGGAACATCTCGTCGAAACTGTTGTATCCCGGAACATTGAAACGCTTACAACCTAATTCCAGATTTTCGGGATCGGTGTCGGCGATGGCGACAACTCCGCACAACGGATGCATGTCGAAGGCACGGGCGCGACCGGTTCCTGCTCTCCCGCAGCCGATTACGCCAACACGATATTTGGGATTTTTGACATCACTCATAATTGCTTATGTCTCCATGGCGAACACCGTTCTAAACGCCTGTAAATGCCTTGGGTTTGTCTTCCGATTTGACGGACCGCATCCGTTTTTCTTCTCTATGTGGGAATTTTAGGTCCCCGGCAAGCCCAATTCCAATCCCGCAGAGTATAACCGCGCCGCCAATGATTTGAGCGGTCATCGGGATTTCACCGAGTATCAGGTATGCGAAGATAATCCCGGCGATCGGTGAAAATGCGGATGCCAACGAGATATCCGCTGGCGTTACCCGCTTGATGCCTGAAAACCAGCAGAGTTGACCGCAGACGACGATGATGCTTCCATACAATGCCATCCAACCCCAGAGGACGGGACTGAAAAGATCCATGAAGTGTTGGGGCCCCATCAGGAGGAATGTAACGACAAAGAAGATAATTGAGCCAACGATGTTGCGGAAGACGCTAAAGACACCCAACGGAATTGTCCGAAGTTGCTTGCGTCCTAGTTCTGCTCCGAATACCAAAAGAAATGTCCCGGCGGTCGCATGGATTTCACCAAGTCCAATACCGCCGCGCATTTGTCCTTGCTGCATCATTTCACCGGGTTGCCCCGTCTGCAGCCAGAGGGTTGTTGCGACGCCGATTAAAGCCAGAACCGCTCCAGTGACCGCGCTCCAACTCGATTTCTCACGGTAGAGCAGCCACGCGAGGAACAGACCCAACGGAATCTCAATCGTTTCAATTAACACGATGTTTGTGACCGAGGTTTGTTCAACGGCGCGGAACATCAACGCCGGTGCCAACGCGCCCGATGTCCCTGCCAATGCAAGTTGCACAAACCACTGTTTTGGGCGCAATTCCTTTAGTTTGGACGGCTGCCACTCTCTATGGAAGATGATTAACAGGGAAATACCGGCGACGACATTTCCGACGAACAGCACGTTACAGAACGCTATCGGATTCCGTCCATCAATCAGTGCGCCCTCACCGATCATCACCAACTTGGCGATCACCGCCGAGGCGGCACCAAATATCAGAATCGCGAGCCACAGGTAGATTTTGCCTTTTCGGGATTCGGTGGGATCGATTTGGGGTTTTTGTGTCATCGGATTTATTATAACGCAAGTTGCTAGTGATGTGAAATGTCGCAAAGCGGAAGCATGAAAACGAAATCGAGTTCCTCATTGCTCGCAGTGGATTGACAAATCCACTGCACACGCGCAAAGATGGCTCCGTTCCGAGAGTCCGAGACTTGGATATGCCTATCCAAGCCGAACCGGTTTAGCAACTAGCAACTCAGATTATTATAACCGAAATTGCCAATTTGGTAAAGAAAGAATAAAAATAGGGAACAACTCTCGGACTCTCAGTCGTAGACCGGAGGATCGTTGTTCTCTACAACTTTACAATATTTGACAATATTTGACACTTTTAAAAAAATCGTGCGTGTTCCCGGCTTTGTAATTGTTTTCTGCTGGAATATTGCAAATGTCTGAACCGGAAGCCGATCCAACCGTTTCTCTGCCCTTTGATTCTCCTCCCCATTTCAACGACTATGCGGCAGCCCCATAAATGCTGTTGCCAGCGCCGTAATAGGAATCGTAGATGTGTTGATACACCGTCTCGCATGTCTGATCGTATATCTCCTGCGTGTAACATTCCGGCAGTTCATCAAGCACCGTTTGAACAGTAACCATGACCGCCGCGCGTGATTGCTGCCGTCTGCGCCAATCCAAAACCAGCTTCTCTTCTCTAAGCGTCGTGAGTAACCTTCTGCATATACCTTTCACTGCGTTCCGCTGCGATTCGGTCAAGTCGATGGGAGGACGAGTCACGAGGTCAAACACCGCGAGTTCTTCTTCAGTGAGTTGCTCGGCAATAGTGCGTTGCTCCTCTTCGTTGAGCTCTTCCGTCAATGCGATTAGTTGTTCAAACAATACATCAACATCTATCGCGGCGTCATTGTACTCGGCGATCATCTGCTCGAATTTCTCCTGATAATCCATTCGGGATTTATTGAGCCGAATCATCTCCGATAGCTTCCGATTGATTGATCCTCTCAGCTTTTCCGCTTCAATCTGTTTGCGTCCCGTCCTGAACCTTTCCCGGAGCTGGTCGAAGTCAATTCGACTCAGATCGACAATCGAATGTGTTTCATAATCCTCGGCTGCCTCTATGATATAACCGGTCGGCACGATTGACCTATCCAGCAGGTCTTCGATTGCATCCGTCACCGCGGAGGTGTTGGGCGGTGGGGTCAAGTTTTTGATCTTTTGTGCGATGATGTTGATGAGGCTACAAATTCTGTTGAAATGGTTCGCCGCGGCGTCGGGGAGGATCGCTTTATACAGGTTGTAGATGTCGCTTGCACGTTGTAGGTAGTCCCCTTTGGTTTCATCGTTGACCAGTAGCTTATCCACCGCATCATCAATTCGCGCTATCCGTTCAAAGGTTTCTGTATCCCCCGCATCAATCCGGTCGAGATCAACGTCACGGTTCGCACAGAACACTTTAATCTCAGCAACCGTCTCTCTGAGATTCTCGACCAGTTCCGATTTAGCTCGAATTGGATTCCTGCCTTCTGGGTCTGTGCCTTCCGCATAAATCGCTAATGCCCGCTCAAGGTTGCGGAAGATGCCGATGTAATCGACAATCAAGCCGTTGATCTTATCTCCGAAGACGCGGTTGGCTCTGGCGATGGTCTGCATCAGGGTATGGTTGCGCTGGGGCTTGTCCAGATAGATTGTCGAGCAGGAGGGCACATCAAACCCGGTCATCCACATCGCGCAGACGAAGACGATGCGGAATGGATCGTCGGGGGCTTTGAATTTGGTATCCAGATCCTCACTGACTATACGTCTCCGGTGCGGGAGGATGTCCACGTCCCTTGCCCCCAAATCATCAATCTCGTTTTGCGACTGGGAGACCACCACCGCCATGTCGGTTTGTTCCATGTACTCAATCGTTGCCTGAAGTTTTTCTGCTTCCTCCTCCACGACGGTGTTTTCCAATTCCGCCTCTAACTCCTCACGGTAACGTTTCCAATGTTCCCGCACCTTATCATACATCTTGACAGCGGTGGCTTTGTCTATCGAGATGACCATCGCCTTGCCGCGATATCCACGTCCCATGAAGTGCGAGACAATATCTGCGGCAACAGCTTCTAACCGTTCATCCCGCGTGATCAGGTGGTATTGTCTGGCGAACTCTTGCTCAATTCGGTTTTCCTGCGTTTCATCAAGTTCCGCTGCCTCCAGAATCCCCTCAAAGTCCTCGTTCAGATGTTCGTTGTCCAACTGCACGGTGGGGACGCGGTTCTCGTAATAGAGCGGCACGGTCGCGCCGTCTGCGATCGATTGCTTAAAATCGTAAATCGAGACATACTCCCCGAACACCCCCTTGGTCCGCTCCTCGCCGGCGATTAACGGCGTCCCGGTGAAGGCGATGAACGCAGCATTGGGGAGCGCCGTCCGCATGTTCAACGCCAACGTGTCGTACTGGCTGCGGTGCGATTCATCGGTGATGACGATGATGTTTGACCGATCCGAGAGGACGGGATGTTCCTCATCATTGTTTGTCTGGAACTTCTGGATGAGGGTGAAGATGTAACGATGATCTTCGCTTAGGAGTTGGCGGAGGTGCTGGATGTCTTTCGCATGGACATCCGGTTGGGTGATCACGCCCCTGCTGTCTGCGAAGTTTTTGTGAATCTGGTCGTCCAACTCTTTGCGATCTGTTACGATAACGAACCGCCAACCCCCCGGCATCTTTCTCAGTATCTTCTGGGCGAAGAAAATCATCGAGATACTCTTTCCTGAGCCTTGCGTATGCCAGAAGACGCCGAGCTTCCCGAAATTCGATGCGCTGTCTTGGAGGGCTTCGACCGCGCTGTTGACGCCGAGATACTGATGGTTCTTGGCGATCAGCTTAATTAGCCCACCTTGAGCTTCCATAAACAGCGTGAAGTTCTCAATGATGTCTAACAGTCGGCGATGGTCACAGATGCCCCGCAAGATTGTCTGTATCGAGACCTCGCCCGGTTCAGCTTCGTCCTCGATCCGTTTCCACTCGGTGAAATGTTCCCAGTTGGCTGTGAGGCTACCACATCTGCTCTCGGAGCCGTTGGAGAGGATAATTAGGGCATTATACCAGAACAGGTGGGGGATCGTGTCCAGGTAGTCCCTGAGATTGTCGTGATAGGCGGCGTGGAGGTTCTCATCAATCCGTTTGAACTCCATCAGCACCAGCGGTAAGCCGTTGATAAAACCGATTGCGTCCGGTCGTCGGGTATACATCTCGCCGGTGATCCAGAACTGTGATGCCAAGAAGAAATCATTGTTCTCTGGATTCTCCCAATCAATCACCTTCAGGTCTAGGACCGTTTCGCCTTCGTCGTCGGGGTCGGTGATTGTAACCTTTACACCATCTTTCAGTAGGGTGTAGACTTCACAGTTGGCTTCGGCGGGGGTCATCACCGCACGGGAACGGGTGAGTTCGTCAATTGCCGCGTCAATCGCTTCGGTGGAGACATCGGGATTGAGACGCTCCAGGGTGGGGCGTAACCGCGCTGTCAAAACAACTTCGCCCCTGTTCGCCCTTCCGAGCGGACTGCTACCCCCCTCAAATTCATCGTAACAGTCAAGCGTCTCCCACCCCATTTCTGCGAGGAGGGCGATTGCAGGTTGTTCGACGAGCTGGTCTTCGCTGTATGGATTCTGCATGATTTACTGGTTCTCAACTTGGCTCAGGTCAAAAGAAAGTGCAGAGGCACAGAGAAAAGGGGATGGAAGGATAGAAGGCTGGAAGAATGGGGAAAAAGTCCCTTCCAATCTTCCAGCCTTCCGATATCACGTTTCACGCTTCACGTTTGGGTTTCCATTGCACAATTTCTTAACATGAGCCTAAAATGCTTGTATCGAAAACGGCTATTGGCTGCATTCGCGGTCCTCGTGGATGAGGTCATCAACAAAATCTTCGCGTTCCGTTTCAGTCATCTTATCCCAATCCAACCCGCGATCCGCACATAACTGCCGCAGTTGTATTTCAGCACGGTCTATACGTGCCTCTCGATTGGCTGCTGCCTGCTCTGCAATTGCGAGTAGTAGTGCACGTCTTTCTGCCGCTGGCATCTGTTGGACAAAACCAACGACCTGATCAGTTGTTAATTCAACGGTTAAATTCATTTTAATCCTCTCCTTTGATCTTCTTTTGAGTTTACTCCTTGCCATAAATGTCAATATCAAGGTCAGATACATCAATCTCTCCGGAGATGAGTTTCGGGAGTAGAAGGTCGCGGGTTTGGCGGAGATTTTGATTCTTTTGTCTAAGTGCTTCAATTTGCTCAAATATAGGAGTTGTAAACTCGGAAAATCGTTCTCTAGTCTCTGGATCGCCAATTGCAACTTCCTTGTTGGTAAGTTCCGTCCAATGTCGTTTGTATTCTCTAGTCTCAACAAGATTAGAGACTCCAAAAAAGAGGTAGCTGATTGGCATTTCGTCTTTCCCAATGAAGGGGACAACATTCGGACCAAGTGAAAAAGGAGTAATCATCAATTGCATTTTGCAGGTGTGATCTCCAAAAATAATAATTGGATCTGTTGGAGAAGCATCGTGATCAGGTTCGTTATCATGAAACCCCAAAAAGTCATCACGAGACTGATCTACTACAATAACCTTACCCGCAGACTCCACATCAGTCTGCCGATATGTTTGTCCCGCCTTTAGACGCTTAACTATTTCTTTAACTTTTTTTGCCTCCCACCCCTGCGGTATCAAGCCCAACTCCGACTCCACCATCTCCACCCCCTCATGTCCCGGAAAGCGGAATTCGACAAACCATTGTCGGTAGATTGCTTGTGCCATCTCCTCAAGGATTTTGATGCGGTGGGTGTTGTTTTCAATCAGGTCGTCGTAGGCACTGAGGATTGCGGCGATTTTGTGTTGGGTAGGGAGAGGAGGAAGTGGAATTTCAACCTGCCGTAATTCACTTTGTTTTATGCCCGCAACAGTTGTGCCCGTTGCTCTCATTTGGAGTCCTGCTTGCACAAATGACGATTTGAGTGCTTGGAAATAGTATTGCTGATTGATAACCTGCGGATTTCCTCTTAACAAGATTACCCGTTGAGCGAGGGCAATTTTTTCAGTAGTCCGCAGTTGTGCAACTTCCCCAAGGGGAGCTTCAGTTGTTATAAGAATGTCCCACCGTCTAGGCATTCCACGCCGCATCCAAGTTTCATAGGTTCCCTCCGAGATATACTCAAGATTGTTATTTTGGACAAACCCATCTTTAATGATTTTTGCTGTGATTAGCTTTACCCCACAGCTTGTTTTGGGAGGCGTTTTTCCGCGATAGTCAATTAGTATCTCAGTAACTTCTTCAATGGTTTTTGTAAGCATATTACACCACTTCCTCCAAAATCATTGCTACTTCCGGATTGACCCTATTCATCGCCATCTATTATCCTGAAAATCCTTCCATCTTGAGAATCCTGATTCAGACAATTAACGGGATTGATACTATCTATTGCAATTCGTTATCCTGAAAATCCTTCCATCCTGAGAATCCTGATTCAGACAATAATCCGTGCAATCTGTGTCATCTGCTTAATCTGCGATTCAGACACAGGGCACATGTCGCCCCACTGGGGCTTTGGTGTTTGGTGGCTCCGGTGTTCTATAAACATATCGCCCCGCTGGGGCTAAATGAACCAACGCATCAGGTACGCTATCCTGAAAATCCTTTAATCCTGCCTGTCCCGATTTATCGGGGAAAATCCTGATTCAGATAATGGACTTTCACCGCAGCAATAGGTAAATTCCGATAAGCAACACCGCCGCAAAGAGAGAGAAAAAGATGATAGGAACAAAGGTCTCAACGACAGTTAGTTTCCAATATTTGTTCGGGTTCTCTCCTTCTTCGAGTAGTTCCCATTCCCGCTTGAAAAAAGGGTAGGCGAGTTTCTCCTCTAACTCATGTAGGGGTTTAAATTTACCTGAGTTTAACTGGCGGTAGGAACGGATGTGGATATACCAAGCGACTGCGAGTGATGTGCCCAATAGCCCAAAGCCTATCATCAGACCACCAAGCGGCACCCCATTTCGGAGTTGTAATAGTGAGAGCACAGATAATCCTGACATGAGTAAAATATAAAAACGGTTTGTTGTGCCTCGTTGCCTGCTGACGCTGTCGGCGAGGCTTGCGTGGAGCTTGTAGATTTCTATTAGTTCTTGTTTTTCGTCCATGTTCGTGAAACCTCCCTAATGACATCTCTGCTATACACATTGCGCTCCTCTGGAGCGCGGGGATTGGATGCATCGGCATCCTATAGATATATCGCTCCGCTGGAGCGAAACACCCCTAACGACCCACCGATGGATTGTCAACGACTAGCAGCTTGGATTATTATACTCTATCCTTCAAAATCCCTGCAACATCCTGTCTGAATCTGGATTTACGGGATTGATGCTACCCACCGCCATTTATTATCCTGAAAATCCTTTCATCTTGAGAATCCTGATTCAGACAATAATCCGTGCAATCTGTGTCATCTGCTTAATCGGCAATTCAGACATAGGGCACATGTCGGCCCGCTGGGGCTTTGGTGTTTGGTGGCTCCGGTGTTCTATAAACATATCGCCCCGCCCCGATAAATCGGGATTCAAAGCAACTGGGGCTAAAAGATTTGATCGTCTTGTTTTTTATCCGCGTAATCGTTTAATCCGTGTTAATCCGTGATTCAGACAATATTCACATGTCGCTCCGCCCCGATAAATCGGGATTCAAAGCAACTGGGGCTGAATGAACCAACGCATCAGGTACGCTATCCTGAAAATCCTGATTTAGACAATTTACACCGTATCTTCCAAAATCATCGTAACATTCTCAGAAATCCGTTCTTCCAACTGATGCGCTTCGGCGTTCAGGACCTCCAGTTCCTCGTTGAGTTCACCCAATCGTTCCGAGAAATCAAACGTATCCCCCTCCCGCTCTGCGACGCCGACATACCGCCCCGGATTGAGGCTCCACCCTTGCGCCTCAATCTCCGCAATCGTCGCCACTTTGCAGAGGCCCGGCACGTCAACGTATACACCATCGGGGAACGGTTCTTCCATCAGTTCCGCGCTGTCGTGCTGGTTTTCCGGAGTTTCACCCCGATACAGTCTCGCAATGTTAGACAGGAATTCAATCTGCTGCGGGGTAAACTCCCGATGCGCCCTATCGACCTGCTCGTAGATATGGCGGGCATCAATGAATAATACCTGATCCGCCCGCTCGCTCTCCCCTTTGGACTTGTCGAAGAACCAAAGCGTGCAGGGCAGCGTAACGGTATAGAAGAAATTGGACGAGATACTCACCATCACATCGACGGCGCGGGACTCGATAATCTGTCTACGGATCTCCAATTCAGAGGCGCGGGCATCGGCGGCGGAGTTCGCCATGACAAAACCAGCCCGACCGGAGGCGTTAAGTGCGCTGTAAAACAACTGAATCCAAAGATAGTTGGCGTTATCCACGCGGGGCATCCCAAACGGGAAACGTGGATCATCCCGAAGCCGTTCCCTGTCCACCCGATCCACATTGAAAGGCGGATTCGCCATCACAAAGTCAAACGTATCCAAACACCGATGCGGGTCTTCGTAGTAGCTATTCGCCTGCCGGATATCGCCTTCCATTCCGTGCACGGCGAGGTTCATCTTGCAGAGCCGGATCGTTTCTGAAACGCGCTCTGTTCCATAAATACTGATCTGATCGGTCGCGTTCTGCTGGTGGTTATGGACGAACTCGGCACTCTGGACGAACATACCGCCGGAACCGCACGCTGGGTCCAAGATACGTCCCTGGAATGGTTGAATTATTTCGACAATCAATTTTACGAGGGAGGTGGGTGTGAAGAACTCGCCGCCGCGCTGCCCTTCCGCCATGGCAAAGTTACCGAGGAAATACTCGTAAATCTTACCAAACGCATCGCCTTCGATATCCATCGGGATCTCCGACATAGTGCGGAGTAGCTCGAAGAGGACACTCCTTTCGAGGCGGTTGTAGGTCTTGGGTAGGACACCATCAAGTCCGCTATTTGCTTCCTCAATTGCCCGCATCGCATCGTTGATCGCTCGTGCGATATCCTTGTCCTCCGATAGGTTCAACAGATACTGGAAACGTGCTTCCTCTGGCAGGAAAAATACCCCACGAGCGTGATATGCTGCTGTCTGATCTATGATTCTGAAGCGCTTGTTATTCGCAGATGCCGTTTCGCGGATTTCCTGATCCACCTCCGTGAATTTGTGGTCTGCGTACCGTAAGAATATGAGTCCCAGTACAGGGGTTGAATACTCGGACGCCCGGAGCCGTGAGTTCGCTCTCAATTCATCTGCCATCGTCCATAGACGGCTTTCGATACCGTTCTGATTCGTATTCAAATTATCATCTCCAAACGCTCTTTTTTGGTTGAAATGGTATTAGGTTGATTTTAACCCAATAGGACGCCAACCTTCGCGAAGTTTCCGAAGTTCCCCTAACCCCCCTAGCCCCCCTTGTCAGGGGGGAAATTCTTGTCAGGGGAGTTGGGGGATTTAGGGGGTTGGCTGCACATTGAGAGTGTCTAAGTAATTGAGGGGTGTGCATAAATCGCTTTCGTATGGGAGAGTGCAATCTGCGATTCAGACAAATGGCACATGTCGCCCCGCTGGGGCTTTGGGGTATGGGCGCACAGAGATCGGGGCAAGGATGCCCCTCCCACAGCTATAAACATGTCGCCCCGCCCCGATAAGATCGGGATTCAGAGCAACTGGAGCTAAATGCACCCGGTCCCTTTCTAAAATAGTCCCGTTTCGCGTTCCGGTTTCTATCCTGAAAATCCTTAAATCCTGAGAATCCTGATTCAGACAATAATGATGCACACCCCTCAACTAATTCTAAAATCTACCATAGTTCAAATCGTATTAGGTTGACTTTAACCCAATAGGATCCCAACCTTAGAAAAACGGATTATGTGCCTTTTCTTCACCGACCGTTGTGGCGGGCCCGTGTCCCGGAAAGAGTTTTGTATCGTCAGGCAGCGAAAGCAGGTAATTCTTGACACCGGAAAGCAGATCGGTATACGAAACGTTCGCACCGCCGACCGATCCCGCAAATAGCGCGTCCCCGACAATTACTGTGGAACGGGTGTGGAAACTGCAACCGCCGGGTGTGTGGCCCGGTGTGTCGAGCGTTTTCACGGAGAGGTTACCGACCGCAACCGCATCCCCGTGGTTGAGGAGTCGGAGTTGCCGGGTGCTACGCGGCTGTGGCTCTTGGGCGTGGATATATGTCGGGCAGCCCGTCGCCCGTTCGATATCCATCAGACCGTTCGCATGATCGCCGTGCGCGTGCGTCAGCAGGATCAGGGTAGGCTCGACGCCGGTCTCTGCTACCTTTTGCAGCACATCGTCTGGATGCGCTGCGGTGTCGATAATCGCAGCCTTATTGGTCGCTTTGCAGACCAATAGATACGCATGGACGGGCCAGCCACCGACATCCGCTGTGATAGTAGCAACCTCCAAAGCATCGTCGTATCCCGATGGGACAGGTTCCGGTCCCCAGCGTTCCATCGCAATGTCCGCCAACCGTGCACCGTTGAGATTGAGGCACGCCGCGATACTATGGACCTGTTCCTCTGTCGGTTTCAGCGTGTAGTCCTCCATCTGAGACACCTGCGCCTCCGTGAGTCCTGCACCGGCAGCAACTTCACCCACGCTCAGGTCGTTCCCACGCCTCGCCTTGCCAATAATGTCTCCAAATTCGTCTTCAAGTGTATAAGCCATTGTTGATTATCTCCTTTGTCGGGAAATTAAATTGAGTCAACCGCTGCTCGCAGTGGATTGACAAATCCACTGCACGATTGAGATTTTATAGAATTTTTGTAAAAAGTGTTAGATTCTGTTAGATTTTGTTAAGTTTTGACAGCACGCAGGTTGGCTGAACCGGAACCGCGAACCCCAACACTTCAATGTACCCCCATAGCCCCAGAGGGGCGGCATGTTTATAGAAGAACGGTATCCCCTAATAACCCAAGCCCCAGCGGGGTGACATGTGAAAAATGACTGAACACCCCCAATTTTTGTAAAAGTGTTAGATTCTGTTAGGTTCTGTTAGTGTGTTACAAATCGAACTAACCCTAACGCAAAACATCAATTCAAGTTAATTTTCTGTTAGGTAACAACTTGACTATAAAACTACTCACTCATTTCGGTTTTCGCTCAACCCAGAGGTGTGCTCATGGATACGTTGACGCTCGATATTCGCATACGGGTCAGCGCGACGGGTGATCCCGGTGATAGCGTCAACCGATTCATCCGCCTTGAACCGCGTATACAGCTTCCGTGCCTTCGCTGCCATCACCTCATTCTTGAGCGCACGATAGCACAGCATCATATTGTAGTGGGCGTCCAGATCCTCTGGATCAACCGCCAACGTCTTCTGAAACTCTGCCAACGCCGCTTCATACTTCCGCTGCAGGTAGAGCAGCCTTCCAATCTCGTTCAAAACCCGCCGATCTCGCGGAAATTGAAGGGCAGCGGTCCGCAGGTGTCCGAGCGCGGCATCATATTTGCCGTACGCCTTCTGGACCAATGCGTAGAAGTAGTGCACCTTCGCTCGATGCGGGTTGCCGGGGGGCAGTGCTTTCTGAAGCACCATCGCTTTGTCAAGCATCGCCTCCGCCCCTCTCATGTCGCCCTCCTGAACGCGACACCGTGCGACGTTGACCCACCCGTCCATATAGTCAGGTTCAATCTCCGTAACTCTCTGGAACACCGCTTCCGCACCTTTAAGATCCCCTTGAAGGAGCAGCCCAATCCCGTAGTCATTCCAACGCTCCCGTGCGTTCGGTTTCAGATTCGCGGCTGAACCCCCGGTTACTGGCTCGCTTGATCCATCCTGATCCGTCACCCGCAGCGTTGTCCTATCCTCCGCCATGACGACAATTGGGAGATTGGGAATTGCTTTGATCTGCCCGGCGACATCCGATGTGTCCCCTGTGAAGACCCAA
The DNA here is from genome assembly GCA_022826645.1 of Candidatus Poribacteria bacterium. Classification (GTDB taxonomy): domain Bacteria; phylum Poribacteria; class WGA-4E; order WGA-4E; family PCPOR2b; genus PCPOR2b. Next base: position 91,972 of record JAJDUM010000097.1, read on the forward strand.
CGTCCATTGTCATAGCCTTTATCCACCTGAAAATCGGTATCCTCCGGATCGCGCACCCCCGCATAAGCCCACTGTGTATGCCACCAGTTAAATTTGCGGTAGTTCAGCTTTGCGTGTAACTGAATCTCATCCCCACAATCCGGTGGGATAAGGAGCCGATAGTGAACGGTATCCGCAGCGCCGGGGGGGATGGTGTTCGTATAGAGGACAGTCCGCGCCGCCCACGCGTTACGCTTGTTGATGAGGTTTCCGTGTTCGTCTAACATATACGCCCGATAAAAGTGTGCGCCCGGATCGACAGGTCCGTTTCCATCTTCCGCTTCAATCCCTCCACTCCAGAAAATTACTTTCCCGTTCTTGTCCGTCGCCTTCAACTCCAACCAGAGATCGAAGGCATCAATGGTACCAGCGGGGAATCGGTGCCCCACGTTCCTTGTGCGAACCACAAGGTCAACCCGAACCTCCTCGCCGCGCCGAACTGTCCCGTTAGACCCATCAATCGGTGCGACAAGTTTCGTTATGTCCGTTACCGTGCCCGCTGCGTGCCCCTGACTTCCGCTATCCATCATGCTGAAGGTACGCAGTTGCGGTCCGGTGGCGGGCGCGTTAAACCCGCTTCCCCCGTGGGACTGGGGTTGGATTGGTGTCGCAGGACTTAGCGCGAAGATATCGACGCTCACCTGATTGTCCTGAAGAAAATCGACCGTCGCCTTGAGTTGGTCGTCGTGCTTGTTCACGAAAGGGAGCGCCGTATTCGCTGCAGGAAAACGGTGGCTGTGCACCTTCCCAGCGATATTCGCTGCGTCTTTCGACGGAACCAACGGCATGTGGCAGTCGACGCACTTCTTCGGTTCTTCGGGGTAGTAGAAAGACAACGCACCCTGATGCGAGACACCGCTCATCTGCCACTGATCGTAGTCGTCAAAACCGCGAAACCATCGGAAATTGTTGACCGGTTCATCAAGATGCACCTTGTGACAGGTGGAACAGAACTCTGCGGTGTTCTGACGGTGGAACGGTTTGAGGAAACTCTTTTTATGCGGTTCTGGATCCAGTCGAATCAGGTAGTTGTGAAGTTTGCGGATTGCGGCGTTTTCGCTGGCAGCCATTTCATGCAGCGGCGGGTATTTGATGACATATCCGCTATTGCCCATCGTATCCTTGACCTTCTCCATCGAGTGACACGCCGTACATGCGAGTCCCGCTTGGGCGGCTGGGGTGTGCATATTCTCCCGGATCGGTCGATCCATCACGCCGTTCAGCAGGATTGCGGGATCGTGACACCCACCGCACCATTTGGACGGTTGGATCCCATTCACATCCTGCATATACATGACCGATTTGCGATACCATTGATTGTTGAATGAGGCGAAGTGATGCGCCGATTCGTTCCACTGCCTGTAGATGTCCGGGTGGCAGCCGCTTTCAGCACAGGTTTCGGAGGTCAGAAAGAAGTCGGTGGGGATCAGATCGCCGGTATAGGTCTCGACGGAGGCGGGAAAGAACGGCCCATCGGTGCCGCCGCCCTCCTCATACATACTGGTCGGCGGAGAGAGCGGGTTTTTCACCAGATAGTCTGGGTTGGGTCGATAGTGTTGGATCAATCTTGCCCCAACGGGAAACAGGAGGCTAATGAGGAGAACAATCCCGGTAATCTGTACCGCTCTGTGCGAAAATTCCGATCGTCTGGCCAAGATCAACAGATGTCCGACAAATAGGATCGCCCCGACCGTTACCGCCACGATATGGAGGATGAGCAGCCAGCGGTTGGGCGTCGTGGCACCGACAAACATCAGGTACACGCCCGAAACCGCTCCGATTCCCAGAGAAATCACCCCACCTTTGCCGATAATCGACATGCCCGCGAAACGCTTGCACACATAGACGATAAACGGGACAATCAACGCAACGCCGAGAACGATGTGGATCAGGACGTTCCCGATGTAAAATAGGGTCGGTTCCCCGAAGCTAATCAGGTACGCGCTGTTAATCAGCAGAACGAGGAAACCGAGAAGGAGGAGTTTTGTCCGGAGTCGCATGGCTGGGGCTGTCTCCTGACCACAGTTTTGGGTTTGACAAGGGTTTGGAAGGGGTTGTATAATGGTTCCTAATTCTATCAGGTTTTTCCGGCTGTTTCAACTTGAAAGTTTTCAAGCAAAGATTATGAACATTAAATTATTCGATGGTGTTGCCCTCACAAGCGATTTGCCTGAATACAATCTCAGGCGTGGACAAGTCGGCACAGTGGTTGAAATTCTTGCAGACGGTAAAGCGTTTGAAGTGGAATTCAGTGACCGTGATGGACGGACTTATCAGTCAGTTGGTTTGCGTCCTGATCAGATCATGGTGCTTCATTATGAACCGATAAAAACCGAGCCAATATCGGCCGTGGAATAGAACGAGGAAGAAACGGAAGCCTGAATCGTCTTCGTAAGATAGTAATGTTGCGACTATGGAATTTGAGTGGGATGAAAACAAAGCAAAAACTAATTTGTCGAAGCACAGGGTTTCGTTTGACGAGGCGAAAACTGTTTTCGATGATCTGTTCTATGTTGACTTCTATGATCCTGACTACTCTGGTGATGAAGACCGATATATCATTATTGGTGAGTCGCAACAACGTAGTTTATTGATTGTGTCATATACAGAACGCGAGGATAAGATTCGTTTAATCAGTGCAAGAGAAGTAACCAAAAGGGAAAGAGAATATTATGAAGAAGGTTGATACCGAAATGAACGACGAACTTCGTCCAGAGTACGATTTGAAGAGCTTACGGGTGAGAAAGGTTGGTCCCAAACGGAAGAGTTTCAGGGAACAATCTATCCAGTTAGAGCCGGATGTCGCTGCTATATTTCCGGATTCTGAATCGGTAAATGAGGCGCTGCGATTTTTAATCCGAATTACTAGAGAACATAAACCTACATTCACAGGAGCGGACAGTAACGACTAACAAAAATAGTTATAACCCTTGTTGTAGTCGCAACGGGAGCTAGCGTTAGGTTGATGGCGTGAAGGGGCAATGAACTGTGTCTGATACATCTATGTGGCGAATCCGACAGGCTTTGCCGAGCGAAGTCAAGCATTTGAGTGAACTCGCATTCCGCTCCAAGTCATACTGGGGTTACTCGGAGCGATTTATGCAAGCATGTTTTAAGGAGTTGACTCTTGATCAACGCTACATTGAGAGCAATCCGACTTTTGTGATTGAAGTTGAGGGAAACGCCATTGGATTCTATTCGTTGGAGCATGTTGCTGCTTCCGAGGCAGAGCTCGGTTACCTGTTCGTCGAACCCACATTTATCGGAAAAGGCTATGGACGAAAGCTAATGGCACACGCCCAACAAAAGGCACGGCACCTCGGATACAACGAGATGATTATTCAAGGAGATCTAAACGCTGAACAGTTCTATCGTGCAACGGGTGGTTCAGTGGTCGGCACAAGAAAGTCCGCAAGTATTCCTGATCGCGAACTCCCTGTATTCCGCGTCGATCTGAAAGAATCAGAAGAAGAAAACTAACAAACCGTTGCCATCTGCTTAATGTCGATTTATTGAGGTGACAACGGGCTCTGTTAGTTTTAACAACGGTTTTAAGGAATAACCTATGAAAAAGGCAACAATTCATCAACAAGATCCGGATTTACTTGATGAATATGATTTTAGCAAAGGGGTGCGGGGCAAATACGCCCAGAAATACCGGGAAGGCACAAATATTATTAGGCTTGATGATGATGTTGCCAAAATATTCCCTGATGCTAAATCAGTGAACGCTGCCTTGAGAGCATTAGGAAAAATCATTGACCAGTATCAACAAAAGGCATAGCAAGTTATGGATACAAAACTTATACAATCTCATCCATCAATTATGATGGGTAAGCCCGTCGTTGCGGGGACTCGCATCACGGTTGAACTGATTTTGGAAAAACTTGCTGCAGGCGAAACTGTTGAGCAACTCCTCGAAGCACATCCGCGCTTGACTAAGGAAGGGATTCAAGCAGTGCTTCGATTTGCTACAGAAGCGTTGCGTACCGATGTCATTTATCCAATTGCCGAGCAAGCGGTATGAAGTCGCTGTCTATGTCGAATAAAACGACAGGGAGTGAAGCTATGGTGTGTGATATTTGTGGAAAGTCGGGTGCGCGTCAACGTTATATTTCGCGGAGTTACGGGGAAGGAGAATCTCTGCTTGTCATCGAAGGTGTGCCCGTGATAAGCTGCCCTCATTGTGGTGAGAGCTATTTGACAGCGCATACACTACATGAAATTGAGCGTATTAAACGTCAGCGAGGAGGGATTGCGACTAAACGCCCCGTAGCGGTCGCTGCTTTTGCATAACCCGGCGGATTTGGTTAAGAGAGAATTCAAACTTGGATCATGTAAAAAGAAAGTGCAAAATGCGAAGCGAAATCGTAGGGGCGGGGTTTCCCCGCCCGTAGACGGGTTGGGGAACCCAACCCCTACAAAAGCTCGGTTTTTGTTGCATACTTTCTTAACATGAGCTTCAAACTTAATGAGCTTCAAACTTAAGTTTCGGTTTCTTGATTAACCATAAAGAAAAAAGAAAACCAGTTTCCGCAATTTGGTCTATGTCTTAACAGTGAAGGATACCCTGCTTCTCTGGAGATAGGGAAATTGTATCGTGTGATCCCTGATGATGACGCCACGGCGCACGGCTATATTCGCGTTATAGATGAAAGCGGAGAAGATTATGCCTATACAGCAAGTCGCTTTCACCTGATGCAACTGCCTACCGCTGTCGAAGAGGCGTTGTTGTCTGCTTCACAGGCGTAGTTATTGTTCAGCGGTTTTATCAGTAACGAATCCAGAATGGGTGAGGGTGCTTATTCAAGCACCAGTCCCGCATATCAAATAACAAGGAGATACACTATGCACTTGACAGAGGCTCAGATTTCTTCGTTCCACGAGGACGGTTACTTACGGTTGGAAAATGTGCTGGGTACAGACGACCTGCAGCCAGTCATTGACGAGTACTCCGATATTATTGACAAGCGCGCACAGAAGCTGTATGCCGAGGGAAAGGTGAGTTCGCTCCATGAGGACGAACCGTTCACGCGGCGGCTATTGCTTCTCGCGAAGGAAGTCCCTGAAGTCGCTGGCAATCTGGATATTATGCAGGAACGCGGCGAGGCAACCTTCAACTTCCTGAAAAACCCGAAGATTCTGGATGTAGCAGAATCGCTTTGCGGTTCGGAGATTGTGTGCAATCCCATCCAGCATATTCGGGCCGTTTTGCCACACCGTGCGACCGGCGGGTCTCCGACCCACTTCCATCAGGATATCGGCGTGTGTTGGCCCGACACTGATTCCTACTTTATGCTGACTGTCTGGGTGCCTGTCGTGGACGCGACGTTGGAGAACGGTTGTTTGGCAGTGCTGCCCGGCAGCCATAAGTATGGTCTCCGGCAACATGCGTATACACCCGGATTGAACGTACCTGAGGAAGAACGTCCGCCGATTAAGTCTAAGCCGCTGCCCGTACCCGCAGGTGGGCTGATCCTATTCCACAACTACACGTTGCATCACGCGCTCCCCAACGAGTCGGACGAGGTCCGTTGGAGCTTTGACCTGCGCTATCACGATGCCTATATGCCATCGGGCCGTCCCTTCTATCCGACGTTCCTCATGCGCAGCAAGTTCCGTCCAGATGCGTTGCAGACCGATTATAAAACATGGTGTGACCGGTGGGAATTCGCACTGATGGCAGGGAAAGATGCCGTGCGTTATCGTTGGAAACGGTAAATTTCCGCTTTACTACATTCCTTAGATTCTTGTAAGGAGAGCAGTATAAATGGCGCCAGAGGGCTCGTTTTTTGAACAGGTGAACCTCAATTTTGACAGAGCCGCTCAGTTTACCGACTATCCGCCCGGTCTACTTGAGCAGGTCAAAATCTGCAACAGCGTCTGTCACATGACATTCCCACTCAAAAGGGATGATGGAGAGATAGAAGTCATCCATGCGTGGCGAGCGGAACATAGTCATCACAAACAGCCGACAAAAGGTGGAATCCGCTACAGTACGTTGGTCAATGAGGACGAGGTGATTGCGCTCGCCGCCCTGATGACATACAAATGTACCATCGTTGATGTGCCGTTCGGCGGGGCGAAAGGGGGCGTTCAGATCGATACCAAGAACTACTCCACCGCGGAATTGGAGCGCATCACCCGCCGCTATACGTATGAACTAATTCAGAAGAATTTCATCGGTCCCGGCATAGACGTTCCCGCCCCTGATTACGGTACCGGGGAACGTGAGATGGCATGGATCGCTGACACCTATAAATCATTCACCCCGGACAAGTTGGAGGGGTTGGCATGTGTGACGGGGAAGCCGATGGAGCTGGGCGGCATTCACGGGCGGACTGCGGCGACGGGTAGGGGCGTATATTTCGGCATCCGGGAGGCATGCGGTTTCTCGGAGGATATGGAAGCGCTCGGGTTAACGCCCGGCTTGGAGGGTAAATCGGTTGTCATTCAAGGGTTTGGCAACGTCGGATATCACAGTGCCAAATTCTTGGAAGAAGGTGGGGCGGTGATTGTTGGATTGGCGGATACGACCGGTGCCATCTATAATCCGAAAGGGTTAGGTGTTGAGGAGGTCTACCAGCACCGATACGAAAAAGATTCCCTCCTCGACTTTCCCGGGGCGATTAATCTACCAACCTTAGCCGACATCCTTGAACAGGAATGTGACCTCCTCGTTCCAGCAGCCCTCGAAAATCAGATTACCGGCGAGAACGCCTCTCGAATCAAAGCCAAGATTGTTGCGGAGGCTGCAAACGGTCCTACAACCCCCGAAGCAGATGAGATCCTCAAGGCGAAAGGGGTGTGGGTCATTCCCGACGTGTACCTGAACGCAGGAGGCGTTACCATCTCCTATTTTGAATGGCTCAAGAACCTTTCGCATGTACGGTTCGGCCAACTGGAAAGACGTTTTGAGGAAAATAGGGACAGGAACCTGTTGAAGGCAATGGAGGACGTGTCGGGTCAACGGTTTTCAAAAACAGAGCGGGATCGGTTGGCGCATGGTGCGACGGAAGAGGATCTGGTGGATGCGGCACTTGAGGAAACAATGGTGACTGCATACGATGAAATTAGAAGGGAATCAGAGGCACTTGGAGAAGCGGCGGACTTAAGAACGGCGGCGATGGTCCTCGCTATTCATAAGGTTGCTGGGTCTTATATACAATTAGGAATCTTTCCGTAGTGTATGTAGCTGTGGAAAGGGGATTCGACACCGCTTTCACTGAAATTTTATATTACACTCCGCTCAGGCACAAAGCCCAACTCTTCCTCTATTCGGTTGATCTCGTACACCGGATCTCTTTCATGTCCGGGACGTGTGTAGTGGGAGAGATCTATCCGATCAGCATCCGCGCCATACCACCCACGGATAATTTCGGGGACGGTGTCCTCAACACAGGCTTGTGTCCCCACCGCGTTTAGGATGCGAGCCCCCGGCTTATGCGCGGCTTCTGCGGCAAGCGTCAGACAGCGAACCGTATCGCTGAGGTACATGTACGAAATCGTTCCCATCGACCACTGTCCCACGGGTCCTGCCTTTCTGGGTGTCAACTCACGGTCGTCGGGCGCGATGCTTGCTAAGCGGATATTGATAAAGTCCAGATCCTCGTTCTGACGTGCGAGATAGCGCGAGGTCTCCTCCATCATATACTTCGAGAAACCGTATCCCACCCGATCCAGACACGGGTGTTCGTCGGGCATCGGCAGCTGTAACGGTCTGAATAGGGGAGACTGCATTCCGACCGCCGCAATCGAACTGGCGAGCACAAACTTCTTGCAGCCACCATCCACAAAGTATCGGACCAGTTGGTAGCTTCCCATAACATTGACCCGGAGCAGTTCCTCCTCGGTCCCACCACCCGTTACCGCCGCAAGGTGAACCACGACATCAACCCTGTTCGGGTCTATTTTCCGCAGGTCGTCGGGCGACGTAAAATCCCCTTGAATCGCTGTCACGCCCGCTACCTCTGTTTTCTGCCTAGAGATACAGAAAACTTCGTGATCCTTCGCGGTTGATTCAGCGAGTGCCTGTCCGATAAATCCGCTGGTACCGGTGATTAGAATTCCACTCATTCTATGTTTTCTCCTTCCGAACGCATCCGTGCGGGGGGTTAATCATTCTTCCGACCATTGTATCACCGCGCCGACCACATCCTTGGCATTGTCTTTATTGATAGCATCGTACAGGGCTGGCGAATCCTCTGCGTCGACACGGTGTGTAATCGTATGGTGCCACGGCAGGACACCCGTCGCCATATTCTTGAGCACAGCGCGTCGGCAAGGGGCGAAGCCGTCGTCACACGGGTAGAACATCGTCAACCGTTTGCCGTGGGGCGGTGCAAATTGATAGGAGAGCGGGTCTGTGCCGTAATGTCCTTGAAGTATAAACTTGCCGTGTCGCCTACACAATTCAATCGCTGGATCGACACACGCGGGGATACCGGTGGATTCAAAGACCACATCGGCACCTTCAGGCGCAATCTTTTGTAGCGCTTCCACCACGTTCTGGGTGGAACCGTTGATTAGGTGATCCGCCCCAAGTTTTTGCGCGACCTCCAACCTGTTTTGTGCGAGATCAATGGCAACGACGACGCAGCCCCGATGGCTACAGGCCGCCATGACCCCCAATCCGACCAATCCTGCGCCGTAGACTGCGACAATGTCCCCCATCCGCGGGTTCGCCATGTCAACGCCGTTCAAGCCGACCGCTGGCATCACAAACAGGCTCGCAGCGTCAGCGGGAACCTCGTCGGGCAGCAGTTCCAAGCCGTGCGTTGTCCCCGGATTAACAAGGGCAGCGGAGCAGTGGACACCGGATGCGGCTGAAACCTCCTGTCCACTGGATAACTGCATCCCTTCCCGGTTGTCGCGGTAATAGACCTTATCGCCGGATTTGAACGTATCGACCTTATCGCCGGCGTACTCAACGACACCGACCCCTTGATAGCCAGTGCATAGTGGATACTCGCCCCAAGTCGGTATTTTGTTGCGGATCAGGGCAAACTCGGTCCCAATACTAACCCCGCTGTACAGCGATCGTATCAGGAGGTGTTCCGGTCCGGGATCGGGCAGAGTAACATCAGCATAACTAAAGTTCTGATTTTCGTCGCAGACAAGTGCTTTGGCTTGCATTTTCAAGACCTCGTGTAAGTATTTTGGGCAGGGACAAGACCCCGATAGATCCCCGATAAGTCCCCGATACATCGGGACAGGCGGGGCAGACGGGATTAAGAAACCTGCCCCTACATTTGTTGATTCTCGTAGGGGCAACCCCCCGATGAATAGGGATTTCGCTGCGCTCAACTTGTGGTTGACCTCTTATAGGCCGATTTTCCTCAAAAGCGCGGCAACTTATGCGTCACGCGCCGCGTGTTGTATTCGAGTTGATAGCGAAGATGCTTTGGGGTTTCTGGGTAGTTTTCCGCGTCGGGATACGGGTAGGTGGACATGCCGTGAAATGGCAGTGGTCCCACCGTCTGCGAAGTCAGCGTATTGATATCGCCATCCTTGTCCCATCCATCGCTGTAGAGGATAAAATCCCGCGTCCAACCCACTTCCAATGGCGGCAATCTCTTCGCGTCAAACTCGACTGTCATCTCGTCCCCTGCATTCAGGATGACATACATATCGTCGATCTCCTCCAGTAAGGGGGTTACTTCCCCGTACCGTGTGTAATGTCCCGCCAGATCTCGCCACTGTCCTGCCGTTTCAACCGCATTGTAATCGAACAGATGTGGTCCGTGTGGTGTTGGGCGATACATCTTGGAAAAACCGCGATAGTGGAGGTCTGCGTGATTCGGAGACAACCTTGTGACACGCATCGGCACATCATCTCCGCCAATAGCGAAAAACGCCGCATCCCAGTAAATCTGCATATCGGTTGCAATCTTGACCTGCCGATCGTCCGAAAGGAATTTGCCCGTCAGATCGATGCAGATGGTTTTATTCTTTCCCGCCGGTATGCCGATGGGGTTGATGACCGTCTGCCACTTTCCGCCCTCATCGCGAACCTGTAGGTAAGGAAAAGCGGGGTTAATTGATGGATTCTGTGAGAGTGAAAGGTTGATGCTGGTATCTGTTGGGAAAATCCAGCCGGTAAGGAACAGGGTAAGCCCTTGGTCATCAGGCACATCTCCCAAATCGAGCACGATGAAGTGAGGATCAACGACACCTTGAAACCGTCCCGGTTGATGTTCAACCGCGTAGCGATAATCGACCGCTTTGAGTGGGTCGGAGACATCGTATCCATGGTGATCGAGCGCCGCACGCGGGTAATGAACCTCTTTCGCCGTGTAGATCTTAAACTCTGGAAACGGCGGGGGTGTATATCTCTCATCGGTGAAGATTTCTGTGCCGGCGGGGTGGTCTACGACCAGCAGCTTGACCAGATCAAAATAAGCGGTTTCCCACAACTCCTCTGTAACCTGAATCGAATAGCTATCCCCTCTCGGCTTCATCAGTTCGCCGGGAATCTTGACGTAATCCGCGGTTTCGGCAGCCGCGAGGAAACCCATCGGCGTGACCATTCCCAACGGGCTGCGCCACAAGAGATCCGTCACAAACTGATAACCGCTACCGTCATAGACGTAGAGGAATGGACACGATCCCTTCAACACCTGCTTTTCGAGGATGCGCTGATTCGATTTGGGTGTGATGACATTTTGCGGGACCCCGTTTGTCCAGACAACCCGTAGCACGTCCCCCTGCTGCTCTTTCCCCAAACCGAAATGCGTTAGCGGGTCAGCGACATATTTCATTTGATACAGTTCGCCTGCCTTGAGTTCTACCTTTGCGCCGATGCCGTCGATATTGTTCTTATTGTTGCCAGCGTCGATGCCTTCCAGTTTCACAGCCAGCCAACTATTTTGGTCCCCGCCCTCGTTGCGCAGTACCACAACTCCGCCATTCGCGTCAATTAGGAAGAGGTCGAGGTCGCCATCGTTGTCGTAATCGCCAACTGCCCCATCACCGCCGCTCTGAATTGTCTCCGGCAAGAGATGTGAGGTATCGGTGAAACGTCCCGTCCCATCGTTCCGAAACAGGGAAACGCCACGACCATTGGCTTCTTGCGGTTCACCAATAAGCCACAGGTCCAACCAACCGTCGTTGTCATAATCGAGAAAATGAGCGCCTGAACCGCGCTCCCCCTTAGCAGTGTCCGAACGTGCGTCGTGGACAAAAGTGCCATCACCGCGGTTTCTATAAAGCTGATGGGGCGTTTCACCGTCGGTAGCCAGAAACAGGTCAGTATCACCATCGTTATCGTAATCACCGACCGCGACCGCTATAAATGCGTGGTTTTGGGGCAGTCCTATCTCGTCGGTCAACGCCTGCATCTTTCCCTGACGTAGGTTTGTGAACAGCGTACAGCCCATCGGATCGTTTACGGTAAACAGATCTATATCGCCGTCATCGTCGAAATCAGCGAGTGCCGCACCTCGTGCACCGGGCTGATCCAATGGGATAAAGGTCTGATCGCTGACATCGCTGAAAACACTGTTCGCATTGTTGCGATACATCTCCACCCGGTCGCCGGTTGTGAACAGATCCAGATCTCCGTCATGATCATAGTCAACAAATAGGGGTGCTCCTCCGCGTTGCCCCTTTGAATCCTGATCCGGTTGGGGGGCGACGAAATCAGTCATCTTGGTGAAATTGCCCGCTCCATCATTGCGCAGGAGGGTAAGCCCCCCGTCTCTAGACAGGCATAGATCCGGATCGCCATCCTTATCAATATCCGCGAAGGCAGCAGCATCTGCACGGTTCCCGGTTGTTGGGACGGGAACAAATGTCCCACCTTCATTCCGAAAAAGAGTGGGAACAGCGTCTAAAGCAGCGTGCGCCGTGTAGAAGTCGAGATCGCCATCGTTATCGTAGTCTGTCAGCAGGATTGTGGAGCGTTTGCCGTTCAGGTTCCCAAGTCCAACCTCCTGAGTCGCATCTACAAAGTTGACTCCGATTGCCGGGGTCTGCTTTGCCTGCACCCGTGCTCTGAACCCAGAGCTGAATTCCTCAATCGGATGTCCCAAGATGTTCGTTACCAGTTCGCCGATCCCCTGTTGATAGCGGGGACTTCGCTTCTGAACGTTCTCGAAAATCTGAATATATCGGGCTGCCCCTTTAATGTCGTTTTGGTCTATCAAGAGCAGTCCCTGTTTCAGATACTTCAGAAATTCTTCATCGGCGTCCCATAATAGTGCGTTTAACTCCATGCAGATCCGTTTCGCTTCCTCCACCTGTTCTCGCCGCAGCAGTGTGTTCGCCAATTTGAGCAGTACTACCACATTCGCCGGGGTGCGCTCACGCAACGCTTGCAGGTGAAAAATTGACGCGTCCATCGCCTCCGGGTCATTCCGCTGACTTAGATAGTGACGTGCCAACTTATATCGCGCTTCAAGATCGTCCGGCGCAAGTTTCACCGCCTCCTTGATCGCTGCAACCGCTTCCGCCGTTCTGCTCTGCGACTGATAGATCTCCGCCAAAATGAAATACAGCTGGCTGTCCATCGGTTCAACTTCAAGCCCGCGTTTGACCCACGCTTCCGCTTCCTCGCGATGCTTGAGCCGTAAGTGTGCAACGGCGAGATTCCCGTAACCGATTGACTCAGCTGGCACGAGATCTATCAACCCCTGAAACTGCTCAATCGCTTGATCTGGTTGAGATTCTTCGAGATATGCCAATCCAAGATTTTGATGGCGGATCGCAGCCGAGATGATCTCGTCGGCAGACGGCTGGGAGTAAACAACTGAAGTGTAGGTAAAAAGTAAAACAGGAAGCGTGAAACGGGATAAGAGGAGTTTCATACGTTTAGGAATATGGAAGTTCATATCTCTGTGGTTTGGAGGGGACGCTGGTTTGTGTGTATAAAGCAGGACCCCAAATTCTATTTGCCTTCCAATTCAGCGCGGACAATGCGTGTTCCAGCGACGAGGTTTTGTAGCTTCAAACAGGATAACCAACGTGGAAGTTGAAAGAACCCGCAATCAGGCGAAACGCTCAATCGTTCGGGAGGACAGTGTAGCAAGACTTGACGGATACGATCGGCTATCTCTTCAGCCGGTTCGTTCCAAAAACTCTTGATGTCCACGACACCTGCCATAAAGTCAAACTGTCCCTCAAATCGGCTGTAGATGTCGTGCTCAACCATCTCACGGTTGGCGAACTCCATCGACAGGCAATCGACATTCATCTCCAGCAATGCTGGGAACATCCAGTCGTAGCGGCGTTTGCCGCGGGGACGTGACCCCAAATTGCCGAAGCAGATGTGCAGGTTCTTTCGCACTGAGACCCCATCCAGCGCGCGATTGAGGAGTGCTACCCAATCTTCAAGTTTGCCGGGGATGATGCCAAAACTAGGTTCGTCAAGTTGGACTTCGGTACACCCTTCCGCCTCAAGTGCCTTCAATTCTCGGTTAATAACTTCGGCAAATTCCCACGCAAGCTCGACACGATCTTTATATGGATCGCCTTCCCGAACCTGGATGTGCATAGTCAGTGTCAGGGGACCGGGGCAACACGCCTTGATTCGTTGCCCATCGCCAGCGTTTGCCTTCAGGAACTGAAATTCCTCTACAATACCCAAACCTGTTGGGATACTCACCCGATCCACAAGATTATAGCGGGGTACACTATCGTACGCATACAATCCAGCTTGGCGGAGGACAGGTCGTTCAATCAATCCCTCCATCCGGCCGTAGAAATTTTGCACAAAATACCAACGACGCATTTCGCCGTCCGTGATAGTGTCAATGCCAGCCTCCTTCTGATCCCAGATTGCCAGCCGGACAGCGTCGTCATAAACCTCTCGTTCGTCGGTGGGTCCATATTTGCCCTCTTTTAGTGCGTCCATCGCTGTCCAGAACCAACCCGGCATTGCGTGAGAACCGATCACGGTAGTGGGAAGTAATTTTTCATATGGCATGAGTTTTCCTCTATATAAACAGATAAAATTTGAAGTGTCTAAAATGCCTGTCGAGTCTCAGAATTGTTGATTCTAACTTTAGCACATTTTACCCGCTTTCGCAACACTTTAGCGTGGTCTATTGCGATTGTGGATGAATTAGCGCTTGACAATACCGATGAATTAAGATAAATTGTTTGCTGCTTTATGAGGAAATTCATCCTTACAATTCAAAAACTCGCTACCATTCGCGGGAAAATAGTCGGAGGATTTTATGAAATTTGTTCGATACCAATCTAATGGAAATGTAAGTTACGGGACGCTCTCGGGCGACACCATTAACGAGATAGATGGGGATCCGATCTCGGGGTATAGTGAAACGGGAAATACCGCCGCATTGGGAGATGTCCAACTGCTTGCGCCGGTCACGCCGGGAAAAGTATTGGCAGTTGGGCTGAACTATAGAAGTCATCTCGGCGGTGCACCAGAACCGACCAATCCGGAGATCTTTATCAAGACACCTACCTGTCTAAATGATCCGGAGGGAAACATTGTGCTGCCGGATGGGGATGATGAGATTCACGCGGAAGGCGAATTGGTTGTCGTCATCAAGAACCGCACGAAGGGTGCAACTCCCGAAGAAGCCGCTGCGAATATTTTGGGCGTTACTTGTGGTAACGATGTTAGTGCACGAACATGGCAAAGCAACGATATGCAGTGGTGGCGTGCAAAAGCCTCCGATACATTCGGTCCTGTCGGTCCCGCTGTGGTGACCGGTCTCGATTACAACGCGCTCCAATTGGAGACACGCATCAACGGCGAGGTTGTTCAGTCCCAGACCACTGCCGATCTGATTTTCCCTGTGGAGACAGTTGTCAGCTTCGTCTCGCAGGCGATGACGCTTGAGCCGGGAGATGTTATCTTCACCGGAACCCCCGGAACGACAACAGCATTAAAGGCTGGGGATGTGGTCGAGGTGGAGCTTGAGGGAATCGGCGTCCTGAGTAACACTGCTGTTGATGGGTAATGGAATATACCGCATAAATCTAAGCGCGCAAGGGGCAATGGAAGTAGAGAGACGAGTCAAACAGCATGTTCCCGTAGTTCGGGCGAATCTGTCAGTCCGACGTCGGGGGTTGAGGGGTGCCCATTATGAATGACCTGAACCCTACAAATGCCTGTTTTACCTTCCGGGACGATTTCGTTCCAGTGAAGATACTGGCTGGCAACCATATTTTTGAACGGCTCGCGCCGCAGCGGACGAGTATTGTCTTTGGGGTAACAGAACTGCCGTGGGCCGTTGCTGCTTATCGAATTGGGGGACTCATCGTGCAGCTGGAACCCAATCTTGACGGACTGGACGCAATCGCTATTGAAAAGTCAGGGAAAGCACGACTTGTCCGTGATAATACAGTTATCTACGAATTAGATTGCATCATTCCGCCGGAGATTACCGGACTACATTCCAATTTCTTCTACCGTTGCCCCGAATGCAACGGGCATGTCTATGAATGTACACATCTCCAAATCGATAAACGGGAGGAGTCTGAACCGTCGCCTGTACAGCCCATCTCCCCGGAGGTCACAACCTGCCCTGTCTGTGATGGCAAGATCCAGCACCTCGGACAGGGGATAAGCTTTTGCCTTGACTGTGACTGGGAGCACGGCTTGGAACCGATTACCCGATAAAATGACTGACAATCAGTCTGTGAAGCGGAGGACATCAGCGGTTATGAAGATCGTTCGTATCAAACTCTATATCGTCAACGTACCTGAACGAAAATGGTGGTGGTCTGACGACTTTTATGGCCAGCCGGCGCACCAAAGATCAGAGCACGGCATCGCGGAGGTCGAAACCAGCGAGGGGTTGACTGGGCTCACCCAGATAGGGCGGGCTACGCCGATGGCAACCATGGAAGCAGCGCTGAATGAGTGGTTGGGCAAGGATGTACTGAAGGTTAATCTCGCTGAATCAACAACGGCGATGGTGGGGGCTTTTGAACAGGCGATACTTGACCTGCGTGGTCAGGCACTCGGCGTTCCGATCTGGAATTTGCTTGGCGGTAGACTCCGGGATCGGATCTATGTTACCCAATGTACCGGCTACAAGACGCCGCAACACACAGCAGAGGATGCGGAGTGGGGCTGGGAACACGGTTTTCGCGCCTACAAGATGAAGTGCATCACCAGCAGAGAGACGACGCCAGAGGAACGTATCCGTTATGTTGCCGATCGGGTCGAAGCCATCCACAAAGTCCTGCCGGATATGGCGGTTCGGCCTGATATTCGTTGGCGACTTGAGGAGGTCTGGGTAGCGCAAGAACTTGCCCGCCGCCTACAGGGGCATCGGATGGATAGTTTAGAAAGTCCGATAACTAAACGCGCAGCAGGCGGCACCTTTTCTGAGTGGCGTCGTCTGCGGCAGACCATCCACCTGCCCGTAGGAGACCATGTCTATAACGCCGAAGATATGATTCAGCGATTTCAGACGGAGGCGCTTGATTATGCGATTGTTGGTGGATCGACCGCTTTTGAAGCGGTTAGTCAGTCACGCCTTGCCCATGAATTGGGTATGGGCGGTTGGTCACAAACGGTGGCGTACGGACCGGGAGCGGCGATGGGGTTGCATGTGGCTGCCTGTATGCCCCACCTGACGCAGCCCTATGATATGGTTGGACCCATGGCTTGGGAGAACACCTTGGTCAATGAGGATTTTCCCTTTGAAGATGGATGTTTTCTGGTGCCGGATCGACCTGGATTGGGATATACCTTAAATCACGATGCCGTTAAAGAATATCTGGTAACGGACTGCGCTTTTGAATGAACTGTTTGACCCATTTGCACCCGAAGACACGATTACTCTAAGTGGAAGACAACGAAAGCATATCAATGAAATCCGATGAAAAAAATGAAGGCGAAACCGCTCCGTATTTACAACAACCCTCCCTCTCTCCGAACGGGGATAAAATTGCTTTCTGTTATGCGGGGGATGTCTGGATTGTACCCGCCGACGGCGGACAGGCAAGTCGCGTAACGTCTCACGCAAGCAACGATTCGCACCCAATTTTCTCTCCCGACGGAACGCAATTGGCGTTTGCATCTCAGCGCACGGGTGGTGGAAACATCTACACCCTCTCCCTCCAATCGAATCAACCACCGAAACGCTTAACCTATCACGACGAATCGGTGCCACCTGCCTGCTGGTCTCCGGATGGGCAGTGGCTCTACTTCACCTCCGACTATGATGGGCTTCGAGGCGCGAGCTATAAGATCCACGTTGATGGGAGCACACCGATCCAAATTGCTGGGGATCCACGGGAAACGCACTACAATTTGGCGATCTCGCCCGATGGGAAGACGTTGGCTTTTAACAATAACGGCTCCCAGTGGTGGCGGCATGGACAGCATCCCTCCGGGCATTCCGATATCTGGATAGTTAGTGAAGCCGTCGGGGCAGACGACCACCGTCGATTGACACAATATCTCGGCAGAAATTTGAGGCCGATGTGGAACGCCGATGGGACCGGGCTGTACTATCTGAGTGACCGTGACGGTGAGGAAAACATCTGGTATATGACGGTGGAAGGTGATACGGAGACTGAGCAGTCCACTCACTTTTTCGACGGGCGGGTGCTTCGGCCATCCATCTCTGCGGATGGAAAGTGGATTGTGTTTGAACGCAATTTTCAGATTTGGCTCTTGAGCCTTGAAACCGGAGCGTCTGAGCCGGTGGAGATTATCCTTCAAACCGACGAAAAGTCAAACCCGACTCGGCATCATAGCTACGCCGCCGGTATCAACGAGTTTGAGCTCGCCCCTGACGGCAAAAAGGTTGCCTTTATCGTTCACGGCGAGGTCTTCGCAGACTTGGCGGATAAAGGGGATAAAGTCAAAAAGGGAGGGGATTCGTTCAAGGTTACGGACACCCCTTTCCGCGAGAGCCAATTGCAGTGGAACCCTGAAAGCGACCGCGTCGTGTACATCTCGGATCGGACAAGCCACAACGAGATCTTTCAATATCACTTCAAAGAGCGGATAGAGACACAACTGACGGATTCACCGGAACAGAAATACGCGCCGAAATTCTCACCCGATGGAAAATGGCTTGCCTATATTCAGGTCCCTTTCAATCCCGGCACAACGGGGGGCGATGGCGAAATTTGGCTGATGGATGCGGAAACAACGGAGAAGCGGGCTTTCATCACCGATCAGGCTTTTATAGGTGTGCCGCAGCCAACGGAGTTTGAGTGGTCGCCGGATAGCAAGTGGCTAGCCTTCATCGCAACGGATACCAACTTCTTCAGCAACCTCTATGTCCAACATATCGAAGCGGATACCCCTAAGCAACTGACCTTTTTGAGCAACATTAGCACGGGTGACATCCTCTGGTCTCCTAACGGAAAATTTATCATCTTTAATACAGGGCAATACCGCGGCGAGGCACAAATCGCACGGGTAGACCTAAAGCCGATTCAGCCAATCTTCAAGGAAGAAGATTTTGATCGGCTGTTTCAGGTCGTAGAGTCTCGCAACGGGCAGAAAAAGCAGGACGAATCACCGTCATCTGAAGGGGAATCCAGCGAAACGGAGGGAGCCGATTCGGAGAACGAAAACGCGGATGAATCAGAAAACGAGGGGGACGGTGAGGGTAAAAAAGCAAAGGATAAGAAGCCTGAAAAGAAGATTGAGCCGGTTGAGATTGAGTTTGAAGGGATTAAACATCGACTTCGTTTCCTCACTGACTTTAAGCTTAACGCTCTCGCTGAAAGCATTCGCCCCAACAGCAAAACCCTCATCTTCCGTGCCGCTATGACGGGCCAACAGAATCTGTGGAGCTTGGCTCTTGAGGAGGATAAGCGTGGCGAACTTCCTAAGCAATTGACAGGGACTGCCAACGGAAAAGGTAACGTACATTTCATACCGAACGGCAACAGGTTTTATTATACCGATGGAGGACGTATCCATTCTGTGGGGATGGGCGAAGACGGCGCGAAAGAGGGGGATGCGAAAGGGTTAGATACGAGAGCAGAGATTGAGGTTAACTTTCATCTTGAAAAGATGCAAGCTTTCGACGAGGCGTGGCGGTTGATTCGGGATGGATTTTACGATCCACAGTTCCACGGTTGTGATTGGGAACAGATGCATGAGACGTTTCGTCCGATGGTAGAAGGAGTGCAGACGCAGGCAGACTTTCGTGAACTATTGAATCTCATGGTTGGCGAATTGAATGCGTCCCATCTTGGAGCCATGGGATCGACTGAAAACGCACCGGATAGCTTTCTCGGCGTGGATTTTGATCGAGCGGCGCTGGAAAGGGATGGACACTTCAAGATTTCCGAAATTGTTCCTGAATCGCCCTTAACACTTCCAGAAGCACCCGCACAGATTGGGGAGTATCTGGTCGAGATTGATGGAATCGGTCTAAACGGGCAGGTCAACCTAACCGAACAACTGCAGCGGAAACAGGGGAAGCGGGTGGCTGTGAAACTCAATGATAAACCCGAACTTGAAGGGGCACGGGAACTGACTGTCCAACCCATTGATAGCGGTCAGCACCGACACCTCCGTTACAAGGACTGGGTCCGTTGGAATGAGGCGTACGTCCACGAAAAAAGCGATCGGCGGCTTGGATATGTCCATATCCGGGAGATGTCTTACGAAGCCTATCTCCAGTTCATCGCCGATCTCGATACTGGAACCCACGACAGAGAGGGGGTGGTGCTCGATGTCCGATTTAACCCCGGCGGACATATCGCGCCTTTTATCCTTGATGTTTTGCACCGCAGAGCCTACACCCAATCGAATTATCGTGGCCTAATGAGTACAACAGACACCAACCTCGCAGGCAATCGCATCTTAGAGCAGCCCGTTATCCTTATCACCAATGAACACTCCGGGAGCAATGCGGAGATGTTTAGCGAGGGGTTCCGGAAGTTGGGACTTGGTAAGGTGGTCGGTATGCCCACAGCCGGGGCGGTTATCTGGACCTGGGGTTGGGCGTTGCTTGATGGCACAATCTTCCGTTTGCCCCGGCTAAGGGTCTCAACCTTGGAGGGTGAGAACACGGAAGGCACCGCCCGCCCGGTTGACGTTCAAGTTGACCGCCCACTCGGCGAGGCCGCACAAGGGATAGACAGTCAGCTTGATGTCGCTGTTGAGCAGTTGGTGATGCAGATCGATGGACAGGGATAGGCGGACGCGACCTCCTACCCAGCGTTGACAGCCTTCTCCTATCCCAGTGTCTGCCAGAACAGTCGCATTGCAAACCCCACTACCGCAACAATAAGAACAACCCGAATCCACTTATCCCCTTTATCGACCGCCCAATGACTGCCGATCCAAGCGCCCGTGGCATTCCCGACAGCAAGGGTCAATCCGAGAGGCCAATCAACGTATCTAATGAAAGCAATTAGGGCAATGATGGTGTAAAAGAATATCACAAACACCTTGATTGCATTGGTGCGAACCAGATCGAATCCGTTTGTCAGCGTTAGAGATGCAATGATGATAAATCCCACTCCCGCCTGAATAAAGCCACCGTAAGCGCCCACGAAAAAGAAGACAATCATTCCGATAATTTTACGGAATACGCTAAGGTTCGCAGTTTCCCTTTCCCATCTCTTGGTTGGATTGAAAAGGGTCACAATTAGCACCGCAATCATGATGCCAGCGAGAACGCGGTTGAAGATAACGTCATCCGTTTCAACAGCAATTTGTGCACCGAACCATGCCCCGACAATCGCGGGCAGGGTAAGGAGCACACTATAACCAAAGTCAGAAACGCCTTTGCGACGGAACCCCAAAATTGCGCTGGCATTCTGCACGAACACCGCGACTCTGTTGGTACCGTTTGCTGCTGTCGCCGGGGGTAAACCGAGGAAAATGAGGACAGGAAGAGTGAGTAGTGAACCGCCGCCAGCAACGGTGTTGAGGAAGCCGGCGAAGACACCGGTAACGAGAATTAACGGGATTTCCCAAAGATTTTCCATGTGTTGTTTTTGCAACTCCTCGTCGGTTGGGTTGAAAGACCACAGGTACGATAATCACGATTATATCAGTTTTCGCATACTTAATCCAGCAAAAACTAAGAACTTACGACAGGACCTGTCCAAGTCGGGACGGAACGGAGTTGACGTATCAAGAGATCGTGTGCTAAATTAAGAATAGTTAATCTGAATGTGCGTATTTGGGGTGATGACTGAATTTAGGACGCACTTACTCAGCGACCCCCTTTGCTAATTCGTTGTTTTTGGAACGGGAGGAGAGAAATATGTTAGCCGTTAAAGAACTGGGCCATGTCGGAATCTACTGCACCGACCTGCAACGGTCCAAAGATTTTTACACCCGTATTCTCGGACTCACAATTACTGACGAGGACCCCGACGGTAATATCACCTTCCTCAGTGCACAACCGGACGAGGAGCACCATGAGGTCGCGCTTTGCCCGGGCAGGGACGTGCCAGCGGGGGCAAAGGTTATTCAACAGGTCTCCTTTATTGTGGAAGATTTGCCAACCCTGAAGCAGTTTTATCATCGGCTGAAGGAGGAGGGTGTACGCTTTCGCAGTGTTGTCAGTCACGGTATCGCCCTCGCCATCTACTGCTATGATCCCGATGACAATGTTGTTGAAATCTATGCGAAAACGCCGTACAAAGTGGCGCAACCGCTATCTGAACCGGTAGATCTCGAATTGTCAGATGAGGAATTGCTCGCTATTGCTGAAGGGGGCGCACCGTCGTAGTATCGCTATGAAAAGGAGAGGATCATGAACACAGGATATTCATCAACTATCGCGAGTATTGTCCAGAAACTGGAAACCCGCGAGCCGTTACCGCCGCTCGCCCCAAGCGAAGAATGGGACAGCCAACTCACCAATCGGATTAGCGATATCTCACTGGAGACGCTCTTTGATGGACAGTCCATCGGGGACTCAACGATGGGGGACGCTGTGCAGAGCGGTCTGTTGATCTGGAATGATGCCCTTGAGGCATCGCACACAATCTCGCAGAGCATCGAAAGTGGAACGGGCAGCTACTGGCACGGTATTATGCACCGCCGTGAGCCTGACTATAGCAACGCGAAGTACTGGTTTCGGCGCGTCGGCGGTCATTCCATCTTTCCCGCACTCCGTGAATGCGCGTTAAGGCTGCTCCAGGCGGGTTCGGCCGAATCGGATTCGCTCGCAGATTATACCGAAGCGATTGAGGGAGCAGAAGAGTGGGATGCCTTTCGGTTCGTTGACTGGTGTGAAGCCGCAGATAGGGATAGGTCAACGCCGGAAGCTGTGAAAGCGTTTCTACAAGCTGTACAAGTTGAGGAGATTAAACTGTTGCTGCATTACTCCTATCAGGGGGCACTCACCTAATAACCTTTGGTGTTAGTTGGTGAGGATACAGAAGCGTTCATCCGTTCATTAATGAACCAATCAACCGGTGAACAAATGAACCAACACAGGAGGTATCACCATGCGCTCTCACAATGACTTCCGCCGCTATCTGTCACGCATCGTGCTCGGTTGTATACTCATAACGGTTTGCATCGCTTTCGTCGGTGCGGCTTCAATCAAAACCAGTTACAAGTATCAAGAGATTAAGCGGCTCCATAAAACGACCAGTCAAAAAAGCGACCCGGCAGGACTCAAAATGCTGATTCAGAAATCACGCGCGTTTATTGCAGAACATCCGGAATACAAACGAATTGACCAGGTCTACTATATCTTTGGGCACGCACTGACCAAGGTGGAACAGCCCGAGGAAGCAGTTAAGGCGTATCAACAGCTTGTAGAGAATTATCCGAAAGCCACCTATTTCGCACCCGCTCTGCTGGAGATGGGATTAGCCTATGATCGGCTCGGTCAGCACGACAAAGCGGACGCAGCGTATCATCAATTGGTTGAACACCCAAAGTACGGCTCGCGCTTGTCTACGAAGACCGCGAAGCGGTTACTGGAACTTGCAAAGGAGGACCGTACCGGCGAACGCCCCACAAGTGCCCCACATAGGGGTCGCCCAGATGCACTAATTGGTAAAAAAGCAATTGACTTCAACGTAAAAGATCTCGACGGTAACGACCTATCGCTTCAGAAATATCGAGGAAATGTGATTTTGCTCGACTTCTGGGCGGTTTGGTGTGGACCATGCGTCGCTGAAATGCCTAACGTGAAGGGGGTTTACGAGAAATATAAGGACGCAAATTTCCAAGTCATCGGCATTAACCTC
Organism: Candidatus Poribacteria bacterium; assembly: GCA_022826645.1. Classification (GTDB taxonomy): domain Bacteria; phylum Poribacteria; class WGA-4E; order WGA-4E; family PCPOR2b; genus PCPOR2b. The sequence goes on from JAJDUM010000097.1 coordinate 115,132, forward strand.
GATCAGCGTCGGGAGATACTGGTAGGTTACCTACAAAGAGAAGATATTGCGTGGCCCCAGTTTTTTGATGGAAATGGCTGGGAGAATCGGGTGGCGAAGATGTATGGTATTAGCGCTATTCCACAAATGTACCTCATTGATGGCGAAGGCGTCATTCGCAAATCAGATGTACGGGGGCGCACCCTCGAACCGGCGGTTGCTGAACTAGTCCAAGAAAACAACGCGAAATTGAAGGGCGGCAAGGCGGCTGGGAAATAGTGTCTAAGAGATCTGTAGCTGCTAAGTGAATCAACATCCTCAACAATTTATGCGAATCCGAGACTTTTACTCATATTCATCGCCCGTCGGAGATATAATACCCAAGTTGTTATCTAACCTACACCTATTGACAATCCATTCAATATAATTGAAGTTGACTCACCCATTCCAAGTATCGTCGTGGCATTTTTGCCACGACGATGTAGCATAATTGCGACATTCTCTCTGTGTGCACGACCTTTCCGTTTGAATTCATAGCACATGTAAAAACAGATGCAAAGTCCCCCGGAGAGCGGGTCTGTCCGAATATTCGGTTTTCTGCACAATATGCTTTGCATAATTCCAGATAACTGTGGCATCTAAATTGCTCGTAGCCGATGAACCAAGTAAATTTGGTTCAGATCCTATCTAGCTCCGTTGAAATATCAACAGAACTTAATGAAAGGAGATGCCAACAGAATCTAATGAAAGCTATGCAGTTTTTCATACTCACATTTATCTTTGTGATACTCCTGTTTTTACCAAACACCTTTGCCCAAGATTACACGCGATGGAGCTTACCCGAAGGTGCCAAAGCCCGCCTTGGTAAAGGCAGCGTATTGGGATGGTCGCAATGAGAGTGGTGAATTGGTGGCAAGCGGAGTTTATTTCTATCAACTCCGGGTGTTTTCATCCCGACCTATCGGGGCAGGAGATTATTCAGCCACGAGACGAATGGTGATCGTCAAGTAGGCTTTTTTCTGGATTCGATAGGGTGGGGTCCCCGTGTTTCACCCTTTCTTTCAAAAAAATGGAGCTTTCAATAACTTTTGTGTAACACTCAAAACAAATGCCCGTAAGTCTATGGCAATCCATAGATGCAATAACTTTCAAAAAGGAGAAACAACTCATGAAAATGGTATTCTGTTTTGCAATCATGCTACTTATTTTTCTGATGCTTGTATCTTTGTCCAACAGTTTTGCCTTAGACACGCCACCCGAGAATATGGTACGGGTCATTTACTTTCTCCCCAATGACCGTCAACCCCAGCCAGACATAGATGCGAAGTTGGATACGTTAATAAAAAACGTACAACAATCTTACGCTGAAGTGATGGAAAAGCAAGGGTTCGGTAGAAAAACCTTTAGGCTTGAGACAGATGACACCGGAAAGGTTGTGGTGCATCATATAGAGGGGCAGTTCTCTGATGTGCATTATCATACGGATATTGTTTTAAAAGTCCATAAAGAAATCGACAAACATTTTGATCTGTCAACAAACATCTACCTCGTCGCGCTAGATATAAGCAACGAATCGGTACTATGCGGACTGGCATCCAACGATTTGGCAATCATAAATGCTTTCAGCGGGTGTTTCGGCGTTGCGTTTGCCGCTCATGAACTCGGACACAGCTTTGGATTGGCACACGATCGCCGCAGAGATGCTAAACGCACCTCGACTACATATCACGCTGATTTGATGGTTACTTCTGATTGTGCTGCCGAATGGTTGGATGTCCATCCGTATTTCAACACAAGCCAAAACATCGCCAACCACAATACGGAGATTCAGCAGCTTGAAACTGGACTTGTATCGTCGACCGAATCTATACGTTTCCGCTTTCAGATAAGTGATCCAGATGGACTTCATCAAGTACAGGTAAGGTTTAGTTATTGGGAATTAGGAGCTTGTGAACGATTGAGTGGTCAGAGCGAGGTGTATGAATTCAACTTTATTCCTGCATTATATGGAATCCATGAAAATTTCGGGCTTCATGTTATTGATGTACATGGTAATTTGACAGTACGGCACTTCCCGATAGATGATTCCCTTCTGCTGCCTCTACTCAACCAATCGGTGTCAATACCGGATGCAAATTTATCAAGCGCGATTCGGGAGACTCTCAACCTGAAGCAAGGCGACAGTCTCACACGGTTGAATCTGCTAAAACTTACTCATCTGAATGCTCATAACCGTCAGATAACAGACCTCACCGGATTGGAACATGCAACGCAATTGCAAAACTTAAATCTTTCAGGGAATCAGGTAATCGATATAACCGCAATAGCAAATTTGACGCGCCTACACGTCTTGCAGCTTTCATGGAATCAGATAAGCGATATAACCGCAATCACCAATTTGAAGAACCTACAGTACTTATATCTTTCGGGGAATCAGATAAGCGACATTACCCCAATCATAAACTTGAAGAATCTAGAGCAGTTAAATCTTTCATGGAATCAGATAAAAGATATAACCGTAATCGCAAACTTGCAGAACCTATATTACTTATATCTTTCATGGAATCAGATAAGTGACGTAAGCCCAATTGCGACCTCAAACCACTTGATACATTTAGATATTAGCAATAATACGATATCCGACTTTTCGCCTTTAGATGGGTTAACCGCGGGTATCAACTTGGTGGGCAACCCAGGGGTCCCTTCAGGCGGTCCGAAAATAGAGGGACCATGGTTATGGGTGATCGTTCCGACAGCAGGGAGGTCCGGTCGAGGTGCTGCTGCTTCTGGTATAGATTTTCTGGCACAAGCAAGTAGTGGTGGAATAACGGAGTTAAAGGTTTCAACAGACGGGGCAAAGGAGGGAGCCTCTGTCGGAGGCAGCCTGTGGACAACCGGCAAAATTCCCGCAGTGAGCGATAACATCAACACAATGGTGAACGCGACCGGTCTAGGAACAGGCAATATAGACCACCATGTTGCCTATGGTTTGATTGCCTTGAATGCGTCGCGTGAACAAGACACAATGATGTTTGCCGGGAGCGATGATGCTGTCAAGGTTTGGCTCAATGGACAGTTGGTTCACAACAATCCTGTGAACCGAGGGGCTAGCGGTTATCAGGATTTTTTTCCTGTTACATTGGAGCCGGGAACAAACATTTTATTAGTCGCTGTTTATGAGGGAACGGGTGGTTGGAGCGGTTTTTTTGGATTTGCACCTGACGCGGAATATACGGTACTCGCCCCTGGGGCCAGCGAGATCCACCCTAAACCTGCCGATGTGAATAGCGATGGTGTGGTAAACATTCTGGATTTGGTGTCGGTTGCATCAAGTTTCGGACAGACAGGGAAAATTCGTGCAGATGTCAACGGTGATAGCGTAGTCAACATCCTAGATTTGGTGCTCGTTGCCAATACTTTTGCAAACATACCCGCCGCGCCTACCTTAAAATCCCAGACTTTTGCGAGACTCACCGCCACCGAGGTTGAAGATTGGCTCACCCAAGCGCAACAGATGGCACTGACAGATCCTGTTTATCTGCGCGGCGTTGCTGTGTTGGAACATCTCCTTGCTGCGTTGAGTCCTAAAGAGACTGTACTGCTCGCTAATTACCCAAACCCGTTCAACCCGGAGACATGGATACCGTATCACCTCGCCGACGCTGCCAGTGTGACGATCACGATTTATGACATCAAAGGTATGATGGTGCGCCAATTGGACCTAGGCCATCAGCCTGCGGGGTATTACACGGATCGGTCAAACGCAGCCTACTGGGACGGCCTCAACGCAAGTGGGGAAACAGTGGCAAGTGGTGTCTATTTCTATCAACTCCGGGTGTCTTCATCCCAATCTATCGGGGCGGGGAACTATTCAGCCACGAGACGGATGGTAATCGTCAAGTAGGAGGGTATTGTTCGGGACGTATTGAGTCTAATTCTTAGACGTTATACGGGCGGGGTGAACCCGCCCCTACCGGCTTGACTCTACGGTTCCCTCGACCAACGTGAGGATTTGATTTGGTTCTATCCCTTCAATGCGTTCCTGTAGACCGCTGGGCCATCGGATCTCCACCCGATCAACTCGGCTATATTTCCCCAATCCAAAGTGTAACCGCATATCGTTCTGCGATAGATAGCTTGACCCACCCCGAACTTCCCGAATCTGTGTTAAGTTTCCAGCAGTTATCTTGACCCGTGCTCCGATTGCGTCCCGGTTGCTGTGCGTACCGATGAGTTTGAGGGTCAACCACCTATTTTCTCCGCCCCTATTCTCCAACAGGTCTGGAGAGCCCTTTAGGTTCGTCACAAGCAGGTCGAGATCGCCGTCGTTGTCGTAGTCAGCGTACGCGAAACCGCGGCTGACCTTCTCCAAACGCATACCGAATCCTGAATCAACGCCTACCTCGTTGAAGGTGCCATCTCGGTTGTTGCGAAAGAGTAGATTCGGTTGTTTATAAAACCCGGTTGGGTTGAACGCCTGAACGTTCTCGTCCAGATGCCCGTTAGCGATGCACAGATCCTGGTAACCGTCGTTGTCGTAGTCGCAGAGCCCCACGCCCCACGCCAAGTAAGATAAACTCATCGTCCCGATTTGTGACGCATAGCTCACATCCGAGAATAGCCCATTTCCTTCGTTGTGGTAGAGGGTGTTTGTCTGGTCCTGAAAGTTGGTAACGACGAGGTCTAAGTTGCCATCGTTATCGTAATCCCCGAAGTCAGCGCCCATGCCGTTCTCCGCGTCCCCATCTTCGCCGAATCCGACACCTGCGGTCAAACTGACATCGGCAAAAGTGCCATCACCGTTGTTACGGTAGAGGAAGTTTCGGTCGGCGTCGTTGGCGATATAAATATCCATGTCGCCGTCATCATCATAATCACCCCAAGCGAGGGCAAGTCCGCGTCCTGTCGCCTCAGAAAAACCTGCGGCCTCCGTCACGTCGGTAAATGTCCCGTCGCCGTTGTTACGATAGAGGATATCCAATTCCCCTTCGTAGAGGCGTGGGTCACAGTAGACACGCACCCCTTTGTTCATGCAGATCTGATCGGATTCGACGTCATACTTCACATAGTTTGTTACATATAGATCCAAAAACCCGTCGTTGTCGTAATCGACGAAGGCACAACTCGCTCCCCAGCGCATATCTCCGGTGCCTGTCCACGTCGTGACATCGGTGAAGGTGCCATCCCCGTTATTACGGAAAAAGACGTTTGCCCCGAAGTTTGTCACGTACAGATCAGGAAATCCGTCATTGTTGTAATCTCCAACCGTACACCCCATACCGTAGCCTGTATCGGCGACCCCGCCTTCCATCGCGACATCGGTGAACGTGCCATCGCCATTGTTGCGATAGAGCGCATTGCGCGGTGGTTCAGTTTCCTTTGCTTGTTTCTCTGTGAGAGGGGAAAGATCTGCTCCGTTGACGAGGTAGATGTCTTGGAACCCGTCGTTGTTGTAGTCCAAGAATGCTGCGCCCCCACCGAGGGGTTCGACAAAATACTTCTGTCCGCTTGCACCGTTGTTATGTCTGAAGTGGATGCCCACTTCTTTTGTGACTGATGTAAACTGGGGTGGGGCTGCGGCGGAAGGGCTGCTGATGAGAAGCAGTGGGAAACATACGAGGAAAATAGACTTCATGCTTTTTGGAAAATTGGAGAGGTAGGCGGCGATGTGTGTAGGTGGTTGTGGAGATAGAACTACATGACCAATAGACGTGAGGACAATTGCAGGCACACGCTGCTGTACTGTAACTTGCACAAGGGTTACGGCATACGGAGTATGCCTACTACTATAAGATTAATCTGTTTTCACATAGGTATGTGTTAATGGTTCCCAACCGAGCAATCGCTTGGCTTTTGACAGATTAATCTCTTGTTGTTCCTCATCGCCGGCGATGAATACGGCGTCAAAGCCGGTATGTTCGACGGCAAGCCCGGCGAGGTAAGCTCGCGCGAGGTCCTCCTCGTCGGTTACCCAGAGATGTCTATGATCGGACTTGGGTTGCCCGCGTTGCTCGATCCACTGCTGGCGGGTCCTGGGACCCGTGATTCGGAGGGCAATGATCGACATGCTGTGTTCACGGCAGAAGTATTCACAGATCCGCTCCCCAAACCCTTTTGTCAAACCGTACACACCGGGATTATCAAGCGGAACCTCCTCCTCAGATGGGTACCAATTCCGTGTCCGTTCATGGACAGTGAACGTACTCGTGTAAATGCCGTGTGTGATACCTTCTTCCTTTGCTGCGTGCAGCACGATATGAAGCCCCATTGCGTTGACCCGATAGTTGGCGATAACATCGTCAAAATCCGCTGCTGATGAGGAGTCACTGGTGGGACGCTGCATGACCATGTAGATGAATGCGTCCATGCCCTTGACCGCCTGCTGAACGGCCTCCGGGTCGGTCACCGAACCTTCGATGTATTCGACGCTTGAATCTTTGGGCGGTGAAAGGTCGAGGACACGAAACTGGTGGTGTGGTTTCATGTAGGGCAGCGTCATAGTCCCGACATGCCCCGCCCCTCCGACAATTAACACTTTCATAGCGCATTTCCTCCTATTCGTTCACGATCTCACTGAGCGGACGTGCATCGATGAAGAGTTTGGCACCGTGACTGACATCTGGGGTTGTATCCACCCCACATAGCCAGTTCCATGTGCGTTGGCGTCGTGCAAGATCGCGATAAGACTCAACTTCGTTGGCGTAAAGATGTCGCTCTCGGTTGGCGTAAGGCGGTATCTCCTCCGATTCTATCAACCAATCCCGCTTCGGCAGCGAATTTCGGAAGTACGAGAATTTGATCATCCCACGACGTTTTGCGTTCAACTTGGGTCCCGCTTTGTGCCAGATGCCGTAGTGGGTTAGAACGACCGTCCCGGCGGGAACAGCCAGAGAGAGCTGCCCCAAGATATCGCCGTAATGTGCGATTGCTTCTCGATCAACCAACCGATGATGGGAACCGGGAAGCACCATTGTGGGGCCATCTTCAAGCGTGACATCTTGGGGATAATAGTAACACTGCAGATGATTGACGCCGTAACCGTATTCGGAGAGACCGTCTGAGTGCCACGTTTGCCCGGGGTGCGATTCTTCATATAGGTGATGATGGGCAGTTATGGGCATAAAGAAATTCCGTCCGAGCAGAGAGCGAGCGACACCAGCCACTTCCGGGTGCAAGAGCACTTGTTTCCGAAATCCGGGAGAACAAGCGAATTCGTTAATTCTACCGGCCGGCAAAGTTTCGCATTGACGATTGAATTCGTCAGAGACCACTCCCTCCAGCACCACGGTACCTCTCGAAACAAAATCCATCACCTGGCTGTCGTTCATGGTAGGTTGAATATCGATCACTGTTTCCTCCTGTCATAGATCTGAAGTCGATTTTTCCAAGATGAATTCGTAGCCCAGATAAGTGTTATCGACATCCGAAAACTGGTACAGTTCTGCTCTCGGAAATTGAACGATCCGCCATCCATCGTTGACCGCTTCGATAACCGAATCGTATGGTACGTCTTGTGAGGGCAGCGTGGGTTCATACGGCACAGTCGGATCATACAGTGCCCAACTGGCAATCGCCGAACGCATGTTTGTCGATTTTGAATAAAGATACAGCACCAACTGTCTTGGCTCCGTCAAAAGTGTCTCTAACGCTTGAAGGTCGGCTTCTGTGAGGTCTCCTGTTTGAAGTTTTTGGCGACTCTCATCCAGCCACCCTTTGACTGCATGTTCCATTGTATTTATCCTGCCTCTTAAAATCGTTAATCCCAATCAAATATCACTTTGCCGCATCTCGCTTCGTCAGCGACCCGGAGTGCTTCAACACCGTCATCAACACGGAAATGGTGTGTCACCGCAGGCGCGAATGTCAATCCCGTTTGGGCACAGTATCGCACGAAATCCTTCAGCCATCCAATGGGGAAGACAACGGATCCCATCAGGGTAATGCGACGATAAACCATGTCGCCCGGATTGATGACCTTGTCATCGCTACCAACACCGACAAGCGCGGCTTTCCCCTCACGGCGAAGCGACGGGATGATGCTGCTGCGTCCACCGGTACTGCCAGAAGTCTCGACAACGTAATCGACTCCTTCCGCCCCACTGAACGCAACCACCGCTTCAACCGGATCTTCCGTTGCCGCATTGACGGTAGCATCCGCACCGCACCGCTTGGCAACCTTGATCCGCTCCTCCATGATATCAACCCCTATAACCCGTGCCCCCATCGACTTCGCGATGCAGACGGTGCTCAACCCCACGGGACCCAGACCGTAGACGGCTATTGTCTGCGGGAAATACTGTTCCACACCCAGTCGCCTCAATGCGGCGTACGCTGTCGTTCCAACACAGGCGAAAAATGGACCGTTGATGAAGTCAATCTCATCTGGAATGACCACACAATTCCGTTCGTTTGCAACGACATACTCGCCAAATGCACCGCTGACCACCTTATCGTCCGGGCACCAGACGAAATCTCCTAACGAGCAGTAGTAACATTGTCCACACCCTTGATGGTGATGGACGGTTACACGGTCGCCGACCTTGAGGTTGGTTACATTCGGTCCTAATTTTTCAACGACTCCTGACGATTCGTGTCCTTGGACCCAATCTCTCGGTTCAGCGGGGCGATATACGTGGAGATCGCTGCCACAGATCCCCGATACTTTCATCTTTATCTGGACTTCTCCATTCCCCGGCTCTGGAGTGGGGACCTCTTTGACAGCGCATTGCCGGTTACCTAAAAAAACAATACCTTTCATCTTTGTACCCCTTTCAAGACTATGGTGAATTGTAAAAAAATAGACACTTTCGCCACCCGGTAGGTGCGGTTAGAAACCGCACCGGTTGGGAGTGTCTCCTTAATTCTAAGATTCACTATAAGTCGAGGTTGAACCGAACCAGTAGGAGTAAAACCGTCCGTTTTGGAGGGCAAAGCGGAGGCGGATAGTTTGTCCCAAAAATTGAGCTATATTTCCATCAGTCCATTCAATGCGCGCAGCGGGATAATCGCCGTGAAGTCGGGCGGATGCTGCAAGCGTCTCGCCATCGGCGGAAAGCATTTCGACGCCCAACTCGCCGTTCGGTACATCGACATTGACGAAGAGTAAGTCACCGTTTAGCGTAAAAGGCTCCGTACAAATGACCCCAACCTCTTTCCCGGCACCAAGGGAGATGAACCCGTCACGCCGCAGCACAGCCAAGCAGACTGCGCTGCTGTCGGGATGGTAGTCGTCATAACCGGGCAGGTCGCCGGAGGTGATGAAGGCATACTGCTTAGTTCCTGTGTAATAAAACCATAGTTCGTCACCTCGCACGACAGCGTTGGAGGGACCGAGCAGCCCTTGCAAATCGTAAGCACCGCCACCTAACGTTGAGGTTTCGATAAACGGCTTGCGTTCACCAACGCGTATCCAGTTTTTCAAATCACGGCTACAGGTCACCTGAATATTGTAGAAGCCGGTATAGTCGCCGTACTGCCTGACACACTCCAGGATATATGGTGACAGCCGCAGCCGGTCAAAACCGGGCCAATCGGTAGGGACCTTGCCGGTATGGTGATACATGGACGGCAACCCGATATATAACCCCTCGTAGCGAAATACTCCCATATTGTAGATTTGAACGCTGTAGTGTTCGGGTGTGTTGTATTCCGTTTGCCGGAGGTTGGGATCGGCAAGCCGAGCTGCGATAACATCTCTGCCCATCTCCTGATCCACTTCGTCCGCGTGGAAAACGACCCCATAATCATCCCAGTGCTCAAAGTCCGTGCTGGTTGCCATGGCAACCGACCTGCCGTAGGGACCGGAACGTTTCACCGTGTGGATGAATAAACCCTCCTTTTCGTTGTAGGAGAAGTTTCCTTCATCTGAACTTGGCACGGCGGGCACATCTAATTTGGTCCAGTTTACCCCGTCCGGCGAAACTGCGAAACCCGCGTTGAGGAGCGCGGCTTTGTATCGCCTGTTCGGGTCCGGATCGTTTGGGTCACGGACCGCCATCGGTCCCCCAATGTTCGGTTCAGGTCCCGGTGTCCAGTGAAGCCCGTCCGCGCTGGTGCGATAACTCTCATCTGTCCCAATAACCCAGAATTTATAGACCTCTTCCTCTGGGTCCCATGCCGGTGTCGCGCGCGTTTGGATCGTCTGGGTCGGATTCGCACTCCGAACCACCGCACCTTTCTTGGTGGGTTGATGCAGCATCCGGGTGAGGTTCTCAAGGCTTTCAATTCCAACATCGTCGAGAAATAGCTGCCGTTGACTGCATGGGACCCTGAAGTCCGTCGTATCACTCATCGAAGTCTTCCTTCTGTTAAGGGAATCGCGAAGGTGTATAACCCCATCTGCACATGCTTATGATGGCGGTTCGTTAATCGCCTGCATCAGGGCGTGAATATAACCGAAGCAATACCCAAAACCGACACCGCTAGGGTTTTCACCGGTGATCCCCGGCACATGGTCTGGCATCACCATATACGGGTAATCAACCTCTTTGAGGGTACGCAACGCTTTGAGCATATTCACATCACCTTCGTCTGGAAAGACCTCGACAAAATCGAGGAGACCGCCCTTGATGTTGCGGAAGTGGATGTTAAACAACTTTTTCCGCTCGCCGAAATAGCGGATAACGTCGTAGATCTCCTCACCCGGATTCTCCAGCGATTCCGACATCGTTCCGATACAAAAGTTCAACCCATGGTAAGGACTCTCGTGCATCTCAATGAATTTCTTGAAGCCTTCAACCGTGCCCATGACTCTGGCGACGCCCCGATATAACCGATCACCGATACTGGGATCCTGTGGGTGGCAAGCCAGCCGTACCTTGTATTCTTCTGCTACGGGGACAACCCGCGAAAGGAAGTAGTCGATTCGCTCCCACATCTCGTCCGCGTCGGCAGGACCGTCTTCAAAATCGCCCAGCGTCTGGTCAAGTTTATGATACTCAAACGATGACAAACTCGCGCCGCCCCGTCCAAACCGTCTTTCCGTTCGCAGATGCCCAAGGATCGTGATATTGTACCGGCCTGCAGGAATTCCCGCCCGCGACATATTGCGAATTAGATCGCAGATTTGATCAAGCTCCCGATCCCGTTCTGGACTGGGACCGAGAAAAACGTGCGGTGCATCTTGGGTCCTCGCGGGTCCTGACGCGAGCGGCAAAATCATCATATCGAGTGAAATGTCTAAGGAGGCTAATTTCTCCTTAAACTGCGATAGAGAATCTGCATCCCAATCCTGCCAGTTACCGGGTGGATTGGCTGAAACATGATTAACACCCAACTGGGGAAGCACTTTGTAAGCGTCCCAGTTATCTCCTGAAACATTCTGTGTGCCAACGTGCATTTTGAAACTCCTTTGATTAGTACGTGAAACGTGATGCGTGAAACGTGAAAACTATTTTAAGGACGGGTCGGGCTGCCATCTGGTAGGCGGGTCTGCGTCCACCACTCAACCTCATCCTGACACGGATATTTCGATGCCAGATCCTCGTTGATGTCGATTCCTAAACCCGGTTTGTCGCTGGGATACATGTAACCGTTACGAACTTCTGGCAGACCGGGGAAAATTTCATACACATGCTCCGGGAAGTTGCACCATTCCTGAATCCCAAAGTTCGGTGCCCATAGGTCGAGGTGCAAGTTTGCGGCGTGTCCCACCGGCGATGTGTCACCGGGACCGTGCCACGCGGTGCGAACACCGTACATGTTGGCGAATGCCGCCACATGACGTGCGGGTGTTATTCCACCCATCTGGCTGACATGCATCCGAATAAAGTCGATCAGGCGACCGGCAATTAACGGCTGCCACTCGCGGGGATTGTTGAACAGTTCACCCATTGCGATCGGGGTACAACACTGTTGGCGCATGTTTTCGAACCATTCCAGATCCTCTGGGGCGAGTGGGTCTTCGAGAAAGAAAAGATTGAACGGCTCTACCTCCTTGGCGAACTTTACCGCATCAATGGGATGCAGCCGCTCATGGATATCGTGCAGCAGTTCAGCTTCATCTCCCACTTCGGATCGGACATGCTCAATCATCCGCAACATATTCTGCGTGTATTCCCGTGGATCGAAGTATGCCCCGTCAGGCGCGCCTTCCGGTTTAACAATTCGACTCGCTTCGCCACCGTAGCCTCCCATCTGAATCCGAATATAGCGGTATCCATTTTCCATAAATTGCCGGACACTATCAGCGACCGCTTCAGGTGAGTTGCCGCCTGCATGTCCGTAGACCGCAGCCGCTTCACGGCATTTTCCGCCCAGAAGCTCGTAGACCGGCATTCCCGCCTGTTTCCCTTTGATGTCCCATAGCGCCTGATCTGCACCGGAAATCGCGTTGCTTAAAACAGGTCCGTTACGCCAATAGCTGTGCACCATCCCCATCTGCCAGATCTCTTCGATGCGGGAGACATCGCGCCCGATCAGGAACGGTTTCAAATGTTTTTCCATCGCGGTTACAACGGCATTGTATCGCTGCGTAAAGGTCGCACATCCCAAGCCGTACAGCCCCGGCTCTGAGGTGATAATTTTGACGATAATCAGCCGTGAACCAGCCGGTTGTGTTGTGATTGTCTGAATATCTTTGATTGTTACTGTAGCCATTTAAGCCCCTTCTCCTCACGTTGGGTGAACGTTACGTCGAGTTTCCTGTACGTGAGGACCTAATTTTTTTCTGTTGCTCTAGCTGGATAGATTTGCTAAAATCCTCTCAACCCTAAACAATAACATTACACCAAGAACAATAACACTATACTTAAGGAAAGGAATGAGGTATGTTGAGTACCCAATCGCTTCAACTCAAATGTTTCTGTTTTGCGTTTGTTTTTATTGCTGGCTCCGCTATGACTACCGCGGCGATAGCTGACGCGCACTCGTCAATGCCGAGTGGAGATGCGAGCATTGTTTCCCCAGATGCCAAATTGGAGTTGTTGTTCAGCGACGCCTTCTTCACAGAGGGAGCTGCTGTTGCGCCGGATGGCACCGTCTACTTCAGCGACATTACCTTCACACATTCGTCAGATATGCAAGCGGGACACATCTGGCGATATGATCCCAAAACCGGAACCGCTTCCGTTTTCCGTTCGCCGAGTGGGATGTCCAACGGCATCAAGTTTGACGCCCAAGGGCGGATGATTGTCGCCGAAGGCGCGGATTTCGGTGGACGCCGTGTCACCCGGACGGACATGACGACAGGTAAAAGTGAGATCATCGCTGGTCTGTATGAGGGACAGCCGTTCAATGCACCCAACGACATCACCATTGATGAAAAAGGGCGAATCTATTTCAGCGATCCCCGCTATCTGGGACATGAACCGATAGATCAGCCGATTATGGCGGTATATCGGATTGATCCCGACAGCTCAATCCACCGCATTATCACCGATGCCGGGAAACCGAACGGTGTGGCGGTCTCGCCCGACCAAAAGTCAATATACGTGGTCAGTAACGATAACGGGATGACCGGCATTGGTCGGATTCCCGAAGAGACACCGCTCCATAGAGGACGAATGGCGTTGCTGGCGTACGATTTAGCGGAAGACGGAACTGCCACGTTTCGGAAAGTATTGGTTGACTACGCACCGCAAGACGGACCGGACGGGTTGGTCGTTGACGTAGACGGAAACCTTTACGTCGCCGTACGCGACACCACTCGACCCGGAATCTGTGTCTACTCGCCTGAAGGAGAGGAACTGGCGTATATCCCAACGACGCCGGAACTCCCAACCAACGTTGCATTTGGTCGCGGGGATGAAAGTAAAACTCTATATGTTACATCGGGTAATAGCCTCTACCACATCAAAGTGATGAAAGACGGTTACCACCTGCCGACGCAATAGGAGTAACAGGTCGGGGAGGCTATCTATGCCGGCCCCGACCCTCTATCCTATCCAACCCCAAACAACTTCCCAATTAATCCCCATCCGCTGATTCCGGCGAAAACTATCAGAATCGCTGCTGACACAATTGCGCCTAACAACATCGGCCACCGCGTCCGATAAACGGCGGGCAATTTGAAATTCAGATATAACGCGCCGAGCATCATCAGGGCGATTGATAGGTTCGCCAAGACAAATCCGGCAATCTGTGTGAGAATGTCGAACGGAATGTTGAGCCAAACAATGACAAACGTGGTTATGAAGATATAGACACAGATGTAGCGGCGAATTTTATCGTAACTCCACTCCCGATTGGGCCAAATCGCTTGGAAGAATTCCTGCGACACACGAGCGTAAATTTCGGGCAATGCCTGCAACGTTCCCCAAAGTGCCGCGATGATACAGATGTAATAGACCCAGATCAACGAGCCGTGGATATTACTCCAGACATGGCGTTGTTCAGTGAGCAGGCTCCAGCCCTTAAACTCACTTTCAAGCGGATACAGAACAGCGGCACCGGATAACATGAAGGCTCCCGTTACAATGAACAGCACAATCGCACCCATGCCGACATCCCATCGCAACGGTGCGACAATTTTCCGTAACCGACTGACCTGTTCCGGGTCATCGGGCAGATAATCAATTTTATCGTGCGTGTAAGCGTACCGCTGAATCGTTTCAATGCTCTGGTGACCAGTCATCCCCCAACGGTGGATTCCTACCCAGTTAGCGTAGACAATATACCCCATCACCGAACCGCCCACGTAAGCGAATGCTGTTGCCATTGTCAGGAGTGGATTTTGAACGGCATCCTGCGGAGCCCATTCGGGAAAATCGGGCACCTTTCCGAAACTAAGGCTTCCGATAAACGCTTTCCCTAAATCTGGGCGAACCATCACGGTTCCAATGATGGTTCCCACAACGAGAATGGTGCAGATGATGAGTTGCTGTTTCTCTAATCGTTCAAACGAGAGCCGTAAGCCAAACGCAAGGGCAAAGCCGATGAAGCAGCACGTGATGATGTTTTCATAGTTCACTTCCGAGATGGATGTTGGCAACATACCACTAAGAAAGAAGTGGAACAGATCTCCGCACGGTTTTGCAATCGGGACCCAAGCGAGTGGGGCACCAATCATCTCCATCAACACGATTGCAATCAGTAGCCAGCCGCGCGGTCCCGGCAACCGTACAAGCCGATGACCGATATATTCTCCGCTGACCGCTGTGTATCGTCCGAGCAGGTAAGTGACGAAGACGCCCTTGACGACGCAGCTCAAAAGCACAAGCCATAGCAGTCCATACTGTGCCCACGCGCCCGCTCTGACGACAACAATCGTTTCGCCGGCACCGATGCTGACCGATGCGACAATCGCGGCAGGACCGAAAACGGCGAACAACCCGAACACTTTGTTCATCGACCACGGCTGGGAGAACACGCCGCTGACAGGGGGTACTGCAACTTTGCCGATATTTTCTTCGGTCTCCTGAACAGTTTCTCTATTGTGTAGTGATAGGTTGGGCTTTCACAAGCCGTTCCCCCACTCCAAACCGTGCGTGCGACTTTCACCGCACACGGCTTTCACAGTCAAAAATGGTGATAGAGGGAATCAATGTTGGAAGTGTTACTTGGAATCCTTCTTCCCATAAAAGTCTACGAGGAGTTGGTGTTGCACTATCGCACCTACACCGCACCCTATGAGGAAACTGAACGCGGCTACTACAGGCAATTTCTCATGATACCATGCGTAAAGTAGTAGTGCGAATAGTGTTCCAAATATAACGAATCCCCAAAACTTTTCCATTGATATATCCTTCTTTATGGTTAGTATCCATCATTTTTGCATGAGACTGTGCATTTTTGCATGGATATTGTGCGCCAATCCTGTTATACTATCTTAATTGTTGGTAGAAAATAACAGATAATAGTAGATAACCTCTCAACTCAGAGAAGAATAGGAGGTGTTAAATTGTGTCTACTGAACATCGTAACGTGCAGACCAACTACATTACCTTAGTGATTGCTGTTGTTCAACTGCTGGTAATGATATTTTACTTAGCGTGGAAGATTCCTACTAAGGAGGACATACAACGTATTGACAAGGGTATGACGGAGATGCGTGAGAGTGTTCGAGACTTGAATCAAAATTATATTGAACACCTCTCTGCCCATCATATTGTAGTTCCCCGTTCAGACTAACTCTCCTATATCTATACGGATTGCGCTTTCAAGATTCGCAAGTAGTCTATCCCGTTATGCGCGAATCTTGCCATATCTTTGCGAGATATTTGTGAGTGGAGTTTGGTATGACACTCCTTGTGGAGGAGTCGTAGGTTGCCTAACCCCTTTTGTCCACCCTCACATCGAGGAACGAAATGGTGCTTGTGAATCTGTCTATTCTGAACATCGTCTTGTGTGATGTTCTTATGGCAGTATTCACAACGCCCTTTCTGTTTCCCGAATAACGTTAAGATAGCAGTCTCTGCATAGATACTGTTCTTAGCGTTAATGTGTTCTCGCTTTTGCCAGTAATCTTTGGCATCTGCATCAAAGACTCTCTGCCCGCCTTTAACCTGAACGAATCGTTTGATTGGAATGTGTTTCATGAACACGATTCGTAGGTTTGTGTCCTTATCTATGAATTGCCATTTGCGCGTGCCATGCTCATCAAAGTATCTGCTCATTCTATATTTCTTGGTTCGGGTTGGGTGTTTCTTAGCTATCCATCGCCATATTTGTTGCCAAAGGAAACTATCTATTCCTTTGTATGTTTCTTTTGCTACGACGTGGCGATAGTAGTTACCCCAACCTGTCAATATAGGGTTGAGTGTTGTGATGAGACTGACCGCTGATGTGCATTCTCGGACAGTACGCTTGATTTTCTGCTTGAGCAGATTCACATTATCCTTTGATGGTTTGATTAGAAGTTTCTCTTTATAGGCTCGGAAGTTAAAGCCTAAGAAATCAAAGCCGTCGTCAATATGGGTAATGTGTGTCTTGTTATCGCTCAGTTCCAGTCCGACTTTATCTTTCAGGAAGTCCTTGATATGCCGTTTTATCGCTTCTGCCTCAAGTCTTGACTTGGCAACTACGATAAAGTCATCGGCGTATCGGACAATAGGATTAGACTGTATTCCACTGAAAGCCCTTTCCATTTCATAATCCAAGCAATTCAACGCCACATTTGCAAGCATAGGGCTGATAATCCCGCCCTCTGGTGTTGTAGAGAGTAAATCGTTCTCCATTACTCCAGACTTGAGCATACGTTGGA
Source organism: Candidatus Poribacteria bacterium (assembly GCA_022826645.1). GTDB lineage: Bacteria > Poribacteria > WGA-4E > WGA-4E > PCPOR2b > PCPOR2b. The sequence goes on from JAJDUM010000097.1 coordinate 132,251, forward strand.
TTATGTTCCTGATATTCCGTGATACATTCCAACCTTCCAGTGTCGATATTATATGGTCGTGTCTAATGTGATTGAAACAACCTTTAATATCGCCCTCGACAATCCACTTGCGCGTTGTTCGTGATGATAACTTATTGAACAAGTTGCTCATAGCGTCTTGGCAACTCCGTTTCGGTCTAAAACCGAAACTCTGGTGATTGAAATTATACTCACAAATCGGTTCTATGGAACGCCTGATAATATCCTGTATGATACGGTCGGCGATTGTTGGTATCCCTAACGGGCGTTTATCCCCATTAGGTTTGGGAATATATACCCTACGGATAGGTTCAGGGCGTTTCGTGATGTCAATGTTATCAAGACAACCCAACATCATTTCATGTGCCGTGTCTTTATCCTTTGGGATAGATACCCCATCAACTCCCGCAGTATGTCTGCCTTGGTTCTCTTTGCAGACTCTGTGAACCGCCAATATCTTGACTGCTCTTGACCGTTTCGACAAGATATGCGAATACCATTTGATTCTTGACTTATCACCATTTGCAACCGCTTTGTCCAGACGGCGTTGGATTGACAGAACGTATTTCTCGCAATTATCAAGGTTCGATTGTGAGAACACGTCTGCTCTATTCGTGGGACAGGTCGTGTTGCCCTGATTTTCCTCGTTGATAGTAAAATCCATTACGTTATCCTTTCCAAGCGTTGACTCTAATAATACTTGGGTGTCATTAGCACCCTACCTTATCTCCTCGCCCTTGCTCTCTCTTAATTGAGAGGGTTTAGGGCTTCCCTTGCTCTCGCTCAATACACATTTCGTTGATAGTTTAGGTTTTGACTTTACCCCGACGCTGATTAACCTGCTCAAGAATCTCAAACATGGACTAAGATTCTTATTGTGAGATAATAAGATAGTATCTCACTATAGCGTGTGCCGTTTGACTATGGGCTATTGTCTCGCAGATTCACCCATTCAGGAATAACGGGGCTTACGTCAATTCAACTTTCGTTTAACCGTGCTATCATCAGCCTGACGTGCCTGCGGAGGTCTGCATTCCTCGTTGGCATTCGCCTTGTCCCTTTGCTTCCCACCTTGCCGTTTCCAGCAACGCAGTTAAGGTTAGGCTCTCAATGACAGGTTGTTGAGGGGGACTCACACCCCATTGTATTGAGTTACGCAAAGGCGCACCCATATCCTTCCTTTCATGTCAAAGACAACTTTCCTATCGCCTGCTTTCATGATGTGGAGGAAGTTTGCCTTTGGGATTTAGAAAAAAATGCTGTCGGTTATATTAGCATACATCCGGAGCCGTGTCTATCTAAAAAGAATGCCCTTAACCCCGTTTGCGGGGACGAGTTTTGGTATCGATTTTGGGTGCAACTTGTGATAGAATAACCCCGACGTTTGAGCATATCCGAGTGAAGAACCTCACACCTTAATAACATTTCGGGGTGGCCTAGACAGATTTACAGTATATATCAAAGAGTGAGAATTACTAAAATAGGAGAGAATTTATGAGTTGTCCTACTTATGAATCGATCGGTGTGCGACCACTGATCAACTGTCGTGGTACTTATACCATTATAAGCGGTTCGATTATTCTGCCAGAAGTCCGCGAAGCGATGGTCCTCGCTTCACAACGCTATGTCAATATCGATGAACTGATGGAACGTGTCGGAGCACGGATTGCTGAGTTGATGCAGTGTGAGTGGGGATTGGTCACCGATGGTTGTGCTGCAGCGCTATGTCAAGTGACAGCGGCTTGTGTGGCTGGGAGCGATCCCGAAAAGATGATCCGCCTTCCTGATACGTCTGGAATGAAAAACGAGGTTATCGTCCAAACTTGTCATCGGAATGTCTATGACCATGCAATCCGCATGGTCGGTGTCAAGATGATTGAAGTTGACACGAAAGCTGAACTCAAAGCTGCGATCAACGATCAGACCGCGATGCTCTTTGTTTTCGGAGATGCCGAAGAACGGGGTCAAATATCGACGAAGGAGATGGCCGAAATTGGGCATGCACACGGCATTCCAACATTCGTTGACGCGGCAGCAGAACGCCCCGATGCGCCCAACTGGTATCTTGAGCAGGGCGCCGATGCCGTTGCCTATAGCGGCGGTAAATGTCTCCGCGGTCCCCAAGCCTCTGGCTTGGTTTTAGGACGCAAGGATCTACTCCAGGCAGCTTTTCTCAATGGGGCGCCCCATCACGCCCTTGCCCGTCCTATGAAGGCAGGTAAAGAGGAGATTATGGGACTCTTGGCAGCGGTAGAGCAGTGGGTGACAAGAGACCATAAAGCGGAATGGGAAGAGTGGGAGCGACGGTTGGAAGTTATCACGGAGGCTGTGAAGGATATTGATGCTGTGACTACTTCGATCCGTATATCGGAAAGATCCAATGTCGCGCCGGTGCTGGAAATTAACTGGGATGCTGAGGCAGTTGGAATGAACGGTACAGAGGTCGGAGATCAGTTGTCGGCGGGGGACCCGCGCATTGAACTTCACAGCAACGAAGGTGGTGTTTCCATCATGCCCTACATGATGGAGAACGGTGAAGACCCGATTGTTGCGGCGCGGATCCGCGAGGTACTTAATTCATCACAGCAATAAGGAGCGGGACTATGCATGATTTGAATGGTGAGTGGGATATACAGATTCAGTTCCTCTGCGGAGGGGCACAGCACACTCTCCGATTTGAGCAAACCGGTGAAACATTAAGCGGAACCTATCGCTCTCAATACGATGCCGAACCGTTACACGGAACTGTGCACGGGAATGTAGTGCAACTACAGACAAACGTTCAGTATCAGAATCAGAACGTAGCGTATCGCTTTGAAGGCACTATCGACGGAGATGAAATTCAGGGGAGCCTCGACTTGGGTGAGTACTGGCAGGCTTCTTGGGAAGCTAAGAAGCGGGAGTAACTGTATCTGCAATACACTCAATAAGCGGGATTGCTATGAGCGAACATCCACAACGTTTCATCTGGTTCTGTAGCACAGAACAGGTTGCCCAACACCCTGATTCACTGAAGAAACTCAGGGATGAGATTGGGCTTACCACCATTATGCCGGAAAGTTCGGTGTGTCACACATCAGGATTCCGTGCGTCGCACGAGATTGCCCAACGGGGACCGTTTGAGGATTGGAGATCCCGCGAGGCGTTATGGCCGAAGGCAAAAGACGGGATATACCCACCGGTGGCAGGCACAGTAGGGGGTTTTGATGATACGCCGTTGCTGCGTGTCATCGAGGTGTGCCGTGAGATCGGCATTGAGATTTGGGGACATCTCGGTTTGTGGAGTTACGGGGGTGATGTCTATCCGGAATACGCTATGCAGGACATCTTCGGCAAGCCGCTCGATATGCGCTACAAGCAGTGGGGGATCGGTCTATGTCCAAGCCGCAAGCGGATCAACGAGTGGACTCGTGATTGTTTGGTGGACGTGATCAGGCGGTATGATATAGATGGGTTTGATGTGGATCATGCGCGCTATCCCGCGCCTGCCAATCTATCCGGACTTTTCGCGTGTGCCTGCGAGGCGTGCCAAGACGAAGCGCTCCGACTCGGCTACGATTTCCACTCAATGAAAGAAGGGCTATTCCAACTTCATCGAGCTTTGAATCATCTGACACAGGAGCGGTTGCTCACGGGTTTGGAAGTCAATCTGAATTTCTGGGATTTTCTCTCCTACCTTGGCGACAATTACGCGGTGCTGGAGTGGCTGAAATTCCGCGCGCTCATTTTAGCGGAGCGGATGCGTGAGTTTCGAGATGCAGTGCAGCGCGCCGCCGGACCAGAGAAGGTGTTCGGTAGCGATGTATTTCCTCCCTCTATTGCGCTCTTGGGCGGACACCTCTACGCCGAATGGGAAGCTGCGACGGATTATCTCACCGGTGGAAGTTCGTTTGGCGGTGTCGTTGGCTGGGCGACAACGGTGACCAACGTGGCAACCGAGTGGGCAGCAGCGTTATGTCGGATTGTGCCCGGCTTGAACGAGGCTGTAGCACTCCAAACGATTTATCAACTGTTTGGATATGGCGATCTCATGCTACCACTTTCGACAGCGGGGATTCAGGAGGAACCACTGCCTCTGTCGGAGATGTACACCCGCGAGGTGACAAAACTGAAGGGGTTGACCAGTGGTAAGATACCTCTCTATCCACCGGTGTCTGCTTCTGGAGATCCAGAGTTGGTGCGGCAGCTCTGCACCACTGTTGTCGATAATGAATGCGACGGTGCCCTGTTCACGCTGAACCCGGAAGGAGACGAGAACCTCAAGATAATCCGGGAAGTCTTTGGTCGATAATGTACCTCACTGACAGAGGATAGTATCGCAGCCAATTTTCCTCTTAACCTTTGGGAGATCAATTCAATACGTGAAATAGATCAGAACCTGTGGACAGATTCGCTCTGTACCTTCAAGGATCCCTCCGAACTCCTCCGTTCCAAGAGTCGTAGACTTGAGAACGTCTCTATTGTAGTTGCCCGATTCATCGGGCGTTGAGAAGGATGTCGGTCGGCGATAAATCACCGAACTACCCCCCTGATAAGGCTTACTATTACCCATAAGTCTGGGGGTGTTTTTTTTATCAGTGTAGATGTTAATGGTTATGGTTGGGTCAGGTGTTGTGTAACAGGGTAAATGCGTCAGCAATATCATTCAAGCGCTGCCACCCTCTCCAGATGACAGTC
>JAJDUM010000021.1 GCA_022826645.1 Candidatus Poribacteria bacterium
TTCAGGGGATAAGACCACTTGATGTTTGTAAGTAGGCATCGAAGACTCCATGGGGTGAAGGTGAATTGAATCTCAAAGAATAGATTGGAATCAAACGATAACACAAATACATAATAAGTGCAAAAATTATTGGACAGTGTATTAGGTTCTGCTGAGATTTGATCGTAGCCAGATAACAGAGAGGCATAAATCGGTTCACTCTGTTAGGGTGGTCATTTCAGAACCAAGGAAGCTATTATACTCTTATGTCGACAAGGAAAATCGTTGTTGGATTAACAGGCAAGGAAAAAAATCATGGAGGGGGACACAGACGAGGTACTTGCCAGTATTCGGTGCACAGGCAAAATCGAAGGCAGGACCACACTCTTTGTATACCCATTGCAATACTGCGGCTCAAATGCCTGATTCCTAAATGGAAGTTAGCAGTTCGACATTCTGTTTCATATGTCGTCTTCGTCCACGGGTTCAAACAGGACGCTGCAGCTACTACAACGATATCCGCTTTCCGAATTAGATTCATCAATGAGAAATAGCATACCGCAACAGATTGGGCACGGCTCCTCAATTTCCATTTCCACTCGTTCGAGGATTCCTGTTCTATCTTCAAACTCAACAAGCATTTTCTACCCCTTCTAAAAATCAGTAGCGATTTAGTGTAAGATCAATTTCAATTGCCCACTGATCGATGCCACCGGTTAGACTTTTCACGTTTTGGAAGCCGTTCTGGTACAGGTAGTAAGCGGCTTGCATACTGCGCATCCCGTGATGGCAATAGAGGATGATTTCACGATTAGAATCGAGACCCTCAATGTGTTGTGGGAGGTCGTTCATCGGGACGAGACTGGCTTCTTCGATACAAACGATCTGATGCTCCATTGGTTCTCGAACATCAATGAGTTGAATCGGTTGGTCTTGATCCAGTTTACTCTTGAGTTCTTGGACCGAAATTTCGTGTTTCTCTGGCTGAAATGGTGGAGGTGTTTCGGAGGGAGAGTTATCTACTATTTTCAATTTTTATACCTCAGTTTTGATAGACCTGTCGCGATTCGGAGGGTACGCTTCCTACAGTATATCTCAGAACTGATCTTCTTGGTTATCTCAAATCGCTTTTTTACGCTATATGCGAATTTACTCAAAAACCTTTTCCAACATAACAGTTTGGAGCGCAAAATTGATCTGTAAACGATACTCTCGTAACAGGTGAGTCCCTATAAGCATCTGATGCCCGTCAACAAAAGTCGCCTCTGCATGAACGATCTTACCATCAAAAGGAAAATCAACTATAATAAAGTTTAGAATTAATTGGACACGCTGTACCGGCGCAGTTGGAAACAGCACCTACCAAACATGGGGAGCGGAAGTGTCCATTTATTTATATAATCCACCATAAATAAACAGCTTCTTCAATTGTTTGCCCTCCGGCTAAAGCAGAAGTCACTTGACCAACATAGCGGGCATTCAAAGAATTTCGTAGAAGTTCGGGCAATTCCAGATCACCGTTGAAGCCTGTGTCAATAGTAGCCAGCCAATCTTGACTAGCAGTTGATAGGGGGATTGTTGGCACACCATCAACTGAAACCGTTCCAGAAATCACCGACGACCACCCTTGCGAAAATAGGTTTCAGAGCCGACTCGTTGAAAGAAAAGCGGAGAATTCAAGCCTTCGCCGGTCCTTTTCAGACCAATATCTCGAATTGAAGAGCCAAACCAAATGCGTTTACTTTTCGGATCGATTCCTGCTGTTTGCCCAATTCGATCTGAAAGATTATGCTGCTTTTGGTATTCCTCCCATATCTGTTTGGCCTTGCGTGAATCGGCTTGCTCCTAGTTTAGCCGTTTCATCGTCAGATCTTCCTTTCATCGTTTTCTTCTTTGTTGCCTGCAGATCGAAAATTTCATGGTGCTTAGTTGTTCTAGCGTCTGTTCCAATCAAGATAGCGAACATCTAGTATCTGCTCACCTAGCGACCTCCGAGATACACTGGGAACAGGGACAGATTTCCCTGAGTGTTTCGAAAGAGTAGATACCTGTCGAATGTCCATCGCTCCAAACGAACTGGATGGCATAACGACCAACAAGTTCGAGGTTTGTGGGTTTGGTATCCGCGGGAACTACAATCTGGTTTGGGTCGCCCAGTCCTTCTGGACCGAATAGGGAGTGAACATCTTGGCCTTGGTGCCTTATGGTTGAACACTCCGCACATGGACACATCTGCCTGAGATATGGGTAGGTGTATTCACTCTCGTGGCCATCTTTCCAGACTATTTGCAGACCGTCGTCACCCAACCTTTTAATCGTTTTTGGCTGTTGCTGTCTCATAGACAAGAGTTAAGACCCATGTTACCGATTCGAAGCCAATCTCTATCGATGGAGATGCCGGTTTAAGTAAAAATTCTCAGGTTGTCATCGTCAAGACTAGTGGTCCGACTCAATCGCCCCGCAACCAATTCGTGCGCCGGCAGCGCCCGAGGGTTGTGACGTAAAATCATCGGCACCTGCATGGACAATGATACCCCTTCCAACAATGTCGATATCAGAGCCTGTGCCTATTTCCCAAAGATTCGTCGTTAGCTCAATTCTACCTGTACCCTCTTCACCGACAATCATATTGCCGATATCTCCGAGGTGAAATTCACCCTCTCCCCATTTCCCGTGAGCCACCTGGGTGGGATTCCAATGACCGCCAGCAGATGTACCATCGGGTGCACTACAGTCACCTTTCTCATGAATATGGACGGCGTGGATCCCCGGAGATGCATCCTGAACCTCAATAACGAGCGTAATTGTATCACCGTTTTGCGTGAAAATCGCTGTTCCGGATAAGTCGCTCCCACTTGCAGGACCGATGCCAGCGGTTGCTTGCTTCGAGGGGGTTGGAGGAATTCCCGCTTCCCGTATTAAGGCACAACTTATCAAAGCAATAGAAACGCCAATCAGCATCAGTAATGATAAGGTTTTTATACCAGAGCAGACAAAACTTTTTTTCATTCTTAAATCCTCTTTAATCAGATGTAAATAGGAGTTACGCAGTTCAGTTTGTAGTAGGTCGATTTATCGCCCGTCCGGACGCGCAATGAATTGCGCTACTACAAACCTAAGACCTTACTGTAGTTGCCCCTTTCTTAATCCCGCCTGTCCCGATTCATCGGGCGTTGGAAATGGCGTACTGCGGTGATTCATCACCGAACTATAAAGCTTTGAGTGTTCAAGTGCGCAAGTCCTAGCAAATTACACGCCTTGGCGGACGAAGAGACTCTGTCCTTACGCGAAAACCGATGATTTTACAATAATTAGAAACGTGGGCTTAGGGCTATTCAGTCTTCGGCTTTTTAACCATTTGAAAAGGCGCAACCGGGAGATCACGCCTACAGTGAGATATCGGGATTCGGAGATCCCTCCTACAGTAAAACTATAGTGGACCTTAGAATTAATGAAACACTTCAAATCCCGATTTATCGGGATCCTCGGAACGGGACAGGCGGGGCAGGCTAAGTCGGCACCGGTGCGGTTGGAAACCGCACCTACCGGGGGTGAGTGTCGATTTATTTCTCTAATTCACCATAAATGACCCTAAACGCGGGCTAAAAGATACCCAATTCGTCCTTAGCCTCTTCGGTCATCATCTCTGGTGTCCAACGCGGCGTCCAAACGACATTGACGTTTACCTCTTCAACGCCCTCAAGCTGTTGGGTGACATGCTGCGTACCGTTGACAAGCTGGCCACCGGCAGGGCAACCCGGACTGGTCAAGGTCATTGTGATATTTACAGTTTCGTCTTCGATATCAACCCCATAAATCAGTCCCATATCAACGATGTTAATACCAACTTCCGGATCAATAATCTCTTTGACTGCCTCAAATACGGTATCTTCTGTTACCATCAGAATCCTCCATTCACAACCAATAGTGCTAGTTTACACCTGTTGACAACGTGAAGCGTGAAACGTAAAACGTGAAAACATTTTGTTCATTATAGTGGACCTTAGAATCAATGAGACACTCTAAACCGGTGCGGTTGGAAACCGCACCTACCGGGGAGCTTACGCATTTCAACGCGGGACAAGTTCTTTTTAACCCCCTAAATCCCCCTTGTCAGGGGGACTTATGAACGCGCTGCGTAAATCCTCCTTTAGTAGTCCGCGCGGACGAAAATCGTATCGCCCTCAACTTTGACTTCGTAACATTCGACTGGCTCAGTCGCCGGCATACACAGTACTGCACCGGTGCAGACGTTGAAGCGTGCTCCGTGTCGCGGGCATTCGATTTCGTCGCCGTCGAGCTCGCCTTCCGCGAGGGGACCGCCATCGTGGGTGCAGACATCTTCGATGGCGTAAAATTCGCCGCTCACGTTAAATAGTGCAACGGGTATGTCATCCACTTCGACCAGTTTTTTTCCTCCCGGCGGTAGCTCACTGACCTTTGCGACCTGGAAAAACTCGCTCATTTAGCTTCCTCGTCTTCTTCTCCGGGCCAGCCCTTGAGTCCGTAAGCTCCGGCTTTTAGCACCTTCAGGGCTAACAGTCCACATTTCAGACGCACGGGGCCTAAAGGGATACCGAGCATATCCAAAATGTCATCTTTGTTTAACTGCTTGACTTCTTCCAGAGGTTTGCCTTTAATCTCTTCCGTCAACATTGAAGCGGCTGCTAGGCTGATAGTACAACCGTGACCGCAGAACCGCAGGTCGGTTATAATACCGTCCTCAACCTGGAGATCTATCCGAATCTGATCACCGCACAGGGGATTGTCTTCCTCATAAGAGATGTCAGGATGCTCAAGTGTCCCATAATTGCTTGGGTTTTCGTAATGATCGAGAATATCTTCTTCGTAGATGTTCATCTTCGTCTCCGCGTCAGCATACGTTGGGCTTTCAGCAATCCTTCATGCAGGGTATCGATCTCGTCAAGTTTGTTGTAAAGGTAGAAACTTGCGCGGACTGTGGCGATAACTCCATATTTCTGCATGAGCGGTTGTGCACAGTGGTGTCCGGCGCGGACTGCTACTCCAACTGTATCTAAGACGCCTGCTAAATCGTGAGGGTGAATCCCCTCCAAGTTAAATGTGATTGCTCCTGTTTTTTGTCGGGGCTTGGGCCCGTAAATCGTAATGTCCTCAATTTCGTTGAGTTTCTGGTGTGCATATTCGAGCAGTTCCTGTTCATGCACGAAGATCGCTTCTAAGCCAACTTTGTTGAGATAGTCTACGGCAGCTGCAAGTCCGATTGCTTCCGAAATGGCTGGCGTTCCTGCTTCAAATTTGGCTGGCACATCGGCGTAGGTCGAACTTTCACGCTGGACGGAGCGGATCATCGAACCACCGCCCAAAAATGGTGGCATCTCCTCTAGGAGATCGGACTTGCCGTACAGCACACCTATGCCGGTGGGACCACACATCTTGTGTCCCGAAAACGCAAGAAAATCGCAATCCAACTCCTGCACATCTACATCGAAATGCGGCACACTCTGTGCGCCATCAATCAGCACCTTCGCACCGACCGCGTGGGCGGCGGCAATAAGTTCCTGAACGGGATTGATAGTACCAAGGACGTTGGAGACATGGGTCATTGCAACTATCTTGGTGCGCTCTGTCAACAGCCTTTCCAAATCATCAAGCTGCAACACCCCTTCGTCGGTGATTTCAATAAATCGCAGCTTCGCTCCGGTGCGTTGGGATAGCAGCTGCCACGGCAGGAGGTTGCTGTGGTGTTCCATTACCGTGACAAGGATTTCATCGCCCTCTCGGAGATTGGCACTCCCCCAACTATATGCCACTAAGTTGATTGATTCGGTGGTGTTTCGTGTAAAGATAATCTGGCTTGGACGGCGGGCATTGATGAACCGCCCGATCCGCTGGCGCGCCTCCTCATGCTTGGCGGTCGCTTCCTCAGAGATACGGTAAATGCCCCGATGTATATTTGAGTTGTAGGTCCGATAATACGCGTCCATCGCCTCAATGACGCAATCTGGTGTTTGGGAGGTCGCAGCACTGTCCAGATAGATCAAGGGTAGGTCATTTTCCTCTTTTAGAATGGAAAAATCGTTTCGGATAGCTTCGATATCAAGCGGATTGAGTGGATTATTCATAGGTTGAGGGTACATCGGGATTCTAACTTGGTTTGGATAGTGCCTCTGTCCAATCATCAAGGCAAGCTGAATGTTGAAGAAGTCTTAATGTTTCAAGGGATGCCATTACCTCGTTTGGCGACCTCCTTGTAAACTGTTTAAATACGTCATAAGGCCAAGATTGTCTTTCATTCAGTTCCTTGAAGGTGTCTTTAAACTGCCGGGCGCCGTCGTCTTGGTTAGCAATCCACCATGTGATTAACTGCGCCCAACCTTCGTGAACATCCGGGTCGCTTGAATCGTATAAGTCTGTTCGCCATGTGGGCACTCCCGGTTTGGGAAGTTGATGGGTAATCCAGTGTCCAATTTCATGGATCAGGACAACAGCAGACAACCATTTTTCGTCAAAACCCTCTCTTACCATCCACTTAATTCCTCTTTCATAAATAATGATTCGCTGGAGCCGGGGGTCATAGCACCCAAGTAGTCCTTCAATCGAAATTTTTTCGGGCTTTCTCCGTTCCCGATTCCTTAGTCTCCAACCTTTGTCCCTTTCGTCCCAATTTTCCTCATCCTCTTCCCATTCAGGATGATCAACAAAGATTGGCGGTGTCTCGGAAGAGACAAAAATTAATGGCAAGGCGGATGACGAATACCCATTCTCTCTTGTTATTTTCATTAGCAGCGCAATCAACTTCTTTTCATCGGGATCAGGCCTGTGTACCGGAGGCTGAAATGAAGCGACTGGATACGCTTTTAGACGTCGAGAAATCATTTCATCAAGTCTCTGCAAAGAGACTATATCGTCAGCATCTGCCATAATGAAACACAAGCTTTCAACTTCTTTGGGTGAAGGAAGGTACTTTTTGCCGGCAGGATTAACAAAATCAGATATTATCTGGTTTTTTATGTTCCGATCAAATTTACTCCACATGCATTTATTATTACCGAACCATTCCTCCGCAGCTTTTTTTAGATGAGGAACTGTGGAATAAAAACATCTTTTCGCGAATTCTAATCCGCTGGACTCTACAAGAGTTTCACACAATCCCGAGCAACTTTTTCTTTTTGCGGATATGACGTCTTCTATACCGTACCAGTTTGAAGATTCTTTTAGGAGCTCTTTCCAATTTGGTATTTTTGTTGATAACTCTGTTTTCCATCGATCCTTCCGCCAAGACTGTCCTGGCAGGGGATTCTCACGTATAAATCGGATTAAATCCATTAAAGTTCGCATTGTTCTTAGTCTGCCATGGACCAATCTATAAGGTTAACATTTATTGTTCGCTTGTGAAGGAACAATAAATTACCCAGCTACAAATAGAAAAGGTTTACAAAGGCAATCGGTAATTGATGGTGAAAGTTGTGTGCGACAAAAGTTGCATACACGGATTGAAGGCAAGGAAAAATCCGTGAAGATTCTATCTATGCCTACTAATCCTTATCAGGATTTAAGAATTCAAGGATTAATAAGATTATACCGTTGAATCCTGATGTTTGCTCATGTTAGGAAGTGTGCAATAGAAACCGAGTTTTCAAGAAAAAACTCGGTTTCTCTTCGCGCTTTGCACCTTCTTTTTACATGAGCCCCACGTTTTAAGTAGGGTTGACTTATTTAGAAAACAGGTTGCTTGCCCAGTTGGTCAGTTTCCCACCTGAGAACGAGACATCGACTGTTTCGCCGTGATCGTCACATGCCGCGTCTGTCGGCACGCCAGCATCGGCCTCACTTGGCTGGACATAGCCTTTTTCGATAAGGTATGCTTCAACTTCGTCGCCACTGACGTCGGCGATAATCTCGTCGTTGATTTGGATCGTCGGCTGAAGCGGCTGGCCGCTCTTCTCGACCATCTCTTGATAGTTATCTGCGTTGTTAATAATGTCGCGATCGTCATATTCCAAACCATATTTTTGGAAGATGGCGCGGACACCGTTGCTCCAACCGCAAACAGGTTTCATATAAGCGGTAATTTTTGGCTGACTCATTATTGGGTTCCTTTCAGTTTTGAAAAGTGTGAAACGTGAAAACTACAGTAAACGCGCTGTGATTTTCGCACGGTTACATCGCCAATTTGTGATCAATCGACTGCTGCAGCTGCGATCGAACCGATTCTAACGAAATTCGTTGCATCACCGGTTCAAAAAAGCCGTCAACAATTAACCGTTCCGCTGCGTCGTGGGACAATCCACGACTCATGAGGTAAAACACTTGATCTTTATCAATAGGACCTGCTGTGGCACCGTGTGTACAGCGAATGCCTTCACTGGCTAAGATTTCAAGTCCGGGCAGGGGGTCTGCGCGGGCATGGTCGCTTAACATCAGATTATCGTTCTTCTGATAGGCATCGGTATGTTGACCGCCGGGGTGAACATGGATCATCCCCGCCCACACACTCCGGGAGCGATCCTTGAGGACGGTTCGATAAAGTAGGTCGCTGGTGGTGTGGGGTGCTTTGTGGTCTTGATAGGTATGGATATCGAGATGCTGACGGGAGTGTGTAAAGGTCAATCCGAGCATCTCGACATGACTTCCCGACGCTGCAAGCACCGATTCCTGGTTGAGTTTGCTGACACGGCTTCCCAACGCGCTCGACACCCAACGCAACTGCGCATCCCTCCCAATAATCGCGCGTTGTGTCGAAAAATTCCAAGTACGGAGATTCCACCTTTGGAGCCCAACGTAGTTGACATGGGCGTTATCTGCGACAAGAATTTCGACAGCGCCACAGTGCAATCCGGGTGTATCCGTGTCTCCCGAAAGGTGTTCCTCCAGCACGGTGACTTGGCTACCTTCATCGGCAACAATCAGCGTGTGTGACAGGTCTGTTCGTCCGGCTTCCGATAGTGCGACAAACACGCGTAACGGAACTTCAAGGACGACACCTTTGGGAACGTGCAGTAGGTAACCGCCCTGCCAGAACGCACCGTGGAGGGCGTCGAACTTATTCCAATCGACTGGGACGGCTTTGGTCATAAAGTGGGACTCGACCAGTTCCGGACGTTCCTTCAACGCGGTATTCATATCCGCGAAGTAGACACCTTTGCGTTCAAGGTCTTCCGCCAACGCGACATTGCGGACGATTCCGTCTTGTTGGACTATCTGTCCTGTATCTCCGTTTAGTGACGTCAATCGATCTTTCAGTGTATCGGGTAGCGGTGCACCTTCAGCGGATTCGGAAGGTGAAAGCGCAACCGGATGATACCGATCTAGCTTGAAGGGACGCAGGTCTGTACGACGCCAATAGTCTTGCACGTGCATATCCGTCGTCCGCTTCCACGTATCCTCATTGGGCGTTTTGGGAATCGGTAACCGTTGATACACGTCATACGCTGCCAACCGCCGGTCACGCATCCAGCGGGGTTCGTCCTGTGTTTTGGATATGTGCTCTACAAATTCTCGTGAAAAATCCCCCGCTTGAACTTCATAAGGGGGATTGGAGTTTAACTCTGAACTCAATTCTGTCTCCGTTCCAATGCTATACATAGGTCGCCCCGCTGGGGCTTTGAGCTGAGTGATTTGTTCTTGCCATACACATTGCGCTCCTCATGAAGATTAATTTATTAATTGGGTAATTTTCGATCGATGTCCGGTGCGGTTGCAAACCGCACCTACCGGACCTGGGGAACATATAGAATTACCGAATTATTTTCTGAAACCTCATCTGGAGCAAAAGACGCACATATCGCCCCGCTGGAGCTTAACGCAGCTGTCCCGATAAGAATCAGCATCGTAGGGAACAACCATCGTTGTTTCTTACAAATTACTTGCCCTCAAATTGCTTGATAATTTTTTCTGGCAACGGGTCATCAAAATCGTCAGGAACTCAAAATTCTCGCGCACACAAACCAAAAGGGCGAGGTTCCTGGGTATGATTCGTCTCAATCGGTTTGATTGCCGCTACAGGTTTATCAACTTGCATGATGACAAGCGTTTCGCCGACCCGAACACGCTGAAGATAACCCAAGAAATCACGTTGAATTTCGTCAAGGGTGACTGTTGCCATGTCATTTCATCAAAAATTGAGTCTCTTGTCGCGATTCGGAAATCGCTCCTACAGTGTATTTTTTGTAGGAGCGATTTCCAATTCCCGACTATTGCGTCCGTTTCCAGCACTTATAGTAAATCTTAGAATTAATGAGACACTCCAAACCGGTGCGGTTAGAAACCGCACCTACCGGCCCCGATAAGTCGGGATCGAAACCGAGGGGCGAAAGTGTCTATTTATTTTTAGAATTCACTATAGCTTCTCAACTAGTAACTTGCGTTATCCTACTGATCCTTCCATCTGCAGCTGGATCAGGCGGTTCATTTCGACTGCGTATTCCATCGGAAGTTCTTTTACGAGCGGTTCGATGAATCCGTTGACGATCATGGTGGAGGCTTCCTCTTCGGACAGCCCACGGCTCATCAGATAGAAAAGTTGCTCCTCGCCGATTTTGCTGACACGCGCTTCGTGCCCGACGTTCACATCGTCAGCGTCAATTTGGATAACCGGATAGGTATCGGACCGTGAGTCTTCATCAAGGATTAGGGCATCACATTCGACGTTGGATTTACACCCTTTCGCACCGTTGAGCACTTTGAGTTCACCACGGTAACTGGAACGTCCTCCGTCCTTGCTAATCGACTTGGAGGTGATACGTGAACTGGTGTTCGGCGCGCAGTGGATGACCTTGCCGCCGGCATCCTGATGTTGTCCTTTGGTTGCAAATGCAATTGAGAGAATTTCCCCGTGGGCACCCGGCTCCATCATGTAGATACTTGGGTACTTCATCGTGAGTTTGGAGCCCAAGTTACCGTCGATCCATTCCATGTGCGCATCTTCGTAAGCCGTTGCTCGCTTGGTTACGAGATTATATACGTTATTCGCCCAGTTTTGGATGGTGGTGTAGCGCACCCGCGATCCCTTCTTGCAGATAATTTCGACGACGGCGCTGTGGAGCGATTCACTGGAAAAGGTCGGTGCCGTGCAGCCTTCGACGTAGTGGACTTCCGCGCCTTCATCGGCAATAATCAATGTCCGCTCAAACTGCCCCATGTTTTCGCTGTTGATGCGGAAGTACGCCTGCAGCGGGTAGTCGACTTTTACGCCGGGCGGGACATAGATGAAAGAACCACCCGACCAGACCGCTGAGTTCAGTGCGGCCAGCTTGTTATCCGCGGACGGAATCACTGTACCGAAATACTCTTTGACCAGATCCGGATATTCACGGATGGCTGTATCGGTATCGACGAAGATGACTCCAATCTTCTCCAACTCTTCCTCGATGTTATGATAGACCACTTCCGAATCGTATTGGGCACCAACACCGGCGAGAAATTTGCGTTCCGCTTCGGGGATGCCGAGTCGATCAAAGGTTTTCTTGATATCGTCGGGAACATCGTCCCAACTTCGCTCGACTCGATCAGACGCTTTGACATAGTAGTAGATATCGTCGTAGTCGAGACCAGAGAGGTCGCCACCCCATTTCAGATCTGGCTTCTGATTAAAGATTTCATAGGCTTTCAGCCGGTATTCGCGCATCCAATCGGGTTCGCCCTTGACATCACACATCTCGTTGATGACTTCGGTGTCCAATCCTTTTCGTGATTTGAAAACCGGTTTAACATCATCGTGAAACCCGTATTTATATTCGCTGCTTACGCCGATGTCTACCGTTTCGTTCGGTTTTTCTTGTTCTGCCATTGTCTATATTTCCTTTCCACTTTTAGTGGATCTGCTTTGTTTTTATACCCTTAAAGAGGGCAACGTCTCTTCAGCTTCAACCTCGGCAACAGTTTCCGTGAGTCCGTGCGCCTCACGAATGGGGTCGTAGCCCTTCTCCTCCAGTAGTTCAGCAAGCTCCCATCCGCCAGATTCGACCACTCTTCCGTCCAGCAGGATGTGTATGAATTGTGGGCGGATGTAGTTGAGTAAGCGCGGGTAGTGGGTGATAATAAGCACACCGAGGTTCGGACCGATTAGCTGATTGACGCTTTCGCCAACGATACGCACCGCGTCAATATCTAGCCCTGAATCGGTTTCGTCGAGGATAGCGATCTTGGGTTCAAGCATCGCGAGTTGCAGGACTTCGGCTCTCTTCTTCTCGCCGCCGGAGAACCCATCGTTGAGGTAACGTCGCGCAAAAGACTCATCAACACCCAACTGCTTCATCTTTGCACGCAACTCTCGGCGAAACTCTCGCATCGGGATGAGTTCGGTTGCATCTGACCCATTTGAACTTTCAGAGCGCACGGCACTTACTGCCATGCGGAGGAAGTTCGCCATGCTGACACCGGGGATTGCGGTTGGATATTGAAATGCAAGAAAGAGTCCTAACTTTGCGCGCTCGTTCGGCTCAAGGTCAAGGATATCCACTCCGCCGATGGTAACTTCCCCAGAATCAATGGTATAGAACGGATTCCCCATCAGTGTATTAGCGAGGGTGCTCTTGCCGGACCCGTTCGGGCCCATAAGCGCGTGGATTTCACCCTGTTTGATGCTCAAGTTCAAGCCTTTGATGATGGGTTGATCTTCCACGCTGACATGTAAATCTGTGATGACTAGTTCAGTACTCATTAATTTCTACTAGACTCCTTCTGTATATTATGTATTGCGTAACGTTCCTAGCCGCCGATCATGGACATATTTCGTTTTGGTTTGACAAAGTTGGCTGCGTTGATCTGATGGCCCGGTTCTTTCTGCTTCACAGCTTCGATAATAAGATTCTCAATGGTTTGGTCAGGAGCACCTTCGCGTAGCGGACTCAGCAGATCGGTTTCTGTGATAGAGAACAGGCATGTCCGCAGTTGACCGTCAGCGGTGAGACGGATCCGATTGCATTTTTCGCAAAATGGTTCGGTCACGGAGGAGATAAATCCCACATCTCCCTTACCGTCTTCAAACTGATAAAGCTTTGCCGGATCATGTTTCGCATCGCCGTTCATGCTGACAGGATTCAGTGGATAGACTGCACCAATCTTATTGATGATTTCTTTACCCGGAATGAACATATTCCGTCCCCAGATGTCGTCCGCATCTAAGGGCATGAATTCAATAAACCGGAGTTGGTAAGCGTTGTCACGGGCAAATTTTGCGAGATCAACAATCTCATCGTCAGTAAAGCCCTTCATTGCTACAGCATTGACTTTGATTGGATCAAAGCCACAACGTTGCGCTTCTTGCAGTCCCTCTAACACTTTTGAAAGCACCTTGCGGCGCGTCATCTGCTCAAATTTTGCCTCGTCCAGCGTATCGAGACTGACATTGATTCGGCGCAGACCGGCATCGTAGAGGTCTTTTGCCTGTTTGATCAAACCGATGCCGTTTGTGGTCAAGCTGATGTCTTTTAATCCTTTAATTTCTGTGAGCCGCCTGATTAGCTCTGGAATCCCCCGGCGGACTAACGGTTCACCACCCGTAAGTCGGATCTTACTGATTCCCACATCGACGAAGATACGCGCAAGATGAACTATTTCATCAAACGTCATGATAGCGTCATCTTCCATGAACTGCATGTCTTCCGGCATACAGTATATGCAGCGGAAGTTGCACTGATCAGTCACGGAGATGCGCAGGTTAGTATGCTCTCGATTGAAGGTATCAACGAGTCGTGTGTTCGTCATTTTGCGGGTGGGTACACAGGGTTAATTAGTTAAGTATAAAATCTCTATTCCGGGCGTTAATGATAACACACACGACGCAGTTTTGCAAATGTTTTTATATGTTTTTTATGTAAAATACCATAAAAAAGTTAAAACGTGAAACGTGATGCGTGAAACGTGAGAAAAATAACGAGTAATACGCCAGATTTTTTCTTACGCATTAGGTATTGTGCATTATGCTTCATTTGAACCACTCCAATTTAGTCCCCGATGTCCTTTATCATCTCAATCAGATCCGAATAAACGAGGTTGCCGTCGTCATCTTTCATGCTGTACCATTCGGGAACACGCCCCACCTCTCGGTATCCGATTTTCTGATACAGGCTAATTGCAGCCTCGTTCAAATGCCAGACATGGAGGTAGATTCGTCGTAAGCCGAACTTTCGACCTTCCTCCTCCAAGCGCAGCATCATTTCTCTTCCCAGTCCGCGCCTGCGACACCTGCCGATGATTTTTATGCCCAGGGTTCCCATCCGATGTGCGGTGTCGAGTTGTAGGCTCCCCTCGCCAACGATCTCCCCATCTATTTCTATTAGAAGGTGGGAGCGTTTTCCGGTTTCCAAATCAACGAGGATCCCGCTTAATCTTTCACAGCCCTTGGCGAAACTGGTCTCTGCGTGATATGCCATGACCTTCTCTTGATGTAGGATATTGCACATATCGACGTAGGCGGGCACATCTTGCCATCGGGGGTAGCGGAAAACAACGGTTTCGCCGTTGTTTTGGATTGTTCTAATGATTTCGCCTTCTTTCATGAAAACGGCTCCGTCAGATTCGGATGATACCGAGTGGAGATTAAACGTGAAACAGGGCAACCCCAAGGGTTGCCCCTACAATGTGTAGGTAAGGTTGCGATATTTGATTATCAAAAAAACAACCAAATCGATTAGGAGGGCACAAGTTACACATGTCGCCCCGCCCCGATATATCCCCGAGGCTCATGTTAAGAAATCGTGCAATAGAAACTGAGGCCAACTGTGAGTCGGCATCTCCCGACGGTCATCCACCCATCGGGGCAGGGATGCCCCTCTCACATGCACTCTCTTTTTACATGAGCCATCCCCGATACATCCTCGATTCATCGGTACAGGCGGGACAGCGTCTCTTTAGTTTATGGAGGGTAACCACAAGGGTTGTTACCCCTACAGGAATGTCCGCTATTCCCGCTGTTGTGTTGGACCGGGCGGAAAAACCCACCAAGCAACCCAACTGAAGCGAGAAACGATAGAAGGTTACGGCATACGGCGTCCCGATAAATCGGGATTCAAAGCAATATACCTACTACTATGGCACATCACCGAAGTTTTCGATGCTGGCGGGCAGGCTGCCGTCGGGCAGGTAGAACTCCTCTTCGACCCTCACAGGCACTGGCTGATGGGTGCGCATCGATTCAATCGCTTTCTCGAAGATGAGCGTCGGTATGCAGGCTTCCCACGCATCCATCGGGCATGGACCGCCTTGAAGGCAGAGTTTGGCGAACATGCTCATCTCCCCGTCGAAGCCGTTGTGATACTCGTTATGCTCAATGCCGGGCTCGTCAGTCCCTTGGAATGTGAGATTGCCGAAGCGAACCGTTGCGGCACTTACAGAACCAGCCAAGACTTCGGCGTAGTGTTTGGGAAGCGCACCGCCACTGCCGACAGTGCTGAACACAGAGGTTCCAATCCCGCCGTTAGCGAAGCGAATAATGATTGTGCTGGTGTTTGTGGGTTGCCCGTCGTAGCCCATAGCAAGGACTTCTACCGGTTGCGAACGCATGACGTGCCAAATCCAGTGGAGATTGTAGCCGGAGTTATCAAGGATACCGTCGCGGCCGTATGGACCTTCGGGATCGTTCGGTTTGTCGTAAGAGACGCGACAGGTGAAGAGGGTGTAGTATGGTTGAGGGATAACCTCGCGCAGCCGTTTGGTTACTGGCGAATGTTTGAACCACCAACCGCTCATCAGCTGCACACCTGACTCATGAACAGCTTTCTGGACCCGTCGTGCCTCATCAAGCGTCATCGCGAGCGGCTTCTCGGCGAAGATATGTTTGCCCGCTGCACAGGCTTTGATAGCGATGTCCGCATGGGTATCGTGGGTTGAACAGATTAGCACGGCATCTATACCAGGATCGGAGAGGATACGGTCAAGATCGGTTGTGTAGTAGTCCGCGTTCCCCTCCTCAGCGCGCACACGTGCTCCGACCCGTCGCCCGTTCCTGCCGACCCCGTCCTCGATAACATCCATTGTGGCGACGAGGTGTATCTCGGGTGTTTTCAGAATGTTCGGTATATGGGCGGTGCTGATTCCACCACAACCGATGATTGCAACATTCAGTTGGTTTCCCATACTCTCCTCCTTATCCGCCCGCTTCCACCTGTTCAATCATAGGTCTAATTTTGTCAAAGTTGATCCGCATCGCGTCTGCACCGGATCCGCTTGGCGGTCGAAAATGGGTAGCGACGGCGAAAACTACATCGCAGCGGTGGTCACGCAGATTTCGCAGCACGGTTGGATAGTCAACATCGCCTTCGCCGAGTGGACAGTACTCAAAGTTGAGTTTCAGTCCATCAAGGACTTGCAGATCCTTTACGTGGAGCGAATGGAGGTAGGGACGCACGTTAATGAAGCCAGCGGTTGCTGAATCCGATTCGCCGGCGGTATGGTTATCGGACGGGTGCCACATAATCTTGAGCCGATTGGAACCGACTCGCTCGATCAGTTCTCGGCAGTGTCCGGTCGTGTTGGTATAGTGCCAAGGGAGGTTGCCAAGCGCCACATCGATATCATGCTGTTCCGCTTGCTCTGCCACGAGTGAGAAGGCTTTGACCAGCTTCTCCATGTCAACGTCCGCGATGACGCCGCCCCGCGTTAGCCAGCGCATGGGCCAGGTTGGTTTTTGGGCGGAGTATTCGCCGGGCCATGCGAACGTGTAGGATAGCACCGAACCCACGCCGAGCCGGTTGGCGACGGACATTGTCTGGATCAGGTGGTCAAAATCAGCCTGAAATTCTGGGTGGTCTTGCATTGTTTCCAGCTCTAGATCTTCGAGGTGCAGTTTGCTGAAGGAGCCCCCGGCACCGATCATGAATAGTTCGACCCCGTGTTGGGCTGCCTGTTCGCCCATTTCGTCGACGGCGGCATCGGTTATCTCACCGTCGATTGCCCAATCGAGGAAGCCGAACCAGCCGTACTTGACGCCGAGTTCCTCTGCGAGGGCAAGTGCCTCGACGTAAGGTAAACCTGTCATCTGAAGGTCCATTCCAACTTTGAAGCGATAGTCTGTCATCAGTTATTGTCTCCTGTGGCTCATAGTCAAAGAAAATGCCTAACGCGAAAAGCGTGAAGAGCGCCTGTTCATTGGTCCATTAGTTCATCAGTTCATTGGCACAGTTGAGCTTGAAAGCCTAGCTTGGGAGGTTCGTAGAAAGAGAGAGTCAAAATGCCCTGACTGAAGACAGGATAACCGATTTTGGGTTATTGGGCAAGGGTTTTCGTTTGGATGCATAGGGTTATTTATAGTAGATTTTAGAATTACTGATACACTTTCAATGCACAACCAACCCCCTAAATCCCCAACCCCCCTAGCCCCCCTTGTCAGGGGGGAAAGATGGGTCGGGACTTATCAGGGGGAAACCCTTGTCAGGGGGACTTGCATAGCTTCCCTAAGAACGGAGGGCACATGGAAATGGAGGCAGGTTACGGCATACGGAGTATGCTTACTACTATACCGGGAAGAAGAAATTTTCTGCGGTTTTTCGGAGGATCTGCTCTTTATCTGCGTCGGAGAGGAAATCGAGTCTGTCCCGGATTAGGGCGATGCTGTCCTCGTAGGTGTGGTCGACGACTTGGAAGGGGCAGTCGCTCGCCCACATCAGTCGATCAGCGCTGAATGCTTCATACACGCGGCGGATGAGGGGGTTGAGGTCATCGTAAGGGGGCGCTTTTTCGCCGAGTGCGTAGAATGCGGAGACCTTCACCATCACGTTGGGGTGCTTCGCCATGGCGCAGAGTTGATCAATATGTTCATCACAGACGGGTTGGTCGGCGCCGATCCGGGAGAGGTGATCGATGATGACGGGGGTGTCTGGGAAACGGTCACAGTGTCTACTAAGGGCGGGCAGGGCGTTTGGATTTATTAGTGGACAGATGGCGAGGTTGTGCGCTGCACCGGCGGCAAACATGCGCTCAAATCCGGGTCCGTCTAACCAGTTTTCGATAGGCGCATTCGTCGGATAGATACGGAATCCGCGGACACCCTGATCGGCAAGTTGCAGCATCGTTTGATCGGGTCTTTCTGCCTCCCAATCAACGATGGCGATGCCTGAAAAAACGCCCGGATACGCGTTCATCACATCAAGCATGTAGGCGTTATCGAACTGGTAGTAACTCATCTGGATCAGCACGATGCGATTAACGCCTGATGGTTCGGCGTGGGCAAGGAGTTCGTCGGGGTAGAAGGTCTTGGGGTTCATATCGCTTTTCTGATGCGGTGGGCTGAGCGGGTAGCGATCGAATTGGTTTGTCCAGACGTGTACATGTGCGTCGATGTATTTCATATCTATCTTCCTTCGTGGGAACGATAAAGTTCGTTCGTGCATTGGTTTATTAGTTCATTGTTGCACGTATAATGCATAACAACATAGCAGAATCGGAACCTAATCGACAGATATTGGTCTCAGATAATACTACAAACATGTCGCCCCGCTGGGGCTTGAGCATGAAAATATCATTTGGCTATAAACATGACGCCCCGCTGGGGCTAAAGACACGTTATCCCATTTTCATGTCTTTCCACGACTCTTTAGTGTCTATGAAGGGCAACCACAAGGGTTGCCCCTACAGGTTATCGGTCATAACCCGTTGGTGCAAGGGCGGGGAGACCTTGCATCCACGATTATGCGTACGCTTCACATAAATGTTAAAGGACCTTAGCAACTAAAGTTATTGAACGAAAGGATAACCGATTGGAGTGATCTGGACAAGAGATTTCGGATGGGGATTTCTATGATTGATGTAAATCCGCCTTTCAATATAGAAAGATTTTTGGCACAAAAAAGCCCGACGATTCAACGCCGGGCGAAAAAGTATAATACAAAACCAAAGGGGAGCTGCCTTCTCCTAAACACCTCATATTAGATTAGAAACACCCAATATTAAGGAGAAGACACATGAAGATACCCTTGATCATCATTTTTTAACAAGGTTAGTAACAAAGACAATACGCAGTTGGCTTCGATTGCCAGCAGCATCCCGGACATCAATCTCAACAGCGTAGGCTGTTTCAAAGCTAAGCTCTTGTCCTGCAACCGGAGCCAGTGTTGCCACCCGGTCAGCCACCTCCGCAGACCAATTCAGGTTAACACCAAACGCATCAACCAACCTAATACTTCCTGTGACAGTTTCATTAAACTCATATGTGAAACCGCGTTCATTTATCACCCCAGGATCAACTCTAAGCGCTCCATGCACCACTGTCCCCCTGATGATTCTCGGCGGTGCTGTGTCCGGTTCTCTTACGGTATAAGGACCCACTCGTTTAGAACCGGTAGAACCGTCTTGGTTTGTCCATCTAATATCTAGGGATACAGATCCTTCTGTCAAAACAGGAGCAACCAGCCAGCGAAGTCGAGATCCAGTTGCCGCGAATCCGTTAATCGACGCTGCTAAAATACCCTCGTCAAAAGTCAGTCCGAACTCCGGATTTGTTGGAATTATAGTCCCAGGTCTTGGAAACACTCGAACATCTGTTGCGGGAGGTGGTTCGACATCTTCCTTAACAGGTGGAGAAGAAGGCAAATCCGGCGGAGGCAGATCAGTCGGAGGAGGAGTAGGTTGTGGAAGAGTAACAGGAGCAATACAGTCATCACATAAGATTCGGGATGGATTGCCGACATTATACAAAGGAAAATCAAAATCCTTCGGTATATGATGCTCTCCATATGTATCGGCAGGCAAACCTTCTTGAAGTTTCTCAACGTTGACTGTTAAACCTTCACCTACAATAGAAACCATAGGCAAAGAAACAACTTCAATAGCACCACCGTATATGGTATTAGTAAACTCCTCTGAATAAGGCTTAAACTTAGGAATCGTTACCCAAACATCTATACTCTGATTATCGGCGCTTGGAATACTTATACGAACTACCACGTCAGTAATAGGAGCAGGGTCTGCATCAAGTTGCCACGTAATTTTCTCTCCCCTTACCGTAGGGCGCTCCTCTATCTTCTCACTTTCTAATCTTTTTATAGTGATAGTTGGTATAATTACCCCCAAAATTTAGACAGTTGATTAAGGTGTATTTTGGACTGGTAAATCGTTTATCATCTGTGGGACAATATGGGTCAGAAACGCGCCAGCAAGAAAGGAGTTTTCAACCGATGTCCCGCAGAAAACGGTACGATAGCCGCTTCAAAGCACAAGTTGCACTTGAAGCGATAAAAAACCAACAAACTATCGCTCAGATAGCCAGTGAATATGGGGTTCACCCCAATCAAGTGAGCCAATGGAAAAAACAGGTACTTGACCAATTACCAGATCTGTTTACAACCCAACGCTCAAAATCAACCCCTGACACCGACCCGTTAGTCGATGAGTTGTATCGCCAGATTGGACAGTTGAAGGTAGAGTTGGACTGGCTTCAAAAAAAAACGCAACGGCTCCGTTGACCAAAAGCGACAACTGGTTGACAAGCGGCGCGGTTCACCGTCGGTTGTGAGGCAATGCAAGCTACTGGGGCTGTCAAGAGCCTCGTTTTACTACCAACCGGTGAGCGAGTCGGCACAAAACCTGCTCTATATGCGTCTGATAGATGAGCAGTACACAAAGACACCGTTTTATGGGGTGCCTCGATTAACAGCATGGCTTCGTTCTCAAGGGCATGTGGTCAACCGCAAACGGGTGGCTCGGTTGATGCAAAAGATGGGAATTACTGCCATTTATCCTAAGCCGAAGTCCACAGGTATCGACAAACCGTCCAAAACATATCCGTATCTACTGAAGGGATTACGTATCATCAGACCCAACCAAGTCTGGGCAACGGATATAACCTACATTCGTTTGAACCATGGGTTTGTTTATCTGGTAGCCATTATGGATTGGTTTTCCCGTTACGTGTTGTCTTGGGAACTTTCTAACTCACTCGATGTATACTTTTGTCTATCCGCGCTTGATAAGGCACTTGACCAAGCGTGTCCGTTGATATTCAACAACGACCAAGGCAGTCAATTTACTGCTGATGCGTTTACTGCTCGGCTTCAAGCGGCTAACATTGCTATCAGTTGGGACAGTAGCGGCAGTTATTTTGACAACATCTTCGTTGAGCGGTTGTGGCGCAGTGTCAAGTATGAGGAGGTATATCTCAACGACTATGACTCACTGAACACCGCTTGGCAGAGATTGAAAGACTATTTTAACTTTTACAATCAACAGCGGTTTCATCAATCGCTCAATTACCGAACACCCCACGAGGTCTATTTCCAATAAGTTTTAGGTGTTTACCACTGACCCAGTTGACCCGATTTTACACCTTAAATCTCTGCATGTGCTGTCTAAAGGATGGGGGTAAGTTCA
>JAJDUM010000081.1 GCA_022826645.1 Candidatus Poribacteria bacterium
GAAATCTTGTAGTCTTTGGAACAGGAAATTGATATAATCTAACGGGTCAGGATAGCTCATGTTATAACCCTCTCTTTCTTAGAGTGTTAGATAGGATTATAACCGTTATCCTGACTCAATCGCAATTATGAACCACCCTCACTTACCTAAGTTGCTAGTTGCTAAACCTGCTCGGCTTGGATAGACATATCCAAGTCTCGGACTCTCGGAACGGAGCCATCTTTGCGCGTGGGCAGTGGATTTGCCAATCCACTGCGAGCAGTGAGCCGCTCAATTCAGTTCCCATTTTCCCGTTTCGTGACATTTCACATCACTAGCA
Source organism: Candidatus Poribacteria bacterium (assembly GCA_022826645.1). Taxonomy (GTDB): domain Bacteria; phylum Poribacteria; class WGA-4E; order WGA-4E; family PCPOR2b; genus PCPOR2b. Next base: position 320 of record JAJDUM010000081.1, read on the forward strand.
ACTTGCGTTATACTTATGCACTTTCGATGTACAACTAACCCCCTAAATCCCGCCCCCGATAAATCGGGATGTACCACTTATCAGGGGGACTTTTGAGACTTCGCTAAGAAGAGCTACCAGTGAACGTCTGCTTATTTCTATAATTCACAATAAAGGGATAGGGGAATTACAGCAGGTTATGCGCCTGCGCTTTATCTACATCGCAAACTATTGAAAGTCCTTTATACTGATAATCATCTCCTCGTCGTACGTAAACCAGCGGGCATGTTGGTGCAAGGCGATCGTACCGGCGACACATCGCTTTTTGATTATGGCAGGGAGTACATAAGAGATAAGTTCAATAAACCTGGCAATGTTTATTTGGGACTTGTCCATCGGCTTGATAGGCCGACATCGGGTGTCGTTGTGTTTGCGTTGACCTCCAAAGCAGCGAAGCGGTTGTCCGAGCAGTTTCGGGTGGGGAGTGTCCGAAAAGTTTATTGGGCACTTGTTCAAGGCAAAACCCCGCCTGACGGGACGTTGGTAGATCGGATTCATCGCCACGGTCGCACGAGCCATATAGCCAAAGGTGACCGTGGTCAGCATGCAGAACTATCCTTTCGGCGGCTGCGGTATCAGAAAGGTGTGTCTTGGGTTGAGGTTGAACTGGGGACAGGTAGACATCATCAGATCCGCGTACAATTTTCACACCGTGGCCACCCGGTGATTGGCGATTTTCGGTACGGGTCTAAAATCAAATTTGGACAGAAAGCGTTGGCTTTACACGCTCGGTCGCTTACTATCAACCACCCCACACAAAAAGAAGAGATGACCTTCGTGGCAGGGTTAGAGCCCTTTTGGCCTAAGCAGTTTAGGACCGTGTAATGTTACGTCCACAATCTAAAACCGCTATAAACAGGGATTCAGCATCTTTGGAGAGACCTTTCCTAATGTCACCGCTGCTGACGCTTAGTATGGTGTTGGGTTTCACTCCCGTTCAACCCAACCTACACCGCTTGCTCCATCGGCGAACAGACGGTAGAAGGGAACGCCGCCCCTACGAAAACAGTGACGGCTGTTGAAAAACGAGCAACTTAGGTTGTTATATTTAGATATGTTCCAGATTGGTAATCCTCTCTTTTTCTTATTCCTCGGCATTATCCCAATCCTACTGATCATTAACCGTTACACACGCGTTGAAGCAGCGCGATGGCGAAGGGTTGGGACGCTCCTCTTGCGTCTCGGTGCGGTGTTGTGCCTGATCTTGGCATTAGTCGGTCTGCAGCAAAGGGATCAAGAAGATATTCTCTCCGTCGTGTTCCTCCTTGATGTGTCCGACAGCGTCCCACCGGAACAGCAGAGCGCAGGAATCGAACAGATTAACTCAGCCCTTGATGCACTCGAGCCCACCGACCTATTCAGCGTAATTCTGTTCGCGGGAGAGGCTGCGGTGCGTGTGCTGAATCAGGCGAAAGCAGCGCAGCCTCAACTGACAGAGGCCATTTTATCGGGCGTCGAAGTTGACCGAGCGGCGACCAATCTCGCCGGAGCGATTCAACTGGCGCTGAGCCTACCTATTGGAGAACACGGGGGGCAGAAACGGCTGGTGTTGTTGAGTGATGGCCTCCAAAATGTTGGCGAGATAGCGGATTTACTTGACCTTGTTCGGGCGAGTGAAATCGAGGTTTTTACGCTTCCGCTGCCCTCCGAACGGGAATACGAAGTCTGGGTGAGAGCGCTGCAAACCCCGTCGCAGGTGCGAGCAGACGAAACTTTCTCGGTCCGCGCAATTATCGAAACAATCACAGATACAACAGTCCAAGCGAGGCTTTATCGCAACGACACCCCTGTGGATGCGCCTCAAACGATAGCTTTGACACAGGGGAAGCAGCCAATCGACTTTCCACAAAGAGTTTCCGAGGAAGACATCTACAGGTATCGGATCGAGCTTTCCGTGGATAACGCAACAGGTGACAATCCCGAAAACAACAGAGGGGACGGCGTCACCCGTGTTTATGGGACGCCGCAGATCCTGTACATTGAGGGAGATACCGGAGAGACGGAATCGCTGAAGAATGTGCTTGAAATGAACAGTTTGGCGGTTGAAGTCCTCCCTCCCTCCGAATTTCCGACAGACCTCCTCACACTCCAGAACAGCGACGCCATCATCTTGAGCAATGTATCCGCTGATGACCTCTCGGGATCTCAGATGGCGCACATCGAAAGCTATGTCCGAGATCTTGGGAAAGGACTGGTCGTAATTGGCGGGGATCGCGCGTTCGGCAGGGGTGGCTATCACGACACACCGCTGGAACGGGTATTGCCGCTTGAGATGACACCTCGGCAGACAAAAGAGTCTCTCGCATTGATACTTGTGGTTGATGCGTCAGGAAGTATGGCAAACTATATTGGTCCGGATCAGAAAATTCAGTTGGCACTTGAAGGGGTGCGTGCTTCCATCCAAGCACTCGACGACGAAGACCGCGCTGGGGTGATAGCGTTCGCTGCGGAAATCAAGATGGACCTTGCACCGACAACGCAACACGAAGAGATACTTCATGAGGTTGGAACGTTGCGTCCGGGCAGCGGCACGAAGATGTATCCCGCCCTGGAAAAGGCTTATGAGCGGCTCCAAACAGTTGATGCGAAACAGAAACATATCTTGCTCCTATCAGACGGTAAATCAGAGGGGGCTTTTATTCCACTGGCGGAACGGATTGCAGCGGACCAGATGACCCTTTCGACCATTGCTATCGGTGATGCGGACCGAGCGCTGATGAAAACGATTGCCGAGGCTGGAGGGGGCGGATACCGAGATGTTAGGAACGTCAGCGAACTGCCAAAAATTATGGCTGATGAGGTGCGTCAGACCCAGAAATATACTGTCCAGGAGGCGTTTCAGCCGATAATCAATGATGGGAATTCCCCGATGTTAGCGGGGATTAACCGCTTGCCGAAACTCTACGGCTACATTGCTACCTCGGAAAAGGAGTTAGCACAAACCTACATTGGCTCGCATGAAGACCACCCGATCCTCGCTGGCTGGAATTACGGACTTGGCAGGTCTGTCGCCTTTACCTCTGATGTGAAGCCGGGGTGGGGAGCGGACTGGATTGAGTGGGAGAACTTCGGCAGATTTTGGGGGCAGGTTGTCAACTGGATTTTACCCTCAATGGGCGGCGCTGCGGATTTCGCTCTTACAGTAGTCCCCCAAAACGGCAGAGGAGCGGTGTTTATAGATACAGCATCGACCCCAACAACATCTGGTCTCACGTTTGACGTGAGTCTCGCCCGTCCCAACGGTAGGGGAGCGATAGTCGAACTGCATCGCGTCACGCCGACACAATACTCTGGAGAATTCCCCCTACGTGAGCATGGATCGTATCTTGTTACTGCCCAGAAAAAACGAGACGGACAGATCGAAAGCACCGATTACGAGAGCCTTGTGCTCTCCTACCCGGCGGAGTTTGCTGAATTTGAGACCAATCGGCAGCTGCTCAATGAACTTGCGAGCCAAACCGACGGAATTTTTGAACCATCACCTAAACAGATTGTTCAACACCGTGGAACGCCAATTGAACATCTGAAACCGCTTTCGTTTCCCCTGTTAATAGCGAGCTTGGTTCTATTTGTTTTGGAGATGATCCTGCGTCGTTTCAGCATTGCGAGCGGTTATCTTACAGAACTTAAAACGCAGTTGAGGTCGCTTTACCGCCGAGACGATCATGCGGCTTCACCAACACTTTCGCGCTTGCGACAAACAAAGGCGACGCTGACGAGGGGGTCCTCGACAACGTCCGGTGATTTCGCTCCCGCCCCAACATCTCAATCTGGATATCAGCGCGAGAGCGAGTCAAAATCGGGGTTGGGGAGCGCCACATCGGCAGATGCGCAAACTGCATCGACGGGTGGCATCGGAAGATTGTTGCAGGCGAAGGGTCGGGCGCGCAACAATGCCCCCTCAAGATAAATCCATCCTAAAATTCAGGATTTTGTTCTTGCGCGTTGCTGTAGGAACAGCAGGTTTAAGACAATAATCTTTCAAAGGAGAACGGTATGAAAGCGTCGTTTTGTACGAACGCCTTTGGCAACACGCAGCAGGCTATTGAGGAAGCTATCCCGAAATTGGCACAGATGGGATATGACGGGTTGGAGTTTTGGGAGCAGTACTTACCAAGTGCAGACCTGAAGTGGCTCAAAGGAATAATGGATGCACACCGGCTCGAAATCGTTCAGATCTGCCCTTATTTTGACTTCACCACCAGTTCAGAGATGTGGGAGCAGAGCATACGGGATGCGGAGCGGTACATCGAATATTCGATTCAGCTGGGAGGTCCTTTTATCCGGACGTACACCGGCAATGTCGGCAGCGCCGATGCAACGGCGGAACAGTGGGATGCTTGCGTAAAAGGGCTGCAGCGAATTTGTGAGATGGGTATGCCACACGGCATTGTGTTTCCGCTCGAAACCCATCAGGTGATCCATTCAGGACCCAACCTGACGGATACAAGTCCGACTACACTCAAGTTGCTCGCCGATGTGGGGTTGGACAACTTGAAGGTGAATATCCAGACACCGTTGTTAGGCGAGTCGATCTTCGACACAGCATCGCAGTTGGGCGCCCATGTGGTTCACGTCCATGCCCATAACTGGATTGGCAATTGGCCCAACCTCACGTTTCTGGATGCTGGGGACGAGGATTTCACGGAGTTCGCACGGATATTGAAGGATAAGGGTTTTGACGGTTACATTTCTGTCGAACATGGCAGCCACCACCCACCCTACGAGACAGCAGCCCATGATATCCAATATCTGAAACGGTTGATTGCTGGCGAGCTTTGGAAATGAGCGCTAACATCAAGCACCCAATGAGAAATGGCAGAGAGAAAGCACCCGAAATCACCACTACAAGGACAGTCTTATCGGTAAGTGGTAGGAAGGAGAAACCGTGATAAGGAAATATCGACCATCAGATCTTGAAACACTCCGGCAAATCACCGCAATTTGCTTTGAAGGGGTTTCGATCGACAAGAACATCGAAGACAAGTATGGTGTCATTAATGAACTGGATTGGAAGCAGCGCAAGATGTCACACATTAACAACGATGTAGAAGCAAATGCGGACGGTGTGTTTGTCGCAGAGATTGCGGGAGAGGTGGTGGGTTATATCACCGTCTACGCCAATCATCAGACGAAAATTGGCGGCATCCCAAATCTGTCCGTGCTCCCAGATTTTCAAAAGAAGGGATTGGGAACAGAACTGATTGAGACAGCGTTGACGTATCTGAAAGAGGAAGGAATGCTGTACGCGCGGATTGAGACGCTGGAACAGAATCAGATTGGAACAAACTTCTATCCCAAGATGGGCTTTATCGAGATCGCCAGACAGGTTCATTATATCCGGCCATTATAACGGAGGCAGGTTACACGCCAGCATTCTACCGCTCCCAAAAAGACAGATTGGCTCTTAGCGGGGATGAAAATGTAACCGCTGTAATTTTTAGTGTCTTAGAGATCAACCGTTACAGATGATGCGAGGACTGCTTCAACGCCGCCCGTTTTGATAAGTTGGATTGCTTCTTGGAGCTGGTTGTCATTAACGAGATCAACCAACGGATCGATGCCGACATTTCTGTTGAAGAACATATTTGCCTCGTTCTTAACGATCTCGATATCGAGTATGATTTTGTTTTCCACAAGTGTCGCCATCAATTCCGGGAGTTCTGGCTCTAACTGAGCGAAATCTTTGGGAGTTTCCCCCATCTCCTTCTCTGTCCGTTCGATCCAGTCCTCAACAAACGTTTCTACATATTTCCTGGCGTACAACCGCATCGCTGCTGTGATTTCATCGAGCTTACTCATCTCAACCTCGATATTTGGCTCGATTCCCTTTTCGTTAATTGAGACACCGCTCGGTGTGTAGTAGGTCGAGATCGTAAAAGAGACTGCACCTTCTTTTTCCAAGGCGTTCAAAGGAAACCGTTGCTGGACAACACCTTTGCCGAAAGTTTTCTTACCGAGGATAGCACCCCGTTTGGAATCCTTGATAGCACCGGCAACAATTTCAGAGCCACTCGCGCTATACTCATTCACAAGTATAACTAGCTCCACCTCCGCTGGGCAAAGCATTTCAGCCGTTGCGAGGTACTCTTGGTTATACCTATTAAGCCTCCCTTTCGTTGACACAATAACCCCCTTGGAGATAAAGGCGTTGGTCACATCGTAGGCGGCTTTAAGCAGGCCTCCCGGATTGTGTCGGAGATCCAAAATTAGCGCCTTCATCGGCACATCTTTGGCATCAAACAAGGTCTTTAGTGCCCGCTGAAACTCATCAACGGTTCTGCCGGTGAAGCTTTCAATTTTTATGTAGCCGATGCCATCCTCAAGCATTGTCTGCCGAACGCTCTCAATTTTAATTTCCTCGCGGATCAGTGTCACATCAAACGGTTCCGAATGTCCTCGGCGCTGTACCGTAACCGTGACCTCTGTACCAACTATCCCTCTCAACGTATCAACAACTTCCGACAGCGTTTGCCCGCCAGCACTAATATGGATCGGTTCTCCATCGACTTTGGTTATGTAATCACCTGCTTGCAATCCCGCTCGCATTGCGGGGGTACTGGGTAGAGGTCGAGCAATTTTTATAAAGCCTTTGTCTTCATAGATCCGAATACCGAGGCCGCCAAATCTTGCATGATAGAGATTCTCTTCTTCGCGTTTCTGATCGACAGGCGGCAGGTAGAAAGTGTAGGGATCGTCCAAGGCAGCCAGCGATCCTTTGATCGCTCCTTCAAACATTTCCCGCTGATCGACGTCGTCGTAGTAATGGACATCCGCCTTTCTAATCACCTCTATTAGCGCCCTCTGCAGGTTGATTATGTTTTTACCATCGCGATCACTTAGCGCAGTTTTCTCTCCCAATGGCACGAGAAAGAGCGCGATAATGACAGCAGCGGCCAAAACTGCGATAGGCAAGGTGTGTTTTCTATATCGAACCATGGATCCCTCGTATATTTGTTGTTTGATTAAACGCAGCATTTAGTTAGGGTTTTATATTATCGTCCCGTTTGCATAATTATAACATGATTCGCGAGATGCTGCAAGAGGTTAAGAGCGACTATTTTTCAACTTCAAACTGAAGTTTGGAGATGAAGGTGGATGAGTGGTTTTACTGTCACATGCGTGTAGGTTTGCTCAGAAACCGTATCGCAAAAGAACGGCTCGAAAAAGGTATCAAGGCAGGTTAGGAATTCAGGAAGATTCACCCCCATATATATCCCAGTTGGGTCATCAAGATTGGTAAGCACGTGCAGTAACTTGGTGCGCCCATTGGTTGAAAGGCTTTGTAGACCACGAAGCTGTCGCATGTGATATTTAATCAGCGATGCCGAAATTTGGATCAACCCCTGCAGAAACAGTCGGCAATCATCCTCCGTTTTATTCCAAAGTCCTTCCCATGCCTCATGGGCTTCCCACCAGTACGCAAAATTGAAGAGATCAACGCCGTATAGATACTCTTCAGTTTGACGCCAATCGGCAGGCAGAGAAACAGGATAATCGTCCTCCTCCAAGCCGTAGCTATGCCCTTGTGGATCCCTGATTGGGTGCGGTGTAACACCCGGCACGTGCCGATAGGGAGGGAAAGGACGCTGCGAACAGTATCGGACCCCGTCGGGATCGAACGGCTGCGGTTGTTCAATGGACTGTGCCTCTTCAACAACTGAAGGGGCTGTTACTTTCTGTTTTGAACTTCTGAAGAATTTAGGGATTTTTAATTTCATGATCTGACTTTTTATTCAGGGATAGGGTACGTTTGTATCCCTATTGTATCACATCCGAGATCAATTTTACAGGTCGTAATAGATCCATTAGTCTTGGCTGAGATGTGCCTTTCAAACTAGCTGTTTTTTGATAGCACTCCCCACCCAATTTGTGATACCATCCTCGCTGGGCGCTTGATGGGATATCTCACCACAGATTGCACGATCTACAGGAATGAAGCGGAAACGAAACAGTATGAGAGCCAGAGGAGACAGCAATGAAAACAGACATCTATGTGGTCAAACTCAGCGATGGAGAGCGCATCGGGGAAGCGGTAAAGCCTCTCCTCGATCCAGTGGATATGGGAAGCATTGGTCACTTTGCGGTATCGAAAGATCAACCAACAGAACTGCACTATCATGACTACGACGAGTATTGGTACTTCACCGAAGGCACAACAACCGTCACCCTACGCACCCCCGATGGTACGAGCCAATCGTATCAGATTGGACCGGGTGATTTGGTGGTAACTCCCAGAGGGGTTGAGCATGGCCATATTCCCGACGACACTGTAAAAGGGATTCAGTGGGTCAGTGTTATTGCGCCGGAAGCGCGCCGCGGTCATTTACACCGAGAATTATAAGTAATAAGGAGCAATCATGACAAACCAAAGCGCATTACTGCCCCGGCGTCGGTTGGGCCGCACAGGTTTAGAGGTAACGGGACTCAGCATGGGTGGTGCAGGTGTAGGACGTGACAATGTATCAGATGACGAAGCGATTGAAGCGGTGCATCGGGCAATAGAATTGGGGATGAACTACCTCGACACGGCACCACTGTATGGGGCTTGTGAAAGCGAAAGGCGGATCGGGCTTGCATTGGCTGGCGGTTGGCGTGAAAAAATCCACTTGGCAACAAAGATAGGGACACACCCGGAATGGCGGGGCGATTTTTCGGCATCGACGACGCGCAGAAGTGTTGAAAACAGTCTCCGTTTATTGGACACAAATTATCTGGACGTGTGCCTCGTCCACGATCCGGACAGCATGGACCCCGTGATCGCAAAAGGCGGAGCGTTTGAGGAACTCCAACGGATGCGCGAAGAGGGATTGCTACGCTATATTGGGCTTGGTGTCCGTGAGCACGAGTTTCATCGTATCGCCATTGAAACCGGCGTTGTGGATGTGATTCTGACCTTCCTGGACTACACGCTGCTTAGCCAAACCGCTGCGGATAGCTTGTTACCGTTTGCGGCGAAGCACGATATCGGGGTAATCAACGGCAGTCCAATCGCAATGGGATTGCTTTCGGGTATTGAACCGGACGTGACAGCCCGACCGCCAGAGGGAGAGCGGGCACACAAGCTCTGGCAGTGGGCGACGGAAAACAACCAGAATCTGCTCAACTTGGCAATCCAATTTTGTCTGCGGCAACCGCTTATCCACATGAGCCTAACGGGGTCTAAAGACGCAGCAGAGGTTGAACAGAATTTTGCCGCGGCAACCACGCCGGTGCCGGAGGAGATCTGGGAACAGTTAACGGCTGTGATGTAAGGACCTAAGTTCTGAACTGAGTTGTCTATGGGAGGTGTTAATGTCTACTTATGATGTTGGTATAATTGGAGGCGGTCCGGGCGGCTATGTTGCAGCGATCAAGGCTGCCCAGTTAGGGGGTAAAGTCTGCCTCATCGAAAAAGGGGAATGGGGAGGCACCTGCTTGAATCGAGGGTGTATCCCGACCAAGACGTTGTTTTCGGTGGCGCATTTCGCTACGCAGGTTCGGGAGGCGGAGGGGTTCGGCATAAAGATTAGCGGGGCGGAGATTGATTATTCACAGGTGCTGGGACACAAGGAGGCGACCGTCCAAAAACTCACTGGTGGAATCGCGCAGCTGCTCAAGAGGAACGGGGTTGATACGATTAATGGAACCGGCGTCCTCACCACGAAGAATAGGATAAAAGCGACAAAAGCGGACGGTACGCAGGAACAGATTGAAGCGAAACAGATTATCATCGCCACCGGTTCTGAACCCGCGAATATTTCTGTCTTTGAGATTGACGAACAGCAGGTGCTGACGACGACAGGAATCCTTGAGTTGACGGAACTTCCCAAGAGCATAATTATTGTCGGTGGCGGTGTCGCCGGCTGCGAGTTTGCGTCAATTTTCAACGGCTTGGGCTGCGATATCACTATCCTTGAACTGTTACCCACAATCCTTGCTACTGAGGATACGCATATCATTCGACAACTCCGCCTCTTGATGAGAAGGAAAGGGATCGAAATCAAGACAGAAGCCAACGTAACAAGCGTAGACAAGTCGGAATCCGGTGTGACCGCAACACTGGAGTCTGGCGAGCGCTTCAGTGCGGAAAAGATGCTAATTTCTATTGGCAGAAGTTTCAACTCCGAAGGTATTGGGTTGGAAACGGTCGGCGTTAGTACGGATAAGGGCAAGATTGTAGTTAATGAACGGATGGAGACCAATGTGCCAGGGATTTACGCCGTCGGGGATGTCGCGAGCCGATACCTGTTGGCACACGTTGCATCGGCGGAAGGAATTGTCGCTGCGCAAAACTGCATGGGTCGAGAAGCGGAGATGGATTACAGCACAATACCGTGGTGCGTTTTCACGATTCCCGAAATCGCCAGATGCGGTATGACGGAGGCGCAAGCTGAGGAAGAGGGCTATTCGGTCAAGGTTGGGCGATTCCCTTATGCAGCGAGCGGTAAGGCTTTGGGTATGCGCGAAACAGATGGATTCGTCAAGGTTATCTCTGATCAGGAGTTCGGTGATATCCTCGGTGTCCATATTCTTGGGGCACACGCTTCTGACCTAATCCATGAAGCTGTGGTTGCGATCCGTATGGAGGCATCCGTCGCTGATTTGGCGCACACGATCCATGCGCATCCAACTCTGGCTGAAGCCGTCATGGAATCCGCCGAAGCTGCCTATGACCGTGCTATTCATATTTTGTAGATAGTCGAGTAGCGTGTTCCCTTACTATATCCAACAGCGAAACGTGAAGGATGTCGTCTATTCATGTCACAACCTCAAATCTTCCACGTCGCTCCAGACCGACCGGGCACTCGACTCGATCGCTTTGTCGAAGCACAACTCATCGAGCAGGCGGAAACAGAGACAGATGCGGCGTCTTGCGTTTCGCTATCCCGAACATATATTCAGAAACTGATTCGGGAAGGTGCCATAGCGGTGAATGGCAAACCGTCGAAGCCCGGTTACAAACTCCGAGCCGGTGACGAGGTATCCCTCCAGCTTCCGGATCCGCGTCCCCTCGAAACGATCCCCCCCGAACTCATTCCGCTTAATATCCTGCACGAAGATTCTGCGCTGATCGTCCTAAACAAACCAGCTGGTATGACCGTCCACCCCGCTGGCGATGTCCAATCTGGCACGCTTGTGAACGCGCTACTCAACCACTGCGAATCGCTCCCCGGTATTGGCGGCGTTCAGCGACCCGGTATCGTGCATCGCCTCGACAAGGACACCTCCGGCGCGATTGTTGCCGCTAAAACAGATTTCGCACATCGGCACCTTTCGGCTCAGTTTGAAGCACATACCACCACACGCCATTACCACGCTGTCGCTTGCGGTGTGCCTCCTAACGAAACGGGAACTATTGACGCCCGCATTGTCCGCAGTTCGCGGGATAGGCGGAAGATGACCGTAACAGGAGCAGGTGGTCGTCATGCGGTTACCCACTATCACATCCTGGAACGCTATCACCGATTCTCCTATCTTAAACTGACACTGGAAACGGGGCGCATCCACCAGATCCGAGTGCATCTGAGCCATATCGGCCACCCCGTTGCCGGCGATCACGTCTATGGGGGTGGATATGATCGTGCCCTCCACGATGCTCCTTCTCCCGCGGTCAAAGAAGCCCTCGCGGCGCTGAATCGCCAAGCTCTGCACGCTCACACGCTTGGATTCGTCCATCCGGAGACGGAGGAACAGCTGACATTTTCCGCGCCAATGCCGGATGATATGTGGTGGTTTGTTGAGGAGTTAAGGCGTGTAGAGGTATAGAGACTTTGGTTTTACGTTCTAACGTTGACCTGATACCTTGTATGTGTTACACTCTGTTGACACACTCAAATTCGGAGGAATTATTATGAAATGGTCGCTGAATACATACCAAACCTGTCAGGATTGGGAACTGAGCAAAATACTCCAGATCGCAGAAGACACAGGGTATCACGGCGTTGAGTTGTTGATGGATTATCAGCAGAAACACGGTTTCGAGTGGGACACGCCCGAAGACCGATGGGGCCCACTTAAAGATGCGGTAGATGCCAGCGGGGTGGTAATCTCATCGTTGACAAGTTGTCAGAACTTCCATTCACCGGATGCTGCGGACCGTGCGGAAAGCGTCCGCCGGGTCAAGCGCGTTATTGAGATGACGGATTTCATGGGGTGTGACCACGTGCGCGTCCTTGGTGATCGGTTCGACGACGATACCCGCGATGCCGTTGTCGGATATGTGACCGATGCGCTGACCGAACTTGGAGAATATGCCGACCCGAAGGGCACGACGGTGTCCATCGAGATGCACGGTTCTTTCATAGACCCTGTACCAGCGATGGCGGTCATGGAAGGTGTCAATCGATCGAATGTCGGTTTTGTATTCAACTCGCAGTTTTTTGGTTGTGAGTCAGGAAGCATTGAACCACTTTTTTCGCAGGTTGCATCGCACATTACGGCTGTGCATACTCACCATGCCGAAGATCCAGAAACCTTTGAGCTGTATCGTCAGATGTTCGACTGGCTTCAACGGATCGGATTTGACGGTTACATCTCCAATGAATGTGCGTACACGGGACCAGATCCGGAAAAGGTGCTCGCGTTGTATGTAGGACTGTTTAGGGCATTTGTTGGAGAGTAATACCGGTTTAGATCTGCTTTTTTAGCCTCAAGAGTGCAACGCAAACTTAACCGAAAGCAACAATCAAAATGAATTACCCTACTACAAACCATAATTGGTTCATGTTAAGAATTAGTGCAACAGCAACTGAATCTTCGTAGGGGTTGGGGGACCCAACCCTTACGGACTGCGGGCGGGGAAACCCCGCCCCTACGATTTCGATTCGCGTTTTGCACTTTCTTTTTACATGAGCCACCATAATTTACCCAACAGGAGGGAAAAATGGCTTATATAAAGAACTGGCGCGATGTTCAACCTAATATCTCCCATCTGAGTGCAGTACACTGGGGTTGTCTACGTTCTGTAAAGGAAGGCGGCGACGATGATCGGCACCGTCTGGACCGGTTGGGAGGCTTTGCCCGACACGCGCTCCAAGGACGCAAGACCTCCGATTTTCACAAACATGAGGCTTTGGAACAGGTCTACTACATCCTCAGTGGAAAGGGAGAGGTCCTGTTCGAGGATCAGCGTTATCCCGTAGAAGATGGTGATGCGGTTTACCTACCGGCTGACATCCATCACCAGATGTTCAATACCATGAACGAAGGTTGGTTGGAGCATCACGTCATCAGTATGGGTGTGGCAAGTCGTGGGGGTAAGTTTACCATCCGCAATTGGACCCAGACACCACCGCAAGGGGACGGTGCCGGTGCGGTGCGATGGTATCAACTAGAACCTGAGGACGACAGTGAGAATGGTTGTCTGAAAGGGATGCAGTTCATCGCTCGCGAGTCTGTGCAGCCCGGCAACGAATCAATTGAACGGTGCCACACAGACATTGAGCAGGTCTACTACGTAGTAGAAAATCGTGGCGTACTTCAGAGTGATGGGGAAGAACAGGAGATAACTGAAGGCGATATGATCCACATCCCCGCCGGCACGACTTACAAGATTCTGAATCCACATCAGGAGTGGGTAACCTCTCTGATCATGGCGGGTTGAATGTAACGAGATCCCGTTGTATCACTCGCGCTCCCACCGACTCGGGTTCATGCCGGGGGCTTCGTGGGGCATATTGGGAGGTTTGTTACCGCCCTCGTATATCCAGACGCGAGCGTTGCGGTCGCCCATCAATTCACGCACGGCTGGCGAGAGTTTAGCAACTTCGTCCGAATCCCAAGGCTCTACCTCTCCGGCGGGTCCTGCCCAAACGGGTCGGTACGAGAGCTGCAGCGCCTCCCGTGGATAGGTCCCAACGTTTGGGTAATTTCCGTGGAAGACATAGTTGCTAAATAGAACCGCAGCCCCCGCCTTGCACGTTACCATCATCTCTTCGGGGTGTTCTGCGTAGCGGAGGTATGGGTTTGCTTCGTCGTGGTAACTCAGATGGGACCGCGGTACCACGCGGAAGGGCGAAACTTCGGGGATTAGGTCGTCCAGGTAGTAGAGGACACGGATAATTTTCGGACAGGTGTATTCCGCGCTGAAGATCCGGGACCCCCACGGCTGACCGTCGCAGTGCAGACTTATACCGGGGTGCCCCGGCTCGGATCGGGAGTAGTCGTAGGACATCAAGACAATTTGGTCACCACACAACTCCTTCAGGAACTCGATCATCGGCGGATAGGCGATCAGTTCGCTGATAGGACCGCCGGCGAATTGGATGCTTGACCGCCCCCGTTGATGAACACTGTAGTCTACATGGGTCGTTTCAAGTTGCGAGGTTTGTGCTTTGAGGCTCGCAATGTGGTCAGCGTCAAGTAAATCGGGGATCACCACGTAGCCTTCTACCTCAAGGTGCTGAATGCGCTGACCGAGCGTGAGTGCACTCCAGTCGCGGTCATCTATGCGCGGCGTCCCAACCTCTCTCTGAGATGAAGCAGATACATCCGACATAGTTCAATCTCCTTTTCTGAAATCATCCGGTCTCTCGCTTGAAAGCCTCGTACAGATCTGGGACACCCGCCTCGTAAGGATCCCCATCGTGGGCAACCACCCGAATGGCTAAATCCACCTCTTCCCCACGGGATACATAAGTGGCTCCCTTCCGAAATGGATTAACTCGAACGCTTCCGTAGTCCCCTGCATACCACGCCACATTACCCATAGAGGGAAACTGGAAGATCGCAACCCCGGCGGTGCGTCCTTGGTTGTCCGTTCCGTAGTAGTCGATCCAATCCGCGTGTTGCCAACCGACATCGTCGTCCCGTCTGCCCTCAGAGTCCACAATGTTGCCCCCCTGTTTCACGCCATTCCGATCTACGACCCTTAGGTGGTCAGCCATCCGGATTGTGAAATATCCGTGTCGTGACGGACCGAGGCGGATATCCCACTCCGTGGGTCTGAGCTGCGACCGGACATCGATGATATTGGCAACCTCACCCGGAAAAACGCTGACTGTGCGCATCTCCTCGGCAACAACGCGGCGATACTTCGGAGCATACCCCTGCTCAGGTCCCTGCCATTGCATCCTCACGATGAATTCCAGATGGTTCTCGTTGAACTCTGTGCATTCGTTGTGCGTCATCGTTACGATGCGGCCCTCTCCCCTCCCGCGCATGTCAGACTCGTTGGTGTAGAAGCACATACCGGGGTCCTCAAATCGTCCGACGGCAGATGTTTGGTACGTGAAGAAGTAGTCATTCCCTACGGTGATTGACTGGTGAAAGGGGTGGTCGCTGGTGGGTCTTTCATTGGTAACAGCGACCCCTGACGGCGTCATCACCGGATAGACGTAGCAGCGGCGGGAAGATTGGTTGAAGCCGGTAATGCGCTTGCCGTTCCAACTAACCTTCAAGAGCCGAACAGGGTCATCCATCCAGTCGTTCGGAACGGATATATCTGAACTTTCGACCGAAAAATACTTCATCGCACAACGCTCCTAATTGAGGGCTATCCCCCACTTTTGAACTTGACGTCGTTCACCGGCAATGATATAGTAAATTATGCTTATTGTATCAGGTTTTGGAGATCTATTCAACAACGTTATATGCGAAAAATTGTGGGGCAAAGCCCTCGCTTTTGCTCGTTTTATATCGCAAGAAAATCCGCTCCTCGCAGCAGGAGCGTCGTTCTGATTAAGATTACCTTCAGGATGGAGGTGTATTGTGAGGAGAGAGAATAAATGAGTTCAATTACAAAGGTTGCTATCGTAACCGGCGCAGGTTCTGGCATCGGTAGGCAAACGTCGATCGCTCTGTCGCAGGAGGGTTATTCCGTCGCCTTGGCTGGCCGTCGTGTAGAAACTTTGGAGGAAACTGCCAAGGAGACAGGAGCGGATAGCTCACGAATCTTAGTTGTACCGACAGATGTGGGGGATCACGCCTCGATCCAAAACCTGTTCGCTCAAACCAAAGAAACCTTTGGTAGGCTTGACCTACTGTTTAATAATGCGGGCACCGGCGCGCCACCTGTGCCGTTGGAGGAATTGACCTACGAGCAGTGGAAGACAGTCGCAGATACCAACCTAACCGGCGCATTCCTCTGCACACAGGAAGCGTTCAAGATTATGAAGGACCAAGACCCCAGAGGCGGGCGCATTATCAATAACGGTTCTATATCAGCACACACTCCACGGGTCAATTCCGCCCCCTATACCGCTACCAAGCACGGCTTGACGGGACTTACTAAATCAACAGCACTTGACGGACGTAAATACGATATTGCATGCGGTCAAATCGACATTGGTAACGCAGCGACCGAGAGAACGGACAGGATGGAAGTAGGTGTCCCACAGGCAGATGGAACTGTTGCGGTTGAGCCGAGGATGGACGTGGATGAAGTGGCACGCGCCGTCGTGCACATGGCGAGTCTACCACTGGACGCAAACGTGTTGTTCATAACCATTATGGCGACGAAGATGCCCTACGTTGGGCGCAGATAATCTGAAACGAACCGCGTCAAGATAGTGGAAGATTCAGAAATATGGGAGAGTGTATGAACCCGAAACGATTGGAAGGACAGATTGCTTGGATCAGCGGCGGTGCCTCTGGCATGGGTGAAGCGACTGCCCAACTCTTTGCAGAGGAAGGGGCAAGGGTCGCCGTTGTGGATATACAGGCCGAACGTGGCAAGAAACTTGTCGAGGAGATCACCGCCCACGGGGGTGAAGCCATCTTCCACGAATGCGACGTTGCGCGTGAGGATGCGGTACGCCAATCGATTGAGAAAACCGTCGCACACTTTGGCGGCTTGCAGATTATCGTCAATTGCGCGGGGGTTGTCCATGTTGTGGAACTGCACGAGTATTCGGAGGAGGAGTGGGACCAGTTGATGGGCGTTAATGTCAAATCAATCTTCTTCTCCATCAAACATGGCTACCCCCACCTGTGCAAGAACCAACGCAGCTACATGGTGAATATCGGTTCGGTAGGCAGCTTCATCGGACAAGGCCTAACACCGGCTTACATCACTTCCAAGCACGCGGTGCTCGGATTGAGCCGATCAATCGCGCTCGACTACGCCGCCGAAGGGCTGCGTTGCAACTGTGTCTGTCCCGGAATCACTGACACGCCGATGCTGCGTTACCACCTGAGCACCACACCCGACCCAGAAGCCACGCTTGCTAACCGCCTTAGCCGTGTGCCAACAGGTGTTGCTATCACACCGATGGACATCGCCAGAGCGGTGCGCTACCTATCCTGTGAGGATTCCGCTGGTGTTACCGGCACATCGTTGGTAGTGGATGGGGCTTATATCACGCCCGCTGAATGGGAAACTGTGGGGCAAACGAAATTTATGGAGCCGTCATGACACTCAAACTTGCTTGTGCTGACTTTACTTTTCCGCTGTTACCTCATGAGAAGGTTCTTCAACTTATCTCGATGCTGGAGTTCACAGGCGTGGATATCGGTCTGTTTGAGGATCGCTCCCATCTTTGGCCCTCCCGCGAGTTCGAGAACATCACCCAATCTGCACGACAACTCAAAAAGCAATTGGACGATTGGGGGCTTGAGGCTGCTGATATTTTTCTTCAAGTAGGGCTGGATTTTAAACCTTACGCGGTTAATCACCCCGAAGCATCGCATCGGGAGAAGGCGCGCGACTGGTTCATTAAAACGCTTGAGTACACCGCCGAGTGTGGGGGCAAGCATGTGACTGGATTGCCAGGCGCACACTTCGAGACCGAGTCGTACGAAGACTCATTCGCTCGCGCTGTCGATGAACTAAATTGGCGGGTCGATCAAGCTAAGAGTTACGGCATCGTCTACGGTGTCGAAGCGCATATCGGTTCTATCGTCCCGCAGCCGGAACCAGCGGAGAAATTGCTGCAGCAGGTCCCTGGTCTGACCTTGACTTTGGATTATGCGCATTTCACGCGGATTGGCTTGCCGGATGCGACTGTGGAGCCGTTGGTGAAATATGCAAGTCACTTCCATGTCAGGGGTGCCCGCCATGAGCGATTGCAAGAGACCTTTGCTAACAACACAATTGATTTCAAACGGATTTTGGAGGTCGCACAGGCCACCGGGTATGGTGGCTGGTTCGGGATTGAGTATGTCTGGACGGAATGGGAGAATTGCAACGCGTGTGACAATCTGTCTGAGACAGTTCTGTTTCGGGATTATGTTCGATCGCTGGTCAATTGACATAGGAGCGCAAATCTGCGTTCCCTACAGTTCACAAAAAGGAGAAATAAAATGTTTTCAATCGGTTTATCTATGCAACTGAAACCCGGCAGCTATGATGGATACAAAGAGGCGCACGACAACCTGTGGCCCGAAATTGCAAAGAGTATGGACGACAACGACGTAAGTATGTCGATTTATCGCTTAGGGGATCGTCTATTCTTGCATGCGGTCGCGCCGTCCGAGGCGGATTGGCTCAAGAGTCGCGAAGACCCCGCACTGGAGCGGTGGTCGGAGTATATGGGAAACTATCTCGCGACGGATGACGCGGGTAACATTATTTTTGATGCACTGCCGGAAGCGTTCGCATTCGGTATGTTCAAATCGGAATAGAGGTTCAACCTATCTGAGCTAATACTGCTTTACACCGCTCTGCCACAATCCGTTCCTGCCCCGGTTGTAGGTTGTGGGGATTGATTGTAACGCTGTCCTCGGTGAAGTGTTGACCAACGACAATAGACGGCTCGCCTGCTTCTAGTGCCTCCGCTATCATTGATCGTGTGAAGTTAGCGTCCGCTTCTGGACGGATATACAGTAGTGGGATCGTATACGTCTCCGACTTGATGAACCGCCCAACGGTTATATTCGGAATCCCCTGTAACGCTGCTTCGATGTAGTCCAGTTGAGCCCTCCACCGAGCGGTATCGGCTTCGTGATCTCTCGCCAAGTAGAGTTCCAGCGCTTTCATAAACCCGATCATTTCCTCCCTGCTCACCTTCATCGGACGACCGACTGTGGCGAATGGTACGCCGTTGGCAGCACACCCCGCAATAAGGTCTTTGCGCCCAATGACCAGCCCGGTGGATTGCGGTCCCATGATACTCTTGCCGCCGCTGAAGATAATCAGATCCGCACCCGCCTCCCAGAAACGCGTTAAGGTCGAGACCGGTGGACATTCCGATGCGGCGTCCACAATTACGGGAACAGAAGCCGCCCTTGCCATCGCCACAACCTCATCCAACGGCACAGAGGCGGGGTGGTCCTTGACGGTTGCCATGAAGAAGATGGCTGCGGTGTCGTCGTTGATGGCACGGCGCATCTCTTCGGTCGGCGGCGTCCCCTGATCATCAATCTCAATCAATGTCCCCCCAGCCACACGAATCGCTTGGTCATACGCAATTCGATGTATCTTTTGGATGATGACCTCATGTCTCATCCCAGTTGTATCCGGCAGTTGTGTAATTTTCGCGGGATCCGTCCCCGCCATACAGGCAGCGGTGGTCAACACCAACCCGCAGGCAGCACTTGAGGTCACGTACGCTGCCTCTACCTCAAGCATGGCAGCAATCCTTTCGCCAACTTTCTGCTGCACTTCATCTAAATGACAGAACTGTTGAGATGCACCGCGCATACTGTCCAATACTTCGGGTGCCATCAGGGAGCCACCGTACCGGGTGACAGTTCCTGCTGCGTTGATTAGGGTGCGTACGCCCAATTCCTCATAAATGCTCATGTTGAGTCCTCTGTATTTGTTAGCCGAGATTCCTGATTTCTTTGGATAAACAAGAATCTTAGCAAGAGATCTATCATTCGGTGATGTATTTTGCCGGCAGAGCGTCATTCAACATCTGATCACCTAATGTTTCCAAGAGGCTGTTTGCTCTCTGTAACTTTCTAATAAGAGTTGATTATAATCGCATAAAATAATTCTTTTATCCTTTTCATCAGGTCAAGCACGGGCGAACAGATTATCGGACATATTTTTTGCTTTTTGAGACAGTAGGGCCCCTTGCTACGACTGGATCTTGATTTCCTTTTTTTCCCTAAAATACCCTCAAAATGTCCGATAATGAATTTTATCGGACGTTTCAGAAGCCCTTTCCATCCTCATGGCGAACCGGAATGCTTCTGAAACTTTAGAATTGCCCCCCATAAGGCGGAGGCAGCCAATATAATTACCCCAAAACATGGGCAGTTGAATAAGCGGTTATATTAGATTAACAGAGTTGAGCAGCCTCACAACTGGAAATGATTTTGATACCAAACGCTTTTTCCAGTTGCGTCCTATTTTCAACATGAAATATGGATCCAGTTCCCGAATTTCCGGCCTTGTCGTCTGTACAAAAGAAGTCATTACCCGCTGCGTAGTGTGCCGAAACTGAATCACCGTCGACCCACTCGGCAATCGCTTTAGAGAAGTTCCGTTCCTGTTCACTGGTCATCCTCTGACCACCTAAACCAACCAGATTAAGTTGTGCTCTAAATTGATTGTACGCTGCTTGTCCGCAACCCAGTCCCGTTATAAAATCACTGCAATTGGCAAGCAATTCAGCATACCTCCAGAATTCCTCAATATCGTCCTGTCGTACATACATATCATCAGGGATTTCTTGGGTGCGGACTGTTCCCCAATTTGTCATTCTGAGCACCTTGAATCCGAGATCGCGAGCTATCAAAAGTCTGTCCCACTGCCTGGGATGGAAGCCGGGGTGCTGTTCTGTATTTGGCCCAAAACCTACTACCATACCGAACTGTCCATTTTCAGGTGGCAAGTCTTCCACTGTTGTAAGGGGCTCATAGTTTCTAAAGAGCTCAACCCTCCTTCTCCTCTGAATCGCTTCTAAATCTAAAGCTATTTCACAGATATATGCCTGAATTTTGCCCTCGCGGATCTTGTTGTTGATTTTTACAAGGTGATGCTCTTCTTCGCTAATCACCCTTTCCCAGACGTTTGAATCAAAGGTTATTTTCATTGCTTTCTCCTTTCGGTTTATTGGTTCATCCTCGCCCGCAACTCCCTCAGTGTTAACATTACAGCGGAAGAATGAATTCAACTAGGCCATAACCGAAATAAGAATAAACGCAGCCACAAGACACACCTGATAACTCCAGACCAACCCTTTCCTTCTCAAATCCCCATTTCCTGAAGTTTCGTCACAAGGAAGGCGTGACGCAAAGATTTTCATAAATATCCTTCCCCGCTAGTTCCACTCGGTGAAGCCTGATCAGCTATGGTTTACACAAACTTTCCAATACGTATCCTGAAAGCCCCCCATTTCCAGTCATTATCAAATAAGCACTTCAAAGGCAGCGCCCCTTCTATGTCAATTTTCAGTTGCTCTAAGTTTCTTGATTTTTTAAGAAACAATAAATCCGAAACTGAACTTACATCAATCTCTAATCCTTCCAGCCGCACCAAATCTTCAAGAGGTGACAGATCTGATATGTCGTTGTCGTGAAGAGAGAGATTTTTCAATCTAGTCAAGTGTTTCAAAGTGGAAATATTCGATATTGAGTTACCCGCAAGCCATAGCCCTTCCATTTTCTTTGATTTAGCAAGTGGTGAAATATCTGATACTGAATTACCCCAAAAATCTACCCACTTCAGATTAGTCAACCCTGCCAGAGGCGAGAGATCTGATACTGAATTACCCCCAGCACCTAAGCGATACAGATTTGTTGCATATTCGAGTCCAGTTAAATCTTGTACACCAGATTCTTTTATCTCCAAGTCCTTTAGACGCTTCATCCCTTCCGCATCAATTGTGTCCTCAACGCCCTTACCAAGATTTTTTTCAATCGCAGCCCGAAGGTTAAGATCAGGTATATGTACCAAACGTGACATGATAAGAACCACCTTTCTTTGTTATGCTTTTTCTTCTTTAAGAGGATTGGGCCTCGGTCTAATCAGCTTGTCTGTTGCTCTGAAGCGCATCAAGTATACGACGAATATAATCGCGGTTGCTAGATATTTCTAATTGATGACGTCCTATGTTTTGAGAATTGACAGTAACACTGCCTTCGAGGGTTGCTGTCCTTGCGCTCATTTCTCCAAATCTTTCGTTAAAGTTATCTGACAATGCTATGAGCTCATCAACACTTTCACTGTTGCTGTTGACAACGGTCCTAACATTTTCAAGTTTTCGATTAAGCTCAGCCAACTTTGTGTTTATATCGCCAGTTTGTTGGGTTATCTGGCGGTACATACCGAACATTATGCTTATAGCCGTGATAGATACAGTTATAGTGGCAAGACCTACGCCTATAGCGGTTAAAATTAGATCCAAATCCACTTATTGTTTTCTCCTTTCATATTTTAATAGAACCTAACACCTCTTATTATCAAAACTTATTACAATAACGCAATGCCATAGACATATCGCTCCGCTGGAGCGAACGAGATTACGGCATACGGAATCTCAATAAGATTGGGCTTCACAGCAATTAGCACTTTGGGTCGGACAAGATCCTCGACCTACGGGTGTGATGTGTTTTAATACATATATCGCTCCTCCCCGATAAGATCGGAATTCAGAGCAACTGGAGCGAAGGTCAAAAGAGAAATATGCGGGCGATTATGAAGTAGAATAGGATTCCGAACACGTCAATCGAGGTGGCAACAAAGGGGCCCGTCGTAATAGCAGGATCAATCCTAAATCGTTTAAAGAGCATAGGAATGATCGTGCCGATCGTAGCAGCGATAATCATATTGAAGCAGATTGCCAACGAAACGACAACCGGAAACTAGATATATTTTGGTGCGACCTCATCGGGCACATGTCAGTTGGCAAAGCGGGTTGTAATTAGGACGAATATGCCGATTAGAACACCATAGGCGGCACCGAGAGTCGCCCCGGTTGCAAATTCCCGCCACAGCACTTTCCACGCTTCCTTGAGATCTACCTCTCCAGTGGCAAGTCCACGCACAATGATAGTGGAGGATTGCGTACCGAATATTTCCTCCCATCCCCATGATAATCGGGATAAAACACGCCAATGCCGTAATCTTTTCCAACGGCTCCTCAAATTGCCCGATCATAGAGCAATCAATCCAGCGTTTTTGCGCGCTGTCGTAGAAAATGATCAACCAATACCAATGCGGTCATCGCTTCGACGATTGCAGGTGCACGAGGCAAAACGCACGGGTCGTGCCGTCCATGTGCTGATAGCGTGACAGGGTTTCCGTCGATATCCACGGTTTCCTGCTCTTTGCGGATGGTAGCTGTCGGTTTGAAAGCGATCTGAAAAACGATATTCTCGCCGTTTGAGATACCGCCCTGTGTCCCACCCGAATTGTTCGTCCGCGTACGAACGCGCCCGTCGTCGTTGTAAAAAGGGTCATTGTGCTGCGAGCCGGTGCCGACCACACCGCCAAAGCCGGAACCGATCTGGAAACCCATCGTCGCTGGGAGGGACATCATCGCTTTTGCCAAATCCGCCTTGAGCTTGTCGAACACCGGTTCACCAAGCCCCACAGGGACGTTCCGCGATACCGACTCGATAATCCCACCGAGGGAGTCGCCATCCCGTCTCGCCTGATCGACACATTCCGCCATCTTCTCACTGGCTCTGGGGTCTGGACATCGAACGAGGCTGGATTCAATATCGTCAAGCGTTACCGTATCCGAATCGACCTCCGCTTGGATTGTGTGGATCTGCTTGACGTAGGCGAGGGTTTCTGTCCCACACTGTTCGCGTAGAATCTGCTTTGCAATTGCTCCCGCTGCCACCCGTCCGATAGTCTCGCGGGCACTCGCTCTGCCGCCGCCCTGCCAGTTACGGAGACCGAACTTCTGCTGGTAAGTGAAGTCAGCGTGCGACGGTCGATACACATCTTTGAGGTGTTCGTAGGCGGAGGGCTTTGCGTCTTTGTTCCATACCAGCATCGAGATTGGCGATCCGAGTGTCTGCCCGTCAAAAACACCGGACAGAATCTCCACCCGATCCTCTTCTTGACGCGAAGTGGTGAGATGGCTCTGGCCCGGTCGTCGCCGGTCGAGTTCCGCCTGAATAGTATTGATATCGATTGCAAGTTTCGGGGGGCATCCGTCAATCACGACACCGATTGCTCCGCCGTGCGATTCGCCCCATGTTGTAATCCGAAAGAGATGACCAAAGGTATTTCCCATTATACTGCGCTCCAATTCAGTTTCGCACCGTTTCCCCGCAGGGGCACTCAAGCAGCTGCTAACATTTATTCGATGGGATCGGGACTAAAAACCGCTTGACAAACCTGCTATGCATCCATTACTCTAACCCCCATCTGAGGCTTGAAAGCATTGATGCTAGGACCTACGCAGCCAACTGTAGGCGGGGCATCTTGCCCCGCGCTGAAATGCGTAAAGTCCTAAGTGCGAATATTTGGCAAATATAGCACATCCGCCCTCGAATATCAACCTAAAGTTCTCGAAAGCAGACATGATAATAAAATTCCTTAAACGAGTAGACCTTCGTCTGATCGGTATTTTCATCGTTATCGCGTTCCTTTGGAATACGCAGATTGTCTATCCGCTCAAGATCTTTGTCGTCTTTATGCACGAGGTGAGTCATGGCTTAGCAGCACTCGCAACGGGAGGTAGCATCAAAGAGATTCAGATTGTCGCCCAAGAAGGCGGACACGCAATCACGGCGGGCGGTTCACGTTTCTGGATACTCACCGCGGGGTATCTCGGAAGCCTGATGTGGGGCGGGTTGATTCTGATTCTCGCTGCACGGACGCAGCTCAGCAAATTGATTAGTGCTGTTATCGGTGTGGGGATGATTCTTATCTCGCTCTTCTATCTGCGAAACACTTTTGGCTTTCTATTCGGAATAGGGTTCGGTGGAGCACTGATCGTTGTAGGTAGACTGCTACCGGAGTCGATCAACGAGTGGTTGCTGCGAGTAATCGGTTTCACCAGTTGTCTCTACGCCATTCTTGACATTAAGAGCGATATTATAGACCGCGCCCATCTTCGATCTGATGCCCGTATGCTCCACGAAGAAATAACGCCGTACATTCCGACCATTGTCTGGGGGATTTTATGGATGGTGATCGCGATAGGTGTAACACTTTGGGTCCTGTACATCGCTGGTAAAGGTAGAGAGAAGCAGGAAGTATTGGACAATGGAGATGAGCAGTGAAGCAGTTACGTGGCAAACCACTCAAGGATTTTCTTAAACAGGCCTCCCGTCCGGATAGGGAACTCATCTTTATCTTGCAGGATGTCGAAGATCCGGTGAACGTCGGATCTGCGTTTCGGATTGCGGATGCAGCCGGTGTGCGTCAGCTGATTTTGACAGGGATTAGTGCGCGTCCACCGCATCCGTTGATTCGGAAGGTTGGACGAGGAAAAGATCGGCGGATAAAATGGAAATATACGGAGCAAGCAGCGGATGCAGTTTCAACTCTCAAGTCGCAGGGGTATGCTAGCTGTGCGCTGGAAATAACCGCAGCCGCTGTGCCTTATAATGAAGCAGAATATCCGGATAAACTGTGTCTGATCGTTGGACATGAAGACCACGGCGTAACGAAGCGCACCCTCGCCGCCTGTGATATGACGGTCTATATCCCGATGTATGGCAAGGGAGCGTCGTTGAACGTGCATGTGTCGTTGGGAGTTGTAGCATATCATATTCTGCATGGTGGTTAAGGAGAGAACTGATGAATCTGAAGGTAGGTGTTGTGGGGTTAGGGCGTGGACGTGTATACCTTGACCGCTTCTCGAAACAGTCCCAGGCGGAGGTGGTTGCGGTGTGCGATGCAGATATGTCTCGGTTGGAGGCAGCGGAATGCCCCCCTGATGCATCAAGATACACCGATTATGAGGAATTGCTGGGACACGATCTGGATATAGTGGTTATCTGCACGGAGATGCCTCAGCACGCCGAACATACAATCGCTGCATTGGAAGGTGGGAAGCATGTCCTCTGTGAAGTACCAGCGGCATACACCCTATCAGAGTGCGAGGCGGTTGTTCAGACCGTTGAAAAGACCGGACTGAAATATATGCTCGCCGAGAACTGCTGCTATAGCGATATGCATCTCGCATGGAAGGAACAGATCGATGCCGGTGAACTTGGAAAGATTATCTATGCCGAAGCCGAATACATCCACGATTGTCGAGGGATGATGCGGCGTGCAGATGGGACATTGACATGGCGAGCCAAGATGCCGCCAATTCAATATTGCACGCATAGTCTGGGACCGTTACTTTTTTTGATGGAAGACCGGTGCGTATCGGTGACGGGATTAAATACTGGTTCTAATATCGCGCCCGACCTTGGCGTAATAGACCTTGAGGTTGGACTGTTTCAGATGGAGAGCGGTGCGGTTGTCAAGATTTTGTGCGGCTTCTCAATTGAGCGTCACCCGGCATTCCATTGGTACGTGATCTACGGCACAAACGGCACGTTAGAGAGCAAACGTCAATATAAGGACAGAACGAGCGGGTACTTCCGAGGGATAGCCCCGGACCGAGAGATGACGCCCTTTGCCAGTGATGACAGCGGGCACGGAGTCGCTGAAAACAGAATTGTTGAGGGGTTCATCGAATCTATTCTGAACGATACGAAACCGCCAATTGATGTGTACGACGCGATGGATTATACGGCACCGGGGATTTGTGCCCACCTATCTGCTGAAAAGGGTGGAGGGGTTGTGCCGGTGCCGAATTATCGATGAACAGACAGACCATCAGGATTACATCACATCTTTTCAAACACTACTATGTCACGATGGATCTTATGGGAGATCCGCTCCCGCAGATCCATATCGGCGAAACGTTGTTGAAATCCGTGTTTCTGGATCAGATCGAGCACCCTTTCGCGGGGCAGTGTTTTCAGGTTATACGCAACCACAACCGTTCCGTTGGGCTTGAGTAGATGTTTCCAACTTGGCAGCGCCTCATCCAGCAGCCCATCTAATGGGATCGGGGCGAGTTTTTCGTTTCGACTTCCTGCGCGGACACCGTAAGGGAAATCCGTGATTAAACTATCGAATTGCTGATTCGGCAGATAGTGGTGCGCTTCTCGTGTGTCGCCATTGATGATTTGATACCGGTTTCGGGGAGAGCTGTGCGTTACGAAGAGATGGCACGATCCTTCCTGTGACTCTTCAAAAGGTATCCCAAGCCGCTGCAACAGTTTTCGGAGATTTTCGGCGCTTCGTTTCGAGGCTGTAGGAGAAATCTCCAGCGTCGCACCATCAACCTCTCTTAACACGCACTCGAAAAGTGTCTGTCCGTAACCGCCCATCGGATCCAGCACACAGTCGATAGGTTCGGCGTTGGAACTGAGGTTCAGCATCGCACGAATCAGGTAGGGAGATTGCCTCGCCGGAGATTGGTAATCAAACGCCTGTGGCGCGATTGTAGCGACCCAGTCTTTGTCGAGCGTGAGGATTGATTGGCGCGTCCGCGATTCAACAAACACACAAAAAGCATCGTAGTCCTTCCGCAGAGCCTCCGCTTTCCGTTGGTCCCGATCCGCAGTCCCCTCCTCCCATGTGAGTGTGTCAATTTGTGTGAGAAAAGTCGTCCATCGACATCGCTCGATTTCTTCGGACGTCAATTCTCCCGCATGCCAGATAATGCTCCCCGGCGGATAGATCTCTGGGGTTGCGATCTCGACAGTACGGGGTAGCAGGTTCACGATTTCGGCCTCAGATAACCGTCCGACGATTCCCTCGTGACCGCTGACCTGCTTGTATTGGAAGTAGTAGACTGATAGGTTCATGGAAAGAGAAAACGTGATACGTGAAAGTCATTCGTTCACTGGTTCATTGATGCAGTCGGGCAAGTCCGAGAAGATCTCCGATGAATCCCCCGACGGGACAGGCGAGAGCAGGCGCGTGACCAAGGATGCCCAGCCTACACAACTTATAGGGCTCATAAAAAAGGATTGACAGGAAGCGAAATGGCGTATTAGAGTATAAATCCCAACAGAGACTTTTAGGAGAAATGATAGATGCGTGAACCTGTCGTTTGGGTTTCAGTGATATTGGTAATTGGTGTAATGGTAATTATAACTGTTTTACTGGTCAGGATGCCACCAGCGACCCCGAAAATTTTTCCAGAAGATCGGGGGACCAATTTTATTGATGTGTCCACCTATTCGCCAGAAATGCAGGAAAACTACAAGCTGTTCGAGCAAAAATGTAGTCGCTGTCACACCCTTGCCCGCCCAATTAATTCAGAATTTGTCGGGGAGGAGTGGCGAAAATATGTCTACAAAATGATGCGGAAGGCGGGGTCGGGGTTGACACCAAAAACCGCTGAACCGATTATTCAGTTTCTGATTTACGATTCGCAAACACGAAAAAAGTGAGAGTCAAATGCGATCGCGGATAGTGCGGATTAACGGAGGAACACGGATAAAAACAATTTGAATGGTCGGTTTTATCTGTGTTCATTTGTGTCATTTGTGACCAGCTTCGCACCAATGTAGTGATGTAAATTGCTCTCATCTTGACAGACATAATATTATCAAAATATGAATCTCGATCTATAGAAGCACAGGAGACCGACGATTACCCCTAGTGGTTTAGCAGAAATGGAACGGAGATCTCCGTTCCCTACGAATGGCTCGGTTCCCATTCTTGGTGAGGGGTTTCGTAGTGAACAACGATCGTTGTTCACTACAACTGCTGTAAAATGTCAACACGCCCTAGACATAACAGATTCGCTCTGCTATACACATTGCGCTCCTCCGGAGCGCAGGGATTGACCTTATCACCTTCTATAAACATATCGCTCCTCTGGAGCGAAAGGTAGAGTTCTTCAGTTTTAACAACAAACTAATGGATTCTCAACATTAGCAACTTGGGTGATAATAGCGAAAGACAGTTTCTGCGTCCATAGGAATGATATTACTTGGAGAATAGAGATTATGTTTCTCAGAATTTTTTTGAGCACCGTAGGGGGTTTTTTGGTAGCTTGCCTCTTCATATCAGTTCACATCTTCATATCAGTGGAGGATTTTTTTGAGCCATTTATTCTTGTCTCATGTTTACTCGGCGTGTATGTAGGGGTTATGTGGGGTCTTTGGCATAAAGGTGTCTTTGATAAAAAATAAACCGAAACAACGATTGCTTTTGAAGGAACTACGATGCAGAAACGTATCATCACAAAGCCGGACGAGATGGAATGGGTTACCATTCCCACGGGTGAATTCATCATGGGATCGGATGCAGCGCAGGGGGGTCGCATCAAGGAACTTGATTCCGAATTTCCCGACGAATGGCTTGCGCGTGAGCAGCCGCAACGAACGGTCTATCTTTCTGAGTATACCATTGCGAAATACACAGTGACCAACCGGCAATTTAAGGCGTTTGTCGATGAGACCGGGTTTCGGACGGAACGGGAGTTAGATGGGCTCGGCAAATCCATCTGGTATAAGTTGCGGGAAGCACCGCTTGAGGAGAGGCTTGACCACCCCGTTGTGTGCGTGACGCGTAAGGATGCCCTTGCCTACTGTGAATGGTTCAGTCGGGAAACAGGTATCGAAATCGGTCTGCCGACTGAGGCGCAGTGGGAAAAGGCAGCGCGAGGTTGTGACGGCTGGATTTGGCCCTGGGGAAATGAATTTAACGAAGACAGATGCAATATTGCTGGGAAGGGAACAACGCCTGTTGGAAGCTATCCGCAGGGCGCGTCCCCCTATGACCTTATGGATTGCGCTGCCAATGTTTGGGAGTGGTGCCATGACTGGTTTGCGACAGATTACTACCACCACGGTCCCCTTCGCAACCCCGAAGGTCCTGAGAGTGGCGAATATTACGTGGTGCGCGGCGGCTCATGGTATCGGGGGCAACGGAGCGCGTGTAGCGTTCGAACTGCTGCTCGTTTTCGCCATTACATCGCGTGTTATACATTTGGATTTCGAGTGGTTCGGAAATCCGTTCGGTAAATCTTTGACTTACAACCCGCGCGCCCTGAGTTGCATTTAATCTTTAAGGCTCATGTAAATAAATCGTGTAATCCTCGCTGGACCTCAATAGCGATAATCAGATAAATCTCCTCGATCTGATTCTAGTTGCCCAAAACTTGGGACAAGCCAATTCCCAAGCTGATATCAATAACGATGGAACGGTTGATATTCTGGACCTCCTTGCTGTGGCCCAAAACTTAGACGATTCAACGACTGGTTTAGCTCCCAGCGCAGAGTCCTGACACCCGTCGATGCTTAATTCCACAATGATACAAGAATGGATAGATATGGCTCACGCCGCAGATGATGGCTCACCTGCCTTTCGACAAGGTATTGTAACCTCAGACGTCGTTGATAATGATGTGTCCCGACACAACTGCCCTACTCGGAAACTATCCCAATCCATTTAACCCGGAGACGTGGATTCCTTATCAACTCGCCCACAGCGCTGATGTAACGCTTACCATTTATGACATAAAAGGGGTAGTGGTGCGACGGTTGGATTTAGGGTATCAGCAGGCAGGCTACCATACGAATCGGACAAAAGCGGCGTATTGGGATGGACGCAACAACTTAGGTGAGTCGGTGGGCAATGGTGTCTATTTCTACCCAGTTGCAAGTGGCTTCATCCCAATCTATCGGGACGGACGATTTTTCGGCGATGCGGAAGATGGCAATCCTAAAATAAATGCTCCTTTTGCCCTTTCTTTGGACATGAGCCAAGATTGATTATCAAAACTAAGGGTTCAAAATATGCACATTATCAGCAAAAAGGCATTGCGCGAGTTTTGGGAGAAATATCCGGACAGCCAAACTTCCCTCGTACGTTGGTTCAAACTGATTGACAAACAGGAGTTAAAGAACTTTGCGGAATTGCGTGCGGTGCTTCCAAGTGCTGATCAGGTTGATAATCTGATTGTTTTTAATATTGGTGGCAACAAATATCGGTTGATTGCCTCAATCCATTTCAATCGTCAAAAAGTCTATATTCGTCATGTATTAACTCACGCAGAATATGACAAAGGAGACTGGAAGAAATGAGCGTAATTACAGATGACATTCAAGTACACTGGCGTGTTGTGCGTTCACTTTTTTCAATTCGTAATGAAAAGGAATATGACCTAGCTATTGAGCGACTGAATGCACTAATTGATGAAGTTGGTAATAATGAAGAGCATCCTTTGTATGAACTTCTTGACACATTAGGGGCGGTTATACATACTTATGAAGAGAAGTATTATCCAATGCCGGAGTGCAGCGGTGTTGAAATGCTCCAGTTTTTGATGGAAACTCATCAGCTTGAACCGTCTGATCTGCCAGAGATAGGTGCGCCAGATGCCGTTTTAGAGCTTCTCAGCGGTAAGCGCGAACTGACGGTCAAGCATCTGCAAGCCTTAGCAGCAAAATTTCATGTATCACCGACGGTGTTCGTTTGATCCGTTGGCCCACCGTTGATAATTTTAGGAGGAAACCATGAACGGACAGAACGACAAAATTAGAATTGAATCTGAACCTTTTCGCCAGTTTACAAGCGCCCTCTACCAAGGCGCTGGTGTTTCTAAAGCAGATGCGGATGCCGTTTCCGGGATGCAGGTTGATACCGATGAGCGGGGTGTGTTTTCACACGGGACTCGCGCTCTTTCCGGCTATGTACGCGGTATTCTTAACGGCGAAATCAATCCGAAGCCAACACCGCAGGTTCTGACGGATGCGCCGAGCACTGCGCTGGTCGATGCGGATAATAGCCTTGGGCATGTTGCCGGAATATACGCGATGAATATGGCAATCGAAAAGGCTGACACCACGGGATTCGCCTCCGTTGCGGTTCGTAATAGCAACCATTACGGTGCAGCGGCGTGCTTTGCAATGATGGCATTGCCGAAGGGGATGATTGGCTTCAGCACCACCAAAACGGGTGGAGCAAGCGTCGTACCGCATGGCGGGATGTCAGGGTTGCTCGGCAACCATCCTGTTGGCTACGCAATACCGACCAAAACGGAGTTGCCGATCGTCTTGGACATGGCGGTTGGACAGATTGCGTGGGGCCATGTCGGAACGTATGCCATGGAAGGGCAGCAGCTGCCGCCCGGTTATGTGCTAGACGCGGAGGGCAAGCCCACACAGGATCCACGTCAAGCGAGTGGGATGCTACCCTTTGGGGGGTATAAAGGGCACGGTTTAGCGATTGTGATGAGTATCCTCAGCGGCGTGATGACGGGAGGACCAGCCGCTTGCAATCGGACGGAGGAGACACCACCTGACTTGGCAAGAAGAGGACACTTCTTCTTCGCGATTAAGGTCAGCAACTTCTGTCCGTTAGACGAATTCACGGAGGCGGTCGATGCGGAGATTCGTACTGTCCGCAACGCGCCACGCGCTGAAGGCGTTGAACGGATCTATCTCCCCGGCGAGCTTGAGTGGCTGCACCAGCAGGATGCGCTGCGTAACGGCATCCCGTTGCATCCAACGCATCTGAAATCATTAGCAACGCTCGCGGACGAATTAGGGGTCGAGGTCTTCTGGCGGTAACCCCTACGGCTTATATCCCGAACGGTCAGTATTCCCGCCATATCTCATGGCATAAACCAGCAGATTCGCCATGAAGCGGTGGACATCCGTCGAGCGACGTAGCCGCAACATGGTCCGGCTTTCAATCTCCACCGTCTCCATCGCACACATATAATCCTTGCGATTATAGACGACAGCCAAGCGCTTGTTTATCGTGATCCCTTTTTGGTATTTGAACTGCGTGGGTTTCGGTTGGTTTTCAGATCCCCAGAAAACATCGCCGCCCGATGGGGGTAGCGGCAGCTGATAGTAGATGTTGTAGAGTTCATGGTGATGCGGCAGGTACTCTAAAGGATATTCGGGAAAGATTGTTTGTAACTCATCAGCGACGATCG
The DNA here is from genome assembly GCA_022826645.1 of Candidatus Poribacteria bacterium. Classification (GTDB taxonomy): domain Bacteria; phylum Poribacteria; class WGA-4E; order WGA-4E; family PCPOR2b; genus PCPOR2b. The sequence goes on from JAJDUM010000081.1 coordinate 33,100, forward strand.
CGGCAAACAATCCATTAAATCCGCAGTCGTCAAAAAAGAGCATCCCACCTTGTTCAATAATGTACTTCCGCAACGCCGCTCGCTCTTGCGCAGAGAAGGAGTTGGTCAACGGTCCCCCTTTGGCAAGATTCCGTCCAACGGTGATGTCCTTGTCGTGCCCCGTCATGATAACCAGCGGGGCATCGAGGATACGCGGATCGGTCAATCGAAGCGAACCACCTGCATACTTCATATCAGTGCGGAGGTTAGTATTTTCATCGAGCCACTTCGCGAAGCTGGGGATGGCGGTTGGATCCTGCCACCAATCTGAGAGGGAGTGCTTAAGCCGAATCAGGCGAATATGCCCGCGAATTTCTGCGCCTTTACCCTCAAGGACAGCCCCCAGCCGGTCATCAGGAATTAGGATTGGATTCTTCACATCAAGGGGCAGGTCTTGTATCTCCTCGTTTTGAACAGAAACAAGACCTCTTCCTATAGCTGTCCCTTCGTTTTTCTCACGCTGCAGGGGTGTCCCTCGTGGTACTTCCCTTTGTGTGGGCGCGAGACCTTCCTCTACAGTTAGGGGGTCTTGACGCATTGTTGTGGAGTGAGTTGGAACAGGATCCGCTTCTACAGATAAGTCTTGGTCGAGGCTGACGATTGGATTCTCACTTAACGGGAAAGGCTCTTTCTTTTGTATTAGGTCAACTGCGAGGGAGGGTCCTACCGGCGTTACAGTTTGTAAGGACAACTCTTGTGGCTGCTCGTTTTGTATCTCACGAAGAGATTGTACAGGCTGGAGACGGGTTCTCCTTGGCAGCTGACGAGCCGATGGAGCCAGCTTTACCCATTCAACACTGATAGCGTCATCTTCCACCATCCCCTGCCGAATCGTTAGCACCACAAAGACAGCAAAGATGAGATGGAGGAAAAGAGAGATTACTAACGGCACTGTTAGCAGCTTTCGTGTTCTCAACGCTTTGCCTCTCTAAACGGGATAGGGCAGAAAAACGCCTCAGGGCACAAGTTATGAGGATCTCACTATAGGCACTCTCACTCAGTTCCGAACCTCAAGATGCACTCTATTCCAAGCACACCTTTACGTCAAAATCTGCCACAGCCACAGTTAATCCGTCAACTCCATGCGTTTGCGGAAAAGCGAGGAGCCCAACTCTACTTCGTTGGTGGTTCCGTCCGAGATCTGCTTCTCAATCGATCCGTCACAGATCTGGATTTCGCGCTCGCTGATGATGCGATTGCTTTCGCCAAAGCCTTTGCAGATAACATCGGTGAGGCGTTTGTGAAACTGGAAGAACAGCCACCGACAGCCCGGATTGTCATAAGGGAAACGCGACTCACCTTAGATTTCGCTCGATTTCGCGCTGAGACTCTGGAGGCAGATCTGCGTCTGCGCGATTTGACAATCAACGCGATGGCACTGGATCTTTCATCACTCTTGACGAGACCGGAGGTGATTTTGATTAATCCGTGTGACGGTTTCTCAGACCTTAAAACGCGAACACTACGTTTTCCAAGCGAAAGGGTGGTGACAGATGATCCGCTACGACTGCTGAGGGTATACCGCTTTTCGGCACAGTTGGAGTTTGAAATCCCGGACGCGACCATTCATATCATTCGCGAACACAAAAATCGGTTGCCACAGGTCTCGCCCGAGCGTATTCGCGACGAACTGATTAAGATATTAGACCTTCAGAACGCGACCTCTTATTTGCGGCGTATGGATGAAACGCGCCTGCTTTCGCAAATTATTCCAGAAATTGAGGAGATGCGTGGATTACACCATAACGAACTTAATCATTGCCTGCTTGCCCTTGAAATATTTGAGGCAAAGCCGATATCGGATACGCTACAATCGTATCGTCCGCAAATTGAGGCGTACCTGGAGGAAGAACTGATTTACGACTTGCACCGGGAACAGATCCTCAAGTTAGCTTTGCTACTGCGGGACAGCGGGATAGAAACGGCTGTTCAAACAACCAATCACTTGCGGCTCGGCAGGAAAGCCTCACAGTTAATGCACCGCTTAGTGGAAAATCACCTATACCTGATGGACTCGATAGATGCTGACGGTCAGATAGAACGTCAGGCGATAGTTCGCTTTCTGAGAAACGCTGGCGACGACTGGTTAGGCGTCCTTTTGCTGTCCTACGCGGATTGCCGAGCATCGCAGGGGGACACACATCAGATCGGTAAACTGATGAAGCAGATCGCCGATCTGTACTATGACGAAATCGCTCCGATAATAGAGCGCGGTAGATTAATCACAGGTGACGATATCCTACAAACGTTTGGGGCGATGCCCGGCGTCAAAATTGGAGGTATTTTACAGCATATTGAAGACCTCCAGTTTGAAGGAGAAATCGGTACACCAGAGGAGGCACTAGAAGTAGCACGTACATTTTTGGAAAACTGCGAGACGTGAATATACCTCCGTTAATTATAGCCAAATTGTCATCTATAAATATAACAGTATCTACAGACCAAACAAGCACCAGAAACCGAGTTTTTGACAAAAACTCAGTTTCTCTATTCTGCTATCCATACGCTTTGGGATTTTAGCACATCTCGTCCCAAAGGGGCAATTTTTAACCGCACGGAGACTTAGCTATGCGACAGATTGAACTACACCCAGAGGACTACCTTCCGGCAGCCCCGCCACAGGAGATTGTGCAACGGTATGGCATCGCCATCGTTGGCTGTGGGAACATCGCGCGGAACACCCATCTCCCCGCCTATAGCAAGTTCGGATACCGCATCGTTGCGGCTTGCGACGTTATTGAGGAGAAAGCACGAACAGTCGCTGAAGAATACGATATTCCACTTTGGACAACCAACCTTGAAGCGGTGATAGACCGACGCGATGTCGATATTGTCGATCTCGCGGTGCGTCCAGAGCATCGATTGGCAGCAGTAGAACAGTTGGCACCCGCCGGCAAACATATTCTCTCTCAAAAACCGTTGGCACCGACATTGGCGGAGGCGGAACGCATTGTGGAGATCTGCCAGGAGGCTGGCATCACACTAATGATCAACCAGCAAGCACGGTGGGCATCCTATCACACTGCGATGAAGGTACTGATTGATCGTGGTCTATTCGGTCACCTATATAGCGTTCTGCACGTCCACCGCCAGTACCAAGATGGCACTGATTCTGCGTGGCGGACGACCCCTGACTTCACCATCATAGACAACGGCATTCATTACGTGGATCTATCCCGTTATTTTACCGGTCGAACGCCCCGACGGGTGAAAACGACAACCACTCGTGTTCCCGGTCAGAATGCGATAGATCCGATGATCTATACAATCCTTTGCGAGTATGAGCCAGCTGACCTGATGTCAACGCTGCATTTCAACAACATCGCACCGGCACTCCACCATAGCCCGTACCTGTGGCACATTGACGGTACAGACGCCTCCGCTTCGATAGCGCGATATGGATCGCTCCGAGATGGACGGACGGAACTAACAATCTCGTTCAAAGAAGATCTGGATCAGCGGCAGGTTTTTCACATCCAAGGAGGGTGGTTTCCGGATGCGTGGGGCGGTACGATGGGAGAGATGCAACGTGCACTCGCAGCGGGTGTTGAACCCCAAGCCTCCGGACGGGATAACTTGAACTCCATCCGAATCACCGATGCCGCCGTCGAATCATCTAAGACCGGGCAGACGGTAGAAATTCCGCCTGCGTAGATGGAGAAAGCCAGCCAACAGAAGAGAGAGGAAAAAAGATGAAACACTTTGACCTTGAAATACATCAACGTCCAGAACCCAAGTCAATTGCACCTCGGTTTACCAGCGTCAAGATACGGTGGAAGGGTAGAGCGATAGCCGACCTGACGCAAGGCATTCACCGGTGCTATCTGTTCCCTGTGTACTCTCCCGCGGGTGTATCCCTGACTTCTGAAAGCCCGGTGGACCACCCACACCACAATTCCATCACCGTCAGTGCCGATGTCTTTTTTGTCCAGCTGCCGCCGCTGTCGCCAGCGATTTCCACATTGATAGAGGAAGCGACGTATAACTTCTACGTCAACAACATCTTCCAAGGACGGGCGCCGGGCAGAATTTGGGTCGTGGGGGTTGATAGCGAGGAGATTTCCGAGAACCATCTCCGGGTTGTGCAGAACATTCAGTGGCAGGGACCCGAAGAATGGGGTGCGCCAGCGGATATCGGTCGCCGCGTACTGGCTGAAGAGACGCGGACCATAGACATCTATCCGGGAGAGGTCGCCAACGTCATCGACATCCGTTCTCAACTGAGGCCAACCGATTGGGATGTCACAATTGGTACTACACGTCACGCCTACTTTACAATTCGGATGGCGGATGCGCTGCGTCCTGCCAACGGTGGAACACTGATAGATTCGGAAGGCAGAATCGGTCAGGAATCGGTTTGCAACCAAATTGCAGACTGGGTTGATATGTCGGGTCCCGCGGTGGGCGACCAAAAAGCAGGCATAACTGTGATTCCACACGCCTCCGCTGCCGGTATCGAATGGTTCTGCTTCGACTACGGAACGATGCTGGTGAATCCATTCATGAGAGAGAAGGGGATTTTGAATCGGGGTGAGGAACTCGACTTGGGGATCCGAATCTTGGCTCACGATGGGGATGCTACGGAAGCGGGGGTGACAGATCTGTATGAAGCGTTCAGACCCGAAGGAAAATAATCCAATCAGCTATCCTGGAGCGATTACGGTCATGTCCCAATCACCGAGCGCAAGCAGCGGTTTCGTCCAATCACCCAACGCAGATTCGCCCACCTGCACCCATTCAGCGATCTCTTCACGATGTCCGAGACGGCGGAGTGCGTTCCACATTGGCAGATAGTTCGCTCGACCACCGGGACCGGCGCAATCCCAGAAGAAGAGCCGGTCTGCGCCTGCGCCGTAGAGCATATGGGCATTGCGTCGGAAATCTTCGGGACTCTGATGGCGGGGCATGACATTCGGTGCCAGTAAGCAGGCAGTATTCCGAGTTGCATGGGCGAAAGGCTCAAACTGTGATGGGTTAGACCAAGTATCCTCTTCGGTCGGCATTGCCAGCGGTGCTGGACTATACGGAATCAGGACATCAATTAGCCCTTCTCTCGCCCAAGCCGCAACATCAAGACCGAAACATCGGTTCTCTGTCTCCAAGCCCAACACACACGCGGAAACCTCAATCCGTCGTGCCCGTCCTTGTTCACGAGAAATCGTATCCATTTCCTCCCGCACACGACGCATGAAGGCGGTCATGACACCGGCACGGAACTCAAGCCACGTTGGATCTGTCTCGGCAATCTCTCTGGGATCGCTGCCGTGAGCGGATGCAAAAGCCTCAAGCAGCGGTACTTCGTATGCGAGATATGGGGGACGTCGGTTGAAGAGGAGGCAAATTCCGTCAATCGGGTATTCAACCATCTCACGTAACAGAGCAAGGCAGTAGTCCTGTATCTCACGAAAAGCGTAGGAGAGGCGTGGCAACAGCTTTCCGTCGCGATCAACACAACGCAGTTCCGGATGGTTCTCAAAGAACCCTCCTCGGAAGTTATGATCCAGCGGAGGAGGATAGGTCCACCCAGCCAGTCTATAGGCTGCGTGGAATTCAAGACCGATGGCGTGGGTATGTTCGAGTGCGATTGCGAAGGGATCGAGTCCAGCCTTAAGGTAGCTGCGCCAGCTTTCCGCTACCAGCCGGTCACCGACCCGGGCAAATTCCGTGATATTGGGAATATCGGGTGTGCGTCCAATCTTGGTGGGATAGTGGAGGACATCGCCGCTTCCGCTCTCCCAATACATGCGTGAAAAGTCGGTATCTCGATACGCCTCAATCTCACGGCGTAGTTCTTCTGCGGAGGTGGGACGATAGAGGAAGTGCGGCCCGTGCGAGTCGTTATGTGCGAAGAGGCATCGGTGTGTGCCGCCCCCTTGTTCAGCGTGTAGCGATTCAACTTCAGTCGGTGTGAGCGGCACGAGTCTGATATAGGCAATGCGTACACCCCCACATTGCACCGAACCGAAGCCGTCGCCCGGATCGATACGGCGCGTCAGTTGGCGAAAGTCAACCGCTTGTCCGTTCAGATCAGCGACCTTCCAGAAGATTTCTTGGAGTTGCTTGCGTCGTAGATGGTGCCCCCCGGTATCCCATGTAATCACGGAATAGGTGTCGTCACCGCTTAACTTGACGAGCGTTTGAGGGAGGCCTTCCTCGCTGGTCGGATGTATCCCAAGCGAGATCGCATACCAACCGGTTACGCTCAATGGGTAACGCACCTCCGGCGCACGGGTTTCTGGACCCGCCTTTAGCATGACGCCGGAGAAACCTTCAGCCTGATACGGAATGGTGTGCCAACGACGGGATCCGCCGTCAGGAGAGAGTCGGTCTGCGGGTTGACAGCGTTCTAGATCAGTCACATAGATTGGTTCGGCACTGAAGCCGCGATCGCCTATACAGTCAGCCATGTGCAATCCTCCGAATGAAAGAAATAACGTGAAACGTGATGCGTGAAACGTGAAAACAATCTGTTCATCGGTTTCAGGACTTACGCAAATTCAGCACGCGGCGCGAGATTCTGTTGTTTTTAACCCCCTAAATCCCGCTCCCGATAAATCGGGATGTACCACTTATCAGGGGGACTTATGAACCAAACACACAGAATCATAGCTCCCCCTGTTCCGTCCACTTCTAATCCAAAGGTTTCAATATGAAATTTAATCGCTGATGTCACGTCAGCTACCGCCTGTGCATAAGTATCCCCTTCGCCTACCACAACGCCTTTCAGACCGATGGGATAAGCAACATAACCATCAGTATGCTTTTCAACAATAATCTTGAACAATTGCATTTGAATTTTCCTTCCTTTTCACTATATAAGCACTCTTCACGGCAGTTGGGGGATAACCTCTTTCGCCATCAGTTCCATTGATCGGCGCATCTTCGCCTTGTCGTCCCAATCGTGACCGATCATCAACACTGTGCCGAAACCGCCGGTGAGATCGTAGATGTCCTGAAGCTTGCGTGTGACTGTATCAACACTACCAACAATAGCGATATTGTCGATGATATATTCGGCGTCGATCGCTTCGTCGGGCATCTCTGGATCCCCTTTTAGTAGGTCCTGCATCCGGGCGAGCGTGAGCATACCGCGCAGATAGATCAGCGAGGCAGCAAATGCACCGCTCAACGCATGTTCCCGTGCCTCCGCATCTGTCTCTCCAACAAATATGCTGCGGGAGATACGCCATTCTGAACGGTCAGGTTCACGTCCGGCTTCGCGTGCACCTTCGGAGTAGAGTTCCCACTGTCGCTTCACCTTGTGAGGCGGTGCCATGTTGATGCTGATTGGAATGAATCCCCGCCGTCCGCCTGTTGTGGCGGCCATAGACTCTTCCCTGACGATGCTCATCGCGATTGGTGGGTGGGGCTTCTGATACGGTTGCAGCACCTGCCCTAATCCGAGTTCGGGAATCTTTTCCTCGAGCTTGAGGTTCCAGTAATCCCCTTTGAACTCGAAAGGACCCTCCTCTTGCCAAAGTTTGAGGACGATGTCCATCGCTTCAAGGGTCATCAGTCCCTGCGTCCGTGGGTCGGGTAGATCAAACAGCGCCCAATCGGTCGGAACGCCGCCCTGTCCAAACCCGACGTTGAGCCTGCCCTTGGATAGGTGATCGAGATAGGCAAGTCTGACAGCGACATTGGCGGGGTGGTGCTGGGTGATGATAGTCACACCGGTGCCCAAGCGTATATTTTTGGTTTGTGGCAACATGTGGGCGATGAAGACATCGTTAGAGGGGATCGGCTCCCATCCTGCGGTATGGTGCTGTCCAATCCAAGCTTCACTGAATCCCAGTTCATCTGCCCAAATGACACATTCTACGTCCTCTTCAAATGTCTGCGTCCGATCCTTTTCTGGCGGATGCAGCGGCATCATAAATGTACCAACTTTCATAGTTCACCTCGTATCATTCAAGTCTTTTTTAGAACATAGCCGTCTTGCACTTCACTGCTACCACTGAAATCTGAAAGCAAGCGAAGGGCTAAGGTACAATCTGGACAGAGTCAAGTTAATCGTTCATGATGTGTTAAGTGTTCGATATGGTTCTGGTTGAGTTGTTGTATACTGGCTTCCATACTAGTAAGCCGTTGATTTGTATCATCAATGCGCTTGTTCGTTTCAGTCAATCGCTGATTCATCGTGTTGATCACTTCAACGAACCGCTTATCCAGCCGTTCATCGAGGCGTTCAAGTGCGTGAAAGAACGTCTCACCTTGCTTGTCGATTCGCTCGTCTGTCTTGTCAGCTCGCTTCTCCAGTCTACCGGTGCGATAGAACAAGATAGCAACCTGTCCGATGAAACCGATGATGATAAAAAGCACCAAAACGGTATGTGAGGGGCTCCATTGTGAAAAATCCATAATCCGTGTTCCCTTCTGTGGTTCGTTCCGTGCTTGAAAACTCAAGCGTGGCTTGATCTTATGGTAGATCTTAGAATTAATGAGACATTCCAAACCGGTGCGGTTAGAAACCGCACCTACCGGCCCGGATAAATCGGGATCGAAACCGAGGGGCAAAAGTTTGGTGTCGAGATGTGAATCTCGACCTACAAGTGCTAAGGTTACACGCGAATTTTTACGTCTGCCCGCTCTTCCTGAAGCCGCGCTACTGAGACCGACGCAAGCTCTCCCCAGCCTCGATTTCGCGCTTCGGTGAAACGCTGTTCGATGATATTGGCGAGTTCCATCGGCAGGCGCAATTGACGCCCCATCTCTGTCGCTAAACCGACATCCTTCGCGCCAAGGTCCAATTTGAATCCCGGCTCAAAGTTGCCTTGGAACAGACTTCCCGGAAATTCCTGCATACACTCGGTATTACCGGAGCTGTGGGAGATTGCTTCATACATGACTTCCGTCTGTGCACCCGCTTTTAGTCCCAGGGTCAGTGCCTCTGATACTAAGACATAATTGCCAAGATTGATGAGGTTGTTGACAATTTTGCAGACCGCTCCCATGCCCTGCTCACCGCAGTAGATGACCTTCTCCCCTATCAATTCAAGGACGGCTTTGTGACGCGTATAGACCGACTGGTCACCGCCGACCATTATGCACAACGTCGCATGCTCAGCACCGCTGACACCCCCGCTGACCGGGGCATCCAGCACATGGATACCTTTGGGCTTTGCGGCAGCGGCGATCCGGTTGATCGTATCTGGATCGGTGGTGCTCAAGTCAAAGTACGTCAAGCCACGTGCAGCACCGCTGAGAATACCGGAATCTCCGAGGGCGACCGCCTCCACATCTTGAGGATGTGGCAGCGCTGTGAAGACAACTTGACTCGTCGCTGCCACGGCACCCGGACTGTCCGCCCATGACACCCCTTCCGATAGCAATTCTTCAGCGTTCCCCTTCTGTGTATCGAACACTGTTAGGTTATGCCCGCCTTTGGCAAGGTTTCGCGCCATGAAGCGACCCATGCGCCCAATACCGATGAACCCAATATTCATACGTGCGCCTCCGAATATTGTCGGAGTCCACTCGGCAATCCCTCTTGGTCGCACGCTTCCGCCCTGACAGGGGCCTCGCAGGGCCAGCATTGACCGCCGGTGTGCTGATAATCTTCACCGGCTAACCAAGAGAACATCTCAGCCGCAGCGATGCCACACTTAAACTGCTCAAAGTGGGGTTCGCCGCCAAATGTGGGCCAAGAGAAGTTGAAATTGGGGTCAATTATCCAGTCACGACGCGGCTCGGTTGTCCGCCAGTAGTTGTATTTGAACAGGTTGCGGAAGCCGGTGGTTGTGCTGCGGCCCTTACGGTGCCATATCGAATAGACTGTGATGAAGATAGAACCCGCCGGTGCGGTGGTTGGAACGGAGAGTTTCACACTGCGTAAGTGCGCCATATAGTTGGCTTTGGTACGCATGAAGTGGGAGCCGGGGATGACCTCGGTGGGACCCGCCTCCTTCGGTGTGTCCTGCGGATAGTAGAACACCTGTAGATAGTCTAAGCGTGGAGTGTAAATTGATCCCCCGTCACGGTGCCAGCCCTGGGGTGGGGCCGGACATGGGGCACGGTGGTTACACAGGTTCTGGGGCAGCTTGAAATCTCTGCCGAGCAGCGATCTGACAGCACCCGCGGCTTGTGGGTTTTTGAACACGCCATCGACAAACCAGTCTTCGGTCAGCAGCTCAAGCGGCTGGTGCTCCGGGTGCTCGTCCACAAAGTCCATCATACGTTGGTTGACCGCATCTTCGACCACACCCTCAAGCACGAGATACCCTTTGCGACAGAATTCAAACACCTGCTGATCGTTCAGCGTTGGTTCGCAATCGTAGGTGTCTCCTATGGTATAGTCGGTATGCGGGATTCCGATTGATTCAGTCGGAGACAATGTTGTCGGGTTCATTAAGAAACTCCTTCTGTGCGGAACGCAGATCTGCGTTCCCTACAAACGGTCACAGTTTCAGGTCAATTTTTCGAGGATAAATTCGCAGCCGAGACCAAAGGTCTTGTCTTCTTGGAGCAGCAGTGCCATCTCTGGGAATTTGATCACCCGCCAGCCGTCGTCCATCGCTTCAAGCACGGTGTTATAGGGCCACTCATCCACATCGTCCGGTCCTTCGAGAATCTGGCCGTTCTCCACCAGTGCCATGCCAAGGACTTGTGAGTCAACGGCGGTGTTGCCGGTGTTTAGGTACAACAATCGCTGCTGCTTGGGCGGGTCATCTTCCGAACGCCCGTCACCCAGACGGTCTAATGCTCCTTGGAGATCCGCTTCTATTAGGGTGCCGGCGCGTAGCTTGTCGAGCCACTCCCGGATCTGTTGTTTGTCAGCCATTATGAACCTTCTCTATCGTTGCGCGCAGCTGCACAACCAACCCCCTAAATCCCCCTTATCAGGGGAACTTTGGAAAATCAGGGGGACTTACGAACGTGCTGCGTAAGTCCTAATTAGTATAGATCGCGTTTCTATAAACATGTCGCCCCGCTGGGGCTATGGGTCGGGCAAGATGCCCGACCTACGGGTATAAGTCTGGATGGGCTCGCGCAATATAGGAGAGCGCAGCCAGACCGCTTGGGTCAAACAATTACGCACGTCCAACATAGGGCATCTTCGTCGCCATGACGGTTATGAACAGCACGTTTGCATCCAAGGGCAGACTTGCCATGAACACAACGGAGCCTGCAATATCATCTGTGTCCATCCGCGGCTCGACCATGAGCGTACCATTCGGTTGGAGACTGCCGGTATCGCTCCGCTGCTCGGCATCAATCGACGCATTGCCGATGTCAATTTGTCCACAGGCGATATCGTATTTGCGTCCATCAAGGGAGGTCGATTTAGTGAGCCCGGTCAGCGCGTGTTTGGTGGAGGCATACGGTGCGGAGTTGACGCGAGGCACGTGTGCCGATACGGAACCGTTATTGATGATACGCCCGCCTCTGGGGTCTTGGTCCTTCATAATCTTGAACGCTTCCTGTGTGCACAGGAATGAGCCGGTCAGGTTGGTGTCTACGACCGTTTTCCACTGCTCATAGGTCAGGTCTTCTAAGTTGACGCCCGGCGCCCCGACTCCCGCGTTATTAAACAGTAGATCGAGCCTGCCAAAGGTCTCCTTGGTCTTGGCGAACAGAGCTTTAATGGAGTCGGGATCTGTCACATCTGTGGGGACAATTAGTGTCCGTGAGGCGGCTTCTCCCGCTTGATTGACTGTATCCTCTAACGCTTCGGGTCGCCGTCCGGCTAACGTAACGGAATACCCTTCGTTTAGCAGCGCGAGTACCGTTCGCTGACCGATGTTAGAGCCTGCCCCTGTGATAATAGCAACTTTACTCATCTGTTATCTCTCCTAATTCTATTTTATGGATTGGATGCTGTTTCAAGATGATGAAGCGTGAAAGTCCTTGCCTATCATATTTCACGCATCACGTATTGAGTTTCTATCATAGCACTGAGGGAAAAGTGGGTCAAGCCAAAACTAAGGATGGGAAATGGTCTGAATTGGGATTTACTGGATTAGGGGATTTTCAGGATACAAGCGTGAAGGAAAGTTTAGGGGCAGTCCCATTCGGGACAGTGAATGCCAACATCTCTCTTAGAACCTTCATATCTGTGTCCGCTACCCAAACCGTGGGACTTTCACAGCACACGGTTTTCATAGTTAGAAATTGAGGATGTCGCTTTCGGTTGGTTGTTATAGTTGATTTGTTCAGCTTTTCGCTCCAGCGGAGCGATATGTCTATAGAATAGAGATATTGCCCAACCCCCGCGCTCCAGCGGAGCGCAATGTGGATCAGGTATCAGATGCAGGGTCCGCATCAAAAACATACTTCGGATTATGCGAGATATCAAAACGCTTTAGCAGTTCAAGATACTCTTCTTTGAATGTCTTGTGTGAATGATGTTCTTCTTGATTTTCTATGTAAGTAATGACATCTTTTAGCTGGGAATGTGAGTAGGTGAATGCGGCGAAGCCTTCTTGCCACATAAACTTTCCGACGGTCCAACGCTTTCGGTTAATCAATTGTGTCGCGTTTCTTTTAATGTCTCTCACCAAATCCGAGATAGCAATATCGGGCGTAATGCCGATAAGGATATGGATATGATCCAGCATCGAATTGATTTGAATCATCTTTTGCTTCTTGTTGGTAACGATGCCAGTAATGTATTTGTGGAGCTCAGTTTTGTATTGTTTGGGAATCAGAAGCTGTCGTCCTTTGACGGAAAAAACGATGTGTATGTAGAGTTGGGTGTAGGTATCTGCCATTTGTGTTTCTCCAATTAAGGTTTTGGGTATGGGCATTGTGCCCACTTTGGTATAGGGATTAGACATTGCGCTCCGCTGGAGCGCGAGAATCAGAGGCATCGGTATTCTATAGACATATCGCTCCTCTGGAGCGAAAGACAAAGGACCTAGCTGGTCGGGGAGACCTCGCCCTGACAAAAAACCGATAGATTTTCAACACTAGCAACTTGCGTTCTTCTAATTGAGGGGCGCTCATAATTATTATTCGAATCACGGATAAGCAAATTACATAGCGGCTGCCCAGCCGCGCGTTCAGACACATGTCGCCCCGCTGGGGCTTGGAAGCAAGAGCTACCACCCGCCTATAAACATGTCGCCCCGTTGGGGCTAAACGCATCAATCCAATAATGAACCTCTAACTATGGTAGATCTTAGAATTAATGAGACACTCCAGACCGAACCGCATTGCCCCCGGGCCCGGTAGGTGCGGGGAGAAACCGCACCGAATAGGCGCAGTTGGAAACAGCGCCTACCATACACGGGGAGCGAAAGTGTCTATCTGTTTTTAGGATTTACTATAATCACGTTTCCTCCCTGATGCTAACATCTGCCAGTCCCTCCACAATCTCCACCGTCTCCAAACTGACCGTGATCACCTTCCCGATTAGCTTGACGATGTACTGCGGATCATCCTCACGGTTCGGGTCGTTGACGATGCCGCTCCGTTTGTCCGTCTTGACGCGATATTGGTCAATCACCCATTCCAACGCAGACCGATTCCCAAGCCGATAGTCAAACACCTTTGGGGGTATCCCGTCGAGGGTCAGGAAATCGTTGTATTTTATCTCCGTTTTGTCTTTGGACAACCTCATTTTCTCCACACACCAATCGAGGGGTTTTCCCGGCGTTTCGACCTTCTTGATCGGATATTCGTCCGCGGCTTCATAACCGATGTGGATTTCCCCTAACCGTTGCCCCGCTTTGGCAAACGCCCAAAAGTCGAGCGTGTACGGCAGGCGCGGCAGGTCCCGCTTGAGGTTCGCCTGATACCGCTCCCGATAGGCGGGATGATGCAGGAGAGCATAGGTATAATAGAAGATGTCCCATTTGGTGATAGACTCATCTCGGTAATGTACCCGGAATTGTCCCAACGCCCAATCGGTAATGTTCTCCCGGCGGTTTGTACCATCTTCGTCATAGGTGTAGAAGGGGAAACATTGATTTTTTTCAAACGCTAAATCTAAGGTAGGAATCCTGTTTGTTATAAGACAACCAAAGCCTTTTCTATTACCAACACCAGCAACACAAATTACACGATTTTCCATTTCGGTACTAGGCGCAGGAAAAATTCGATACTGTTGATAACGTTCCTCATTCCAAAAGTTATCGAAATAGAGGTATTTCTGACTGAATGGACGATACAACGCGGTGCGAAAGTGTGAATCTTCATAATTGCTCAATTCCAGTTTTTTAAGTGACGCTTTAACCTGACGAGTCCATTTGATGCGTGGGTCATTCGTATCAATGATACTTTCAACGGGACCGTTGGGATCATGCCTTTTCTTGCGGTCAACGGTGCTGTTGTATATTTCAATAAATGTGTGAACACGTTCTTGTAGCAACTCAAGATTAAACGAGTAAGCCAAAATATCCCTGTTCGTGACAACCCCCAAAGAGTAGAGACGAAAAATCGCTTCTTTGGCTCCATCCTTCACCGCTTTTCTTGTCTTGCTGCCCATCGGGATAAAAGTCTCAAATTCCGGGTGAAGACCTTCTGTCAACCATGTGTAACGTGCGTCGGGTTGAACGGGCTGCCAATTTATATTGCTAATGTGTTCGCGTTCACTCAGAAAATCGAATTTTTGTTTTTTGTTCCATAGGTCATCAGCACGATAGTAAAAGATACGGGTAGGAACAGAATTACCATCGTTTGTAGTAGGGCGATTTATCGGCCGTCCGGTTTTCACAAATAGGTTGATACTCACACCAACCCGTATCCCGAACACATTGGCATCCGAGGCTTTCAATCCCTTCCGCGCATTCCCACCCAGGTCCAGAATGTAAATCGCGTCAAAGTCGCCTGCGAGGTGTTTCCGCATCCCATCAAACGCCACATCACCGAGAAAGCTGTTGTTCGTTACAAAGGCAACAATCCCTTCTTGTCCAATGCGATCCGATGCCCACCGAATCGCCTTTATGTATGGGTCGTAGAGTTTATTTCTGAGCGTCGCTGTGGAGTCTTTTACATAGGTATCTTTAACCCGTGCATCCATCGTTGGATATTTCCGATTCTTATTGTTATCATTTTCGTTGATCTGACCGGCGTTGTAGGGCGGGTTGCCGATAACAACAAACATTGGGGCTTTTTTCTGGTCCGCAACGCGGCGGGTGTTCTCAGGATCAAACAACGACAACTGCCGCTCTTCCGCCAACTCAAATGTATCAACGAGGCAGATCCCATCAAAGGGTTGATACCCACCCGTCGCCTCGAAAAACTCATGTTCGATGTTCATCGACGCGATGTAGTACGGCAACAGCATCACCTCGTTGCAGTGGAGTTCGGACTGATACTTGTCGGCTAACGCAGTCTTCTGAATCTCACGCATAATCCGCACGATGAAGTTACCGGTCCCCACAAACGGATCAATGATATGCACACCAGAATCGGAGAGCGATCGATTGAATTCTGCCCCTAAAATCTCCTCAACACTTCTCACCATGAAATCGACAATCGGTTGCGGCGTGTAGACGATACCGTGTGTGTCCGCAACCTCCACCGAAAAACCTTGAAAAAATTGCTCGTAAACGGTGTTGAGAAATCCCTGCTTTTGAGAGAAGTCGCTGATCGTCCTCGCCGTGTCCTCAATGGCAATGTAGAAGCGATCGAGGCTGCGGAGAAAACCGTCACGGCTAAACGATTGTGATGTGAGCGCGTCTATCACCTTCTCAATCTCGTTGGCGATAACATTGCGGCGGGTGAAGTCGGGATTATCGAAAACGGTGCGGAAAATCCGCTCGGTCAAGAGGTGCTGGATCAGCATCTCCTCAACCGCGGCTTCGGAGAGGTCGGGGTTGATTGACTGGCAGCACTTCTCATGAAAAGTCCTAAAGGCAGCCGCAAACCGGCGGTTTGTCCCCCGTTCCCTTTCGATTAGTTCTACTAAGCCTTTCCCAAGCGCGGGCACCCTGTCTTTGAACTGAGAAACCGCTTCTTCCCATTCGAGGTATGCTTGCGGACGATGGGAAAAGAAGGCTTGAAGTGTCTCGATTAGTTGCGTGGCGTCGGTTAGATCCGCCTCAAGTACGGGTTGGTCATTCTGCCAAAGGATAGCGCGTTTGGGGGTTTGGAAGAGGATGTTGTCACGCGGATAACCCGCCTCAAACTTGTGCTGGACTTCGGTGGGTAGATTGTCGTGAATGTCCTTCGCCTCCCAATAGCCGTGAGGCAGTTGGAAACTGTCGATCAACGCGCCGTCAACGATAACCCGCCTGTCTTGACGGCTGATCGGATACTCGGGCACAAGGATCCAGTTTAACTTCCGTCCGTAGTGTTGGAGTAGGGATTGGAACGCAGATCTGACAGCGGTTTCGTTTGTAAAGCCGCGCTGGTTAAATTGATCGAGCGCATCGTAGTAATCTTCGATGGGTTGATCTGTAGGTTTGAGATTAAGGACAGTCATTCAAAAAAACCCCTGTATCTTATCCGACCCGTGCGCTCAAGCCGCCGTCAACGGGCAGAAGCACCCCTGTAATATACCGTGCATCATCGGATGCGAGGAACGCAGCCGCAGCCGCGACATCCCAGCCGGAGCCCATCTTTTGAAGAAGTGGCACATCTTCGTCCCGTTCCTTACGGATCACTTCGTGGCTCACCCCTCGTTCCTCCACCCGTCGTTCAATCGCCATGGGCGTATCCATCAGTCCCGGCAGGATTGCATTCACACGCACCCCATATTCCGCGTTCTCTATGGCGAGGTTTTGTGTCATCGCATTGATTGCAGCCTTGCTGGTTTTGTACGCAAGCATGGTTGGTCGTGTGCAGAGCGACGCCGTTGAGGAGATATTGATAATCACCCCCGACCCTTGGGCGCGCATCACCGGCAGGACGTGCTTGATTGTGAGAAACATGCCTTTGAGGTTGACATCCATCAACAGTTGCCAACTTGTCTCAGTCAGATCAATTGTGTCAGAATCAGCCGCTGTGATCCCAACATTGTTATGCAAGATATCGACGCGTCCGTAGCGATCGACGCAGGTTTCGATAATTGCCTGACAATCCGCTTCAACGGTTATGTCCGCACCAAAAACAGATGCTTCACCGGCTGCTTCTTCTATCATCCGGGCGGTATCTTCCGCTGAATCGGGTCGCTTATCAACGAGGAGCACCTGTGCTCCCTCCTTCGCGAAACGAATCGCGGTTGCCCTGCCGTTGCCGATGGTTTCCCCAGGCGTCTGACCGGCACCAACGACGACGGCGACTTTACCACTGAGCGACATACATAATCTCCTTTTGTCCATTACATCTCTGTTAATCAATGAGTTTGCGGCTGTTGATACGGTTACGTGAAGCGTGAAACGTGAAACGTAAAAACAGTTTGTTCATTGGGTAATTAATGAGCTAATGAACTCAATATCAGCGAACGGTGCACTCTCACCGGCGGGCACCGGCACCTCGAATACATTCAAAGTCATTGACACCAGCGTGTAGTAACCGAGCAGGATTACTAACTCCGTAACTCCTGCTTCACCGAGCAGTTCTACCGCCTCATTGTATACGTGGACTGATACATGATGTTTGCCGAGCAATTCACGGGCAAACTTATAGATTACCGCTTGGGTCGGATCGGAGAAATCTGGGGGTGTCTCCGCTTTGATGCTTTCTATTATCCGCTCGTCCAAGCCTTCACGTCTTGCAATTCTCTCATGCGCCCACCACTCATATTGCGCTTTCCATTTGGCAGCAACGATCAGGATTGCGAGTTCTCGCAGCTGCGGCGGGAGGGTACTTTCAAAACGGACGGTCTCGCCGAGCCGTTGTGCTGCCTCACCTAATACAGGGCTTCTGAGCCACGCGTTGAACGGACCACTCATCCCACCTTCTGCCGTGAGGAGATCTTCGGGAGCCCGTCCCTCGCCACGCTTACCGTCGGTGATACTCTCGAAAAGATGCTGTTGGGCTTGAGTAAAGTTTTCAGGCGTGATGTATGATATTCGACTCATTTCTCAATTCCTTTTCTACTTACGTTAATGATAGGACTTAGGCACTTCAGGTTTAAAAGTGGATACGGATGCAGATTTGGAGATAGGAAGTAAAGACGTTTGAATGATCTCGATTAACTGATGCGCGGAAAGACGGAGTTACTGTATCACGCCTCCTGCGGGGAGTCAAGCGCAATGTGGGAAGGGCCCCCACAAGGGGTGCCCCTACAGATGTTCGTTTCTCGGCGTATAGCCCTCGAAGTTTTTCATGGTTTCCCACCTGCATCTGTGATAACATCTGAAATGATAGAAAAATATAATGCGTAAGACCTTTGCACATTTTCATAGTTTACACTTATAAGAAGCGGCTGATATTAAGAAATCGTGTAACAGAGATCCGAGGCAGAAGAAAGAAACCGAGTTTTCAAGTCCCGCGTAGCGTGGATGCTCGGAACGGCAAAAAAACTCGGTTTCCCTTCGCGTTCTGCACATTCTTTTTATATGAGCCAAAGGAGAATATAATGAAGACTTACCGAGTGGCGATTGTGGGGTTAGGACGTATGGGGAGTACACTTGACCAGTCGATTGCGTCAGCCTCCCACGTGAGTGAACGGCTCCAAGTGGTCGCAGGGGCAGAGACGATGCCAGAGCGACGGACAGCGTTCCAAGAAAAATGGGGTGTTGAAACGGTTTACGAAGACTACCAAGAGATGATTGAGAAGGAGCAGCCGGAAATGGTGGGAGTGTGTACGACAGCAACCGGTTTGCCGAAGCCGGGCAATCGTGCCCCATCAACATCGTTTCGGGACGACGCACACGCAGATATGGCGGTTCATGCGGCGAACGCTGGTGTGCCGATGCTGTTTGTGGAGAAGGCGATCTCTTGCTCTGTGGAAAAGGCTGATGAGGTCCTTGAAGCCTGTCGGAAGCACGGCACAGCGTTTAACACCGGCGTATTGAGACGGTTCAGCGGGCGATATAAACGGATACGCGACATGATTGCACGGGGCGATATCGGCGAGCCGCAATCGGCGGTGGTATACGGGGCTGCCAGTCTGATGCACGTGCATATCCACTGGATGGACACCGTCTCCTACCTGCTGGGCGATCCGGAGATTGCAGCGGTACGCGGGGATCTGCTGCCCAGAAGTATAGAGGTCAAAAACAACCGGCTTGAGGAAGACCCGCAGGGGCTTTTTCAGATCGCCTTCGCCAACGGGATCGAAGCGTGGTCGGTGCCGAACGGGGGACGGGAGTACGAGATAGTCGGAACGGAAGGCACCATCCGATCAATGTGGGACGGCGCAGCGATGACTTTCCGGAAAGCGAATGACGCCGATGGCTGGCCCCTACAGTGGGAAGGAGAGACATTCCCAGAAGAAACTCCGGTCAGCACCGTGGTTACCTGCTTGGAGGACTTGGTGAACGCACACGAGTCAGGAAACCCGTCAATTGGCAATATTGAGGTCACACATCCAATCACAGAGGCGTGTATTACTGTGGCGGAGAGCCATCGGCAGGGCGGTCGGTGGATCGATTTGCCGATGCAGAATCGAGATTTGTATGTATTTCACGTATAAAACATGTGGTGCGAATTAACCTCCTGAAGCCGGACTATCATGGATCGGAGAAACAGTGTGACTTACCGTGACATTTTACAAAAAATTCGACTTGCCTTTCCTCAACCGGTATCCGACGCGATACACGATTCGTATTTTGTGCATTCTATTATGCGCGCCTTGGATCAGGTTGATGGGCTAAAAACGCATTTACCGATGCTCGGCGACATCATTTCGGGTGATTTCGAGAAAGCCAGAGAAGCGACGCTACCAGATACAATGGCTTCAATTGAGGATGTCACGGCTGACCTTGTGAGTTACCTCCGAGGAATGACCCTCTTTGGCCATCCCCGGACGCAACAGAACGTTATTCCTCCACCAACGATTCCGAGTCTGATTGGGGTCCTTCTCGCTTCTCTGTACAACCCGAATCTGGTTTGGGATGAATACAGTCGCTTGGTGGCGTTGGCTGAGGTTGAGGCGGTCGCCATGGCGTCGCAATTGATTGGATACAATCCGGAACAGGCGAGTGGTGTGTTTACCTTTGGTGGTACTGCGACGACACTTTATGGCGTGAAACTTGGGCTTGAAAAGGCTTGTCCGGGGACACTTCAAAACGGTGCCCCTGAAGACGCGGTCGTGTTTGTGTCAGATGCGGGCCACTACTGTGCTACTAACATTGTGGGCTGGCTCGGAATAGGGACGAACAACCTGATCACGATTCCGACCACGGTTGAAAATGAAATTGATCTCGCACAACTTGAGGCGGAGATGCGGAGAGCCGTAGAGAGCGGAAAAAAGATTGCCGCTATCATTGCGACATTGGGCACCACCGACGCATTTGGATTGGACGATTTAGCGCACATTGTAGCATTACGAGACACGCTGGTTGATGAATATCGACTGGACTATCGACCACACATCCATGCAGATGCGGCTATTGGGTGGGCTTGGTCTGTGTTCAACGATTACGATTTTGAAAATAATCCTCTTGGGTTTAGACCGCGCACCATCCGTGCCTTAGCAGGTGCGTCCCGGCGCATACAGCACTTATCCTTAGCAGATTCGATTGGAATTGATTTCCACAAAACCGGGTTTACGCCGTATATTTCGAGTCTTGTCTTGTTCAAAAACCGAGCGGATCTGGAATTGGTGCAGCGTCAACAGGAGCAGATGCCGTATCTGTATCAGTTTGGGGACTATCGCCCCGGAATGTACACGCTTGAAACCTCCAGAGCCGGAACAGGACCCCTTGCTGCGCTTGCCAACTTCCGATTGTTCGGCGAACAGGGTTTGCGAGTCATCCTCGGCCACATTGTTGAAATGACACAACTCTTGCGGGAACATCTGGAAGGACGCGAAGGCACAACCGTACTGAATCGAGAAAATTTCGGAACCGTCACGCTCTTCCGCGCCTATCCAGTCGGTGTTGATACCTTCTCAATCAAGGGACATGAATTTGAGGATGCTGCCTATCGCGATAGCTTGCTTGCACATAACGAGTACAACCGACAAATTTCTGAATACGTACATTCAGAGGCGATGGAGGGCAGAGGGGTTATGATCTCGCTAACGGACTGCTATCGGAACACCCAATACGGCGAACCGATTGTCGCACTAAAATCGTTTATCCTATCCCCATTTGTCGATGAGACTGACGTTGAAATGGTCGTTTCCAAGGTCTTGGAAGCTCGGGGAAAGGTGAGTGGCTGATATAAAAAGAAGGTGGGAAACCTAAAGAGCGTGAAGCGTGATACGTGAAAACTATTTGTTCATTAGTTCACTAGTTGATTGGTTCATTAGGGCAGTTGGGCGAGGGAACCTCGCCCCTACGATAGGAACTTATTGACGAATTATGGACACGCCTCACACAAATGCCAACATATTCTACATAAGTTCTGTAAGAAAAGGAGGGACATCCCATGAATGAGCGTTTGGCTATTAATGGTGGAACCCCGGTGCGCACACAACCGTTTGGGCAATCTCACGATTTTGGTGACGAAGATATCACAGCACTCACCGAGGTTATCCGTTCAGGTAACATCGGTAAAGGTCCAAAGGTTGCCCAATTTGAGCGTGAGTTTGCGGACAAACATGGCGTCAAACATGCCATCTCAGTCACCTCCGGGACGGCGGCGATGCACGTCTGCATTGGAGCGATCAATCCCGACCCCGGCGATGAGATTATCGTTTCGCCCTGGACCGCTGGCGGCAGCTTCATCGGTGCGCTTTTACATAACTGCGTTCCCGTATTTGCCGACATTGACGACACTTTCACCCTTGACCCGAAGGACGTTGAGGCAAAGATTACACCACGAACGCGGGCGATTATCGCCGTACATCTGTTTGGCAATCCTTGTAACATGGACGAACTGCGGAAAATCGCACAACGTCACCAACTTTTCTTAATCGAGGATTGTTGTCAGGCTCACTTTGCAGAATATCAGGGGCAGATTGTCGGTACGCTTGGCGATATTAACGGCTTTAGTTTTGGCGGGAAACACCTTTCGGCGGGCATGGGTGGCATCGTCCTAACCGATGATGAGGGACTCTGGGGACGCGGCGTGCTCTTTGCTGACGCTGCGCTGCCTCGCGCGAACGGACCGTATGAGGGGCTGCCGTATGCAAACTACTTCCTCGCACCGAACTATAAGATCAACGACCTGATTGCGGCGGTGTTGCTGACACAATTCAAGAAGGTTGATGGCTACATTGCGAACAAGATTCGTGCTGCGCAGCAGATTATTGAGGGGCTTGCCGACATCGAGGAGATTACGCCCCAGCGGGTGCGTCCGGGTGACCGCCACACCTATTGGGTCCTCGGTTTTACGATCGATATCGACCGGCTTAACTGCTCGGCAGAGGAGTTCGCCGAAGCGGTGAGTAGAGAGGGAGTTCCGCTGTCGGGACCGTACATCGGATCAGGGAAGGAAGGTCCTCTTTACCGCAACCCGTTTCTCGCTGAACCGGACTGCTACGGTCGCACCCACTTCCCATTCGACTATGAACGGGAAAAGCCGATTGACTACCGGTTTACCGAATGTCCGTATGGCGAAGCTCTGATGCGTCGAGGCGTCAATCTCAGTATGCTCCCGAGCTTTACCGATGCAGATATTGCGGACATCGTCCAAGCAGTTCGCAAAGTTGCCCTCCACTATCGCTAGAACATACCCTCCGGCTCTAGACCCAAGAAAAACTGACCTGCCGTTTCATAGTGCGCCATACGTCCCTGAATCTGCTGTGTGATAACGTGTGCGTCCTGAAATCGGCGTTGAATCGGCTTGTGCTCGAAAATGGAGTCGGAACCGCACACCTCATAGACAATATCGACTGCTGACGCTGCCATACGGATAGCGTGGGTCGAAGCCAATCGTAATCGGATGCGTTCCTCAAGTGTTAAGGCGTGAACCTGACAGGCACTCTCCCACGCTGCGGAGGCGGCTTCGATCAGAAACGCACGCGCCGATCCCCATATCGCCTCAGCTCTGCCGATCTCTCGTTGGACGATAGGTTTGTCTCGAAGCAGATTTTTGTCCAAGCGTGGACGCTTCCCACCGGCTAACTCAACCGCGGCATCCAGTGCTGTACGAGCGACACCGAGCGCCGTGCACGCAAAGCCTGAAGCAAACAGCAGCAACATCGGCATCACATACAGCGGTCCTTTCTCACGTGGGATGTCAGCTGGGTTGAATGTCCGTTCACTGGGAACAAAGACCTCCTTAACCTCAAAGCTAAAGGTTCCCGTGCCTCTAAGTCCGTTTACCTGCCAAACATCTACGAGGGTTACCTGTTCTTTCGGCATAATTAGCATCCGGTCTTCCCTCTTATCCGCTGCAGGGTCTTTGACGGGAGCAACCGCTGCCATCCAAGTTGCATGGCGGCAACCGCTGCTAAAATTCCATCGACCTGTGAGACGGTATCCCCCACTGACCGGAACGGCAAAGGCGTTTGTCGGGGGGCCGTTTGCGACGACCGCCCGCGGCTTACCCCAAATCTCTTGCGCTAACGGTTCAGGCATTTTGGCAGAGACGGTTGCAAAGACATTATTTTGGTTGATACACCACGCGGTGCTGCCGTCAACCTCAGCGAAGGTCTGAACGATCAACAGATGCTCCAGATAGTCGATCTCCCCGCCACCGAGGGAGCGCGGCACCAGTAGGCGGAAGAACCCTTTGTCTGCAAGCTCGGCAAAAAGTTCTTCAGGTAGCTCTCGCTCGCTATCGATGCGGTCGGCGATCGCTGCGACACGGGGCGCAAGTTCACGCGCTGCGGTGAGATAAGCACTGGGAGTGTTTGGGGTAGCTGCCATTTTTCGCCTCGCTTTCCGAGCACAGTCTCTAAAGTCAATTTCAGGTGGGATTAGCGGTAAGCCCCTCAGAGGGTAGCTGACCACCATGGTGTATAGTAGCATGGATTGGTGTAATCCTTCAAGCCCTCTTGACAACAGATACGCTTGATGCTACACTCGTTTAGTAATAGGGAGTTTTAGCGGGACATCAACCCAAATCGGTTTGAGGACAGCGGAGTGCCTAATTGCAAGAGACATCCAAACGCAGGAAATATGAAGGCGCAACGGCGCGTGCAATACAGATTGGCCTGTTTTTAGTTCCCGTCAACGTCTACTGGGTGACGGTTGTGGAGATGAAGTACCGCGCAGAGGCGACTGCCCTGCCGATATTTATCTACCCCATTTTTATTCTGTTCTGCCTTGTTGTTTTCAACAACTGTCTATCGAAGGTGTGGGAGCGGATTAGCCTATCCCCTGGGGAGCTGCTCACCATCTATTCCATGCTCGTGATTTCGACCTCAATTGCGTCGTATGGGATGTTGCAGGATCTGTTTGCGTTCTTCCTTCACCCGTACCAATTTGCCTCACCAGAAAATGAGTGGAAAGAACTCTTTTTCCACTACATTCCCCCTTGGTTCACCGCCAACACACCCTATGATATCCTCGCAGAATACTATGAAGGAGATTCAACACTTTACAAAGCGAAACACCTTAACGCTTGGGTGCAACCCGTATTGGTTTGGACAGTCTTCACGTTGGTGTTACTATTTATGCTCCACTGCATGAATACCTTAGTTCGTCGGCAGTGGGTGCAGACGGAACGATTGGCATTTCCCATTATCCAGTTGCCGGTAGCGATGGTGCAATCATCACGTTTCCTTAGGAACGGTTTTCTGTGGCTCGGTTTCGCTATACCCGCCATATTAGATCTGATGAACGGATTACACGTGCTCTTTCCGTCCGTTCCATATATCCACCTTAAGTTGACCTCCATCAGCCAATATTTCGCTGAGAAACCGTGGAGCGCGATGGCAGGCACACGACTTTCCTTCTATCCCTTCATGATTGGACTCGGTTTTTTCCTACCACTTGACCTCTCCTTTACCTGTTGGTTCTTCTATGTGCTGCGTCGGCTAATCAGTGTCTTTACCACTTATTTGGGGCTTACGCATCTCCCCGGCTTCCCGTACTTTCACGAACAAGCCGGCGGTGGCTGGTTCTGCCTATTCTTTATTGCGATATGGGCAACGCGGAAACATCTGGCTTTTGTGTTCCGAACCGCATTTTCTGCTACCGCATCGGTTGATGCTGATGAGCCGATGCGCTATCGGACAGCCTTGATTGGATTGGCCAGTGGATTTCTGTTTATGGCTATCTTCTCCGCCCAAGCTGGCATGTCAATAGTCGCTATTCCAATCTTCTTCGGTCTCTATTTTGCAATCGCCCTCGTTATTACCCGGCTACGGGCAGAGTTTGGCGCCCCCCACAGAATATCCAATAATCCCTCGGATGTGATGGTAACCTGTTTCGGAACGCTGGCTTGGGGTGGGCGCAACTTAACTGTGATGAGTTTCTATCAGTGGTTTAATCGAAGTTACCGTTCGCACGCAAATCCGAATCAGTTTGAACCGCTCAAGATGGCTGAAGTTGCCAACATCAACAGTCGTCGATTGGTTTGGGCGATGATGCTTGGGTCCGCGGTTGCGCTCATTGTAGGGATGTGGATAAATTTGGACATGATGTACCGCGACGGGGCGATCGCGCGGGTATCGTTCTTTAAAATTTGGGTATCCAATACAGCATTCCGACGATTGGAAAATTGGCTGTACCATCCGATGCCCCCCGATCTGCTACGGATGACGTTTATGGGCGGTGGGATGGCATTGACTCTGATCCTGTGCGTCTTGCGGATGCGTTTCTTTTGGTGGCCGCTTCACCCCGCTGGCTACCCACTCGCACTTAGCTCCTCAATCGACTATTTCTGGTTCACCTTTTTCATCAGTTGGGCGCTAAAAGCGGTTATCCTGAAATACGGTAAAGTCAGAGGATATCAACGCGCCATCCCGTTCTTCTTCGGTTTAATCCTGGGGGATTTCATAACCGGAGGGCTCTGGATGGTTTACGGTGTTCTGACGCGTCAGCAGGTTTATATGATCTATTTGAACGGAGGGACGTGGTATTAAAAAAACGTGAGCTGCTACCTGCCATCTGAATCTGGTTTTATGGAACGTGAAACGTGATGCGTGAAACGTAAATCAGTTCATTGGGTAATTAATGAACTCATGAACAATTGTAGCTTCTTGTAAGTTTCCCCGAATGATGCGACACAATTATTCAGAAACGGTATTATAACGCAAGTTGCTAGTGATGTGAAATGTCGCAAAGCGGAATCATGAAAACGAAATCGAGTTCCTCGCTGCTCGCAGTGGATTGACAAATCCACTGCACACGCGCAAAGATAGCTTGGATATGCCTATCCAAGCCGAGCTG
>JAJDUM010000010.1 GCA_022826645.1 Candidatus Poribacteria bacterium
GGACGGTGGAACAGTTGCTCTGCTATCAAGCTCCCCCTCCGCCGTGGCAACCACCACGACGACAGGGAAGACCTACTGCCAAAATCAAGGAACTTATTCAACGCTATCTTTTGTGACCACACTTTACTGCGGTGCTACCGGTTGTAAAGATGGGGCGTCTATAAGTTGTTTCACTTTCTTAACGGTCTCGGGATTTGAATCTAATTCAATTGATGGCTGCTTTGTGGATTCTCGCCATATAGGTAGTAGGTGTCTATCCCACATTTGCGATACAATTGACTCAATTTCGATAGGCGGATGCGGTGCAAAGTGCATCACGCCTTTCTTTTTCTCGGTTTCTGGCAAGGCACTGTAGTATCGATCGAGGTCAGATAGGGCACTCTTTATTTCTGGTCCCCAAATGAAACTTTGGTTTTTTCGTAGGAAAAGGGGGGCACATTTACGATGAAGTCGATCCCATGAAACAAACACCATGCAGAAAGGAAGGTAGTATAGATAAGCGATATCCAAACGATTCGAGGGACGATCCGACGAAATTAAGTTGGCCTCAAGTGAGATTTGGAAAAAGACTTCTACTGTTAGAAAATGTGCAGCGTATGGAGCCAAACTCGATAGAGGTAAAAACTCGGAGGCTAACCAACGTTCCATTATCAAGTTGCGAACTTCTTGCGGAATATCAAGAACAAAGAACAAAAATCTTAACGCCTCAAGGGTTTTGTCGGTCCCGTTTACAAGAGCATCAGCAATGGACTTGGCTTCTTGTAATGACTTGCAATTACGTCCTGATATCCCGAGATTCCGAAATTCATCGGGAATCCTTTTCAAATCAAGGGATTCCAGAGTTGTACGCCAAGTGTTTGCGAAGTCACGTTCAAGGTCATAAAACTCTCTTGACTGCCAACGAAGAAACGCTTCTTCTTCAGGCGATCCCTCGAAAATAGCACCTTTATTTCTCTCGGATTGCACGAACCGACTAGGGTCTCTTGGTATCTGACCAGTGAGTGGAACATGGTTTCCTAGCAAATCACCTATTACCATCTCTCGATGATGCAGTGTTGGGGCACAGTTCATTTCTGGAAATTTGTCTGCGATTATTCCAACCTCCTGTTCAGGAGGTCTATCGAGTTCTGGCTTTTTCAGATCTGCCAGTGTCTCCACGTAAAAAATCGGGCAGATAACAGAATAGAAGAAGCGATCAAACCACACCGATTCATCAACGCTAAGTGCCTGTAGAAACGATTTATCAAAGAGCGTAATTGGTCCCAATTGTCTCTCACTCCTTTTTCTTACTTGGTCTAATGATCAGAGTTCCGTTATGGCGGAGGGTGCCGAAAGATATACAACTAACCAAAACCCACCGACAACCCAAAAACTTCAATAAAACCACCCTCCACCGTCAACTGCTTTTTTAGAAATAGCTTGTGAGAATAGCATTTTTACGCTCGGTGGCTTTGTCAATCACGGCTTGGGCTTGGGTGATCTCTGCTTCTAACTGCTCAACTTCTGCCGCTAACTGCTGTTGAATATTAAGCGGAGGGACAGGGATTCTATCTATTTCCTCCCAAGAGGTCCTCGGGTGCTGTTGACCGGTGATTGTTCTAACCACCTCAGAATTAAATGCTTCAGATAGAAAATAATGTTTGTAGAAAGTAGCTAAGTTGGGGTTATAAAGTCTAAGTACCAATATATCAGTCGAACAGATTCCATCCATATCCGCCAAGTATACTTTGTTCAAGTTGGGCCTGAGCTTACCATACAAAATGTCACCTCTACGAAAAACATTTTTATTACTTTTTATGGTAGAAAAATCAGATTGGGTGTCTCCTAACAATACACCCGTTTGACTTTCAATATTTTCTAAACCAACATAGTGAACAAAGCCATTTTCCTCGTTTGGGTTAACGATGTCAGATATCATATCAACCACTTGGTTTAACCTCGCAGTTTTTTCAACAGAACCAACTAACTCCTCAATCTGCTGTTTAATTACAGCGATGGTTTGACGGGCTTGGTCAGTTTCCTGATCCACTACCTCGCATTCATCGGCAATCTGCTGTTGTATTTTAGGCGGTGGGAGCGGGATCTTATAAGGTGACAAATTTTCTCTAGTAATTTGTGGTTGTGCTGTGCCTGTTATCGTCGAATTGAGGTCGCAGAATTCTAATATTTCAAACAAATACTTTTTTAATATATTTTCAGCCTTTGGTTGAGCAACCATGGCATTTCCAGTAATCCATACTTTTGATTCAGTAAAATTAACTGTTCCACAAGTTGCTCCTCTGCAAGTAATTACTACTTCGGGTAATTCGTGGTTATATTCATGATAAAAACCGATAACACCATTAGCACCATATACTTTAAAGTCCCCTTCTTCCTGCACCTCGTCTGATGTTATTGTTTCCGGTTGATATAATTTACAAACTTCCCCTAACTTCACCAACTCCCACTTGGTTTCAGTATCAGTACTCTGCTTTGGGTTTAGGCTAATGGCTTTATTAAAATTCGTGCGGCTAAAGTCCAACATATTGATGAGTTTGGCATAGTGGCAGTATTCAAGTGGTGAATCGGTAGTTTCACCGATAAAGTTGCGTTTGATTGCAGTGTTTATTTTAATGTCGTTGTCTAAGTCATTGGGATCAAACAGGGGTGTGATAATATCGTTGATCGTTTCGCCACTGTTGTATTTAATGCCCTCCCTACCTTTGGCACCGCTCCACTTATAGCCCAAAAATTGGTCTAATTCCTTTTTGTTGCTTGGTGCATTGACAATCAGTACTTTGTCGGCTTGCTCGTGTGCCAAAATAAAGTAATAGAGTTTGTCTTTTTCTATCTTGTGTAGGTGCGCGATAAAACGCTGCTCTAATTCTGCGGATTGTTCCGTTGCCGTTTTTCTCCTGAAGACATTAGATTTTTTTAGATTTTTCGTCTCTGTACTTTCACTAAAGGTTTGTTTATAGTTATTGAAAATATCGTATTGCAATAATTCAGCAAGATGTGCGATGCTGGTCGGGGCAAAGAGTTTGATGTACGCTTCATAAGGGATTTCAATGTGCTCACAATAGGCTTTTATCAGGTAGTTGTCTTGATATTCTGCACTTTCATGGTCGCCTTCAAAAAAGTCTTCCACTCGATTGCGGTAATGCTCAGAAACTTCGGGTCTTTGTACTTTTCGTCTTAAAAAGAGCACCACCGTATTGGTCCCTGTCTTGCCAAAGGCACCCTGACCCAGTTCAGCAATACTCACCAGATCAAAAAATTGTAACAGAATTTCACGCGCGCCGGTATGAACTCCATCAGCATTGGACAAAATGCTGGATGGGACAATTCCGACTATTCCATCGGGAGCCATTAAGTGATGAATCCGCTCTAAAAAGAAGCATTGAATGGTGTTGGTATCGCTACTTTCACCCGTGGCTTGGATGAGTTGATACTGTTTTTTATCGGTATCGCTCAAGGTTTGTAAAAAGCCTTCCACTGCAAAGGGAGGATTCGCCACCAAGATATCGAAACTCTCCGGCGGTACTTCAGGATGAGCAGCGAGCGCGTCGGCGTCCAATATCCTAATCTGCTCTTGACCGTGCATATAGGCTGCAACTTTGGCAACTTTGGCTAAACGATCCTCTTTTTCAATACCGATAATTTGACTGTAATAGTCGTTTAGGTCTCTTTTCTGCTCTGCAACTAACGGCTTTATTTGATGGGCGTATTCATTTAAGAAATGTCCGGAGCCACAGGCGTAATCGATCGCTTTAAGCGTTTCGGGGGTAGTCGCAATTTTTTGAGCGAGTGGCAGGGACGCAACAATAAATTTGCATATAGGCAGCGGCGTGAAAAACTGTCCTTCGGACTGCTTAATGCCATCGTCGAGAAAAAGTTCAAACATCTCACCCAAAAACTGATTTTGGTCATCTGTTTTGAGCCGTAACCCTTGCCACATCTGCACAATCTCTGACAATACCTCGGTGTTTCTGTTAAATAATTCCTCGTTGTGGGTGTCCAGAAAGGAGAAAGCAGAGTTGGTAAAAAATTTCAGTTCTCTGAAATAGCGTTGAATTTGTTGCTTGGTAGCATTGCGCTTGTTTTTAACGGTCCAAAATGCGTTGTCAATTTGCTCGTTACTGATATAGCTGATTTCTTCGTTTAGGAACTTATACATCCCTTTCTGATATAGTTCTTGCAGTCTATCGACAAAATCGAAGTAGTTGTCGTAAGTCATGCCTTTCCAATAAAATTTCAGATCGGTTTTGTTATCCTCTTCGTCGACAAGTTTGCATAAAAACAGATTGACCAATACCTCAAAGGCGTTTTCTCGTCTCGCTATGTTGTGCTTCCTTAGGATTGTTCGGAAGTCATGGTATTTCCCATCTTTATCAGTCGCATCAATGGCTTTGGTATCGTCTGCGAGGGTGTAGTTGTTTTTGCCGATCTGGTAGGCTTGAATGTTGTCTTCAAAAATACCGACCTCTGTGGATTCCAATCCGTAAGTATCACGCCAAGCGGCGAAGCGTTCTTCAACATCGTTAGCTTTGGTAAAAGACAGCAGGGATGTATCTTGTTCTAAAATGTTCTCCTTGTCATAATGTGCAATAATTTTGTGGTCAAAACGGATCTTATTGTCGATGAAACTGGATGCGTAAAGACACAGGTATTGTGTTTGGCGGATTTGTTGAGCATAGCTAAATAACTGGTCCCCATCTTGTTGGGTCTTCTGCCATGCCCTTTCAAATTCAGCCCCCGGTGTTTTGCACTCAATAATCAGCAAAGCCTTATCCTCTTGGTCTTTAACCAATATATCGGCACGTCCACCACTTGCACCGCGCCCCACTCTCCATCTGGGTTCAAGTTCTAAATGTTCGGGCTTGTAGCCCTTTTCTAAGAGCCGATGGACGCACTCAAACACCACAAAATTCTCATCCTGTGAGAAATTGCACGTTTGCCGTTCGTTGACTTTTAACCCTTTATCTTCGGGGTAAATTATTTTTTCTTGGTCAAAATCAACTTTTAGTTCGGCTTCACCAATTGATTTTTGGAAGATGTTCCCTTCAGCCGTAAAGCCCAGCGTTTTGAGCACATCCTTAAAGTTTTTCTTTGTTATCATTGTGATGTTTCCGTTGGTTGGAGGGTATTCTACGGAAGATGCCTATCTATAAATCCCCGCACACCGATAACCATCGCTAGAACCTCTGAGTGGGTAATGTCGTTAAATTTGCCGTGGTCTGCGTTGTTTCGCGTCCCTCCCCACGCAGTGATCTGCTTGCTCTCTGATCTCGAAATTACTTCAATTTGCTTTGACGGTTGATAGAGTGCCGCTTGCAGCGTCGATATAGATGTGCGCTGCGGATCGTAACCCACACCACGAGCGTCACACAAGCGTCTCAGTGCGTCCTCTAGGGCGGCGCCCGCCAGAAATGCAGCGATCCCAAGCTGCAGTTGCTTATGCGTAGGGTCAGTATTTCTCTCGGATGCTTCAACCTGTTTCTGTGCGATGTCGAGAATATCCCCCTCGATTTCGTGAGCGATTGCCAGCCGGGGACTCCTGAGTCCACCCTCATCGTAAAGTGTTACCACACTACGTCCCGCCGCGGTGACCTTGTCCCAATCTGGAGACTTTAAGGCCTCATTAAGGATAGTCATGATTGGATGGTTGCCTCCCACGGTGTCGTGAACGACTGACTGCGCTAGGGGGATCGCTTCAAGGCGATCGACGTACTCTCCCGCATTAAGGTCTCGTATTTTCTCAATCCGATTTTGTATTTCTGTGTTTTCGTCTAATTCCATGTTTTAAATCGTCCTCTAATTAATGCAAAAGTTCGGTTGTCCAATGAAGCTGAAGAGCACAGCGAGTCCAATAAACCCAAACCCGCTGACAACCTGAAAACTTCAATAAAACCAGAGATCCCGCTGTCAACTGCAATGGCTTGTTCGGCTATGTTCCCGAGCCAAATCGAGGAGTCGATCGGCGGCTCCAGGCTTCGTAATGCGTTGTAGTGCTTGTGTGTGTTTAAAGCCAACAATATCTTCCAAATCCGTTGCCCTAATCGGATTGTGGTCTAACCTAATGAACCATTCAACAGGGATTCGATATTCTATTTCCGTGCAGTATATTATTCGTTGATCCCCTTCATACCCGGTGCAATCCCAATGGCAGAGAACTCTCCCGACAGCTACAACACCATACCTATTAGCATACATGAAACAAATATCATTCGGTTCTAGTTTTCCAAGTTTTTTGCCATACGTTTCATCTCCTGAAGTAAATGCGAGATTATGCTCAATCCAAGTCTCATGCGGACTGTATTCAAGGTATCTAGCTTCAGTATTAATACAATAGTGGTTCATAATTTCCTTTGTTACTCTTTAGGAGTTACGCAGTTCAGTTCGTAGTAGCGCATTTCTTAATCCCGATTCATCGGGGAAACGGTACGGGGCTTTAAGCAGCCAACCGCGTAAGCCCTGGCGGAATGATTAATTTTTTCTTTGCAATATGCCATTCCGATATGTTAAAATAATAATTACAGATGGCAGGAGCAGCTATCAGCTATAATCCTGACAATCCCAGGACTTACGCAGCTGGCTCATAAGTCTCCCTGATAAGTAGTACAGCCCGCCTGTTCCGATCCCGTTCCGAGGACTCTGACAAGTCGGAGGAATCCCGGCGAGTCGGGACCTGATCTCGTGTCTTCATCCCGATGTATCGGGGGAACGGCATAAATCAGGGTTCAGAAATCCAAACCACCTCACTAAAACGCACTAAAACGCACACTCAGGTAAAAAATCTGTGAGAATATGTGATAATCTGTGAGAATATGTGACATCTGATCAAAATCAAAGCTAGTGT
The DNA here is from genome assembly GCA_022826645.1 of Candidatus Poribacteria bacterium. Lineage (GTDB taxonomy): Bacteria > Poribacteria > WGA-4E > WGA-4E > PCPOR2b > PCPOR2b. The sequence continues at coordinate 6,839 of JAJDUM010000010.1, forward strand.
TCATCAACGGTCCGCCCCAAGACTAACGAAAATATGCAAAATATGTGAGAATATGTGACATTTTGTGACATTTGGGTGGCTTACGCACTTCAGATTGTAGCCGCCCATTTCTTCATCCCCCGCCTGGACGCGCAATAAATTGCGCTACTACGAACTGAAGTGGGTAACTCCTAATCCAATTATTCCTCTTTTGGCAATACTAGAAAACTCAAGTCTATTTCCGAGTTCTCTGAAATCGAGATTGATGATTTCTCAACATCAATTCTCGTTCGACTGGCTATTTTGTGCCATAAAACCGAGCAAAATCATAGAACCGATGAGCGGGATAAAGCTGATAAGCAACCACCACCCACTTCGATTGGCATCGTTGAGAATGCTGGCCGACACAATAATACCTGGAATCAGTACAAATAAACCGCAGCCCCCAATAATAACGGCATAACCTGAGTATCCAGAAAAGATTACGACAAAACCCAACAAAAAACCTGCAATAAGGGCGAGAAATGTGAATATCCGAGACTCTTTTCGAGGCACCTGCCCACCGGATATCATATAATGTTTTAGCATTTCAAAATGCCGGTTCATGTTCGCTCCTCTCTCATCTCTTTGACCGATTTAGTGATTGATTATACCCCCATTCCAAAGGTTCAACAAGTCGAAATTCCAACAGAGATATAACCTAACTCGATTCCTCGCGCCAGCGTTGCAGGGGATGGTTGCGGTCCTTGAGCGGAAACGGCACGCGTCCACCCCGTCGGTGAGACTCCCATGAGCCGTGAATCATCTCCAATGACGCACGTCCCTCCCGACCGGACGAAATCGGATCGGCAGCCGGGTCATCGGGTTCAAGCAACGAGTGAATGAGGCGAGATTGAAGCACCTGATTGATGTCTCGGGTGCCCAGATGCTGTCCCGTAATACGGTCCTCGTCGGGCAGCGACACCGGCTGCCATTGATGTCCCTCCACAGGGGTCATAAATGCGCCGCGGTGGATAAACATCACCGTGGCAACGCTTCGACGCAACGCGATCCGCCCTTGTGCGCCGATGAGATCCAAGCCGTAAGCCCTGTCATTTCCTTGCGTCTCTGCCAAGAAGTCGCAATCGGCATGTATCCCGTTGGCAAACCCAAACGAACAGAACGCCCGTTCACCGATGACCAGCCCCGCATCCCGATCACGAGGATTGACCTCCTGACTATGTTTGATGTCCTGACATCCCGCTTCAAGGGAATCCGCTGCGGTGATATGTGCAGCAGCCCAACTCACCTCTTCCCCAAAATTGTGAACCCAATCAAAAAGATGCGTTCCCATCTCCATCATCGCGTTCCCCGCTTTTCGGCCCCCTTTTTCGTAGGCGCGTATCAAAAAGACCTCACCGATCTCCCCCTCAGCAATCAACCTTTTCGCGTATGCATTGTATGCGCTGGCACGTTTCTGATGGTTGATGGACAATCGCACACCGGCTTCGTCACACGCTGCCACCATCTCATCCGCTTCTTGAAGCGTTACAGCCATCGGTTTTTCGCACAGCACATGACAGCCGTGTGCCGCTGCAGCAAGCGTTGTCGCATGGTGCTGCGGTGCCTGCGTTGAGATAACGACGAGGTCGAGGTTTTCTCGCTCAAACATCTCCTGATAGTCCGTGTATAAGGCTGACACGCCGTACATCTCTTGATATGCCTGCAGCGCTTCCTCACGAATGTCGCAAAAAGCGACCAAATCCACCAGTTCGTTCTTTATCAACGTGTTAGTATGGTCTCTGCCTTTTCCCCCGCACCCGATTAGTGCAGCCCGATACTTTGCCATTGGTCTTACTCCTTCTCTTTCTTTAGCCTCACCTCGATACAGATTTACAGTGCTAATCCCAAGAAAACAATCACCGCTGCAACTTTCTACAGATCTCCCTTTAACTGTTCACAAAACGAGCAGGCGAGAAAATATCCCTTGACTGATCCCAACGCCCATCCACTATTAGTTCTTTAATAATCTTTGCCGTCATCGGACTGCCCGTGATGCCCATCGTAAAGTGTCCCGCCGCAACCGAGACATTTTCCCAATTCGGCAGCGCCCCAATCGCCGGAAGCCCATCCTCGCAGAAAGGACGAAAGCCTGACCACATCCTTTCGACCCGCCCGCCGCTTAACGCAGGAACGACCGTTGTCCCTCTCTCCAGTAGATCAGCAATCGCTTCGGGGGTGTTACGCTTATCGAAACCGACATGCTCAACGGTTGCCCCGACATGAACCGAGCCATCCGCACGGGGAACAAGTGCCCCGTTGCTCGAGTTGATGGGGCGTTGAAGCAGACGCTGAATGGTTGTGACCGCCAACATCTGTCCGCGCGCCGGAGCGACGGGGATAGTTATATCTAACGCCTCGCAGAAAATACGACTCCACGCACCGGTTGCTACCACGAGATGTCCGGCAGAAATCTCTCCTTCGTTCGTTTGGAGTGCTGAAAAACGTCCGTTGGTTCGGCGTACGCCGGTTGCAAGGCACCCTTCAAGGAATCGGGCATTTCGGACGGCTGCACCTCTCGCGAGTGCGTGCACCAAGCGACCATTGTTGATGTACGCCTCATCGTGGGAAAGGATACCCCCACATACCGCCGATGCCAGTTCCGGTTCGAGGTCATGTATCTCTGATGCGTTCAGCCGTGTTATTGCCATCCCAGAGGCTTCTCCCAGTTTTTGGTATTGCGAAAGTCGAGCAGTCTCCTCCTCCTCGTTCAGGGCTACCCTCAGAATTCCAGACGGAATATACTCAACACCGATTCCCGTTTCTTCTTCGAGTGCCGGCACAAACGCAGAGAACATCTTTGTGGAAGCCAAGTGAAGTTCAAAAAGCGCGCGTTCCTCCTCCGCCATGTGCAGAGGCACCAACAATCCTGCAGCTGCGCTGGAGGCTTCTGCGCCGACCTGCCCCTTTTCTACCACCACCACCTCAAGTCCGGCTTTTGAAAGTTCATAAGCAATGAAGCACCCAATCACCCCGCCGCCGACCACAACCGCATCTGCTGTCTGATCCATCTGCCTCTCCTTCCGTTACAATAATCACTATCTGTGTAATCTTATCATTTGAGGATTATCCCACATTGTGACGAACTTTTCAATGCCGAAAGTGTCACGCAGCACTGGCTCTGGGACCAAAGCAGAACAAATTCATATCTCCGAAAATCTTGTCCAAAAAAGTTTCTTCTGGATATTTATGCTATCATGGCTTATAATATTATGTTAAGAAATGATGTCAAGCAGACTTAGGCTAGCTATAAATATGCAACTGTGCAGATAAGTAAAAGGTTTGGGGCAAGGTCGAAATTGGACGACCTCCCTCAATCAATACCGCTTGACAGCCATCGGAGTAACATCTACCAATATTTCGCTATTTTGCAAATTGTTAGGCGTAACGGTTAACGTCAATTGGATAACATGAGAACCCTTGAATTCCTGTTTTTCTCAGACGGAAATTATTCGCGATGGGGTTTCTCTGTGGGATCGCAACGTGGCCTCCCACAGTGTTTAAGGTATCACGTCACTTTAGTAATGAAATGGCGTCAATAACAACTCAGAGATGGCGATGTTATCTGACAGAGGCCCGGCTTCTCAAGCTCCATTCTGCAGAGAGAAGTAAGGGCACACACAGAATGTGATGGTACTATCAAGGGGTACGTTGTAAGATAGCATGGTGTCGATTCATCGATGGAACTATGAACCAGTCGGTGAGGGAAAGCCGACCGCTGGATTTGAACAGGCGGTTCGTGGGATCAGCCCTGGCGCACGAAATACCAATCATCCGCCGGCTGGAAAAAACTCTATTTTCCGGCTGGAACTTCTTCAAATCTTTACCAAGTCATGAGGTGCATCGAAATCAATCCTAGCCGTATTCTATGAAGTCCAAGAACGTTCACAAATTTTCAGCAACATCTTTTGAGAGAGGAAAGTCAGATGAATATTTATGTCGGTAATTTGTCATACGACGCCACGGATGATGACTTGCGAGAGGCTTTTGAAAGCTATGGAACGGTCGACACTGCCAACGTCATTCGAGACCACTACAGCGGAAGGTCAAGAGGATTTGGATTTGTCGAAATGCCCGATCAAGGTGAAGCGGAAGCGGCAATCGCCGGATTGGATGGACAGGATATTGTTGGACGGCCCGTGAAAGTGAACGAGGCTCGGCCTCGACCCCCACGCGGTGAGAGGCGGGGAGGCGGAGGCGGAGGAAGAGGAAGAGACGATGATGACGACCGGGGTCGTTGGTAAACTTATCTCCGCTTGATAATTTCACGGAAAGCACCGGGCGATACCATTCGCTCGGTGCTTTTTTTATTTAACACGGCAAAAAACAGACTAAGGCAGGCTGACCGGAACTTCACGCCCCAGTCGTGAGGATTGATAGATTCCGTCGAATATCACGTTGGTGTACAGGAAGGTATCCCCAGGAATCGGGGAGGGCTGTGCATTCCGGATGGCTTGCACAAATTGCTTGATTTCGTAGCCGATGTCTATACTGCCCTCCGGAAGCTGATCAGGCGTAACATCCTGTAAATCGCTATAGCCCCCATGCGACAGACGCAGTTTCGGCTCTGAGCCAAAGGGAGAGATTTCAACAGATCCGCGGCTACCGGCAATACGCATCTGCCACTGTTCTGGAAAGTTGATCGCCCAGCTATGAGCGAAGAACAAGGTTGTTCCTCCCTCCAATCTGACGTAGGCCGTTCCGAAATCCTCCACAGAAAAATCATCGATATCCCAAGTGCCGTCCGGGGAGTGACCAAAAATGTTAGCGTCGGTGCCTGAGATTGTAAGCGGTTTGGGGTGTCCCATCATGTGGAGTACAGCGTCAAGCGTATAGACACCATTGTCCATGAATCCTCCGCCACCAGCCATCTCTTTCTTGATGAAAGTCCCCCCAGGTATACCGCGGTGCTGCCAGCCGATGGCTTCCGCGTAATAGATCTGTCCCAGGTTTCCTGCCTCAATAAACGCTTTTGCCGCTTGGATCTCAGGCATAAATCGCCATTTCATGCCCACCATTAGAATTTTTCCGCTAACCCTTTGGGCTTCCACCATGCGATGGGCTTCAGCGGTCGTCGCTGCCATCGGTTTTTCCACAATGACATGTTTCCCCGCCTGAAGGGCCGCAACGGTTGGTTCACAGTGCGCCTTGGTGTACGTGCAAACACTGACAGCATCCACCTCCGTAAGCGCGAGCAATTCACGATAGTCTCCAAATGCGTGTTCCGCGCCCCACTCCTGCGCTGCCGCTTGCGCCCGTTCCTCAAGGATATCTGCAACCCCGACAATCCGTGCTTCATCGGGGATCTGTAGGTACCCGCGCGCATGGGCACGAGAAATTCCGCCTGCACCGATGATACCAATACCAATCGCCATAGTATTCTCCGATCAAGTTATTGTAAAGCGGTGTTAGCCTCTTGTACCACCTGCATCGCGCGCTTTTCCCAATCCACCGAAGTGCCTTCGATTCCTGCCTTGAACCAAATCAGGTACTCGATGTTTCCCGCGGGCCCACGAATGGGAGAGTGGGAGATCCCCGCGACAGATAAATCCAGTCCTTGGGTAAATCGGACAAGATCGCCGAGAACCCGAACGTGCACCCCCGCATCCCTGACTACACCGCCCTTGCCCACGTTCTCCCGTCCCGCTTCAAATTGCGGCTTGACCAACGCGAGTACATCCCCCGTAGGATTAACAATTTGGAGGATGATCGGTAGGACTTTTTGGAGGGAGATAAACGAGACGTCAACCACACCGATTTCAACAGGCGACTCAAAACGATTCACGTCAATTGTGCGAATATTGGTGCCCTCAATGACACACACACGTGGGTCTTGACGGAGTTTCCATGCAAGCTGCCCGTGACCAACGTCCACCGCATACACGAACTTTACACCGTGTTGCAGTAGGCAATCTGTGAACCCACCGGTCGATGCTCCGACATCAATTGCGATGCTGTCACGCACATCAACTTGGAAAACCTGCAACGCTTTCTCTAACTTCAACCCACCCCGGCTGACATACCGTGGCGGTTCTTTCACTACAATTTCCGCATCCGATGGAATCAGTTGCCCCGGTTTGACCTGTGTGTTCCCCGAAACGATCACTTCACCGGCGAGAATTAGCCGCTTTGCTCGTTCCCGGCTTTCGATAAGCCCTCGTTGGACAATGAGCGTATCAAGTCGCTGCTTACTTTGACCGCGTGGTGCGTGAAACGCGAAACGTGAGATATTGGATGTTCCATTGCTACCCTTCCAACCTGCCATTCGATTTTTCCTTCCAACTTCTGCACCTGCCTCCAAGTCCACGCCACGCCGTTCTTCCGTCTATCCGCTGTCCTGTTCCTTTGCAAGTTGTAGCCCTTCGCGGACAATCGCCTCTGTATCTAAGCCGCACAGTTCATATAAGGTTTGGATATCCCCATGTTCAATAAATTTATCAGGAATACCAAGGCGTTTGACCTGCACACCTGTCAATCCACTATCTGTAAGCATCTCCAAGACTCCACTACCAAATCCCCCCATCAGTACGCCATCCTCAACCGTAATCACTTTTCCAATCCGTGCGGCGAGTGGAAGGATGAGTTCCTCATCAAGAGGCTTGACGAATCGCGCATTTATGACCGTTGCCGATATCTCTGAGTCCGCCAATATCTCCGCTGCATCGAGCGCCGGTTGAACGCGATTTCCAATCGCTATGATCAGCAAGTCGTCTCCATTGCGTAAGGTCTCACCTTTCCCAACTGATAGGGATTGGGGTTGGCTTGCCACAGGAACACCCAGGCCATTGCCACGGGGATAACGGAGGGCAACTGGTCCCTCTTCGTACTCGACGGCGGTCTTCACCATGTGCTGGAGTTCGTCTTCATCTTTTGGTGCCATTACCACCATGTTCGGTAGAGAACGTAGATACGCAAAATCGAAGACACCGTGGTGTGTAGGTCCATCTGCGCCGACAAGTCCGGCCCGGTCCAGAATAAAGATAACCGGCAGATTCTGGATGCAGACATCGTGAACCACCTGATCGTAACCGCGTTGCAGGAAGGTCGAGTAGATTGCCGCGACCGGCTTGACACCTTGAGTGGCTAACCCCGCCGCAAAGGTGACTGCACACTGCTCTGCCAAACCCACGTCGAAAAAGCGATCAGGAAATACCTCTTGGAATTTGTCTAATCCCGTGCCGTTCGGCATTGCGGCTGTTATAGCGGCAATTCGGGAGTCCTGTTCAGCCAGTTTAATCAACGTGTTGCTGAAAACGCTGGTGTACGTCGGAAGCGGTGACTTAGGCACAAGCGACTTTCCAGTCTCGAGGTCAAACTTGCCGCTGACGCTGTAAAACGACTCTGAGTCCGTTTCAGCGAGGGGATACCCTTTTCCCTTCTGGGTGACGACGTGAAGCAAAATTGGTTGATGTAGTGATTTCACCCCTTCAAGCACCGGCAATAATGCCTCCAAGTCGTTGCCGTCAAGGGGACCGAAGTAGCGAAAACCGAACTCCTCAAACAGTGTGCCGGGCTTGAGAGCTGCTTCAATTCGTTTAGCAACAGGCTTCACCTCCGGCGCAATTCGCTTCACAACCTCTTTCGCGCTAGACCGAAGGGCATTGTAGGTCGGATTGGTTAAAAGACGGTGCAGGTATTTTGAGAACGCGCCAACTGTCTGAGAAATGGACATCTGATTATCATTCAGAATGACAAGCATATCTTTCTTAAAGTCTCCGGCTGTGTTCAGTCCCTCAAACGCCATCCCGCCTGTCAAACCGCCGTCGCCAATAACAGCAACCACCTTGTAATCCTCGTTGTTCAGATCTCGAGCGGTAGCAATTCCCAACGCTGCTGCAAGCGATGTGCTTGAGTGTCCTGCACCAAATACATCGTACTTGCTTTCTGCTCGACTGAGAAATCCACTGATACCACCATACTGTCGAAGCGTTGGAAACGCGTCACGGCGTCCGGTGAGGAGTTTATGTGGGTAAGCCTGATGACCAATATCCCAGATAACTTGGTCGCGTGGGGTATCAAAAACGTAATGGAGGGCGATTGCTAATTCAACCGTTCCTAAGTTGGGAGCGAAGTGTCCGGGGTGTTCCGATAGCACCGAAAGAAGGTATCCACGCATTTCTTCAGCGAGTTGTTTCAGTTGGTTGGTATTTAGTGATTTGAGATCTATGGGTGTATCGATTTTTTGTAAAAGCATTCCAAAACTCCTTGTGACAATCTGCGAGTGGCGACAAAAACACTACGCCCCGTACAATGTACGTCAGATTTCTCCCTCATCTTTTGCTTCAAACGGTGCCATTTCAAACTCATTTTCGTCAACTTCAACCAGTTGTTGCACGCGCAATTCCGCCGCATCAAGTTTCTCTCGGCAGAGTCGCGTCAGACGAATACCTTCCTCAAAAGCTTGTAGCGACTCATCCAGACTCAAGGCATCGCCCTGCTCAAGCTCGGAAACCGTCTCTTCAAGTTTGATTAAGGCTTCCTCAAAACTCATCTCTTCAGACATCTATCTCTCCTTTTAATACACGGCACGCTAACCGACCTCGCGATAGTCGGACATCAACCTCTTCGCCAGCGTGAACCTGCGAGGCATCCGTCACTGTTTTTCCGGTTGAATCTTTGCAAATGCTATACCCACGCGCCAATGTCGCTAATGGACTTAGGGCATCTAACTGAGTAGCAACAACCTGCCACGTTCGCCGTTTTCCCTTTAGCTGTTGTGCCGCCGCTCGTTCTCCACGGCTGTCAAGTTGGTCGATCACCTGCCGAAGACGGTTAATGGCATCAATCCGATGTGTTGCTGGGATACGGCGCTGTATATTTTCCAGTTGTGTTTGAATAACATCAATTCGTCGATCGATGCTTCGCACTAAAATCGACCTAATGCTGGCAAGCTGCAGCTGAAGTTCTTCCCGATCTGGGACGATGTTTTCAACCGCTGCAGATGGTGTCGGGGCGCGATGGTCTGCGACAAGGTCTGCAATAGTAACATCGGTCTCGTGTCCCACAGCAGACACAATTGGAATATGAGACTCGAAAATCGCACGGGCGACAACTTCTTCATTGAACGCCCAAAGATCTTCGATAGACCCTCCGCCTCGACCAACGATGAGAAGATCGATCCCTGATTGACGGTTCATGCACCCAATAGCGTGGGCGATCTCTCCCGCTGCTTCACCTCCCTGCACAAGGGTCGGAAATAGCAGTACCTCCACAGCGGGATAACGTTCTTGCAACATGCGGAGAATATCGCGAATGGCTGCCCCTGTTGCAGAGGTAATAAGACCAATCTTCTGTGGAAACTTCGGTAGCAGCTTTTTGTGAGCCTGATCAAACAATCCTTCCACGGCAAGTTCTGCTTTGAGCCGCTCGAACTTCAGCTGCAATTCTCCCACACCAACAGGCATGACACGCTCACCAATAATCTGATACTGACTCCGTGCATCGTAGATACTAAGCCGTCCGTTCACAAGGACAGCATCGCCGTTTTGCAGCGGAAATCGCAAACGCGAGGCGGCAGGACGAAAGACCGCACACTGGATCTGACTACTGTTGTCCTTGAGCGTAAAATAAATATGTCCAGAAGATGGGCGTCCTAAGTTCGAAATCTCGCCCTCAAGCCATAAATCTTGTAGTATCGGCTCCGATTGTAAGATGCCTTGCAGCATCTGTGTAATCTCGTGGACTTTATAAATCTGACCCGTTGGAAACGTCATGAGCAAGTATCTAACCTAGAACTTACGCAGCCAGCTGTAGGCGGGGCATCTTGCCCCGCGCTGAAATGTGTAAGTCCAAATATAATGACTGAACTACTGTGCTTTCACCACATCACTCATAGGGAGGCGAATGCGCTGAATAGAAAGTGCCTTGCCGGTCTCATCATCCAACTCTATTATAACCCCACAGAGGATGATATTGCCGCTCGCAACTTGATAGCGGCGAGGCAACATTGTCCGAAAACGCTCGATTACCTCTTCCTTTTTCATGCCAATTATTGAATCATGGGGACCCGTCATACCGACATCTGTAATGTAAGCGGTACCTTGCGGGAGGATCTGTTCGTCGGCTGTCTGCACATGCGTATGGGTGCCCACAACAGCACTCACTTTTCCATCCGCATACCAACCCATCGCAATCTTCTCCGCTGTCGCCTCCGCGTGGAAATCGAGAAGAATAAATCGCGTTTGTGTCTGGATCTGTGAGAAGATAGCATCGAAGGTGTGAAACGGGTTTTCGTAGCTGTCCATGTAGAGTTGACCTGCAATATTCATCACACCGATTCGCGTTCCTGAAGCTGCTGTGGCGACAAGCCAGCCGCGTCCCGGCGTCCCTTTTGGAAAATTTGCCGGACGGACGAGATTAGGCTCTGTGTCAATGAACCTAAAGATTTCACGGTTATCCCAGACATGGTTTCCGGTCGTTATGACATCAACCCCTACATCCAAGATTTCGTCGAGCACCGATTGAGTCAACCCTTTGCCACCGGCGGCGTTTTCCCCGTTGACGATGATTGCATCGACCCCATCTGCTTGTTCAATCAGGTATGGTAGGAGGTTCGCAAGACCTTTCCGACCGGGCGACCCAACGATGTCTCCAATAAATAAAATTTTCAATATTACCTCTCAATCAAATCTCGTAAATCCTTAATGATAAGTTCTGGCGTTGGAGTGCTCTGATCAATCTGGCTTGCATCTGTGTTAATCCATACCGATGATAAACCCGCTGCTTTCGCTCCCGCGATGTCATGCTTCAAGCTATCCCCGACAAAGACGATTTTTGAACGATCGACACCAAGTACTTCTATGGCTTTTGCAAAGATATATGGAGAAGGTTTAATGCAGCTATGATCTGAAGAAAAAATAATTACATCGAACAAGTCACGAATTCCAACTCTCTCAAATTCACGGAAATAAAGGTCGTTTGAAGACCAAATATTCGATATAACTCCCAGTTTATGCGTCTCGTAGAGTCGATGCAAAGCCTTTGCATGCGTGGCTGGAATTGTGCCAACCTCGTGCATTGCAAGAACCCGCGCTAGCAATTGAAGCTCACCTGCCGGAAGATCCTTCGATTCAGGCAACACCTTCAGATAACTGAAAATCGAGGGGAACAAATCATCACAGTTTGGATCTTCATAGTCAGCCAGCATACTATCAAATAGCGCGGCAATTGTACGGTGTATTTCTCCGCTACTTAGCAGATTACCACCGATTTGATGATACGTTGTTTCATAATCCTCAGTATCAGAGAACCGGTCGACATCAAACATAAAGGTGTGTGAGACATCAAGAAGAACGACATCAAACTGATCAATGAATCGTGTAGGCATTTGCAGGCACCCATCACCAAATTTAAAGGCGCTTGAATTATAACAAGTATATCCCGGAGTTGTAAGCTTAGTGAACAAGTCTGCGGGGTTTGGGTTACGCGCAATTACCGAGCCATACCCAGCACCGATTCATCTCTAAATTCTCCTCAATTTTAACGCGTTTCACGCACTCGTTGTTAGTTCGCTGCCAATTCCTCCAATTCCGTCAACGTAAAAACCGACGTAAGTGAACAGCCAATCTCAGTCAGATTCTCACGTCCACCACTCTCCCGATCAATGACGCAAAAAGCATGTCCAACCGTTAACCCAAGTTCCCGCATTTGGGATACCGAGGTCCGTATCTGTCCAGCGGTTGTGACCACATCCTCTATCACCAAGGCAGTTTCACCCGTTTGAAACCCACCCTCTACCAAATTGCAGGTGCCATAAGTTTTGGCTTCTTTGCGGACATATAGACACGGCTTCCCTGTTTTGAAAGACAATCCGGTTGCGAGTGGAACACCCCCTAACTCTAAACCCGCGAGCTTATCGAAAGAGGCGGGCAAGAGTTTTTGCAACTCATCCACAATTGCGTCTAACACGACAGGATCGCTTTCAAAGCGGTACTTATCCCAGTAGAATGAGCTAGTTTTCCCAGACCGCAGCTTGAAGTCTCCGGTCAAATACGAAGCCGCTCTAATCCGTTGTGCAAGATCTCTTTTGTCCATAAACTTCCTTTACTGGGTAGGGTCATTTAGTTTTACTGTAGGAGGGATCTCCGAATCCCGACATCTCACTGTAGGCGTGATCTCCCGGTTGCGCCTTTTCAAACAAAATGGGTAATAAGCCGAAAACTGAATAGGCCTGCTTTACTGGGTATGTGTCCAAGAAAGAGAGTAAGCGAGTAAATGGGTAGACCTGCAACCCATTTACCCATATCTGATTTATCCACCCAACTCTGCTGCCACCGATTTAACATAAGCAACACTTTTCAAATCGCCGTGAAATTGATCGCCGAGACGCATACCTTCGATGGCGAGATAACCACTGTAGTCTGCATCCAACATCGCCGAGATTGCGAATCGGTAGTCGATGTCTCCATCGGGAATCGGGGCTTGCAATAGGATCGATTTTTCCAGATCAGGTATATGAACCCTATACAGATTCTTGCAGTGCCAATAATTGCAATGGGGTGCGAGCGCAGCGATCGCATCTTCACAAGATTCCTCTGGGAGGTCATAAGTCCAGTAAATGTTGCCAAGATCAGGGTTGATACCGACGTTCGGTTGATCAATAAGTTCCAGCAAATGCAACGCGGTCCAACTGTTATCGACTATGGTGTTCTGATGGATTTCGATCGAGATTTCCAACCCGTGATCGGCGGCGACCTTCGCAGCCTCAGAGAGCCCACGTGCCGTCCGTTCATAATCCTCTTCTCTCGCTGTTCGGCTAGAACCTTGAGATATCCGTTCTCCTCGATACGTGCCGATTCCGCGTGGATCAGGAGCCGGGCTCCCGCCGATTGTTGAATTGACCACCCCGGCACCAATCTGCGCAGCAAACTGAATAATCTGCTCCCACTGCTTACCAGCTCCCAAAGCGTTACGCGGGGCGATAAAGCCGCCTCCGCCGCGTATAGCAACACATGGCATGCCAGCATCTTCAAGCTCCGCTCGGAGGGTGGCGACATCCGGCTGGTCCAGCACGTTGGGTCCCAGCTCAATGCCGTCAAAGCCAATCTCTTTCGCTTTTTTCAAAAACGCGCTACGATGCTCCTTCGATCCGATACCTCCGTCTTGATGCGGGTACAATACCCCTCGACGAAACGCATAAGCGACTTTCATGGAATCACCTCGTAAGACAGTTTGCACCGGAGCAAGCTGTTCCCTATTTGCTCCTTTGCATCATTTACCAAAAACTGATATAATATCTGCTTGAACTAAACCAACTGATGAACGTACCAATAATAGCACAGATGCTGGGGAAATTCAATCGCAATTTGTTGTAGAGAAGGAAACAATTATGGCAACCATCGCAATTGGTGGTATCATGCACGAGTCCAACACCTTTAATAGCGTGCCAACAGACCGTGCAGCATTTGAGTCTGGGTATCTAATCTTCGGCAATGACATCCTCGGTATCTGGGGAGAAGCCCATCATGAGGTTGGCGGTTTCATTGAAGGTGCATCGCTATACGACTGGGACCTGCATCCGACCTTGATGGCTGCAGCAACACCCGCGGGCAGAGTGACGGATGAATTCTTTGAAGAAGTCGTTGCTGAGCTCATCCACCGTATTCAGTCAGTACCAAATCTCGATGGAGTATTACTTGCCCTGCACGGCGCAATGGTTGTTGAAAGTTACCCCGACGGCGATGGTGAAGTGCTCCGCCGGATGCGCCGGGCGTTAGGAACCGATTTTCCTATCGTCTCCACACTCGATCACCACACGAACGTCTCCGAGCAGATGGTCGCGGAATCAACCGCATTGGTCATCTATAAAACAAATCCACACATCGACCAGCGTCAGCGCGGACTCCAAGCCGCAGAGATCCTAATGCGCACGGTTCGCGGGGAAATTAAGCCGACCCAAGCCCTCGCCAAACCGCCGATGATTTTCAATATCTTGCATCAATACACCAGCGTTGAACCCATGCAACCAATCCTTCAGGAAGCAGCACAGTTAGAAACGAAATCCAACGTTCTTGCAGCGAACATTGCAGCAGGATATCCCTACGCCGATGTCCATGAAATGGGACCCACTGCCGTCGTTGTAACCGATAATGATCCACAACTCGCTCAAGCAGAAGCCCAGCGGTTATCAGACAGGCTATGGAATGTACGCGATCAGTTGGACATCAATCTGCCAGATGCGTCAGCGGCGGTCACACAAGCAATGCAGAGCAAGTCACACCCTGTCGTACTCGTCGAAATGGGAGATAACATCGGGGGTGGATCGCCGGGAGATAGCACTTTCATTTTGAGCGAACTGGTACGGCAAGAGGCGGATGGATTCGTCTGTATCCTCTACGCACCCCAAGAGGTAGAGGCATGTATTCAGGCGGGTGTCCGTGGGGAGGTCAATCTAACTGTCGGTGGGAAATCGGACGACCTACACGGCTCACCTGTCCCAATCCATGGGCGCGTTCGTCTCCTCCATGATGGCTACTATGAGGAAACAGAACCTCGCCACGGTGGTGGGCGATACCAAGATCAAGGCATCACAGCAGTTGTGGAAATTGAACGGAAAAATCTGATTGTTCTTACAAGCAAACGTCAAGTGCCATTCAGCCTGCATCAACTCTTCAGTTTGGGAATTGATCCACGGGGGATGAAGCACATCGTTGTTAAGGCTGCCATTGCCTATCGTGCAGCCTATGAACCGATCGCAGGAAAAATTATTGAGGTTGATACCCCCGGACTGACAGCGGTGAATCCACTGCATTTTACCTATCAGCATGTGCGGAGACCAATCTTTCCGTTGGATTCAGTTTGACTGTCAATTTTAATCCGTTAAATACAGATGGAAATTTATAGCTACTAAATGTTATAATCAGTGGAACCGAATGATGTCTTGATTATAACATATACAAGGAGGATAACTAAAATGCCTGAAATTCGAGTCGCTGTTGTCGGTATTGGAAACTGCGCGTCTTCTCTGCTTCAAGGTATTGAATACTATCGAAATGCCAAAGATGATGAATTCGTTCCCGGTCTGATGCACGCTAAGTTCGGATCCTACCATGTGAGTGATGTTAAAGTTGTTGCAGCTTTTGATGTTGATAAGAACAAAGTCGGACTTGATGTCGCCGATGCAATTTTTGCCGAAATTAATAACACCATAAAATTCTCAGATGTGCCGAAGACCGGTGTGATTGTCCAGCGTGGAGCCACGATGGATGGGTTTGCCAAATACTACCATGAGACGGTCGATGAATCGCCCGCTGAAGTTGTTGATGTGGCTGATGTCCTGCGCGAAACTCAAGCTGATATTCTCATTAATTATCTGCCCGTTGGCAGCGAGGAAGCGACGAAATGGTATGTGGCACAGGCGTTGGACGCCGGTTGCGCTGTCGTGAATTGTATGCCGGTATTCATCGCGAAAAATGACGAATGGCGTGCAAAGTTTGAATCAGCAGGCTTGCCCATCGTTGGAGACGATATTAAGGCGCAATTCGGTGCGACTATCGTTCACCGTGCGCTGGCGAAATTGATGAGTGACCGTGGCGTTAAACTTGAACGGACCTCTCAGCTGAACGTTGGTGGGAATATGGACTTCAAAAATATGTTAGAAAAGGAACGACTGGAGTCCAAGCGCATCTCCAAGACGGATGCAGTTGTTTCCCAAGTCAACCATGAAATTGCACCGAAAAATGTCTACATCGGTCCCAGCGATTATGTCCCCTTCCTCGAAGATCGGAAGTGGTGTTATCTCTATATCGAAGGAACGGAATTCGGTGATATTCCTGTCCGCGCTGAAGTCAAATTAGAGGTGTGGGATTCGCCCAATTCGGCAGGTGTGGCGATTGATGCAATTCGTTGTTGCAAAATTGCGCGAGACCGAGGTATTAGCGGCGCACTCTATGGTCCAAGTGCTTATTTCATGAAGTCACCACCGCATCAGTATGCCGATGCTGAAGCCTTGGCAATGGTGGAAGATTTTATCAGTGGTAGGTAAGCGGCTTAGCCAACTGCTTGTAGTTAAATCCATGGGAAAGCATAGCCAAATTTTGCTTTCCCATTTTTATTGTTTGTTTTGGTAAAGGAGTCCGAAATGTCACATTTTCGCGCCGTTCATACGATTGAACTAAAGCCGCATGTTGAACGCGAACAGTTTGAGGATTTCATGCTACATCAATTTCTACCTACAATTCGTTCGCTTCCTGGCTGCCTTAACGTTGAATTACTCAAGGGTTACAAGGGAAACCTTATCGGCGTTGCACAATCCGAACACGACTATGTCTGGCTGACACTCTGGGAAAGCGTAGAAGCAAATAATGCCGTCTGGTCTAAAGAGGGTGTCCACCACACCCCGGACGAGATATTGGACATTAACGCCAAACTCCACCATTATGCGGTGAACTATTCGCTAATTGGTGGATTCACTGTCGAAGCCACAGTCTAAGGCACGGGCGCACAATGCGATTGTGTCTGTTCCCACCTTCAACCTTGTGATATATTGAACCTACTCTCATCACCATCGGTGATCCGTAAAATCGCTCAACTCAACGGGGCGTTCGTGGAACACTGGTCACATATTTACCTGTTGGAGATTTCACTATGAATATTCTTATCACCTCAGCCGCTTCCGATTTAGCGCAAGGATTGGCCAACGCACTATCCGGTGAACATCAAATTCGTTTGACAGATTTAATTGATGTCGAAACTGGCTTTGAATTTGTGCGTAGCGATCTTGGGCATGATGAAGCAACAAACACACTCGTTCAGGGGATAGACGCTATTGTGCACCTGGCGCAGATGCCACCTTCCGTTCTTTCAGGATCGAACCAACCGGAGAACTTAGAAATCGACTTCCAAACGCGCTGCTCCTACAACCTCCTGATGGCTGCGACCGAAGAGAACGTTCCCCGCGCAGTCTATGCAAGCACCCTTCAACTCTTTGATTCGCATGACGAAGATTGGACAGTCACTGAAATCTGGCGTCCGCGCCCAGCAACGGACGCGGCAATTTTATCAAAATATCTCGGTGAGTTTACCTGTCGAGAATTTGCTCGCGAAGGACGCATAAATATCGCTTGTCTCCGACTTGGCACACTGGTCACGGCGGAGGCAGCGGCAAATCAGCCCTTCGATTCGACATGGCTTGAGATGAATGATGCGATTCACGCCTTTGAATGCGCGCTCACCACTTCTGGTGAAAGAAGATGGGAAATCTATCACATTCAGTCAGAGTTCCTCAATTCGCGTTTTTTCATCAACAAAGCAAAGACATCGCTTGAATTTAATCCCCAATTCTCGGTTTAGGAGGTGAGATATGAAGGTACTGATTTTAGGTGGACACGGCTATTTAGGACCCCATGTTGAAAAAGCGCTGGAGCCATACTACCAACTCCGCGTCACGGATATCAAGCCGATTGACACAAAACATGAATCTATGCAGATTGATGTCTCATCCTTGGACGAGGTCATGCGAGCAGCTGAAGGAATGGATGCAATCATTAACTGTTCTGTTCTTCGCCACGACCGACAAATCGCCTTCGACGTGAGTACGCGCGGCTGCTACAACACAATGCGAGCAGCAGTTGAACACGATATCCGAAGAGTCATCAATACAGGACCACACTTTACAATCACAGGACCAACCTACGAACATTACGATTATGAGATAGATCCGGACGTTCCTCCCCAACCGGGGACAGGTTTATACCCAATTACGAAAGGACTCGGACAGGAAATTTGTAAAGTCTTTACGGAGCACTACGACATTTACGTCCTCTGCTATCTCTTTTACAACTTTCGTCCTGATGATGATCCGGCTGAAGGCACAGACCTCACCCCATTCTCGGTGTCTTGGCGAGATGCGGGGGAGGCGTTCCGTCTCGGTTTAGAAATCGACCTCGACACGCTCCCGTCGCGGTGCGAAGTGTTTAGTATCTTCACCGACCTGCCCCATCAGCGGTTCACCAACGATAAGGCAAAGCGGATTCTCGGCTTCGCCCCACGGGACAGGTTTGAGAAAATCTGGCATAAGAAACGCGAAGCCTAGGTAATATGTAACCTATAAGGAAATCGAGTCGGTAAGTTCAAAATGGCCACATGAAAACCGAAGTCAAAATACTCGCTCATCGCGGCGGCTTGGACCGTGCCCCCGAAAATACTATCGCTTCCTTCAGACAAGCACTTGAGGATGGTGCAGATGCCTTCGAGTGTGACGTTCGCCTAACCAAAGATCAAGAACCGATTATTATTCACACCGGTTTCAATGAAAACAGCATTCACGAAGTAACGGGCTGCACATCTCCGCTCAGTGAACTGAGCTGGGTTGATGTCCAAAAGCTGAAGGTTCTCGACTCTCCTGAACCGGTGGCGCATCTTGATGAGGTGCTTTCCTTTGTTAAGGAGACTGGATTACCGTGCTTCATTGAACCGAAAGAGGACACAAAAAATCTCATCCCACTTTTGGTTGAACGTATCCTGCAATTTAACCTCGCCGATAAGGTCGGTATTCTGACCTTTTATTCGCGTAAAGAATTGTTGGTCCAAGTAAAACAGATCGAACCTACGATTCAGACAAGTGCCATTATCATCAACCCAATGGCGAACTTTCTCAAGGCAGCGGAAGCAATCAATGCGGATCGGATTACCATCGGTTGGAGCCGAATCAACCACTTTCGTCTTTACAATGTCTTGGCACATTCGTTAATTCGGAAAATTAGGCATCTCCAAGCGAATGGCATCGCTGTTGAAGGTGGATTTGTACGAACCCAACGCGATGTCGAGTGGCTACTGCGACATGAGATTGGTGGGCTGTGGACGGATGATGTTCCGAAGATTCGAGGATTTGCAGGTGTGTAAGAAAGCTGTTACACTTACCATGCACAACCGTTTGTGTCAACAGATGTAATGCCCAGTACGCGTATCCTCAAGCATACCGACGGGAAACTTTTCCTGACGTTTGACGTTTTACTCTTTACACCGTGATTTTCATTGTATTTTCGCGTGACACATTAGATTCTCCATTACCGACGCATAACTGTCAAACCCGCAAAACTGTTTAGGCTAAGAACTTATGAACGCACTTTCAAAACGACTCAACCGATTACCGCCCTATATGTTTGGTAAACTCAAGCAGCTAACCCATGAAAGGCGACAGCAGGGGATTGATGTCATTGATCTGGGGATGGGCAACCCTGATAGACCGACTCCACAGCACATTGTAGACAAACTGACCGAAGCTGCCCAAGAAGCCCGCCACCATCGGTACTCTGCATCGCGAGGAATCTACAACCTACGCCGTGAAGTCAGTTGGTACTACGACCGACGCTTCGGTGTCCAAATAGATCCCAATCATGAGGCAATATCAGTGATTGGCACCAAAGAAGGGCTTTCTCATCTCGCACTCGCATTGATAGATGAAGGGGATCTGGCACTTGTCCCAAACCCGACGTTTCCGATTCATATCTACGCAACCGTCATCGCGGGCGGCAGCGTTGTCAGCCTCCCGTTACGCGAAGAAAATCAGTTTGTGCCAAGCCTCGACGAGATTTCAAGGGATATATGGCCCCGCCCCAAGGTCCTAATTTTGAGCTTCCCACATAATCCAACGGGAGCCGTAGTCGAACTCGCCTTCTTCGAGGAAATTGTTGACTTCGCCAAACGGAATGATATCATCGTTATCCATGACCTCGCGTATGCTGACATTGTCTTTGACGGCTATAAGGCACCAAGTTTCTTACAGGCGAAGGGCGCGAAAGAGGTTGGAGTTGAATTTATCTCTCTGTCAAAATCCTACAACATGGCAGGTTGGCGGTGTGGATTCGCTGTCGGCAACCGTGACTTGATTGACGCGCTGGCTCGAATCAAGGGTTATTACGACTACGGCATCTTTGCACCTGTGCAGGTCGCCGCAATCATGGCATTGCGAACTGATACCGAAGCTGTGGAGGCAAATGCGGAGACCTATCGAAACCGCCGCGATGTGCTGGTGGAAGGACTGAATCGAATTGGTTGGAAGGTGCAAAAACCACACGCAACGATGTTCGTTTGGGCACCAATCCCTGAACCGTATCGCCATATGAGTTCGATGGATTTTGCGATGAAACTGCTTGATGAAGCGGAAGTTTGTGTCTCCCCCGGCGCGGGGTTTGGACACAACGGAGAGGGATATATTCGGATTGCGCTTGTCGAAAACGAAGACCGCATCCGCCAAGCTGTGAGACAGATACGGCGAGCGTTGTTTAAGTAACGCACATTTTCAAGTGGTGTGTCAGTCGGACAAGGATATTGAGGCAGCCTTATGATCAATACAGAGCAGCTATCACAGATTTTTTCTGGGACCAATGGTATCATAGCGACTTATTTTTTCGGATCACAGGTCAGTGGGAAAACCGATGCCTTCAGCGATTACGACTTTGCTGTGCTGCTACCGGCAGATTGGTCAAAAGATAAACGATGGACTCTGGTTGGCGAGTTGCTTGATAAGGCGTTTGCGGTGGTGGGACAGGACAACGCGGATGTAGTAGATATATTGGATCAACCACTCTGGTTTCAGCAGGTGGTGGTGCATACCGGCAAGGTAATTTATGAAACGGACGGTGCCGCACGGAAGGTGTATGAAAGCAACCTCAGTCATAAGTGTCTTGAAGCAGGATTGCCCGAGTACACAGATAATGGAAACATGAATAAGCAGGATGTGCAAATTAACTTTGATACGATTGACGACAATTTGGAGAAACTTAAAACCTTAAGTGGTCTGAGCCGCGATGAGTTCATGGCTGATTTTGTGTATCTGGATGCAACAGTCCGAAGACTTCAAACCTCCATTGAGGCATTGGTGGACATTTCCCGCTATGTAATCCGTTCACTCGGACTGCCATCCGCCGATTCCTATCGAGAAGTTCCAGTTGTGCTTGCCGATGCCGAATACTTTGACCAAACAGCCACACCAATTTACGACAAAATAGTGAGGTTTCGGAACCTGATTGTTCACCACTACTATCGTGTTGATCCAGAGGAAGTCTACCAAATCTTGACAGAGAATCTATCGGACCTCCAAAACTGGCGCACCACATTACTAGAAATCATCGAAGCCGACGCTAACACTTGAAAACCTAGGGAGTGCATCAAGAATCAGAAAATGCTTAAACCTGCACGGAAAAAACGATGCGAAAATGGTATGCGAATAAAATCCTTTTGAATACACTGATCCTGATTATGGTCGTCGGGTTTATGGGGTATCTGTTTCGACCAGCCGCTCAAATTAAGCAATTGGGACTTATCATCTTTTTAGTTGCGGGAACACTGGTCATGATCAGGGGGATTGTGAAAATCACGATGGGTATGCGAAAAACGGGACGGTGATCTCTACCAATAGATGCCAAGGCGATGATCCGCTAATTTATCTCAAAGTCCCATTATCGCCGCCGCCTTCTGCGCTTGGGCGTTGGGGGCGGTGCAGGCGCAACCTCCTCTTCTATCACGGCAGGACGGCGTGTAGCCCAGTAGAGAAGACAAGCACCAATAATAATTATCAAAACGCTTGTGACTTGTGCCCCGGTCAATCCAAAAAAGGCGGGCTGATTCAGTCGAAAAAATTCTGCGATAAAACGTTCTATCCCTGCCAAGATAAACGCTCCACCCAACAACCACCCCGGCGTACCTTCCCTCTGTTTGCGAATAGACCACAACAATCCAAAAGCGATTACCGACATCCCTGTTTCATAGAGTGGTGTTGGATGCACCGGGACAACCGTCGGCACTGTGCCGTTGGGAAATGCCATCGCCCACGGCAGGTCTGAAGGGGGACCATAGTCCCCATCTCCAGAGAGAAAACACCCGATTCGCCCAATCCCATATCCGAGCAGAGTCGCCATGCCGATCGTATCAATCGTTGGCAGAATTGGATTAGGAGACCGATGAATGACAAACAGAACGGCCGCAAGCGCACCGATGACACCACCATACCAAACCAACCCGCTATTTGAAATCAGTTCAGCCAGTTCGATTCTGCCATCTTGCAGTGCTGAATAGATTTTCGCCCCAACAATTCCTCCAACTGCAGCTGCAAAAATTATTGATGACGTTGGGCGCGGATCTAACCCCTTCCTTGCTAAATCACGCTGCGAGATCAGTAAAACGGCAAGAAAGCCCAGTGCCATCATAAGACCGAAACTATGAATCGCTATGGGACCAAAATCAATGAGGGTTGGATACATTATCTTTCTCTGTGACCTGTTCTTTCGTTCGTCTTATAGTACTGTTTTCAACAGCCAACCTATCGCTGCTCCGCCAAGGATCAGCCACGCCGAATTAACTTTATAGCGAAACAGCACCACCGCCGATATAAGAGCAATCAGCCAAGCACCCCAATCAATTAGTGTGTGGCGTGCCAACTCAACTGTTACCGCCGCCATCAACCCAATCGCACTTGCGTTGACCGCATCCAAAAACGCGCTGGCAACCGCCGATTGCCGAAGACGCGGAATGAGCGGATTGGTTGTTAGCACAAATAAAAATGATGGAACAAAAATGCCAAGGGTTGCCACAAGCGCGCCGGTGGGACCCGCTAATACATAGCCAATGAACGTGGCAGTTGTAAGGACCGGTCCCGGCGTGAACTGCCCAATCGCAACAGCGTCGAGGAGCTGTTGCTGCGTCAGCCATTGATACTGTTCAACCAACCCACCTTGGAGATAGGCGACGAGGATGTAACCGCTGCCAAATAGGACACAGCCGATCTTGAGGAAGAATAATCCAAGCGCAGAAAGAGTTACTGGCGAAGTGGGGGCAGCCGTGACAGTAAGTGCTAAATTGGTGGAGGGAAGCCAGGCAAGACCGAGCAACATTTTGCCTTTTCGCAGCCGACTTCCAAGCTGCCACAAAATACCTACAATTCCGCCGCCAAGCAGTGCGATAATTTCGTTAACACCAAGCAGGACAAGCAGCATCACCAAGAGGCCGACACCAATCAAAAAGGGTCCCTTCGCTGCTGTTTTGCCCAGCCGCCACACCGCACTGAGAATCACGGCGATAACCGCCGGTTTAATGCCATATAACAGTGCCTCCGCTTGTGGCACCGTCTGAAACCGGTCATAAACCCATGCGCAGCCCAATGTAAGTAATGCCGCGGGAAGAATAAAGCTGATTCCTGCAACCACAAGCCCTATAACCCCTGCACGCACAAAACCGATGTGAATCGCCATCTCGGTCGAGTTGGGCCCGGGGATCAGATTCGTGGCACCGAGCAGATCGAGGAATCGTTCACGCGTCAGCCACTGACGGCGCGTGACAACCTCGTCCTCCATCATTGCAATATGTGCCGCTGGACCGCCAAAAGCGGTGACACCTAACTTGAGAAATAACGCCAAGAGTTGTCCAATTTTATTCATCATGCTTCCCGATTATAGATACGCATTACCAATCTGTCAAGATCTATTTTTTTTCGAGAGTGCGATGCGGATCGGAGTTGTCGAACTACACGGCGAAGATATGACTTCTCCCAGCACCAGCAATGCCAAAAATCGCGTCCAGAGGTGCCAGCTCACCGCCCATCTCCTAACCCTATTTTGAGATTGATTGCCGTCCTGCTTTCTGCTATAATGCCAAATAGTAGAGGATTCTTAACAATTTCGAGACCAGATTGATACCAAAGTTCTCACGAGAAATTACGGGAGGAGAACCCTCATGAATCTTATTTTTGTGGGATGTGAATACGCAGGTAAATCGACATTGGCAGCAGAGATCATGAAATGGGCGGAACAGACTTTGGGCGCGACGAGCCATTTCCATGATCATATGAGCGTTCCTTCGAGTGAGTTGATAGCGGAGGCTCAAGAATCGCTATTGACGCTGCACCCCCAAGCCGTGGAAATGCTCCAACGCTATATGATTGAGTATCATATTTCAGAGGCTTTCTATAACAACCCCGATCACAATTTGA
Organism: Candidatus Poribacteria bacterium; assembly: GCA_022826645.1. Lineage (GTDB taxonomy): Bacteria > Poribacteria > WGA-4E > WGA-4E > PCPOR2b > PCPOR2b. Next base: position 30,780 of record JAJDUM010000010.1, read on the forward strand.
TGGGATTGGTCATCGAAGAAGCGGTCTATGCCCCGTTGTACTACGGCTATGGTGGGAAGGATAGCAAGGCACCCTTCCGAAGCCCGGAAGGACAGCGGACAGAGATGGCAAGACGCCTAGAGGAGAAAATCCTTGAGCGTGCACCGGGGGTGGTGCTGGTTCTGTTCAAAGCCGCGCCAGAGGTGATTGCGAAACGGATGAAGGACAACCCGCACACCCACCAAGTTGTGCAGGAAAAGGACATTCAGTATGTCCTGCAACGGTTTGAGGAGGAGTTTGAGGTGTCTTTAATACAGAAGCGAATCGTCCTCGATACCACGACTGCGACTGTCGAGGAGACGCTGGCTGAGTTCGTGGAGAAATACGCATCGTTCTACACCGATGCGGACTTGGTACGGTTACGTCAGGGGTCGACCGCGTAAACAGGGAATAAACCCGTCAGATTAGGAAATTACCAACTGAAAACCCATCGCTCCCGATTTGGGATAGGCGGACTGATAGGCACTCCACCGCGCAAGTGGGACTCGTAAATTCCAAATCCGATGTCTTGACTGAGTAGTGTTACCCGGAGATTGCTTTTGCCGGGTTCTCCGGTCTTAATTGAGTGGATGAGGTCACGGATGAGAGGCACAGTGCCACTCCGCGGCGGTATCTGTTCGACAGGGACCGTATCCCAAGCATTTGATACCGCATCTCGACGCCGCATCTGCACCGCCTCACCATCGTTCACTACCCGGATAACACCGTTGGTACAGACCAATTCAATCTCCCTGCCAACGCCGGTGCCTGCTACATGTGCGGTTGTTCCGTTATCAAACCTGATGAGCGCGGACAGGATCGACGTGTCTTGCACAAATTTCATACCAGAGGTGTCTCCCTCTGCTGGGTTAAGTTTTGAGATAATGCCCTGAATTGACACCGGCTCTGGATCGCCAAGCATATACAGCAGCAAGTCAATGAAATGGCCTTCAAGCGCCTTACCCTCAAAACCCAATACCGATTGAACCTCGCCTAACTCTCCGTTTTCGGCAATCGTCCGTGCCTGTTCATAGGCAGCCCAGTGACGATAAATCGGTCCATACCCCAAATGAACACCATTGCGTTCAAATGCCTCTCGGATAGCATCCGTTTCCACAAGTGACATACAGAGCGGTTTCTCTGCGTAGACCCCCTTCACGCCGTGTTCTGCGGCGAACACCATCTCCTCCGCATGTTGTTCAGGGCGCGTGGTCACGCTGACAATATCGAGATTCTCTTCCTCAATCATCTTACGGTAGTCAGTGTAGGCGGCAGGAACATTCCAGCGTCCTACAAAGTTCGACAGACGCTCCTCATGGATATCACATGCAGCGACAATTTCCGTCTCATCTATAGCAGCGTAACCCGCCGCGTGAGAGTAGGGGAGTGCCAAACCACCGCGATAAGGACGCTGTTTTCTTCTGTTTATCTGTTCGTCTTCAATGGTATTTGCCATGCGGCCACACCCGATAACGCCAACTCTAAATGCCATCTTCTTCTCCGTAACTGTTAAATCCTCGGTATTTTATAGGGTCATTTAGTTTTACTGTAGGAGGGATCTCCGAATCTCCCGATTCTCGGGATTCTCGGAACGGAACCGACATCTCACTGTAGGCGTGATCTCCCGGTTGCGCCTTTTCAAACAAAATGGTTAAAAAGCCGAAAACTGAATAGCCCTACGGTATTTTAAGACCCCACTTGCAAAAATAGTGGGGTTATGCTATGCTATTGGAAGTTATTCTTTATATCATATCTATAAAATTAAGGACTTATACTATCCATGTCACCCAAAGTAGAAAGACGTAGAGCCCTACATAGATCGTTGTTTAACGTGGGAATTAGCGGAATTACACTGACCAATTTTGAGAGTTTAGTGGAACCACAATGGATTGAGATTACACAACACGAAATCTCTATTGCTAATCTTCCACCCGCTTTTGAAGGTTTCTCGATTGTTCAACTCACAGATCTACATCACAGCTCGATTGTAACGCTGGACTATCTGCAAGCCTGTTTTCGACAAGTGGTGGATTTACAGCCAGATCTGGTCGTAATGACCGGGGATTATATCACCCGCCAAGAGAAGTATGCGCAGCCAGTGGCGCAGGCTATCTGTGAGATTATCGTGGAAGCAGGAATTCCCACCTATGCAGTCCTCGGCAACCACGACCATTGGAACAACGACTGGAACAATGACTGGAACGACGATTTAGATGCTAGTGTCTTCCCTTTACGAAATCGCTGGAGAGGGGATGGCGTTGAAGTGCTCAACGCGTTGAGCGCAGGGAAAATCAAAGTCTTGATGAACGAATCCGTCCCGCTACAGCGCGGAGATGACCGTCTATGGCTTGTCGGCTGCGACGATTTTCTCGCAGGCGATTTTGATCTGGAGCGTGCACTAACATCTTTACCTTCGACTGATGAACCGAGGTTCCTCTTAATGCATAACCCGCAACCAATCGAATCAATCGCCCACCACGGATTTGATCTGGTATTGTCAGGGCATACACATGGCGGGCAAATCTCCTTGCCGTTTGTACCTCCCAAGGTAGGGAACAAGTATCTTGCTGGGCTTTTCTATGTCGGTGCGTCGCGGCTTTACGTTTGTCGTGGACTCGGCGTCACAGGTGTTCCGATCCGATTTATGACAACCCCAGAGATTGCCTGCTTCCGCCTTGTCCGTTCCTCCGGGGTACAGTCAATAGCCGCTTAATTTCCCGGCTCAACACAATTTCCCAGCCCCGCGTCAAAAGAGACTTGAAAGATACTCTCGACTCAAAATCGCGTCTTCCAACGGCTGATCTGTCGGAGTGTTTTCGAGCAACAGGTCACCCTTGTAATCGCCTGCCGCCAAGTGCCTGCCAATTGCTGCAAAATCGACGTATCCGTCGCTGACTTGTGTCAAAACACCGTCTGCCGTTTTCTGTTTGAAATGTACTGACGTAAGATCTTCCATCCTCACGGCACTCCAAAACTCCTCCGGCGGGTTGACCGTTGTGCCATCGTCGCGGTAGGTATTCGCTTCGTCATAGGTCAACAAAGCCCCGCCCTGCACCGCCAAATCGAGCGTAAAGGTCGCCGGTTGCCGTGAATTTTCAACCGCAAAGACCATCGGGCAGTTTGGCAACAGCGATCGATACCGTTTTACATTGGCAACCGCAGCCTGCGGATCTGTTGTTCCCCCCGTAGGTGCAAGTCCGACAATCCGCAGCCGGCCGTCCACCGGACACAGTAGATACGCCAGCTTTTTCGCTTGGATGATCTGTTGAGTGTCCGCTTCGAGATCTTCAGGCGCACCGAGCCACGAGTGCGACATTGCATAACTCAGTTTCAAAGTTCTTGCCACCTCAACAAACGTGCCAACACGCGCAAAAAGGGCACTATCTCCCGCTGTAACCGCTGAATCCTGACCCCCTTCCCAGATTGCATCGCAGATCGCTTTCCACTGTTCGTCCGTATAGCGTCCCATCGCCGTTTCGACCTCGCCAATCAGGCGACCGAATTCGGAGTTACGGAGATAATCTCCTTCACGCACCTCCATGTCTTTGAAGCCGTGGTCGCCAAACTGACGGACGAGGTCTTCAAACCGGTCGCCGTCATCAATGCGTTTCGTCCAGATATTGGTTACAATACCGAGTCTTTCGAATATTGACATCTTCCCCACCTTTATCTCATCTTTATATGCTGCATAAATATACTAATTCTCACTGAAGGTCTATGTTTTAAAACGCCGTCAGTATAAAGCATAAAGGGGGACATGACAATTAAATTCTATCACTATCCCGCTTTTCACACCTCTGACATTAAGGCTATTTGTTCAAATCTCAGATTAGTGGAATTTATGGTAACGAGGAGGGGATTTTTTTGATGTTTGAATTGAGCGAAATGCACTGGCAAGGGGAGGGCGCGTGATCATTGGGTAACAGCTTCACTTTCCTCTTCACTGTCAACCTTGATCGGTAATTCATTCATCTTCGCGTCCGCGATCTTTTTAAGCTGCCACTGCTCTAAAATCTTGATTCGTCGGTTGCGGATGTCTATCAAACCAAGTCGTTTGAACTCATTCAGGAGCGCACTCGTCGTCTCCCGCGCCGTTCCAACTAAATTTGCCAACTCCTGCTGCGAAAATCTCACATTCAGGATAATACCTTGGCTATCGCGCACACCATGTTTTTCTGCTAACGACATCAGCAGGACGGCAAGCCGAGATGGCGCATTTCGGAATACTAAGTTTTCAAGTTGGTTTTCAATGTCCCGCCGTCGCAGCCCAATCAATTTAGTAATGTGCATCGCCAGGTCTGGTTTCTTTTTTAACAGCATTTCAAAATCGCTACGACGTATCGCACAGATATATGAATCCTCAAGTGCTTCAGCGATTGTGCCACGGGGACCCGCGTCAATTAACGCCATCTCACCAAAAATTTCGCCGGACTCAAGAACTGCCAGCGTCAACTCCTTGCCATCGGACGACAACTTATAAATCTTGACGCGCCCCTCTTTGAGTAGGTAGACCAAATCTCCCGGATCGCCTTGACCGTAAATCCTATCACGTCGACTATAATGCTTCATGGATGATATGCGGTCAATGACGTCCACTTCTCTGTCAGTCATACCCTTGAAAATGTCAAAATGTTTTAGATACCAAATTTTTTCCAGTTTTTTCATCGTACCAAACCGTAGCGAAAGATTGTTGTAAGAATCTTATATCCCGCTAAAATTGTTCCTCTAACTGTTCCCGTAATTTTCGATTGTCCAATCCGTTTCCGATAGCTGACCGGCACTTCGCACACGCGCAATCCCATCTTAGCCGCTTTGACTTGCATCTCAACTGTCCACCCAAAGGTTTTGTCCTGCATATCCATTGCTAACAACTGTTCATAACGAATCGCACGGAAGGGACCTAAGTCAGTGTACTGGACGTGAAATAGCAGCCGAATCAGAAAGGTGGCAAGTACATTACCAAAACGAGCCTGCGGGAGTAAAGCCCCTTTCTCACGTGCGCCACGAATCCGCGAACCGATCACCATCTCTGCGTCTCCGGCAAGAATCGGTTGGATAAGCAACGGCATCTCCGACGGAAAGTCGCTATAATCACCATCAAGAAAGACTACAATTTCTGGCGCATTCAGCACAGCAATGCCAGCGAGACACGCATAACCGTATCCCTTGCGCGCTTCCTGTACCACCCGCGCTCCCGCAGCGCGAGCTACCTCCGCTGTTCGGTCAATGCTGCCATTATCAACAACGATGATCTCCTCAACGCACGTTTTGGGGATGTCAGCAATAACTTTGCCGATAGATTCCTCTTCGTTGAGGGCGGGGATAATGACAGATACGTTCATCTGAGCACTTCAAAATCCATCTATAAAGAGAATCGGGAGGGTTCAAAACCCTCCCCACAGATACGTTATTCCCTAACCCTAATTTCCACAGGGGTTGCAAGGGTTCGCGGCCCCACACGGATTGCATGGGTTACAAGGGTTCGCTCCCCCACATGGATTGCACGGGTTACATGGATTCACTCCGGCACAGGGATTATCAGGATTACAAGGGTTCACCCCTGCACATGGGTTGCACGGATTGCAAGGATTAGCAACTCCCTGTGTCGCTGTCGAACCGGCTAAATCCACGCTCACCTTTATCGTCTCTGCCAATTTGAGAAAGATAAATTGAGGAACCTCAATACTGTAATCGGGAAGATTCAACGAAAAGCCGCCGTTAATTATCAGGAGATCACCCGGGAGCCTGCCCTTGGTGGCTTCACTCTCGTCAAAATAAGTGACCGTAATATCTTCCAGTTGAACGGTGTTCTTAACGCCGTGTAGCGATAAAGTGCCTTCAGCGTCCACCATGAGCGTCTTGCCGTCCATAAGCATCTTATCAGAGGCTTTGGTCACTTTATCTATCGTGAGCATCGCTGTGGGATACTTGGCGGTCTCCAAGAAATTATCCCGCATGTGTTCATCGCGCTTATCAATTCCTGTTTTCAGGCTGGCGAGATCCAATGCAAAGGCAGCTTTCAAGCCCTTAGTGATATCCTTTGGGTTGACCTGAATGTGACCTGTTATTTTGCTGGTTGTGCCAACGATTTTTTCTAACGGTGCTTTGGAATCAAAGGTGAGTACATCCCTGCCTCTGGGGTCATCAATTCCAAAGTATTTCATCCCTGAATCGGGGTTGCAGGGATTGCAGGGATTCGTCGCATCCCCACCGCACGGGTTGCACGGATTCTCGGCAGCAAAAGCTCCCGTTGATAAAATCGTTGCAGCTATAATGCCTACAATCAGGGCATAACGGTTGAATCTTATCATGATACTTCTCCTTATTTTAAGTTAAATCTACGAGAGATGATCAATAATCATCTCTCTTTCAACACGTTTAGTTCTTTTTCCCAACGTGCTTTCTGTTGGCTGTCCACCTGAGCGCGGACAGCTTGATATAACGCAGCAAGTGCCAATGTTGGCTTCAGAGCAGCGTGGTAACCCTCGTAAAGCGCGTACAATGCTTCTGCTTCGTCCGGGTTTCTGTCAATCAATTCTTCCAGAGTGGGTATTGCTTCTTGAGAGCGCCCCAACCTGGTCAGTGCCCTCGCCTTATACAACAAGCCGTAATAGTAATGTGGAGCGGAACCCAGTGCGGTTTCTGCGTAATCAAGTGCCTTTTTTGGTTCTCCCAATTCCACATAGCAAAGAGCTAAAAATGCGTGCGCGTCTGTCTTGGGAATCCCCTCCGGATTCCAACCCCGTTCCTGGCGCCAAATCTCGTCTGAGCGGACGAAAGCAGGAACTGCTTCATCGTATTTCCCTTGCCGAGTCAATGCCCAGCCCAAATTAAAATACGACTGATACATCCCCGGATCCGCCTCGATTGATTTCTGGTAATACATTGCCTCTTTGGCAGGATCCGTAGTGTGCCTCGCTATCTCAAAGTAGTGATTAGTGCGCATATCCCCAGCACCGATGCCGCCGATGGCTTCACCTTTCTCGTTGTATCGTGTATTGCCATCGTCTTCATAGGTGCCCATTGTTAAATGGAGTTCGGCAATCTGATCTTTGATCTTAGAGACCCACGCCTGCCGTGTTTCGCGTTTCAGTGCCGCCTGATAAGCATCCATCGACTCTTGGAGATGTTCCGTCCGGGTATAGACTTCAGCAAGGTTCTCTAACGCATAGAGCGAGAAGGAATTTTGGTGCTGTGGATCGAGGGCGACCGCTCTTCGGTAGTTTTGGATCGCACCGTCTGCCCGGCTCTTTTTCCAATATGCACCCCCAAGCCAGTAATAAAGTTCAACCTTATCCGACATTTCTAGGCTTGCTCTCTCTAAGAAAGAGATGGCAGCTGAATAATTATTCTCACTATATGCCATCAATCCAAGTTGATAATTCGCGCCGCTGTGGTCGGGATGAAGATAGATTGTTGTCAGGAAATGCTTCCGTGCGAGCGCTCTGTCCCCGTTATCATTGTACGCCTTGCCCTTTTGAAAGTGGAGTTCATACAATTTGGAATCCAGTTCAGGGCTTTCTGCTGGCTCTTGAGCCAACCCAACCGAAATCACGGCGACTGCCATCGTTGCAAGAATGAGGAGATATCTGATCGTATTCATAACGCAAGTTGCTAGTGTTTTATTTAATGATGAGTGTAATCATGGTAGCAATGAGAAACAAAACAACCTTAATCTCAAACCCAGCGGCAGTAACGGCATGAATAGCGCGTGGTAAACGTTGGGTGATTAGACCATTTGT
>JAJDUM010000037.1 GCA_022826645.1 Candidatus Poribacteria bacterium
GCTCATGTAAAAAGAAAGTGCAAAACGCGAATCGAAATCGTAGGGGCGGGGTTTCCCCGCCCGTGGCACATCCCGCCTGTCCCGATTCATCGGGCCTGCCCCGATCCTATCGGGGGATTTATCGGGGCAGTAAGGGTTGGGGGACCCAACCCCTACGAAGATTCAGTTGCTGTTGCACTAATTCTTAACATGAACCAAAATAGATAGTCTTAGGAGTTACGCACTTCAGTTCGTAGTAGCGCATTTCTTAATCCCGATTTATCGGGGATTCATTGCGCGTCCAGACGAGGGAGGAAGAAATGGGCGGCTGCAATCTGAAGTGTTCAAGCCGCTCTGATGTCACAATATGTCACATATTCTCACATATTTTGCATATTTTCGTTAGTCTTGGAGCGGACCGTTGATGAACATTGGCTTTGATTTTAATCAGATGTCACATATTCTCACGGATTATCACATATTCTCACATATTTTTTACTTGAGTGTGCGTTTTAGTGCGTTTTAGTGAGGTGATTTGGGCTTCTGAACCCTGATTTATGCCGTTCCCCCGATGCATCCCCGACGAGTCGGGACAGGCAGGAACGAAACAGGGGGCTGTACTACTTATCAGGGGGACTTATGAGCCAACTGCGTAACTCCTATAGTCTTTTGTATCACAATCTGTTAGATTGTGATACAAAAACGCAAACTAACAGTTTGCGCTACAGTGTCTAGTTAATTCTGAAATCTACTATAAATTTCTTGGGTTACGATGCCTGTTGACCAAATACTTTTGCGAAATCGACTTGAATTTCCTCATTCTCAACAATTCTGTCATGGAACAATTTTTCTTCTGACGAGGTTGTCACGAATACACTTCTGCTATGCGGCTCTATTGCCCAGACGGCCTTGACCCCTGCTTGAATTAATTGTGCTGCTTTTTCCAGCAATTCCTCAATAGTCTGACTTGAAGAAATAACTTCAATTGCTAAGACCGGCATCTGTTGAAATTTAGAGACATCACGAAAAAAATTGGGGTGTATTTGCTCTTTGGGAAAAATTGAAATATCCGGTGTGAGTCCATTTGCAATATCCAGAGTGAGTTCCGGTAGGGGTTCAACCTTCTCATTCTGCAGCAACTGACGGAGGATTTGAAGGCAGATATAACTATAATTCAGTGAAGGCATTTCTTCATCCTGTTTATCATTTTCAAGATTTAGCATATCGTTTATACCTCTCGCCTCACTACCCCCGATGGGATCGGGATTTGAAGTTTTTTTGTATGTTTTACACTAAAAGTTTGAAATGAGTGAAAACCGGTGGGCGGCGCCAAGTTTGCCGTAGGAGACGAAGGCGTAATCGAGTTGGAACCCTTCAAGGCTGAATCCGATTCCGCTGGTGATGCCGGAGGCTGTTCCGAGATCGTTGCCGCCGAGTCTATATTTGTAACCCGCACGCAGGTGGATGAGTTCGTAGGCGGTGAACGCGGCGCCGACGCCAACGGTGGGGTCATTGTCACTGGGACGGTTTAGGTCGGCGGTGAGGGTGAACGCCTCGTCCAACAATCTGTACGCCGCACCGACCTTGATGTTGAGGGGCAAACTAAAGGATTCCTCAACGAATTTGACCTTAGCACCGAGATGTTGGACATTGAATCCGAGAGAGATCGAATTGTCGAGGATAGCGTACAGTCCGCCTATATCAAATGCGATGACTTGCGCACTTTCGGTGTCAATCTTTTCGCGAACCCATTTAGCGTTGGCACCTAAAGAGAGCGCACCTCCAAATCGGCGAGCATAGGAAGCAATTAGGGCGAGATCATAAGGGTGGAAATTCTCCGTTTTAACTGGCTCCCCACTCTCATTAATGTCGTATCCTTCAAGCTCGCCATAGGAGAGGTAGATGAGACTCCCGCCGAGTGTACCCGCGTCTCCGAGGGGCTGTGCAAAGCCGATGAACTGGTGGTTAATCCCTTCAAACCACTCGTTGTGCATGAGTCCGAGCTGCGGACGCTGCAGTTGAGCGAGTCCCGCTGGATTCCAGTGTGTCGCGTACAGATCATCGGCATCGGCGACTTGGGATTCTCCCATGCCGATGGCTTTCGCACCCACACCGATCTTCAGGAACGTCATCGCCCGCGTCCCGACGTTTTCATGGATATCAGCACCATCGGCGACCGTCCATGGGCACAGCGCGATTCCGCAGAGTATAAAAAGGCTTAAATATCTATTAAATCTTGGCAAACGATTCTCCTGATTGAAGCATAGAAAAAGAACGATTATACTCAGAAGGCCCATGTCGAAAGGACGTGCAGTGCGCTAAGAACGTGAAACGTAATGCGTGAAACGTGAAAACAATGCGCTCATTAATTCATTGGTGCAGCCGGGTTAGAAAACGCGACCTGCGGAACTAAAAAAAGATAAGATACAGCGTTCGGAGAAACCGAGTTTTTGTCAAAAGCTCGGTTTTTATTGCACAATTTCTTGGCATAAACCACCCAGAAAAGACTGAGGCATTATAGCGAATCGGATCGAGTTTGTCAATATAAATCTCGTCACCCACAGGGTCAGTTAAGCTCCCATATTATTGCCCCGATAGATCCCCGATGAACCGGGACAGGCGAGATGCAAAGCAGTCTGAATCAACGGATTAACGCGGATTAACGGACTACACGGACAAAAGACACACGCGACAACTGCATCCGATCCAATCGGGATCGAAACTGACATGACAACGCGCAATGAATTGCGCTACTACAAACTGTGGGGTAAGATGCCCCGCCTACAGAGTAAGGGTGGAACGCGTAATGAAGAGATACCGATTGGCCTGCCCTACGGATAACAAGCATGACCCAAAATGGAAAACTTAATAGCCCTATGATCCCTAACGCAAGTGGCGTGGCTGAGTGATTCAACCAATGTAGTGTTAGGTCGCTTCCGGATCTGCGTCACTATTTTCGAGGGCATCTTCGGGTAAGCTTGCAAGATGATCTTCAATAATGCTTTTCGCATCTTGCACCTGATCGGACTGAACAAGAAGCTCCCCCCATTCGGATTCGAGCCGAATGCCCCCGAGCGCGGAGATCTCGTGCGGACGTACCACCGCATCAATTCCTTCGCCCTCCAGCACTCCCTTAATTAGGTTTCCGACAAATTCGTTGGGGATCTCTTGAATAACCTCCCAATCAATGTACTCAACGGTGTCCTCTGGCAGGCGTTCTGGCTCTAATTCAACTTGACAATCGGCACAGATTAAAACATCTGAGGCATATTCAGCGCTGCATTCTGGACAAAATGACATGGTAGATACCTCCTTCCGCTTAATGACCAGTGGTGCTAGTTTGCAACTGCTAATATGTGTCCCGGTCAAAGATCAAAAGTGAAACGTGATGCGTGAAACGTGAAAATTGGAAAACGGTATTGTCTCGTTTGTTTGTCATGGCATCATGAACCCTTGAGAACTGACTCTATTCACCAAAATTCCAAAGCTGGAGTGCGGTTTTACCCAAAACCCATTCCCGATCTTCGGGTGCGAAGAAGTCCATTTCGTCTCGCACAACGGATAGGGTCTGCGCATAGGTCGCGTTGGGCAAGCAGACGGGCCAATCCGTGCCCCACATGATGCGCTTGCCGCCAAATGACTGATAGACTTTTTTGACCAAGTCGTGGGCATCTGTCCATGGATATGCGCTATCGGAAGACGACCAGGTGTGGCTAATCTTGACGTAAACGCGGGGGTATCGCGCCATGTCCAGTAGTAACTGCTGCTTTTCGGGGTCATCTAATGGTGCGCTTGCCATGTGATCTATCGAAACATCGAGATCACCGTGCCGGTCTAATATTGCCGCAAGGTCAGGCATCCGATCGACGCCGGTCAAAATTAGCATTGGGACACCAAGTTCCTCTGCACGACTGAAGATTGGATCCATCAAGGGACCCGTGAACCAATCGTCGGTGGCACTGCCAGACGGACTGAGGCGGACACCGTGGATGCCGTGCTCCTCAACCCAGTAACTCAGATGGTCTGGCGCGTCGGGATCCTCTGGGTTCACCCGGCAGACCGCCATGAATTTGTCGGGGTAATCTTTTATTGCCTTCGCGGCGTAACTGTTGTCCCAGCGATAATGGATGACTTGTACGAGCACTGTTTTTTCAACACCGTTAGCGTTCATCAGATCGAGCAACATCTCCGGTGTAGCATCGTCGGTTGGTGGGGTTGTTGTTTCGGGTGCCCACGGGAATTGTGGGTCATTTTTCCAGACATGAACGTGGGGATCAATAATTCTCAATTTTGTTTTCCTTTCTGTGTCAGCATTTTCGGAACACTCTTGATTGAATGAGGGGTATGTATACGCAGACACCTCGGTCGTAACTGTACAATCTGTAGTAAACGGAGATAAATTCTATTTACCAATTGTGTCATCACCTGCTATACAGGCTCGTATAGGCATGCGTCTAAAATGCTCAGAACCTCGTCGAGCACGGATTGAGAGGCTTTCTTAATAAACTTTACCCTTCTGCTTGCATAATCGACAGACTTGATCTGTTCAACCATAATAAAACCGGTAAGGGATGATTCATCGGGGACGGCTACATGGAATGGAATATCCCTCTGCGTGTTGGTTATTGGACATATCATAGCCAGTCCAGTATGCCTATTGAAGAGAGTACGACTGACCACCAATGCGGGACGACGTCCCTGTTGTTCGTGTCCTGCCTGCGGATCGAAGGTCAAAGCCACAAAGTCCCCTTTTTGGGGAATATATTGGGACATTTACCACACTTCCTTCCCAGTAATCTCCCCCCAGTCCAGCTCCTCGGCATGATACTTTTGGGGCATCTTCGACACTAATTCCTTCAGATCATATCTGCCCCGTACTTTAGTAACAGGTTCAATGATAATCCGCCCTTTCTGCACCGAAACATTGACCTCATCACCCACATGGATCTGGACCTCTTGGAGAAGAGCCTTTGTCAACCGAAGCCCTTGGCTATTTCCCCATTTCTGAACTTTACTCAACATAGCTACTCCTCTCGAAGGTGTTAAATGTATATCCTAAGTATACCCCGAAGGAGGTTGAAAAAGCAAGATTATTGGGATATTCCATCGACCTAAGCCTATAACAATAGAACTGAGATAAAACAGATCAGGAGAAGCATGTGACGTCTGTAGTATCTATATGCCAAACTCTCCCTTAACTTCGGCGAACATTTTGACCGCGAAATCGAGATTTTCGATCGAATGTGCAGCGGAGATTTGGGTCCGGATTCGCGCCGTACCTTGAGGAACGACAGGATAGAAGAAGCCGATTACGTACACCCCTTTTTCGAGGAGCCGCGCCGCCATTTGCTGCGCTAATCTTGCCTCACCAAGCATAATCGGCACGATGGGGTGGTCCCCGGACGGAATGTCAAATCCCACTTCCGCCATTCTGGATCGGAAATAGCGGGTATTCTCCTCTAACTTGTCTCGCAGGGCGGTGGACGCTGTTATCATCTCAAGCGCTTTCAGGGACGCGCTGACGATACTGGGAGCGATGGTATTGGAAAACAGATAGGGCCGTGAGCGTTGGCGCAGCAGATCAATAATTTCACTTCTACCGCTTGTGAACCCGCCGCTGGCGCCGCCGAGCGCCTTTCCGAGCGTACTGGTGATGATGTCGATTCTGCCCATAACGTCACGGTATTCGTGTGTGCCTTTCCCCGTTTTGCCCATGAACCCAGTTGAGTGAGAATCGTCGATCATGACCAGTGCGTCGTATCTGTCCGCAAGGTCGCAGAGATCCTGTAGGTTTGCAATGGTGCCGTCCATAGAGAACACACCGTCCGTTGCGATCAGGCGAAAGCGTGAGTCCTGTGCATCCTTGAGCTTGGCTTCAAGATCTCCCATATCGGAGTTCTTGAAACGGAAACGCTTTGCTTTGCATAGCCGTACCCCGTCGATGATGCTAGCGTGGTTCAATTCGTCACTGAGAATTGCATCCTCCTCAGTAAGGAGCGTCTCAAACAACCCCGCGTTTGCGTCGAAACAGGAGGTGTATAGGATTGTGTCCTCTGTTTCGAGGAATTCGGAGATTTTCTCCTCAAGCGTTGTATGGATGGCTTGCGTCCCGCAGATAAAACGCACGGACGACAGTCCGTGCCCCCACTGGTCTATGCCCTCCTTTGCTGCTTCGACGATCACTGGGTGATTCGCCAACCCAAGATAGTTATTGGCGCACATATTGAGAACCGTTTCACCGGTCTGGACATTGATGCGTGCCTGCTGTGGGCTGGTGATGATCCGCTCCCTTTTATATAATCCGCTCTCCTCGATTTCTTCGAGCAGCGTCTTCAGATGAGATTTCATCCTACCAATCATTCCGTATCCCTCCATTTCGATAGACGATATAGGACTTACACAGTTGAACGGTCAGTGCCTTCTTAGGCACCGGTTCTGTTTCGTAGGGAACGCAGATCTGCGTTCCCTACCGAAGCGAAGTGCGTAACTCCTACGATAGACGATTCAATCGCCTACATCATCAAATCGCCACCGTTGATATCAATAGATGCCCCTGTAATATATGCCGCATCCGTCGCTAGAAAGACTATAAGTTGCGCGACTTCGTCGGGGGTTCCCAATCTGGGAATTGGAAAACTTTCTTCATAAGCGCGTAATTGTTCAGGGGAACAGTTCTCCCGTGCCATCTCGGTGTCGATGAGTCCGGGGCAGATCGCGTTGACGGTGATGCCGAAAGGCGCGACCTCTTTCGCCATCCCCCGCGTTAAGCCGAGGACGCCCGCTTTGGCAGCGGTGTAATGCACACCGCCAAGGGTGCTGACGCTTCTCCCCGCCGATGAAGACATATTGACGATGCGACCAAATTTGTTTTCCTTCATGATTGGCAGCACCGCCTTTGAACAGAGGAAGCTACCGTTCAGGTTGACATCGAGGACCTCGTCCCATTCGGCTTTGGTAACGTTATCAATCCGGGTTGGATAGAGGATCCCCGCATTATTGATCAGAACAGTAACGGTCCCGTAGTGTTCGATAGTCGTTTCGACCATATCAGCGACTTCGTCCTCTTTCGTGACATCCGTTTTCATCGCCAGCGCGCTGCTATTGGCACCATCGTTTATTCTCTCAGCGACGCCCGCGACTTTTTGCAGATTGATGTCGCTTACGACAACTCTCGCGCCTTCCGCTGCCAGACGACTGGCAATCGCTGCGCCCATCCCTTGTGCAGCGCCGGTAACAATCGCTACCTGATCCTGAAGTCTCCCTTCGGACTGTCCCATTGCGAATCTCCTCGTATGCTCTCACGCGATTTTCATCAGTTTATCGGTTGCTTTCAGACCTGAACCTGTCAGGATGGAGACTGTAACATCCCCTGCACCGATAATTCCCGATTCTACGAACTTATCAAAGGCTTTGACAATAACAGCAGAGGTGGGTTCGACGTAGATTCCTTTTGAAGCGAGGGCTTTAATCCCGACCTCGATTTCCCCTTCGTCAATGGTGGTGACTGCGCCGTTGGTCTCCCGGAGTGCACCCATAATGGTATCCCCGCGGATGGGTGCTTCCGATACGATGCCTTCTGCAAGGGTCTCATGGGTCTGGGGAAACCTTTCAATCTGCGACCTGTTTTCAGCATAAGCCTTGTAGACTGGACAGCACGCAGCGGACTGAACCCCTAGTAAGCGAGGGGTTTTGGTGATAATCCCCTGTGCCTGCAGCTCTCCAAATCCGATCCACAAGCCCATATAGACGCTTCCAAACCCGATCGGACAGATGATGTGGTCCGGCACTTGCCAGCCGAGCTGCTCCGCGATCTCGAAGGCGATAGTTTTGGTGCCCTCCAGAAAGAAGGGGTTCCAGTTATGCGAGGCGTAATAGGTGGTTTCCGCTGCTTCGAGGACCGCCTGCGTCGTCGCAGCGCGATTCCCTTCGATTAGTTTTAGTTTCGCGCCGTACATTGAGATTTGTGCGAGCTTGCCTTTTGATGTGGACGCTGGACAGTAGATTGTGCAGTCGATCCCCGCCTTCGCACTATACGCCGCGATCGCTGCGCCCGCATTCCCGGATGAATCTTCGACAACCTCTTGGACGCCAAGCTCCTTGACTTTGGACAACAGGACAGCAGCCCCTCGGTCCTTGTACGAACCTGTTGGGCAAACAAAATCCAACTTCAGCCGATGGTCATGTGTCGGGCTATCAAAGGAAACGAGCGGCGTCATCCCCTCACCGAGCGAGATGATTGATGCGTCATCGGCAATTGGAAGGGCACCACAATAACGCCAGAGCGTGCTGTCCTCCATGGAGACCCGGTCAACTGAAAATCGGCTTCCCGTTCGTTTTAGACTAAGTGGTTGACCACAATCGCATTTGTACCTGAGAGTATCGATACGGTATGTTGTACTGCATTGGTCGCAGATATATTCAATCATTTTCCTTCTCGGTTAGTTTTTTTCAGGCTATCATCAACAATCCAATATTTGAGAATAACGTAGATCGCAACAACCCCATCTTTCCATTTAATTTTTTTGCCTTCGGCGTAGGTCCGGGCGTGGTAACTGATGGGGACCTCGTGGAAGCGTAATCTCCGCTTGGCAACTTTCGCTGTGATTTCTGGTTCGATACCAAAACGGTTTGACCGTAACGGGATTGTTTTCAAGGCTTGTAAGCGAAACGCCTTATAGCAGGTTTCCATGTCGGTCAGATTGAGGTTTGTGAACCTGTTACTCAGGAATGTCAGAAACCGGTTACCTAAAACATGTTTGGAGTATAAGTCCTGCCTGTCTCCCTTTATCATAAACCGAGATCCATAGACCACGTCCGCATCGCTTTGTAGCATGGGAGTCAACAGTAGTTGGAAGTCATTTGGATCGTATTCGAGGTCCGCATCTTGGATGATGGCTATGTCTCCGGACGCGCCTTCGATTGCCTCGCGGATTGCAGCACCTTTTCCCTTGTTCTTCTCTTGAAAAATAGGCTTAATTTGTGGATGGGTGTCGGCTAACTGTTTAATAATTTCAGTCGAGCCATCGGTTGACGCATCATCTACGATCACGAGTTCAAGGGAATCGATGCCGTTAATTCGCTGGTTAAGTACGCGGGCAACAATCTCTGCAAGTGTTTTTCTCTCATTGTAGACTGGCATCAAAACACTTAGCTTCATAAGGCACGGATCTTCCGGTTATAGCATAACACAAGTTGCTAAATCGCCCGTAATATTCATAGCTCAACGCCTAACTGGAGATAACTCGGTTTACTAAAACAATCCATTAGATGTGTTGGGTCACGTGGTTTTCTTAAATTATCGCGCATCAACCTAGCACAATACACATGGCGCCCCGCTGGGGCTTGGGGGCATTGGTATCTCGATGTTCTATAAACATGCCGCCCCGCTGGGACTATATGGGTGAACGCCACATAGATATAGCCGATCCTCTGGAGAAGAATACACCAACATATTTCGATACACATACCGCCCTGCTGGAACGATGTTGATGCATTGAAATGATGAATCCTGCACGTTACGGTTCTCCCAAGATAAGATTGAGGTTCGGAGCGATCGAAGCGCGTGGCGGGCGGGGAAACCCCGCCCCTACGGGAAACCGATGGATTTTCAACGAGCAGTTACTTGCGCGACAATAAGAGACCCGGAAAGTTAAGTGATATATTCGACCGTTACCACCAGCTATACACGGAGGAGGTGAGGATGAGGCTTAGGATGGGCCAGAAGCAGCCCATCACTGCTTCGCCGAGTACCAGACCTACGAAGAAGGGAATCGCGGCACGATATGCTTTGATGCCGCCGTGCCTGATTAGCAGCCACTTGGTAGTCATTGCGATTGCTACAGGGAACCAGATCATATCTGTTGTACCGGGTGCAAGGCCGATAACATAGCCTGCCGGGTGAAGTGGACACCAAACGAAGCGCGCACGCAGAAACATTATACCGAGGTTCACGAAAAAAGCAAAACCGAGGACACCCATTGACAACCAATTGGTTGGCTTGGGATTGACCAACCACCCGGAGAGATAGTTGTAGGTTCCCGCCCCGCCGGCGTGAATCTGTTCAGATCCCGCAGCAACCCCTGTCTTGTAGATTGTATATGGGTAAAGGATGAGACTGGATTCAATGCCAACGATGCTGGCAATGATTAGCGCAATAAACATGGTTCGGTTTCTGATGTTGGTTCGTTCTGCAAGCTTGAAGGACTCCAGTTGGTCGGGTATCGGGTGGGTACGAAATCCGGCACCGCTCATCCAGTTCATCAACGAGAGTATCGTTAAATTCCCCGGTTTTAGGCGTCGTGTCCCGAACATAGCGACCATCATGTATTGTGGATTTATGTAGCCGATGGAATGAATCGGGGGACCCAGCTCCGCCCGCATACGCGCCAATCCGACAACGATTGCGAAGTAGAGACCGATGAAAACGGCGTAGCCCCAGAGCGACATCCCACCCTTTATGCAGAAAACCATCAACACAAGGAGACAGATAAACAGCGTGGCGACAGCAGCTCGGTAAGAGATTGGCTCGTTTGCCTCATCATTTGGATCTGGACGGATGACACGCGAGAGGACTTGCAGAAAGTGTCTTCTGCCAGTCCAAAAGGTCACGGCGAGTAAAGCGAACAGGGCACCTGTGCCTTGCTCCCCCAAGAATGGATATCCGGGAATGCTCCTGATACCCGCCATGCTGCCAAAGACAAGTTGCGCCTTCCGCAAAAGGTAGAAGAAGGTACATGAGAAAGAGAGATCCAAGGGAAGGACGAATGAGAGACCGATGAGATATGGGTGAAAATAGAAAGAGGTACTGCCCATCGCATTCCACGGTTTCTGTGAAAAACTGAAGACGTTTCTGGTACGATCATTAATGGGCAGAGAAGGGAGGATGGGGAAGAAAAACGCGATCCCGTTCCACAGGTCAATCCCGAAAGCGAGACCAAAACCGATCCACAGGACACGATTCCTGAAGATGCTTCCGGACGCGGCTGTGATTTCGAGGGGGATTTGAATAATTGGATAGGCTAACTTCTCGCGCTCGACCCACTGTCTTCTGATGAGCGATGTTAGACAAAGGAAGATGAGCATCAATGAGAAGATGACGATCGACCACGATAGGATGGGCGTCACCCAATGCCGCACGTAGCCGTCCGCAAAGAAATTGACGTTCCCTTCGTAGAAATCGTTGACGGTCTTCGGGTCGGAGATAATCAACCAATCTGGCAGGTGATGGAACAGCAGCGCCGCCCAATCGTTTTCAGGGGTAGCAAAACGGAAGGCGTAGGGCATCAGTCCCATCAAGCGGGGCATGGCGTCGTGTCCAGAGAAGCAACTTCCCACCGCAAGCATCGCATAGATAACGAGAAGGTCCTGTTGATTGAGCGCAGACTTTGGCGAGATTTGACGGACAATGATGTTTAGCCACGTAATCATCAGGACAGCGAACATGACATTGACCGACAGCGAAACAGTCGTCAGATGCGCCGTATGCCATATCATTTCGACATAGGCGATCCAGTAGCTGTTGGCGATGATTAGCAGCACACCGATCAGCACCGCACGCTTTTTAATTGAGGTTGTCGTGTCTGTGTCCTTCATGGCAGGAAATAGGCGAGGATCCTATAGAAAGTCAAAAAGAAGAAAGCCCCACACCAACAGGCGGGGGCTTTAAAAAATGTGTTGCGAATATAAACGAGTGACTGTAAGAGAGTCGGTGTATTAACGCTTCTTCAGCATACCCCAGGTGGTAGTCAGCTTATTACCCGGTTCAACGGATCGTCCTTTGAGACCGGTAACAAAAACATTGTCAAAGGCAGCGGTGGTGCCCTCTGTACCTACGCCGACACGCCCTCCTTTACTGCCGTTTATATCCTTTCCCTCAAAGATTAACTCATCGTCAAGGAACATTTGGATGAAGAGACCTTGATTCAAAATTTTGATATGCAGGTCATCTCTTCCCAGCTTGTGTTTTGACTCAGGCCCTTTTTTGATGTCGGTAATGCCTCTGACATCTCGAATAACAAACGATTCACTGTTCTTCCAACCGATCTCCCACCAAAACTTGATACGGGCTTTTTCATCGGCAAGCCGTCCTTTAACGGGAGCAGGGAGCGTAAAGGACCGGGCGTCGTCTCTGCCGGGACCGGGCTGCAGATCATCTTTGATCCGCCAAAAGATGCGAACCCCATTACTGCCCCTTAATTTTCTTGCGGTCAACTCAAAGATATATTCGTTCCAGGTATCATCCCAGAAATCATCCGAAACTACAGCGATAGTGCGCCCATCAGCTTGGCCCTGTTGAAGCGCGCCTCCCTGTACTTCCCATGCACCTTGCAGCAATGACCATTTTTCCGCGGTACGGTTCGGCTTTGAAAAATTATCCTCAAACAGAACCTGCGCTGTAGCAGGCGAAGCAAGTACGATGAGCGCAACCAAGCACGCCCCTACAAAATTACATGGAATTGATAATACTTTCTTCATATCCCTCCCTTCTAGAGATAAACGATTGAATGCAATTATGGTAAAGTTTAGAATTAATTGGGCCCTCTGTCCCGGCGCAGTTAGAAACAGCGCCTACCAAACATGGGTAGCAAAAGTGTCTACATATTTTGATAATTCACTATAAATAGATTTATCTACCAGTTTTCAGCGAACCCCAGGTGGTTGTTATTTTACCGCCGGGTTGGACACCTTGTCCCTTGAGATCGGTGACAACAAAATCAGAAAATTCAACAGCTGTCGCATGGGTACCGAGAGCAATCCTGCCCCCCTTATTGGCACCATTGATTTCCTTGCCTTCCCAGACCAGTTCCTCATCAAAAAACATCTTAACAAGTATAGCATCATTTTCAATTCTGATGCGATGCTCTTTGTTTTTCGTGAGTTTGTGTTTTGAATCTGTGCCCTTTCTATCTCTGGCAAGTCCATTAATGTCTCTCACCAGAACCGACGTTTTTGCCTCACGACCAAGATCCCACCAGAGTTTAATGCGACCTTTGCCTATGTCTTCGAGACGTCCTTTTGCACCGGCGTCGCCTAAACAGAATGAACTGTTAAAACCGCCGCCACACTCCCTGCCGATCTGCACTTTCATATCATCTCGGATACGCCAGAAGATCAAGGCACCATTGTCGCCTCTGAGTTTCTTTACAGTTACCTCGAAAATATACTGCGTCAGTGCGGTCTCCTTGGCATCATATTCTTCTGGCCAAGCGGCATCTGACAGGTATGCCATTGTGCGGTCTGCCACCGCTCCTTGCGTCATTTTACCGCCCTGAACCTTCCAATCCCCTACAGCGAACACCCAGTTGTTTTTCGATCTCTCTGCGTTTTTGAAGTTATCCTCAAAAAGGATTTTCGCCATAGCGGTAGAGGATAAAAAGAGGCTCATCATAGCGCTGGCGAATATGAGGGTGAATAGTAATGATAGATTTCTTTTCATTTTAGCTCCCTCCTTATCTCTATAAAACAACTTGTTTTGAACTTTAGGATATCATAAGTACAGTGTTAAATTACTCAGGTTTGCACCAATCATAAGGAACACCGGGGTTTTGTCGCTCTATTTCTCCGATGCTTAAACTTTTGTCTTGGGGTAAGAATCCATGAGATCTCGGCGTAGGCATCACGATTAGAGTCAGCGCTGTGATCATATCATGTTTGTGTCAAACAAGAGATAAAAATAAAGCGTGATGTGCTGATTTAACCACACATCACGCTTCATGATTTGGACTATATAATTACAGTCCTTGTTTTGCATTCAGTTTGATATTGCCCCAGGTTTGCGGGAGCTTGTCCTTCGGGCTGACAGCGCGCACACCGATGAACTGGAGATCACCGTAGATACAGACATTGTTGTCATTCTCAAAGGAAGATGCCCAAGAGATGGAACCTTCACGACTCTCGCCTGCGGCTTCATGGTCATTCATCGTGGAGTCAAATCCGACGACGACTCCATCTTCGAATTCCGCGGGCTTGATGGTCGATATGGTCATTCCCTCTTTATAGTCAAGGTGAACTTCCATGATCATGCCATCACCGGTCTGGGTAGCCGCTGAATTTGCCGTACAATCTTCATCGAAGACGTGGACATCACCGAGAACAGCGTTCTGCCCATGGTTCCACCAGCAGGCAGGTTCGGAGGTGCCGGCGCCTGTCCACGGTTTAATCCGCCACCAGTGATCGCCGGGCTGCGGTTTACAGCAGTCAACTCCTGAGAGTTCCCGGTCATCATTTCCCCTGGGTGTCCGGCAGGCGTTGTGCTCGAAGTCGAACTCAAGCCATAGCTCAGAAGTGTTCGGTGCGGTGGGTCCGCCTTTGTTCTTTGCCTCGCCGCTATTGATATCAGTGGGCAAATTCGCGTCCTTGATTACGCCAACGTAGTAAAGACGCTCCTCGTCAAAGAGAAATCCAAAGTCGTTACTCAGATCATCAGCATCATCAATGGTGCCTCGACTCACTCGGTTTGGTGAGGTTTCCTCAAATAGGAACCAATCGGGAACGCGTTCGACATCCATGTGCATGTCGGCAGCCTGATACTCAGCCCAGTGTTCCTGAAACTCGTCATCAACCTTGCCATCAAGTTCAGGTGGCTTTTGTGCGAAGAAGGCTTTCGCTTTACCGCCCGAATGAGCAAAAACAAATGTTGCAGAAAATAGCATTATTAACGCCATCGTAAATAGAATAGCGTACCTAAACATGGTGTTATCTCCTCTTAATTTTTAATTAGAGTTAATTGATAAAGCGATGGTTAAAAACCATCTAAAATTGCGCAATTCATTGCGCCGTTAAACAACTCGGTTTTAATTTTTCAGACGCGAGACAACGGAACTGATGCTGTACCCCGTCTGTTGACGCGCCACTGAACAGCTATTCATAGCGCGCTCACACTTTTTTTGAAAGCGATCAATCCCCCTCATACTGGCATGGGCTACTGTCCCGCTTTCAGTTCCCCCCAAACCGTTGCCAATTTACCTTTTGCTTCAACGGAGAAGGGATTCCCTTCAGGTGTTGTAACAAACACATCATCTACCGTTATCTTGCCATTAACGGTGCCAAAACCGATACGACCTTCGCCCCCGATGTTGAGATCCTTTTTTCCTAAGGCTTCAAGGTCAACAATAGCTTCACCAAAATTTCCTGCAGCCACTGCTCCTGGTTGATCGCTTAGGTACAGCGCATAATACTTTGCCGAGTTTTCGACTTTGACATAATAGTCTTCGCCGGCACCGATCTTTGTTTTGGTTTCGGTAATTTCGAATGCCTTGATAATAGTTCGCACATCACGTTGGACGACTGCACCACCCTGGTTGAACCACCAATAGATCACGTGACGACGACCACTCTCTTGCATCTGTTTGGGCAGACTACCGGCTGGAGAAAAGTTACCGCCCTGTGAACCATCACTATGAAACCGCCAGAAGATGGCTGGTTCAGAACCGGCCGAAATGCGGATTTTTGCGTAAAGCCAATAATCAACCCATTCTGGATCCCAGTGATCATCAGCCACTATGATTAGGCTTTTGTCACCCGATGTATTTCTTAATTCTCCGCCTTGAATGGTCCACTTACCGAGAGCGACATGCCACTTTCCTGAACCGTCTAATTTTCCGCCCCTGAAATTATCCTCAAATAGGATCTCTATGGCTTGAACGAAACTCGGCGCGATGAGCGAGAAACCTGCCAGAACTGCAATTGTCACCAACAGAGATAATTTGGGCAAACTGTTAGTTTTGTTCACGGCTAATCCTCCTTTCCAGTTTCGATTGTGATAAAAACGTCAATTACAATGCGAGTGATGTAACATTCTATTAACAGAGATGCAATATTTTATTACACATCCCATTGTCTGTCAACAAAAAAAATCTTACGTCGTAAAAAATGAAGATAAGAGAAGCTATGGGCTATTTCTCAGTCTTTTTTCCTAAATTCTTCGACCGCTTTTATCGCCTCTGGCGTATCGACTTCCAATAACGCCTCAAGTGCATGGTAACGGACGCCCTTGTGCTTGTCTTCCAACGCCTTCACCAATATAGGCACGACACCTTGAGCGGAATTTGCCACGCCGCCCAGCGCCGTAGCGGCTTCTTCGCGAATATGCCATTCTTTCGTTTGCAATGCGTCTATTAACATCGAGATTGCCTCTTCAACCGGCTCACCGACTTTCCCCAACGCAATGGCAGCGGAGAGGGCAATTTTCTCATCTCCATCCTTCAGAAGTTGCGTTAATGCCGGCACAGCTGCTTGCGCTGACTTACCAATCTGCCCCAATGCGCCGATAGCGTAGCGGCGCACCCCTTTATCTTCGTCTTGCAACGCCGTTATCAATGCTGGCACAGCTGATTGTGCCGGTTTACCAATCCCTCCAAGTGCTTCGGCGGTCCGACGACGTACACCCTTATCCTCATCTTGTAGTGCGACTATCAACGCTGGCACAGCTTCGTGGGCAGATTCGCCAAGTTTACCTAGCGCTGTCGCAACTTTGGAACGAGCCCGTGGATCCTTATCCTTTAGCGCTGCTATCAACGCGGGAACGACATCTTGCGTATGATTTCGGCCAAGCTTCCCCAATATTTCGGCAACCTTGGCACGAACTGTAACATCTTCATCCTGTAATGCTGCTATCAACGCGGGAATGGCACCTGCAGCCGGTTTACCCATTGTGCCCAATGCCATTGCGGTGTACCGACGCACATGCTTATCTTCGTCCTTTAGTGCTTTTACCAGTAGCGGCAGCACCTCTTCCGCATGCCCCTTACTCGTCCGGACCAATTCCTCGGCAGCAGCACGGCGGACGATGGGGTTCTCGTCACTGAGTTGTATTTCATAAATCTCCGCGCTGTGCCCGTTTGAATCATACGGTATCACCATCAGAACGGAAAAGAGCAGAAAGACAGGAAATAACAGTATCCTCGATTTCATTTTTCTGTTTTTTTTCTCCTAAATATATTTTATCGTGAACTTCTATGCAAAGATGTTATATACCTAACATGTTCCAGATATAAACAGCCGGGCTATAGCACAATGTGCTAAGTATCTCGTGCGGTGGTAGCGAGCAGCGTTCGCTCAATTTAGCTCCTATTCATCCGGTTTACAACGTTCCATATAAATGGTAACGGCAGTTATCGCACCTAATACATGCCTCACGCTTCCCAACATACTGGAACACCGAGTTCACTCGCCAAATCCGCCAGTCCGCCCAAATGATCTTGATGTAGCGGGAGTCCGTTTTGGCTCCATTGTGCGTGTTTCATCGCCTCCAACTCGCCAGGGAAGTAGACCTGATCGAACCCATCGGCAGGGGGACTCGACCGAAGTTTATGGATCTCCCGATCAATCTCCTCGGTGAACTCATCAAGCGGCACAAAGCTATCGATGTTGATTGCGTAGTAGAACAGCCCTGACCCCTGTTTGTCGAGCGGAACGTCGTCCGCATGGTTGATGGTTGCAATCATACCTGAGAGGGGACCCGCCAAGGCGTCCACCGCCAGTGCGAGGGCGTACCCCTTCGCGCCGCCCATCGGCAAGAGGACGTGCGCTTCGTTGGGATCGTCGGTTTCGTTGCCATCCTTGTCCAATACCCAACCTGAAGTCAACCTGTCTCCGTATAACCGCCGCGTACCAACCCTGCCCCATGCTGAAACACCGCACGCCATATCGAGGAGAATTGGAGGTTCTGTTTTCGCGGGAATGGCATAAGAGAACGGATTGTTCCCAACAACGCGCGTCTTCCCGCCAAAGGGTGCCACGCCTGGACCGCTGGTCGATGTGCTGAATCCAATCATGCCGTGTTTGAGGGCAAGCATCGCGGTAGCGCTCGCGGCACCGAAGTGATTAGTTGCATACGCCCCCACTGCAGCAATACCGGCGACCTTCGCCTTTTCAATCGCCAACTCCATTGAAAACTTACCCGCTACATGTCCTAAACAACGATCACCGTTGACACGCGCAAATGCGGGTCCTTCGCGGACAATCGTGAGATTCGGAGTGGGATTGATTCTACCACCCAGAATGCCCCGGACGTAGCCAGCGAGCGCACGCGTTCCGTGGGAATGAATGCCGTGCAGATCCGTCTCCACTTGGAGATGCGCGACCGCATCGGCATCCGCTTCCGGCACACCTGCTTTTTGGTACAATTGACTGGCAAATCCTTTTAATTCATCAGCATTAACAACAATATCTTGATCAGTAGGTTCAAATTTCATTTTGACGCCTCGCAAGATTGTGTGACATGTGGTGCATAATAACCAATCGCGCTAGTGCTCTGTCAAATAAATTATGATAAGCACCTTCATTGCGATGTCCAGTGCGGTTACAAACCGCACCTACCGGTCCTGGGGAACATAAAGAATTACTGTTGATAACGTGAAACGTGATGCGTGAAACGTAAAAATCATTGGTTCAGCAGTTCATTTTCTTCCTACCCTACCCTCCAAATTTCCACACTTCTAACGCCGCTTTACTGAACAACCATTCCTTGTCTGAATCTGTGAGGAAGTCCAGATGTTTGCTGAACATTTCCAGCGCAGGCAGATACCCGACACCTTTAAGTACACCCGGAAAGTTGGTCCCCCACATCAACCGTTTCGGTCCGAAGGCATCGTATAGACGACGAAACGTAGGGAATGTATCCTCGTGCGGGTATGGCAGCTTCGATTTATGGGATTGGGGCGTTAATTTCACATAGACCTTCGGATACCGTGCCATATTCAGTACGTTGCTAAGCAGTGGATAGGGTGGATCTTCGTCCGTCGGTGCACCGCCGATATGGTCGAGTACAACGGGGACATTTGGGAAACGGGCGATAATGGGTTCGACAGCGGGCAGGTGGGTTGCGGGACCGTACACGATGAAGCAGACCCCCAGATCCTCAGCGCGCCGCCATATCGGGTCTTGGTCGGGTGCCGCCCATTCTGCGGGATCGTCTGCGCGCGCCAAGTGTATTCTAAGTCCTCCGAATTTATCCTCCCGAACCAGACGTTCAAGTTGATCGGGCGCATCGGGCGCGCCCCGGTCTACTAACCCGATTGCAGCATACCTGTCCGGGAAACGTCGAAGACATTCCGCTACATATCGGTTGTCAAAGCGATAATAGATTGGCTGCACGATAACGGCTTTATCTACCCCTGTCTCAGCCATTGTATCGTTGAGCAACTCGACCGGTGCACCCTCATCCGCTGGCTTACTCCCGTCGGCAAATGGGTAACGCGAAAAATCGTCACTCCAAACGTGCAAATGCGTGTCAATAATCATATATTTCTCCCTAAAGTAGAACACCCTCGGCGGGTTGAAACAGGTTAGTAGTCAGCGAGTAATTCTCGCAGATGTCTGGTCGCTAGTCTGAGACATTCGTCCGTGTCGTATTTATTGCGATCGCCGCCTTCGAATACGATGGACATATTGCCGTTAAAGCCCACCGCTTTCAGGATTTTCAGGATTCGCCCGTAATCGAGCCATTCCTCCCTGCCGCCGTCGATTTTATAAATCTTAGCGCGGACGTAGGTCGCATGTGGGGCGGTCGGTTCCAGATAGTCTTTATAAAGGTCTACGTTCGGATCGAACTCACCGCGTGGGTGAGATCCTATGGCATTCAACCACTGACCGGTATCCATAATAAAGGTAAAGTTCTCACGGTCAGTCTCCCGCAGGATGCGTAAAACCTGATCCGCGGTCATCGCAAAGCTGCCGTTGTTGTGGTTCTGCAATCCCAAAAAGACGCCTTTTTCTGCGGCATAATCGGAGAGTTCTTGGAACCGAGCAATCATCGGAGCCCACAAGGCTTCTTGTTCTTCGACAGTGTCTGGCCACTTATATCTTGCGAACACGCGAATCATTTGCGCTGAGAGGAAGGATGCCAAGTCGATATCCGCCTTGCCACGCTCGATTGCGTCGTGCATCTCGGCCTCTGGTCCGACATAGCTACCGGATCCCAGATAACCGATAGGTAAGCCGTGTTTCATGCACAAAATTTTTATACGGCGGAGAAAATCGGGATCTCTGGGCAACCCCGATAGATGGAAGTCGATGACATCCAATTCCAATTCGTGTGCAAACTGGATGTGGCTAAGAAATACTGCCTCATCCGTGGCACGCGCCATCACTCCGAGTTTAATCATTGTTGCGGTTCCTTTCCTCTGAACCCCTACTTACTTCCTGCCTATAACCCACAGTCGATATTTTGGTTACTTGAGAAACGATATTTCTACCGTGCGGTTCACCATCCCTTCCAACTCCCATCCGCATGTCGGTATTGCCGATAGGGGAGCGGTTCATACGGCAGATCATTTAGATCGGATTCCTTCACCGAAATCCCTAACCCCGGCTCGTCCGAGAGGTTGACGTGCCCATCCTTTATCCTCCAATCGTGTTCGACACAGCGATCGAACAGTGACAGTCGGCTGCTGCTCTCCTGAATGAGAAAGTTGTTCATGACCGCATCGGCGTGGAGGGTCGCAGCATAACAGAGGGGACCACCGGCATTATGTGGTGCCATGAGCATCTGTTCCGCCGCCGCCAATTTGGCGATATCGACCAGTGTGGTAACGCCAAAGCAGTGCGTGACATCCGGCTGCAGAACCGCACATGCCCGATTGTCGATTAATGGCTTGAAGTCGGCAATGGTGAACAGTTTTTCGCCGGTCGCAATGGGAACCGGGCTTTTCCGCGTGACCTCCATCAGCGCTTCAAGTGAACCGACCTTGACCGGTTCCTCCAAGAATAGCGGCTTGAACGGTGCAACACGTCGAGCGAACTCGATACTTAACTCTGGGGTCGGGCTGCCGTGCGCATCCAGCAGGATGTCAAAACCGTCTCCCACCGCCTCACGCGCCGCCGCCACACACGCTGTTGAGTGGTTAACGGCTTCTTCATCCATCTGCCAGGTGCGACTTTCCAGCGGGTTACTTTTGACACCAGCGTATCTGAGCGCCTTGACCTCTTGTGCAGCTTCCGCCGCTTCCTCTGGCGTAGAGAATAGATTTCCGCCACAGTAGACACGAACCCGGTCGCGCCGTTTGCCACCCAAGATGGTATGTACTGGCACGCCCCACGCTTTGCCAGCGATGTCATACAGGGCGGCGTTAATCGCCGCGATGGCTGTGCCGAATACGGGACCACCCTTCCACGGGAGGCGGTTCGTGATATCCTCAGTCAGTGCGACAACAGACAGCGGATCCTGATCAATCAGGAGACTCGACCACTCGTGCAGTGTCGCTTCGACCGACGGTGTTAACCATTCGCCGCTGCCCTCACCCCAACCGTCGATTCCGGCATCGGTCTCAATTTTCAGGAATAGCCACGGTTTGGAGAGGCTGCCCAACAGTTCACCGGTGTGTGGATCGCGAACTGGCTCGCCCATAGGAACATTAAATTTGTAGGTTCTGATGCCTCTAATCTTCATGTATTTCTCGCCCCTGCTCAACGCGGAAGGATTGCGATCCAACGTGAAAAGATCAAGACAGATGCGCTTGACCATCTTCCTCACATCTTTGGAAAATTGTAGCAGAAAGTCAGAACGTGGTCAATATCAAAGTCCGAGAATCGACACGGACACCTCCATATTTCAAAGATTAGATCCAAAAACAGATCGCAGATAGGTTATACTATCTGTAACCAAATGGATATAGGAGGGAGATATGAGGATATGTTCTTATGCACGGTTAGATGAACGGGATGACTATCTGCGGTTTCTAAAACAGTATGGTGTTGACGATGTGGTGCTCAGTTCCACTTCCCACCCCGACGCCATCCAACGATTCTCAATCGAGAACAGCGATAAACCGGGCGCACATTGGGATTTTCTCGATCTTGTAATGGTTCGCACGCGTTGCGAGGATGCGGGATTACGGGTTATTGGGATTGAAAATCCGCTGCCGTCGTGCTGCTACGACCAAGCCATGCTGGGGCTGCCGGGACGCGATCAACAGATTGAAAACGTGATTATCACCATCCGCAATATGGGCAGGGCGGGTATTCCGGTCTACGGCTACCACTGGATGGTCAACCAACCGGGCGTGGCACGGAACTCATGGCGCACGTCGCTAACGACCCCGGGACGCGGCGGCTCACAGGTGAGTAGTTTTGACATGGAAATCGCGAAGCACTCGCCTCTGTTCCGTGGCCGGGAGTACACCGATGAAGAGATGTGGGGGAACTACGAGTATTTCATCAAGGCAGTCCTCCCGGAGGCGGAAGCAGCGGGTGTGCGGCTGGCACTGCACCCTGACGACCCGCCGTTAGAGAAGCTGGGCGGCATCCCACGTCTGTTCCACGATTTCGAGGGGTTTAAACGCGGGATGGATATCGCCAATAACAGTCAGGCAAGTGGGCTCAACTTTTGTCTTGGCAACTGGACGGCGATGGGCACTGATATTCTCGCGGCGATCCGCCATTTTGGAGAACGCGGACAGATCGTCTACGGCCACGCTCAAGGCGTTCAAGGAACAGTGCCGAAATTCCAAGAATGCTTCTTGGATGAAGCGGATTGCGACTTTCTCGCTGTGCTGGAAGCCTTCAAAGCGGTTGGGTTTGATAGTGTTCTACTTCCCGGTCACTGTCCGCATACACTTTACGAAAACGAGATTGGTGGACAGGGTTTTGTCTACGCGGTTGGATACCTAAAAGGACTGCTGAAAGCGGTTGGGGGCTAGTTATGTATCGGGGCAGGTCCCGACTTGTCGGGATCCTCGGAACGGGAGATGCCCCTCCCACGTAGGCTCTAAGGGATGTCCCGCCCACGTAAGTTCTAAGGAGGAAGGATGCAGTATCGACGATTTGGTAAAACAGATTGGCAGGTCAGTGAGATTGGCTTGGGTGGTTCGTGGTTTTACGGACGGCCAGAGTTTGGACTAAAACCGTTTTCTTACGGTGCCCGTATTGTCGAGCGCGCCTTGGAACTGGGGATCAATTACTTTGACACAGCACCGCTTTACGGTCAAGGGCGTAGCGAGGAGGTGTTGGGCACTGCCCTGAAAGGTGTGGCTGAACCGTACTATCTCGCGACCAAGGTGGGCTATTATCCAGAACCGTTCGACTATACACGAGATACAGTCTGGCGCGGATTTGAGGCAAGCCTAAAGCGTCTAAAACGGGACAAGGTTGACCTGCTGCAGATCCACGAAGCAGAGCAGGCGGGCAGAGAGGGGATATTCGGGACAGGTAGGACGCTGGAAACCTTGTTGGAAATTCGGGAGCAAGGATTGACCCAGCATATCGGCCTAACCGGTTCGGACCTGGGCTTGATGCGAGATGTGCTGAAAGAGTCGGATGCTTTTGTTTCGGTAATCACCTTCTGCAAGTATGACCTACTCACACAGGAAGCCAAGGATATTCTGGTGCCCACCGCAGCGGAGCGCGACGTCGCTGTAATCACTGCATCGCCGCTCCACGCGGGACTTTTGGGATCAAAGCGGGAACTGTGGATGGAGAACGGGCGCTTTGCCGACCTTTATGATACGCTGGAACAGGTGGAAAACCTGCTGGCAGATCAACCCGAAGATATTACCCATATTGCGCTACGTTATCTCCTCTCAGATCCGCGTGTGTCTATTCTACTATCGGGAGTGGCATCAATCGAAGAATTGGAGACGTCGGTTTCCATAGCCGACGGGCACTATCTGCCAGCGGAGCTTATTGCACAGATTGAAGCAATCAAATGAATATGCACAGATGTTTAGGATTTTTGTTTATTCTTTAACACAATCTTAACACTTTTCTTCGCAGATCTGTGCTATCATATATATTAGCAAGGAGCCGCGGACACCCTGTATTCAACTCAGGCAGTTATGTGCGGAACTCAAGGATAGGAACCTTCGCGCCGGAATTGAAGGGGGATATGGATGAAGATAAAGTTTATCGGCATTTTCCTGTTAGCCCTACTGTTGATCCTAGGATTGCTTCAGATTGAAGCGATCGGGAACTTAAATCCAATCTTCCACTCTATCGCCGCATCGGTCCGTCAAATGGTGGATTGGGTATTGGCTGCATATTCGCCAAACATGATTATTTTGAGAGGCGAACCGGAGTTACTCAATGTTGACACAGTACAGGATTACTTTCCAAACTATGTGCAGAAATCGACAGCCCCGCGGCACAATAAAGAAGACGCGCAGCGGAATGAACAGGCAGGTGTGAGGGGTTCAATGTGGGGTCTTTCAGGAGAAGATTTCAGCAATACGCCGCAAACCTCTCCGACAGAGGAATCAGCAAATAGGAGCCTGCAACTTTTACAAGAAATCACCGAGCCAGCAGACCCGGTGACCGATCTTTTTCCCGAGACTGAGTGGTATGACGGAGTTGACTTGGATGCGTACGACTTCACAGAGCTACTGACAACGGAAGAGCCAGAGAAGGGAGCCCACCCGGCTGAAACATTAGACTCAGATGTTGTCCAACCCCTGCTTAACGAGATAAAATCACAGATAGATCAGAAATTAAAGTCAGAAGATCTGAGGTAACATAGGAAAAGTGTAGATAGTTCGGACAATTTTTCAGGCATACCAAGCGACGTGAACTTTGTCGTTAGATGAACCTTGACTTTTCCCAACAGATCGGTTATCCTCTTGGAGCAGGGAGGAGACATTTTGACCGGTTTTTTCACCAATTTAGAAAAACAGTGGCAACTTTGTAAATCGGGTCCTCTTTATAACTTAAAGAGGATCTTCTATTTTTATCTGGCTTTTGGCGCCCTATTGCTGTGGATTTCTGGTTGTAATTTCCCCGGCGGCCAAAACCGTGACATCCCACAAATTCAACTGACCATACAGAACACCCTACCAATCAAGCGCGTCAATGTGCCAATTGTGTTGTCGCTCGCCGAATTGAAAGAGGTTGCATCCAACTTTTCATTTAACGCCTATCTGGTCGTCTCAGGCCAGGCACCCGTCGAAGTCGAAATTCCAAGCCAAGCCGATGATACAAACTACGACGGTCACAGAGACGCGTTAGTCTTTTTCGTAGACCTTGAACCGCAAGAGACCAAGAGCGTCAGGATCCGATATGCCCCTGATAACGAGATGTCGGTCACACTTGGATTCACTCGGCGGACACGGGCGGGGGTATTCCCGGAGTTGGGGGGATATGCTGCATTGGAATCAGAGTGGGCTGCCTACCTCCTCCAGCCTAACGGCTCAATCAATAGCTACGGCAAGAAAACCAAAGGGTTATTCCTTGATCGATTCGTCCGGCAGCGCAGGGCTCCGTCAGATTCCGATGAGGAGATTTTGACGCCACTGGTCACAGCGGATGGCCCGAGCAACGGGCTCGGATTCGGGCTTTGGGATACGGAAACGGGGACGCTCATATCTCCTGAAGATCAGCAGGATTATGTGCGCATTGTAGCTGATGGACCGATGAGATCGGTCGTGCAGCGGATTATACCCGATTGGGTCTTGTCGTCAGGCAGAACGGTTTCTCTCACATCAACCTACTCGATTTACGCCGGACATCAATGGGCGGAACATCATATCCAGACTCAAGGGTTAGGAGACGGGCATCGCATAGCGATCCGCTTGCCGAACCGAGGAGTCGCCCCGGTCAGAAATGAGAAAGATGGCTGGCTATGGAGTTGGGAAACGGAGACGCAAACCGACCGTGAGATGGGGTTTGGTGTTATCTACCCGGTGGACGGGTTCGAGACATTCTTCAAATCAGAGACGGGAAACACTATATTAATGAAGCCTGATCAGCATGATGAAGTTTACTACCGATTTGCCACCGCTTTGAAAGTAGAAGAAGAGGTTGAAACCGCGACACAGGTAATGGTTGACAGCATAGAGCGTCGAGACCAATCACCCCCCGATGAAAAAGAGGTTGGAGTAGCGACGAAGCAAACGGCTGACGGCATAGAGCGTCCAAACGAATCACCGCCCGCTAAAAAAGAGGTTGGAATAGCAACACAGGAAGCCTTTGAGAAGTACGTTCAGGCGATGGCGACGGAAATCCAAACACCGCCGGTGATTCAATTCACACCACAAGAAACGAAAGAGTAAAACTAAAAGGAGTTAAACCGTGTTCAATAAGGAGGAATGCTTAGAAATTATCGCGAAGCACCGCACAGACGAGGTTGTCGTCGCAACGATGGGGGTTACTGTACCTTGGGGACAGATTTCAGACCATCCGCTCGACTATGCATCTGTCGGTAGTGCGATGGGTCACGCAGCGGACTTCGGATTGGGAATTGCACTGGCAAGACCGGACAAGAAGGTGCTGGTCCTCAACGGAGATGGTAGCATGTTGATGTGTTTAGGAACATTAGCAACAGTTACCGCGTTGCAGAAACCGGCACACAATTTCTATCTCTTTGTATGCGAAAATGGTTCGTATGAGGTAACGGGAAATCAACCTATCCCGGGCGGACAGAATTTCAGTTTTACGACCATTGCACGCGGCGCAGGATTTGAGAAGTTCTATGAATTCGAGGATGCCGCATCATTAGATGAATCGCTGTCATCGATTTTAGCGGAGGCAGGACCGACCCTCATCAATCTTAAACTTGCCCTTGCCAATGAACCGCCACCGAGTCGAAGTGCGGAACACGCTGTGCGTTTCTTGCGTCCGACACTCGCAGGATCTACGCACGAATTGCGACAGGCGTTAGAGACAGAGTAACTTAGCGACAAGCGCCCCCGGGTAGGCGGCACCGATGCGCACAAGGATAGCTACTGTTTCAATTCATCGGTGCTATTTCGGATCTTATGAAACGCCTCCAAGATACGCTCCATATCATCCACACCGCCTAAGAACAGTGCGTGGGTCAAGCTGCAAACTTCCTCTGCATAAACCCGTTCTGCATTGGGACAATCCACTTTGCTGTAATCGATTGTTCCTTCATAAAGCGACCCCTTTCGTGCACAGCCAAGCTGGTCAAAGAAATCCATGTCAGCGAAGGGACCTTCCTGGTAGATAGGCTGACCATGCGCACCCACGCCGCACGATACACCTTCTGCGTTGAGAGCCTCCAAAAATCGGCTCCTTGGAACGCCATCGAACTCGTCGGGGATGTATCGAAAATCCCAATAGTAGAAGCACCATCGCGTGACACGGTCATCCCGCGGAATTGGATCAACCCCCTTGATCGCTTTTATCCCCGCAACGAGGTGGGCGGTGTTTCGCTCCCGCGTCTCGACCTGTGCATCCAACCGCTCCAGTTGACATAGCAGAAGCGCGGCTTGGAGGTTGGTCATACGCATGTTGAGATTCGCAAAACGAGCGGCGTTTTCCGCAAGTTCTTGGTCGTTTGTGAGCACCATACCGCCCTCTCCACAGGTGAGCGTTTTCCCAATTTGGAAGCTAAACGTACCCAAGTGACCGATGGAGCCAACCCCCTTGCCTCGCCACTGTGAGCCGTGTGCGTGTGCACAATCCTCAATGACCCGAAGATCGTGTCTGTCGGCAATCTCCATGATGGCATCCATATCAGCCGGATACCCGCCGTTGTGGACGGGGATGATAGCGCGCGTCCTCGGCGTTATGGCGGCTTCAATCGCGTCAGGACTGATATTATAAGTGAGTGGGTCAATATCAACCATGACCGGCACTGCGTTGACTAGCACCACCGACGTAGCAGTTGCGACAAAGGTCAACGCCGGAACGATGACCTCGTCGCCCGCGTTCACGCCCGCTGCTTTTAAGGCGCATTGTAGTGCGACCGTGCCATTTGCCAAAGGAACGGCGTACTTGGCGTCCTGGTAGGCTGCGAACGCTTCGCCCACTTCGGCAACTTTGTCACGGCAATTCCACTCTCCGCTGTGCAGGACCTCCAAAAGCGCCTTTTCTTCGCTCTCGCCAAAGATGGGCCACCTTTTTCCCAGCGTGCTTTTGACGACCGGTTCTCCTCCATTCAACGCCAGCACTCCCATACAGGTCACCTCCTATACCACGTTTGTTGTTATTTTCTTTGGATCTCTCCATCCAGATTTCTCTCCAGCCGATTCCCTTCCAGTATCACCCGCTTTGCCTTCGCCCCAATCACGACGCCGAAGCGTTGCGTTGAATCACCGACCTCCGACTGATTGCCGATCTCGTTGTCGACAATCATCGTGTCGTTAGTCTCGCCATCAATATAGATACCGCTGCCCTCTCCATTCGTGCCGTTGTTGTAGATTCTGTTCCCCTCCAGCCGATTTCGATGGCCGCCCGTGTACTCCGGCTCGTTTCGAAAGTAGACACCGTGGTTCACATTGCCAATCACCGTATTGCCACGCAGGAGGTTATCCGAATCCTTGTGACCGATAGAAATTCCATATCGACCGTTGCCCCGAAGCTCATTTCCTTCAAAGGTCCCGTGACGTACTCGCCAGCAGAGGAATAGGCCGTCGTCGCTATTTTCGCAAGCGGCATTGTTCCGTATGGTCGGACGCTGTGAGCCGCTGCCGGGGTGAAATCCCAAGCCTGCGTTACGATGGGAGGCGCAGTTTTCGATCGAGATGTCGTTGCTTTGTTGGAAACTGAATCCGTCGCCGTTATAGTCGTGGACGGTACAATTGTGGATTTGTGAACCGTTGACACGATAGAAGAAAATGCCTGCGCCGCGACAACCGTTCAGATGTGCGTTGTTCGCTCGATTTCCGTCAACCGTTACACCTTCGATGCGTATATTTTCGGCATAATAGCTGCTGATGAGCGGGAACGTGTTTTTGGCAATTGCATTATTGTGCACCATGCAGTCAGCTTGAAGCGGATTGTTGATGATAAAGGTGTTCTCATCCATGCGAGCGATAATGGTTCCGACCGTGGTATGAAAGCCGCCGGAACGATCATCCTGCACGGTTACACCCATCCCGACTTTAAACCCGGAACCATCATCAACCGTGATCTGTTCTTCGCCGTAATCGCCATCCGTAGCCAACCGGGAGATATGTCCGTTCCCTTTCCGCAAGATTGTGCCTTTCCCCGCTCCAATCACCGTGACATTGCTATGCAGGTGCAGCGAATCCTCCATCTCATAGACCCCGGCCCCGATATATACAGTCCCACCTCCCAATCCTGAAACATAGTCCACTGCCGCCTGTAATGCGTAATTATCTGAACCGACAATCGCCGCGTTTTCCACGCCAACGGTAATTGTTACACCTTTTCTCATAATTACTCCTTGCTGTCTAGTACACTGCCAGATAAATGTAGCGCAAACTGTTAGTTTGCGGGCTCGGATCACAATCTAACAGATTGTGGTACAAAAGCCGCCTTTAGACGCTCCCACAGCCAAGCTGCCTTGGACATGGATATCCAAGTTTCGGACTCTCCCCGATAAATCGGGACAGGCGGAACGGAGCCGGGAGGCAATTATCGTGATTTATTTGACAGAACACTAGTACACCGTCAGATAAGTTTTGAAATTATTATATGTGCTATCGTTTGATTTCAATCAATATACACCAGCATAATTTATTGGACAGTGTACTAGGTTCTGTTGACATTTCATCGCAACCAGATAATAGAGGGACATAAATCGGTTCACTGATGGAGAACCCCAGAAAAGAAACCGAGTTTTGAAGAAAAAACTCGGTTTCTGACAACTTTTCCAGTCGTTTGACCGTTTCTCGCAATGGCAAAAGCAATAGGCAGTTGAAGACTTACTGACACAGATGCACTTTGATTGCACCGGAGCGTTTGTCGGCAGACACTCTGAACGCTTCAACAACGTCCTCCAATGGATAGCGATGGGTTACCAGTTTGGTCGCATCGACCTTACCGGACGAGATGAGCTCGATCGCTGCACCGAAATCGGTGTCCATGCCGGTGAAGCCGTAACAGTTTGAGCCGATAACACTTGCTTCTGACCAGACGATGCGACTCAGATCCACTTCCAGCGGCTCAAAGTATCCACCCACCAACACAACTGTCCCGTGGCGTCGAACGATGCTCATCGCATCATTAAAATTTGGCCCGGTCCCAACACTTTCAATCACAGCGTCCATCCCCAAGCCACTCGTCAAGTCATCGACATATTCTTTGAGATCCATGTCACCGATGGTAACCACATGGTCAGCCCCCAACTCCTTTGCCAGTTGAGCCTGCTGATCGTACTTGACGGTGATTAAGGTTTCTTTGGCACCTGCAGCGACCGCCGCCGCCAACGCAAACTGTCCGATGGTTCCGCCACCAATGATTGCCACCCGGTCCTGATACGTCGCCTTCGATAGCCCGACGGCGCGATAGGAGACGGCAAGCGGCTCGACCAGAGCCCCCTCCTCGAAAGTCATGCTTTCCGGTAGCTTAAAGAGCCCTGAGATATGGGCATTTGTGTACTCAGCGAAACCGCCGTGGGCATTGTGTGAAATCCATTGGCGTTCTGAACAGTGATTGTAATACCCCTTTCGACAGTGGAGACAGCGTCCGCAGTGCGAGAAAAACTCGATGGCAACCTTATCACCCGGCTGGAGTTCTGTAACCCCCTCACCCAGTTCGATGACAGTGCCACAGGTTTCGTGACCGGCGGCATTGGTATGCGATTGATCCCATTCACCAAAATAGCTATGCAGGTCGCTGCCGCAGATTCCGGTTTGTTTGGTGTCAATCCCAACGTACCCCGGCGCGGGAGGCGTGTATTCTACCTCTTGGATACTAATCTGCTCAATGCCTGTGTAAATCGCGGCTTTCATTGTAGTCATGGAAATTTCTCCTTTAGCGTTTTATATCATATTGCCGCATTTTGCGATGTAGGTTTGTGCGTTCAATGCCAAGCTGCCTAGCAGTTTCGGTGATATTCCAGTCGTTCGTCTCCAAGCAGTTTCGGATAAAATGATGCTCAAATTCGCTTTTTGCCTCTCTAAGTGGTGTATCTGTATCGATCTGAGATGGATCGCCGCTACGATTGAGTTCCGGGGGTAAGTCGTCAACTTCAATGGTTTCACGGGGGCACAAGATGACAAGCCGTTCTACCATATTGCGAAGTTCTCGGACATTGCCGGGCCAGCTATACCTGTTCAGAATCTTCAGCGCGTTTTCGTGTATCGTCAAATTCGGTTTTTGATTTTCTCCACAGAATCGGGACAAGAAATGATCGACGAGTACGGGGAGATCTGCGACCCGTTCGCGCAAAGGCAGCATATGGAGGGGCACGACATTTAATCGGTAGTAGAGATCTTCGCGAAAATTGTCGCTCTGAATCTCTTCTTGCAAGTCTTTGTTCGTCGCAGAGATGATACGAACATCAACATGAATTGTTTGCCCGCCGCCGACTCGCTCAAATTCTTGTTCCTCAAGGACACGGAGCACCTTCGCCTGCGTCGATGGGCTCATATCGCCAATTTCGTCGAGAAAGATTGTGCCGCCATCAGCCTGCTCAAATTTTCCAAGTCGCCGGGTTGATGCTCCGGTGAATGCGCCGCGTTCATGACCGAACAGTTCGGATTCAATGAGATCTTGGGGGATAGCTGCACAATTCACTTTGACAAAAGCGGCTTTATGACGTGGACTGAACTGGTGAATGGCATAGGCAACCAACTCTTTCCCGGTTCCGCTTTCGCCGGTAATGAGGACACGTCCATTTGTTGGCGCAACCTGTCGAATCTTTGTCAAAATTTCTTGGATTGGCGGGCTGGTGCCAATAATCGGACGTTCAAAATCGCCGCCTTCTTCTGCTATTCGTGTGTGCCTGCGCTCAATTTTCTGGATAACTTCTGTCACTTTGTTCAGTATAATATGGAGTGAAAGGGGCTTCCCCAAGAAGTCGAGCGCTCCCATGCTCCCAGCCTCTAATGCGAGTTCAAATGTGCCGTGACCGGTGATCATGATCACTTCTGTATCAGGGGATATTTGCTTAATCCGTCGTAGCGTCTCAATTCCGTCAAACCCGCCGGGCATCAAAATATCCAGAAACACCAAGTCGATCTGTTCACTTGCAACACAGCGAATGCCGGCTTCACCATTAGGAGCAGTTAGGGCGTTGTATCCCTCGTCCTGCAGAATATCTCGCAGCGACTCGCAAATACTGGCTTCATCGTCAATGATTAGTATGTTTGGCTTGAACTGTTGTTCCATGACATAAATCCAAGATTCTTCTTTACCTTTAATAACCTAAGTTGATAGTTATAGAAAACGTTGCAAACCGAACGAATGAAAGCTATATTGAATCAATTACCGCCCCGATAAATCGGGATTCAAAGCAACTCACAGTGGATTGACAAATCCACTGCATACGTACAAAGATGGCTTGGATATGTCTATCCAAGCCGAGCGGGTGTGACAAATAGCAACTTGCTTTTTAATAGACAACACTGGTATACTGTTAAAAAATAGTGGAAATCAGACAAAATTTTCGGTACATTGAGACAATTTACATCGATTTAGTTGGAAACCGAGTTGGGACTGAATCCGTTCAGTTTGTAAAAGGACCTATGGGGCGAAATGCGGGGAGTTGCCCATTCGGTGTAGGTCTATCTCCTGAATATCGCCAGCGGTTCGCCGACTTTGCAATTTCTTCCGCAGGAAAACGTTGGAGTGCTGCCATTGTTTCGAAGAGAAGATCGTGTTAGAGGTATATTTGCTTTCTGCCCGGATTTAGTATCGACCAAAGAAATCTATTGTTTTTGTCTTAAATGATCCTTGATTGGTTAAACCTCTGGAAATTTAGTACGTCTTTATGCTATCATAACATAACTGGACGCGCCAATCCAACAGAATTGCAGAAGATATCCCCCGGTTTAATTGGCTTAGGATGAGGGGGACATCACCTCACCTTCACCACCAATCAATCCTCTCTTGTGCGCGTTCATCCGCGTAATAGAGGCACCCCGGTGGCGCTTCAAACCATTTTCGGAATAGCATAACCAAAAAACAGCGAAACTGTCAACGAAATGGTGAAGCATTGATACACAATCCACGTTACTTTTTTTACTTATGTCGAGAATACGCACACAATTATTCATCTGTAGTTTAATTAGTATCTTACTCCCTGTGTCTGTGTCGTTTGCAGCCAGAACCTATGATGTAAGTTATTCTTGGGGGAGGCGGCAGCAGAACGCGAAGGTATACGCCGATAAGGTTAAGCAGGTGTTGGGACCAACTATCGCTAAGCAGATCAAAGTAGTGAACCGTAGAGGTCGGTACGGTGTGATCTATGATCGGAACGGCAGTTATGCGGAGGCCCTTCAAGAGGCAGCAGATCATGCGAAGTTGCTTCATCAGGCAGGTGTAACGAAAAAGAAAGGGCATGAAGCAGCTCATCCAATTCCGGATCAAGATTACTCGGGTCGACCGAGGACCACACCAAGCAAGCCAAAGATTACACCACAAAGACCTAAACAACAGAGACCTAACCCGCTGCAATTCGACATAAGTGTGGACTCCAATCTTGAGGCGGACATCGATCGATACATCAAGGGACTGCGGTTCAGAGGCGTTCTTGCAAGCACAGATCGAACCAGCTTTGTTGTCTACGATATCACGAAGCAGAAAAAAGTAGTTTCAATTAATGAAAACCAAACAATGATGGCTGCTTCGTTAATCAAGAACTTTATAATGCTGGCTTACTTCCATGAGGTGAAAAACAAACGACTTGAGCATACCAATGAGAACCGCCTTAAGCTTCGTCAGATGATTCAAAGAAGCGCGAACACATCGACTAACGATTTTATCAGACTGCTTGGTGGTCCGAGTGGTGTGGAGCGAATCCTAAAATGGAACTATCCCTTTTTCGAGAATACTCGCATCGTTGAATATATTCCCCCTAGTGGCAGAACTTATCGAAACACAACTTCAGCGCGCGATTTGAATAAGTTCTACAACCAGTTGTGGCTTGGGAACCTGCCGTATTCAAACAAGATGAAATATTATCTGGGGCTTCCGAACGGCGATCGGATGCACGATAAAACGTGTATCCCGTCAAATGTCCGCGTATACCACAAAACCGGGACGGTCTACGGCTTGGTTGGTGATAGCGGCATTTTGGCGATTATCGATTCGCAGGGAAAGCAGCGGGCTTACGTCTTTACCGGGTTGATTGAGGATCGGACAAAGACGAGCAATCGCAACCGCTCTGAGGCTTTTTGGTCATGGGTGGGACGCCGATCGGATACGTTGCGCCGCGTGTCAGAAGCCGTTTATGAGTACATCTACGAAGTCCATTACGGTGGCAGCTTTAATTGTCGTCGGCACGCAGGGCAGCACCTGAAGCGCTAATTGTATCGGCTTCCACGATGATATGACGCTCACTTATAGCAACGCAAGTTGCCTGTAGTAGACTCCTCCGCACACCCTACCCCTTATTTACAATTACGGCACAGCGGCTATATCACCCGTCTTGAGGAGGATACGTAAAGCCTCGCGTTTGCTAAGTGCGCTTAGCCGGTAGGCGTTGTCCGTGATGTAAGCGACCACTTCGTCCGGATTGGTCTTGGCGTATTCGCGTAGTGCCCAACCGATCGCTTTGCGAAGGAAAAACTCCGGATGCTCAACGGACGGGGCAATACACGCCCGGAGTAACTCAAAGTCTGTAGCCTCCTTGAATTTCAATTGACAGATAATCGACGTGCGACATTTCCAGATGTTGGATGAATGTGCCCATTCAAGCATTCGAGTTTTCATTTGTTCTGGATACTGTCCGAGAAGATTCCCAACAAGACGGGAGGCGATGGCGTCGACATAGTCCCACCACGCGCCATCGGTAATCATCTCCTCGTAGCAAGGAAGCGCGTCAAGCGTCTGGAAGTTATCGTAAGTACGGTGTTCCGCGAGTTTGATGGCGGCGTAACGTTCCTCTCGGTAATCCGCCCCCCGC
This sequence comes from Candidatus Poribacteria bacterium, assembly GCA_022826645.1. GTDB lineage: Bacteria > Poribacteria > WGA-4E > WGA-4E > PCPOR2b > PCPOR2b. The sequence goes on from JAJDUM010000037.1 coordinate 34,685, forward strand.
CAGATAGTGAGAATGGTTTCCAGCCAGCATTCCTGGGTTTCAATCGGGTGAGCGGTGAAAATTTTTCGGCATATTGCTTTTAGTGCCGGTGTCTGGACCCCGAGATACGGCATTTCTGACTTCATGTAAGCCTGCATCCCCGGTGCCTTTTCGGGATTGGCACTTTTTCGTAAGGCTTCCCCCAGTGCACACCGAATTGTGGCTGACAGATAGCATTGGGACCGACCTCCTCGCACGGATTCCGAGTTTTCGGATTTCATCAACCTACCTCTTGAAAACGTCCAAGCCTGCACGGGCTGCTTGTAGAAGCAGGTAGTAATCGGGACCGTAGCCCAAAACAGTGAAACCTTGTGCTTGTCGCCGCTGCAATCCCTCCGGTGTACTATCTCCGAACCCGATGGCAACATCACCTGTGCGACCAATCTCTAAGGCACGTTCGATAACGGCGTCAGTCTCTGGATGTGGCATGTGCAGCGGGTTCAATCCCATTGAGAGGCAGAGATCCCACATACCGATATATAATACATCGACGCCGGGGATAGCCCCGATCTCCGCCAAGTTTTCCACAGCCTCTTTGGTCTCAATGAGCAAAAAGACAAGTATATTGTCATTCGCCCGGTTGAAATAGTCTTCATTGTCAACCGTGTATTGCGAGGCACGCAACGGTCCCCAGCCACGCGTACCTTGCGGTGGGTAGCGGGTGGCATCAACGATGGCCTGTGCCTCATCAGCAGTCTTTACCATCGGCACAAGAATTCCCATACCGCCTACGTCCAACGCCCTTTGGATGAAGACCGGATCGGCAGAGGGAATGCGGACGATGGGGACAGCTTCGGTCCCGTTGATCGCCATGAGCATGTGCTCAATCTGGGCGGTATCGAGTGCGTTGTGTTCCGTTTCGATAACCAGCCAATCATATCCGGCATGTGCTAAGAGTTCGGCAAGGTTTGGACTGCCTAACCCCATGAAGCAACCGATAGTCGGTTCGCCGGCACGGACCTTTTCTCGGACCCAATTCGTTCTCATCGTGATAATGCTCCGTTTTAGATGTCCGGGTAATTCAGCGGCATTCCCGTCTTGCCCAAATCGTAATGTGTGATATGCCAACGCCCCAAGTTTGCGCTGAGAAAGAGATCGCGGTTCGGACCACAGAAGGCGATATTTGTCGGGGCAGCAATCGCTGTGCCTTCGTAATCTTCTGCCAGCACGTCGAGCTGCCCGTTCGGTGTTAGCCGGTAGATTCGATCGGGACGGTAGCAGGAGATGTACAGGTTTCCTTCGGTGTCGAACGCCAACCCGTCTGGCACGGTCTCTGGCAGATGAACCAACGTTTCAACAGCCCCCGGACTGCCATCCGCTTTGATTTCGACGCGGTCAACACGCGGTGGATTGAGACTCATGGCAACATAGAGGTATGTGCCGGCGGCGTCCAACGCCACGCCGTTAGGGAACTGCGCGAGACTGCGACACCAGACCTCGCCCTTACCACCCGGAGCTACCCGAAAGATGCAACCGTTATCCTCTTTCCATCCGCCGGAGTGGGACACATACAGATTGCCGTGGCGATCGAATACGGGATAGTTGGCTGCTTCAAACGATTGCTCATCGCTACCATCGCAGTAGACGCTCACCGTTCCATCCGGTTCAACCCGTTTAACGCCGCCGCTGCAAACATAGAGTCGGTGCTTCGCATCTTGGGCAATGCCTCCGACAAATCCGCCGGTATTGGCAAACTCTTCAAATTCCTTCTGCTCTACGTCGATTCGGTATATCTGTCCGAGTTCCCCGCCGGCATACGCAAAGCCGTCGCAGCCCCAACTGATACATTCAGGGTGGTCCAATCCACCGGTGAAACCACCAATCAGAACAGAGACCTGTGTTTCTGTATCAAGAAGCACCATATTTTATTACCTCCATTGATGAGTTCATATAGATATTGGTTCATGTCAAGAGAGTGTATAATATAAGCACGTGAAACGTGATGTCCCGTTCCGAGGATCCCGATAAATCGGGACGTGAAACGTGACAACGATCGGTTCATAATGCTCGACCTACGTCGGTCATACAATGGACTATAATGACAAATAGAATCCGTCTGACATTATATAGACTGGCACAGGAATGTCAACGAAAAATAGTTAGCTGCGAAGATTCAGTTCTTTGATGTCGAGATATGAATCTCAACCTACAATCCACAATCTGCTTGGTCTGTATGGTTTGGTTCTCCCAACTCACGGTCAGATTGGGCGAGGAAACCTCGCCCCTACGATTTGATACCTACCCCAGATGAATGTCAACACGCCCTAGCCACTCATCATGTATATTTCCATCGGATATACACTTGACTTTACACCAAGCAGATGGCAAAATAGATAACGTGTACTGAAGCGATTTTTAAATTCAATAGAGAGATTAGAAAGGGAAACAGATATGGCACGAAAGAAGATACTTATTACAGGCGCAGCGGGCAAAATTGGACGGGTGCTGAGAGACGGGCTGAAAGATGATTACGATCTGCGGCTCCTCTATCACAGGACGGTTCTACCGGCGGCACCGGGGGAAGAGGTTTTTGTGGCGAGCATCAAAGATCTTGATAAAATGGTGGAGGTAGTAGGCGGTGTGGATTCGGTCGTTCACATGGCAGGGGACCCTGAGGTTGGCGCATCGTTTGAATCGGTCTATGAGAACAATATCTTAGGCACCTATTGCATCTATGAGGCAGCCCGGCGAACAGGTGTGCCTCAGGTTATTTTTGCCAGCACGAACCATGTGACCGGATACTACGAAATAGATGGGATCTATACCAAGCCCGAAATGCCGGTGCGACCGGATAGCCACTACGGTGCTAGCAAGGCTTACGGCGAAGCACTGGGCCGATACTATGTCGATGAATTCGGGCTGCGGGTGATTTGTCTGCGGATTGGCACCTTTCAACCGGTGGAGTCCGTGCAGAACCGGACAAGCGATCGCATCCTGTCTACCTGGTTAAGCCACGGAGATATGGTGCACATGACCAAACAGAGTATTGAGGCGGAGTCGGTGAAGTTCGGTATCTACTACGGCATATCGAATAATACGCGCGCCTATTGGGACACCGAGAATGCGCGGGAAGAGATCGGCTATGACCCCGAAGACAACGCCGAAGATTATGCCTGAGCGTCGTGCGCAGACAGAATTGTCGCCATGATGTTTTGGGTGGCACTCAGATCGTCAAAGAGAACATCCGGTTGATGCGGCGTTAGTTCCGCACGGGAATATTGGCCGGTAGCCACGGCGATGGCATAGGCGCCGGCGTGACGAGCACACTCAATATCGCGGGGTGTATCTCCAATAATCACAATGTCCTTGCCGGTGAACCTCACACCCGTTTTCTCAAACGCACGGGACGCAGCGATAGCGGGCAACGCATTACGGGAGCGCGCGTCATCCCCAAATGCGCCCAACTGGAAAAAGGGGTTCAGGTTAAAGACGTCCAATTTCGCAGCAGCACCGCCCTTATTATTGCCTGTTAGGAGCCCGGGTAAACACGCATCGTGATCTGCTACCGCTGAAATCAGTTCCTGTACGCCGTCCAACAAGATTACGTTTGCGCCTTCCGCTTGGCATCCTTCTCTCAAGAGTTCCGCGATGCGGTCAAAAATATCGGGCAGTAGTTGTTGGACGGTGCTTTCGGGAAGAACGCCTTCCAAGATATCATGCACAATCTGTGTGTCCATCCCTCCTGACATCCGCACCCGTCCAAGTTCGGGGGTCGGATTGTTACCGAACATCCCCTTTTCGCGGCAAACTTCCTCAATCGCTTGGTAGAGAGATCTGCCTCCAATTCCGCCTGTACTCAGTATGGTCCCGTCGATATCAAATAAAACCAGTTTCCTCATCTATGATTGTTGTCCTCAGCTTTTTTGATCATTTGTTTTACACATTTCGGGTTAAAAATTAGTATCATTTCCTTTATAAATCCGTTCGCCACGTACCAGAATTCGCTTCGGATTTTCAAGCGAAAGTTCGTCAAGGGTATGATATCCCAGCGTCATGCTCATGCGGGTGCCATCTGTCTTATTCGTGCCAGCGGAGTGAATCATCATGCTGTCGATGGCGAGCAATCCACCGGCAGTCATGGGAACAGGAACCACTTGGCCCAAAGCGATTTGATGCACGAGTTCACCGTCATTCAGATCCACGAAATCCGGTAATATGTGTGAGCCTGGTACCACATGCGTACAGCCGTTCTCCAGATTGGTATCCTCAAGGTAAGCCAATACCGTTACGATGGTGCGTGACCAATGTCTCACATCACGATGGAGTTCTAACGAGGCGGTTGAATCGCGGTCACGCAGATATACATGGTTGTGTCGGTTACGCACGAATTCGATATTGGGACCTAATATCGACTCCAACGGGTTAAGAATTTCGTCGCATACAATTGTCTCGCGAAAAACGCCGCCGCGCCCCCACAGGTCAGAGATGCGAGTCACGCTTCCGCCTTTATTACGCGCAACCGGTTCAACCTCTTCCCGAATGTCATTTAATGCCGTCGCTTTCAGTTCGGCGACAAGGTCATCGTCCAACCGCGTCGGTAGTTTGACGAAGCCGTTATGTCGAAAAAGCTGCACCTCTTGAGGTGTAAGTACCATTGTGGTTCTTCCTTTATCCTATCTGTAAAGAGTAGTTTTTACACCCTTCTCGCTGATTAACATAAGGTATCCCTCCTGCAGTTCAAAAGTGCCTACTTCAATAAATGGCGCAGGACCAGTAAAAGTAATGTCAGCAGAGACATTCCTTCTCCCTTTTGGGGGCTCATCGTGGTATCTCTGTATGTAAGCCAGAATATATCTGTCACGACCAAAATAATATGCCCCTTTCCTAATGTCAAAGATTTTGTTTCCACCAACTGAGTCATATAAGATTTCAATAGCCTCAAATGTCCCGTCTCCACGAAAGTTCCAACGTTTAACTGGGGCGTTTTCCTGTTGTTCCGCCCAATGACCAACCCAAGGTAGTGTATAAGGTTTGGACTCAGGCATTTTTAGTGTTGAGCAGCCCATGAGCGGTATCAATACAATTATTGCTATGAATACTCTCTTACTTACCATTATGCTAACCTTGCCACAATAAAGACAGTTAGATGAGGGGTGTGCATAAATCGCTTTCGTGTGGGAGAGACTTCTCCCAATTCATCAGGATGCTCGCCTGTCCCAGCTTGTCGGGGGAACGACATCGGAACGAGCCTCAAGGCGCGATCTTAGATGCTAATCCTCCCGATGAAATCGGGGGAATCATCCGTGCAATCTGCGATTCAGACCCATAGGACATGTCGCCCCCCTGGGGCTTTGGGGGATGGGGCTATCCGTATGCTATAAACATGTCGCCCCTCTGGGGCTAAATGCACCCTGTTCTTTTCTAAAACAGTCCCGTTTCACGTTCCGGTTTCTATCCTGAAAATCTTTAAATCCTGAGAATCCTGATTCAGACAATAATGATGCACACCCCTCACTTATTTATCTTCCATAGATTATAACCCTAATCCTATTAACTACAGCCCGGCTATATAGGCTTAAAATCGCTGCCGGGACCGGATGAACCCCTCTCGCGGTTCGTCATGAACTCAAGCAACACCGGAAGCCCTTCCTCTTCGGTCACACGTCGAGCGCGTTGGAATGCTGGGATAATCTCAGCGGGGTGTTCAATCCGCTCCCCACGACCGCCCATCGCCCGTGCGAGATCCGCGTAATCGCTGCCGAGATTGCTGATCTGATACTCCGCTTCGGCAACGCCCCGCGCTTCACCTGCCATACCACCGTTGTTAAATAGCACAGTAATAATAGGAATCCTTTCTCGAACAGCGGTTTCAAAGTCCAGCCCAACCATGCCGAACGCTGTATCCCCGGTAACGTAGGTGCAGACCTTTTCTGGCTTTGCCAGTTTGGCTCCGATGATGAGTCCCAAGCCGGTGCCGAGCGCGTGGGATCTGCCCCAGCCGATAAAGCTGCGCGGTCCAGCGGAGCGATAGAAGCTGATCATTCGCTCGCGAGGACTGCCGGCATCATGGGTAACAATCGCATCTTCCGGTGGAATCGCTTGCATCATATCCCAAATAACCCGATACGGGGTGATAGGGATCTCATCGCTTGCCAGTTTGGGCATCCAATCGCTGAGCCACTCTGCGTTGATGGAGGCAATTCTTGAAGCCACGTCGTCCGTTGACCGAGCCTGATTCCCAGTAATATCTTTGCAAGCCTCCAACAGTTGGCGCAGGACCAGCTCGGCATCTCCGACAATGGGGTAGTCTACATCGAGGTCTTTCTGAACGTCAACGGGATCATTTGTCGCGTGGATCATTGTCTTGCCCGGCGGCAGCCGCATCGCCATGACGTGGTCAGTGAAGCTGCAACCTATCCCACATATCAGATCCGCTGCGTGCAGGAAATGATGAAGCGCCTTCGACATTGAGCCTGTTGCACACCCTAACGCGAGTGGGTGTGACTCTGGGAACGCACTTTTTCCCATCAACGTTGTCAGGACGGGTGCAGCCAAGAACTCGGAAAGTTCGCGCAGCTTCTCAGTCGCTTCCGCGTACAGAACTCCCTGGCCAGCAAGAATGACCGGACGTTCGGCACCACAGAGCGTTTTGGCGGCCGCCTCAATATCCCACGGATCGCCTTGCGACTTGACGGGTTTTACATGGGAAATGTCTCCACTGAAATCACCCACGTCGTGCATGGCGACGTCCGCAGGGATTTCAACCATCACGGGTCCGGGTCTACCTTGCCGCAACGCCGCCAGAGAACGACGCATTACCCCGCGTAGGCGGTCTGTAGAAGTTACGACCTCCACCCGCTTGGTGATGGCGGCATAGCTAACCTCCGACCGAAACAGCGGCGAAACCCCTTGGCGATCGACTGGATGTCCGAGGGGCAATAAAAGTATCGGAACCGAGTCGGAAAACGCGGTGGCTACGCCTGCGAAACTGTTTTCGGTACCCGGACCGTACTGCATAGCGAAGACTCCGGGCGTGGCTCCGTTTGTCACCCGTGAATACCCATCTGCAATATGAACCCCGACCCGTTCTTGTCGGCAGATAATTGGTCGGATGCCTGCTTGGGCAGCGGCTTCGATCATTGATGTTGTGGGAAAACAGCTCAGATATTCGATTCCTTGCGCTTTCAGTGTTTTGGCGATTGCATCTATTGTTTTCATGCGAACCCCTTTTATTGGACGGTGGTATTCGTCGTTTATGCCTCTACGGATCCCGTCTCATCGTTACATAATTCCGCGGTACCGTCAAGGAGAAAAGCGTTTGAACCTGCCCTAACCGCGTTGGAGGCTCCACGGCTTCGCCATGATTTGCTCCATACCCTCGTCATCCAACGTGATCCCCAACCCCGGACCGTCTGGAACCGGCACACAGCCTTCGTCATCAAGAACAAACGGTTCTTTGAAGTATCCTTTGCCGATTAAGGTACGGGAACCGTCGCGCGTGTCGTTCACTTCGTTGTGTTCTTGCACCAAGAAGTTAGGTGTGCAAGCGTCCAGTTGGATTGAGGCTGCCAAAGCGAGCGGACTCAGGGGACAGTGCAATGCCAGCTTGGCGTAAGCGGCTTCGCCCATAACCGCAATTTTACGACATTCTGTGATGCCACCTGCGTGGCAGATATCGGGCTGCAACACAGACAACAGACCGCGGGACAGCGCGTCAAAGAAGATCCATTTGCCCATCCAACGCTCACCGGCCGCGATTGGGGCGTTGGTGTGTTCGACGATCTGGGCGAGCACGTCCACCCGCTCAACAGGCATCGGTTCTTCGATAAACAGTGGTCGATGTGGCTCAAGCACTTCGATGAGTTGTTTGGCGATTGCTGGGTGCGGGTTATGGATGTCTACCGCTACATCAGCATCTGGTCCCGCCCCTTCGCATACGGCGGCGAATTTTTCCCCAAACTGTTCCACCTGTGAAGTGATTGGTAGCCCATCTCCCGGACCGAAGTGGACTTTCAGGCATCGGAACCCCCACTCTTCGGTCAGCACCCGCGCTGCTTCCCTATAAGCCTCCGGTGAGTCGGGTATCAGTGACGTTTGCGGCGGTGTTCCGGCGCGGTAGGGGTCTCCGGGGTCCACGCACCAAGGCAACCCTCCTCCGGTTGCGTGATACATACGAATCCGGTCGTGGCACGTACCACCGAGCATCTTGTGGATAGGCAGTCCCGCGGCTTTGCCCGCCAGGTCCCACAGCGCGATGTCAATTCCGCTGATCGCACTCATTTTGATAGGTCCGCCCACATAGCCTTCGCCGTACATCAGATGCCAGAGTTCTTCGACACGGCACGGATCCTTTCCAATCAGCAGCGGTTCCAGTCGCTTGACTTCGGCGATGACGGTTTCTGAATGATTCTCAAGGTGGGGTTCGCCCAGCCCGGTCAGTTCGGTATCGGTATGAATCCGCAGCCAAACCCAACTCGGTGGCACTCGTAGAATTTCAAATTCAGTGATTTTCATGGCTCTCCTTCACGCTGTAAATACCTTTGACAAATATAGGCTAACACGTTACCATATGACCCAAATTAGCTAATAGAAAATTACAAGCAAAAAGAAATAAACGCTACAGAAGTCCAAAACAGTTAAGGTGCACTATGAGCCCTAAAGATCTATCCCGATATGCCTTTGAATATGGACACCATTTCTTTAAGCAGTCTCTGATTATTCACGCAGACTGTTTTGAGTGGATGGAACATCTCCCCGAAGAGAGTTTGCACGCCATCGTAACAGATCCGCCGTATGGGGTAAAAGAATATGATTTCGACCAACTTGAAAAACGGATGCATGGAAACGGCGGTATTTGGCGTATTCCGCCCGCTTTCGATGGACACCAACGTTCGCCTTTGCCTCGATTTACTGCCTTGAACCACGCAGAACGCGGTCGTATGCAGGACTACTTTTCTCAATGGGCTAAACTCGCTTTAAGGATATTACGCCCCGGGGGGCATGTCTTTCTGGCTTCAAATACCTTTCTCTCTCAAATTGTCTTTACGTCTATTATCGACGCCGGCTTTGAATTTCGCAGTCAGATTGTCCGGTTAGTTAAAACATTACGAGGTGGTGACAGACCGAAGAACGCAGAGAAGGAATTTCCTGACGTTTGTACGCTGCCGAGGGGCTGCTATGAGCCGTGGGGTATTTTTCGCAAACCCATTCCAAGTGGAATGAGAGTCAGTGATTGTCTGAAAGTATTCCAAACGGGTGGGCTGCGCCGCAAACCAAATGGGAATCCTCCTGAAGATGTCATCGAAAGTGAACGCACTCCACAAAACGAACGGAATATTGCCAATCATCCAAGCCTGAAACCCCAGTCTTTCCTCCGTCAAATCGTTTATGCCTCTCTGCCGCTTGGTGAAGGTATTATCGTAGATCCATTTATGGGCTCGGGTTCCACAGTTGCAGCTGCTGAAGCAGTTGGTTACTCCTGTATTGGTCTTGAACGTTACGAAGAGTATTACACGATGAGCCAGCAAGCAATCCCCAAACTATCTCAATTATCAACAAAAGACACCCAATTAAGCCTATCAGTTGCTTGAATTTTTGTATACCGCTTGAAAATTTGGTAAATCTTCAAACTTCTAAGGCAGGCAAACCTTCCACAATCTCCACCGTCTCCAAACTAACCGTAATCACCTTTCCGATAAGTTTGACGATGTACCGCGGATTGTCCGCTCGGTTCGGGTCATTGACGATGCCGCTGCGTTTGTCCGTCTTGACCCGATACTGATCAATCACCCATTCCAACGTAGACCGATTCCCAAGCCGATAGTCAAACGCCTTCGCCGGTATCCCCTCCAGTGTCAGGAAATCGTTGTAGGTCAGCTGCGTTTTGTCTTTGGACAACTTCATCTTCTCCACGCGCCAATCGATCGGCACTTCACGGTTTTCGATGAATGTGAGTTGATATTCGGGCACCGTCTCATAGCCGATGTGGATTTCCCCTAATTGTTGACCCGCTTTGGCAAACCCCCAGAAGTCCGGCGTGTATGGTAGGCGCGGCAGATCCCGCTTGAGGTTCGCCTGATACCGTTCCCGATAATCGGGGTGATGCAGGAGACCGTAGATGTAATGGAAGATGTCCCACTTGGTGATTGCCTCATCTCGATAATGGGCACGGAATTGTTCCAACGCCCAATCGGTGATGTTCTCCCGACGGTTTCTCCCACTCTCGTCGTAGGTGTAGAAGGGAAAACATTGTGAACCATCAATGGATGTTATTGTTAGATTGGGAATTATGTCTGTGCAAAAACACCAATAATCAGAACGTCCCCCAATGCTTGGAACAACAATTACCCGATTTTCCGCCTCAGTTTCAAGTGTAGGGAAAATGGAGGGGAAAACATAAACCTCCTCGTTCATTACACGATCAAAGAACAGGTTGGATTTTGTGAAGGGACGATAAAGGGAATTTCTCGCCTTGCCTTCATTGTATTCGGCAATTTTGCCTCGCTGCAAGTCTAATTTTAAGTCACGACTCCACTTGATTTTTGCATCGTCAGAAATCACAAAATCGTCGACGTTTGCATCCTGATTTTCTCGACGTTTCCACCTATCAACCTCTGCATTATAAGTTCCAATCAACCGATTCATGTTTTCAGTTAGTTCGTTTCGGTTAAAGCTGTACGCCCACGCATCACGGTTTGTTCTGACACCGAGGCTATAAATTCTAAAAATCGCATCTGTCGCTTCACTCTTTGCCGCCTTCGCTTCCTTAGTTCCCATTGGGATAAAGGTCTCAAATTCGGCGCGGAGTCCCTCTGTCAGCCATGTGTATCGCCGGTCAGGTGTTATTGACTTCCATTCGATGTTTCGATAATGTCCCTTTGAATCAAGATAGCGATATTTGTCCTCCTTCCGCCAAACTCATCAACGCGGGCATAGAAGATTTCGGCTTGGGAATTTGTCTTGCCGCGCTGTTTGACGAAGAAATTGATGCTCACACCGACCTGAATCCCGAAGACGTTGTGTGTCGTGCCTGAGAGTTTTGGATTCTTGCGGACATTCCCACTCAGATTCAGAATATAAATCACGTCGAAATCATCTGCAAGGTGCTTTCGCATCCCATCAAACGACACATTATCAAGGAAACTGTTGTTTGTCACAAAGGCGACAACTCCTTCCTCCCCAATCCGGTCCGATGCCCACCGAATCGCTTTCACATACGGATCCGCCAATGCGTTTTTATTACTCGCCGTGGAGTCCTTCGCGTATGTCTCCGCAACCCCCGCATCCATCGTTTGATATTTCCGATTCTTGTTGTTGTCATTTTCGTTGAGCTGACCGACGTTATAGGGCGGATTGCCGATGACCACAAACATCGGGGTTTCCTTCTGCTCCTCAACGCGGCGGGTATTGTCAGGCGCGAACAGTGGCAGCTGTCGGTCTTCCGCAAGATCAAACGTATCGACGAGACAGATCCCCTCAAACGGTTGATAGTCCCCCGTCGCCTCGTAAAACTCATGTTCAATGTTCATCGACGCGATGTAGTACGGCAGCAGCATCACCTCGTTGCAGTGGAGTTCCGAACGGTACTTATCCTCAAGTGCGGTTGGGCGGATCTCGCGCATCGTCCGCACGATGAAATTGCCGGTCCCTACAAACGGGTCAATGATGTGAACACCAGAATCGGAAAGTGAGCGATCGAATTCGGCCCGTAAAATCTCCTCAACGCTTCTCACCATAAAATCGACAATCGGCTGCGGCGTGTAGACTATCCCGTGCGTATCGGCGACCTCCACCGAAAAACCCTGAAAAAACTGCTCGTAAACGGTGTTGAGGAACCCCTGTTTTTGGGAGAAGTCGTCCATAGTCGCAGCGGTGCGTTCAATCGCTACATAGAAAGGATCAAGACTTTTAAGAAACTCATCGCGATTGAAGGCGTGAGACATCAGTGCAGTGATGACGGTTTCAATTTCACGGGCGATGATATTGCGATGAACAAAGTCGGGGTTGCTAAACACGGTTCGGAAAATTCGCTCAGTCAATAGGTGTTGAATCAACATCTCCTCAACGGCGGCTTCGGAGAGATTCGGGTTAATTGATTGACGACATTTCTCATGGAAGGCGGTAAAGGCAGCGGTGAACTCCCGGTTCGCTCCTCGTTCCTTTTCGATCAGCCCTGCCAAGCCGTTCCCAAGCGCGGGCACCCTTTCCCTGAATTGTGCAACCGCCTCCTCCCATTCGGTGTATTCCTGGGGCCTATAAGAAAAGAAGGTTTCGAGGGTCTGTATCAACTGTGTCGGGTCAGTCAGGTCGACATCAAGTGTCTGCTGATTATTCTGCCAAAGGATGGCGCGGTGTGGGGTTTGGAAGAGAATGTTGTCGCGGGGGTAACCTCTTTCAAACTTGCGGAGTACCTCGGAGGGTAGGTCGTCGTGGATGTCCTTCGCCTCCCAGTAGCCGTGTGGGAGTTGGAAGGTGTCGATCAACGTCCCGTCAACAACAATCCGCTTTTTTCGACGGCCGGTCATTGCATGTTCAGGGATGAGCGTCCAGTCAAACCGTCGTGCACAGCCTTGGAGGAGGGATTGGAATGCCGAGCGCACGGCCCCCTCATGCGTTTTGCCGAGTCGATCAAACCGATTCAACTCGTCGTAGTAGTTCTTAATAATTTTGTGGTTTGATTTGAGGTTGAGGGTTGCCATGCGAAACGTCTACCTACGCTAGGGCCTTTTAGTGGGCTACAGAACCATCGGCATGGAAACTGCCGGTAATTTGTCTCGATTGGTAAGGGAATTTCGCCAGCTTTTCCTCGTTGAGATCCAATCCGATGCCCGGTCTATCCGGTACGATTACATACCCGCCATCACGTTCAAGAGGGTGATCAACAATTTCGTTGAAGGCGTCAGCACCGGTGTGGCACTCATGCGTGAAGAAGTTGGGGATGGCTGCATCGAGTTGCACGAATGCGGCAAGGTTGACCGGACTGCCCATCAGGTGTGGGAAAATGCCTACAAAGGAGGCTTCGGCGAGTGCCGCGATTTTTTTACAGTGCGTGATACCGCCCGCCAATGAAACATCGGGACGGATGAGGCTAACTGTCTTTTTGTCGATAAGCTCTTTGAACTGCTGAATGTTGTAAAAACGTTCACCGGTCGCTATGGGAATGTGGACGTGCTGTGCAACGTATTCCAACGCTTCGATGCTCTGCGGTGCGATGGGGTCCTCATAGTATAGGATACGGAAAGGGGCAAGCTCACCGGCGAGGATGATTGCCTCATCCGGTGTTAGGTTTCGATGGATCTCAAGCCCTATATCAATACCGGCCCCGACCGCTTCCCGAATAGTTCGGACAATCTCCACGGCGGTTGAAATCGCTTGGGTTGAAGTGCCTTTCTCCCAATTCGAGAAAAATGGAGTTGTTCGGAGCGAGATGTACCCCGCCTCGACGTTTTGGATTGCGCTCTCTGCCCGTTCAGCCAATGTGTCCCCGCCAACATTATTAAAGACTTTGACTTTGTCCCGACACTTACCGCCGATCAACTGATACACCGGCAGGTTGACTGACTTCCCTAAAATGTCCCATAGCGCGACATCAATGGCACTCATTGCGGCGCTGATGGCAGCCCCCATGAAGTGAGAATTTCTCGATACCACCTGAAAGTGATGCTCGATATGGGCGGGATCTTTGCCAACATAGTATTCGCTTAGTTCAAGTATGGTTTGATACACTGTTTTGTGATGCGCCCATAATCCGGCTTCACCGGTGCCGACAATCCCCTTGTCGGTATAGACCCGAACCAGAAGGAACCCATCAACCAGAAACGGCGTCACTTTCTCAATTTTCATTTTGCAACTCTCCTCCCAGTTTAGCTTTTCGCTGTCTTTACGATTTCATTGGTGGCATTCCTGGCATGGCTATAGCCGTTGATAAGGGCGGTGACATCGTGGCAGCAGTTTAACCAGCGAACCCCTTTCTCGACGACAACGCGCATTGATTCGCCCGGATCAACAGCTGTGCCCATTGCGATCCCGTGAGTGCGACATGCCTCACCGACTCTGTGGAAGGCTTCAAGCACGACCTTCTGCGTAATCGGGTGTCCCGGTTCGCGTTCCACGCCGTAGCTGTGTGCGAGATCACCGGGTCCAACAAACAGCAGATCAATCCCCTCAACTGCGGCGATGGCTTCAACATCGTCCACACCCTCTTTATCTTCGATCATCACACCGAGCAGCGTGTTTTCGTTGGCTTGGTCCAAGAACTCGTTGCGTTCCAATGTACCGAATTGGGAATCCCTGCCGCCACCCATACCGCGCAGACCGAGGGGTCGGAATTTTGCCATGCGGACCAACTGGCGCGCTTCATCTGCACTTCTGCAATGGGGCCAAACCAAACCACCGGCTCCCAATTCCAACGTTTTCATGACCTGATTGTAGGGACCGTGGGGGATACGAACAACGACATCGAGATCAACCGTTCGCGCAGCCAAAATCATATTGGAGAGTCCATCTAAATTGAGATGGCTATGCTCCATATCTATCCATACGCAGCTGTATCCCGCCAGCGCCAGCACCTCTACGACGATCGGGTGGGAAACCCGATTAATCTCTGGAACGGCGATAGTTTCACCCCTGAGAAGCGCAGCTTTTGTATGATTAACCTTGTATTGATTTATCATCTGAATTACCTATTCTTGACGGTTGCATATCATTAAAATAGTAGTTGGGGAGCGGTCCAGAAATGAACCGGAATCCAATTTAAGCACCGGCGGCACCCGCGTCTGAAAACTGCGGTAGCACCTCGTTGCCGAACCGTTCAATATCTCGCCGGATTGCGCTCGGAGGGATTGCCAACGCACCAGCACCTATTGTCACACGCTCCAACCCGGGCAATCTTTCTTGAATCGCCGAAATCTTTTCGAAGATGTGGCGTGGGGGTCCGCATATCCACCCACCGCCTTCAACCAGATCGTAGACGGTCGGAAGCCCAGCCAGTGGTGCTTTTTCCGGATCGAAGGTCGCTTGAATCTGTTCTTCTGTGAGTGTAGGCATTCTTCCCAATGGCGCCAATACCTTGAGTTGTTCTTCAAACCAGACGGAAGCCTCCTGAATTGCCTGCTCCTCGGTCTCAGCGATATGTACCTGTAGCACGAGTGCCAAATCCTCACCGAGTTCTATGTCGCGTCCAGCGCGTGCGTGTGCTTCTTTCCAGCTCGTAGCAATCTCATCAACTCGTGGGCCTCCGGGGACGACGCCCTTGATACCGTGTTTGACCATAAAATCGATACCTCGTGGACTCGCACTGAAGATGGGCTGCCAACACTCTACGGGCAGATTAGAGGGACGGGGCACGAGCGTTATCTCCTCCAACGCTTGCCCTCTGTTGAGAACCCGCGCTGGCAGGTCGTAGTGCTCCCCACGATGGGCGAAAGACTGTTCATTCCAGGCCTTGAAGATAATCTCGACCTGCTCCTCAAACAGTTCCCGGTTTGCTACATCATCTTCAAGTGGGGATCCCAGTGTCTCTACCTCCCGTGGGATATAACCCCGACCGATGCCGAACCTGACACGACCCTTTGTCAGGATGTCCGCCACGGCAAAATCTTCAGCCAACCGGAGCGGATGCCACGCGGGAATGGTGTTAAAAAAACCACCGAACTTCAACCGATCGGTATTCTGTGCGAGATAGAGGCTAAGCATTGATATGTTCGGGATGCCGCCGTACCCTTCGCGCTGAAAGTGGTGTTCGGCGAGCCATAGGGTGTCGAAGTTCAGTTTGTCCATTAACTGAGCGAGCGAAAGCGCTTCGTCAAACACAGAGGCAAGGTGTTCGTCCGACTCTATCCTATCATCGACACGTAGCCCTTGGAAACCCATGTTATCCATTTCCACATGGCCGCCGTAGAAGTAATCAAATTTGGTTATCATCTATTTCTCCAACTCTATCGTTTTATATTCAGATCTCCCCGTGGATCTCCTGCATTTCTGCCGGTCTTTGACAATCATTAAACCTGATTGTTCGATTTTGGTCTATCAATGAGCCATTTTACGCATTCCGTGTCCTCACGTCAACAAGAATCTCCGCTGCCCATTTCATGGGTTGGAAGCGGCAGCATAAGTATTGAAAACTGACAAGCACCGATGTATAATAATTCTGTGCATAACGGACTTCCGGACAACAACAACAGGAAATAGAACACGATAATTTGGTAAAAGTTAAAAATCATTTTTTATGCTAAATTATCTTAATTTTTTGATGAAGTTTTTTGCATCGTTGGAGTTGTATTATGGTGGATTTTAGGATGACTTAGATAATCCTACCGCACAGTCAACCCTGGTCTCGATTTATCGGACCTCCTAAATTCCCCCTATCAGGGGACTTTGGAAACTCTGCGAATGTCTACTTATTTCCCTAATTCATCATATAATCACTATCAACGTAGTCCTGAAATATGGGCACCGATAATAGTTTTTTCCAGATCTCTTACACGCAATCCAAATTAACTGATTAACCAGAAAGGAGCACATGAAAGATGTTTAGGCATACAGCACCAAAACGCACAAGTGCGTTGACGACACTGACGGAGAGAGCGACCGGAACAGGATCGGCAGATTCTATCACATCCTCCGCGCGAAACATCCCGCGCATTCGTACAGGAAACGAGTCTGAGGAACAGAAGGAGATGCCACATAATCCCGCCGGTAGCAGGGTTATCCCTGATCTATTAAAGGCATTTAGTATGGCTCAACTCTCAGTCGCTCAGAGAAACACAGATATGGGGTTTAGGAAGATGCCCCTAACGCATTCATCGCCAAAGGAGGCGACAAGTGATAGGTATTTCAGCATCCGATTTTGGACAAGAGAACGATTACGAGAAAGGCGAAGAAAAGATTCCGGCTGAATTGGCAGGTGGCTCCGAAGCAGAGGGTTCTGATTGTATTCGCTCAATCAGATCGGACACTTCGTTGAGTTCGACCTGCCTTGCAACGCGGAGAAATCCGAAGGAGACGAGCGTGAGACGATCCGATGAAGATCTAATGTTTTCCGTCAAAGAAGGAAATAGCGCAGCATTTGAAACCATAACCAAACGTCATTACACAAATACATTGAACTTTATTTATCGTTTCGTGAACAATCGCATGCTCGCGGAGGATCTATGTCAAGAGACATTTTTGCGCCTCTGGCGCAGTGCACCAACCTATCAACCGCTTGCGAAATTTACCACTTTCCTTTATCACATAGCAAAGAACGTCTGTTTGAAACAGATTGCTAAAGCTCAACGCACCCCTTACACCTGCTCACTGGAGGCACCTGTCCCTAATGATGGCGGCGGCGATTACAGCCTTTCGGAAGAGATTGCAGACACGCGATATTTACCGGAGGAAACAACCATTGCCAGGGAGGCGGATGCAGCCATCCGATCAGCGATTGGTGATCTATCCGATGAGCATCGGTTAGTCTTTGTTTTAACAGAGCTACAAGGGTTATCATATCAAGAAGTTGCCAAAATTGCCCAATGCCCTGTTGGCACAGTGGCTTCCCGGAAAAACGCAGCAGTTCGGCAGCTCCAGAGGCGGTTGCATAGCCGCTTAGATTACTAACGAGAAATAGCCAAAATCGCTCAGAATGTATAGCCATGCCACAATCCTGATAGCAGATCAGGCAAGGTTATGTTCATAGCGAGATTAGCTTCAGCCCCTATGTCAATTCAGCTTCGATTGGTATAGGGGCTTTTCATTTTCCAAAAGTGGCAGTGATGAAGTTTTCAGTGCGGCTCTCCTTATATGGTAGATCTTAGACCTACTTATAGACTCCCACCCACAGCCAACCCCCTAAATCCCCCTTGTCAGGGGGACTTTATACATAACGCTCATCCCTCTTATCAGGGGACCTTGGTTATTTCTCCAATTCACTATAAGTCATTTTTTTCCGAACAAACGGTATTGCTGTTTGCCTAATAGCAGCAATAGCGAATATAATGGAAACTCAAACTGAAAACGACTTGTAAGGAGAAACCTATGAAATTCAGACATGTCATCGCCCTCCCCTTCGTAGCGCTACTTGCTCTTTTAATGTCCATCCCCGTAGACAGTTCAGCACAAGATACGCTTTCAGACCAAGACAAGCGATTTGACCTCAACAACGACGGTCAGCTAAGCCAAGATGAAACAGATATTATGATTGAGATCATCTCGCTTGAAGCCTTCACGGGGGTGCAGTTCACCGCACAAGAGATCCGAGAGCGACAAGGTGAAAGTGAGTCCCGCCGCCGTGGTGGAAGAAGGCGGGGACCGCGCCCGGCTGAAAAGATTGTCAGCCGCTTTGACACAGATGGAGATAGCAGATTAGACTATGCGGAGCGAGAAGCCGCTCGGAAATACATCCAAGAGAGCCGAGGTGAAACAGGCGCATCGCGTTTATCTGGAGACATGGCACCCAATACAACACGAGACGGTGATTTGAAAGCGAGTCGCGCTGCCCAACCTAAAGGCAAACCTGATCTCTACGACGCAAAAACACTCCGAACGCTCTATCTCCGATTTCATGACACGGACTGGTATGAACAGCTTGGCACCTTCTATCGAACCGATGTCGATGTACCGGCAGATTTGATCGTCGATGGCAAAGTATATCAGTCTGTTGGTATCCGATTCCGCGGTAGTTCTTCCTATTTCACGGTTCAGAACGAGAAAAAGTCGTTCAATATCGCTGTTGACTACGGGGATGACAAACAGCGGCTCTACGGTTACAAAACGCTGAACCTGCTGAACGGTCATTCCGATCCCTCGTTTCTGCGCGAAATCCTCTATTCAAGAATCGCCAGGAACTACCTCCCCGCCCCGAAGGCGAATCTCGTTAAATTAGTCATCAACGGGGAAAGCTGGGGGATTTATGTCAATAGCCAACAGTTCAACAAGGATTTTCTCGACGAATGGTTCGGGACGAGAGCAGGGGTTCGCTGGAAGGTGCCGCCCGGCCGAAGCAGCGGGTTGGTTTATAATGGAGATCAGCCCTCCGCATACCAACAAGCTTACCAACTGAAGACGAGAGCGGATGAAGCACCAAACGCATGGCAAGATCTGATAAAGCTGTGCGAAGTGCTTGAGGTAACGCCCGACGATCAACTCGAATCAGAACTTTCCGCGATTCTTAATATTGACCGTGCGCTCTGGTTCCTTGCGCTGGACAATGTGTTCATAGATAATGATGGCTACTTCAGCCGTGCCAGCGATTACGCTTTTTATCAGGATCCGAACGGGCGTTTCCACCTGCTGCCGCATGACAGCAATGAGACGTTCCGATTCGCGGGTGGCGGCGGTCCGAACTCTTGGCAGACCGATGGGCAGATGCTATCCCCTGTTGCCTTAGAAAATGATACGATGCGACCGGTCGTCAGGCGTCTATTTGCCATTCCACACCTGCGCTCCCGGTATCTCGCTCACGTTCGCACCATTGCCAACGAATGGCTCAATTGGGATCGGCTCCAGCCAATTATTGCAGAATACCAATCGCTCGTCGATGCGGAAGTGAAAGCGGATGATAAGAAACTTTACGCTTATGAGGCATTTGCCACAAGCCATACCAAAGACCAAGGCGGAGGCGGTCCCGGTGGCAGAGGCGGAAGAGTGACGCCGAGTTTCAAGCGTTTCGTCGAGGAACGGGCGGAATATCTGCTCAATCACCCCGAAATCGATAAGCCGACACCAACTATCGAATCCGTCTCCAAGCCCGAAGAGCCGATGGCAAACCAACCCGTACAAATCACAGTCGAGATTGGTGGAGATGTTGACGTCGATGCGGTTATCCTGTATTACGCGGACGGGCGATTGGCATCTTTCCAGAGCGCATTGATGTCAAAAAAAGGGGCAGCCTACGTGGGCGAAATCCCCGCTTACCCCGCCGGTAAGAAGATCCGTTACTACGTTGAAGTCCGATCTTCTGAACCGAACGGCACAACGACGTTTTTCCCAACCCAAACCGAATTTGCGCCCTTGACCTACCGCGTCGATACATCCATCGCCGATAGCTCTCCTGTGGTTATCAATGAATTGATGGCAAACAATACACAGAGTCTCGCAGACCCGCAGGGTGACAATGATGATTGGATTGAGCTGCACAACGTGAGTAATCGTACAGTGGATCTGTCAGGGATGTATCTCAGCGATAACCAGAACAATCCGCGGAAGTGGCAGTTCCCCGATGACACCCAGATTGGTCCCGGCGAATATCTAATAGTTTGGGCGGACGAAGATGGTAACGCCGAAACGGGACTCCATGCCAACTTCAAGCTCTCTAAGAATGGGGAGATGGTTATGCTCGTTGATACGGATCAGCGGGGCAATCAGGTCCTTGACGCGATTAAATTTCGGGGACAGGGGGAAGATGTCGCAGTTGGTCGGGTGCCCAATGGAATCGGCGATTTTAAACCGTTAGACGGGACACCGGGAATGCAGAATCAATGAGAAGTGAATGCGACTGATACTCGACAAGGAATATCATTGTGGATAAGATCAACAGACGCGACGCACTGAAGGGCACCGCTGGTGTACTCCTTGCGGGAGCTGGGATCTCTGCGAACCGCGCTCCGGGGGCGGAAAGTGCTGATGGTTCGACTTCACACGACACGATGCGCGAGCTAATCAAACCACCCAAATTGGCATCTCAAGATACCGTAGGTATTGTATCACCGGCATCGGCATTTTTCCCGATTCATGAGTCCGCCCTGCAACGAGGGGCTGCACATTTAGAGAAAGCGGGCTTGCGGGTTCAGGTCGCACCGCACACGCGTGACCAAGGACAACATCTGAATCCACCGGCTCAACGCCGAGCCGAAGATTTGAATCAGATGTTCGCCGACCCAGAGATAAAAGCCATCTTCTGTTTATCCGGTGGTTCAGGTGTCAATGCGATCCTACCGCTGCTGGACTGGGGACAGATTGAGAGATCCCCTAAAATTGTGATGGGCTATAGTGCGATCACCGCCCTGTTGATTGGTCTATACGCAAAGATAGGTTTGGTCACATTTCATGGTCCTATGATTCTCAACGGTTTCAGCGAATATCCGCAGCCCTTCGCTTATACGTGGCAGGGTGTCGAACAGGTCTTGTTCAAGACGGAACCGGTGGGGGCACTAAAACCGGCCGCACAATGGACGGATGCCTATACGAGCGAGGACCAACCACGCGCAATGAAAACGAATCTGGGGTGGCGTTGGTTGAGAGAGGGAGAAGCGAGCGGACCAGTAATCGGTGGGAATTTAAGCGTTATGTTGACGCTGGTAGGTACGCCATATTGGTCTCCGTTGCGAGGCGCAATCTTGTGCTTTGAGGAGGTCAACTTCGGCGATGGACTGTTGAAAAAGGTTGATGAATCGCTCGCTCAGTGTCAACAGATGGGACTGTTCGATCAGATTGCAGGCTTAATTATCAGTAAGGTTAATGAACTCTCTGAGGAAGAGGAAAAGCTTTTTGAATCGTTGATCCTTGAATACACAGGGGGTTCCCAGTTTCCCATCTTGACAGGCGTCGATTTTGGTCATACAGCCCCTCAACTAACGCTTCCCATCGGTGTTCAAGCGTCCCTCAATTCACGACAGGACCGATTCAGTATAGATGAAGCGGCTGTATCGTAAGGCAGAATCGGCGCTCCACCCCAAAACACCACACCCGTATCTGGTTCAATACCGGCATGAATGTAGGTCGAGATTCACATCTCGACACATAAACGACAACAATAGAATTAACGATACGATGACAAAAGCAGCCGTATTGTGGACAGGCGGAAAAGATTCTGCCCTCGCACTTCACCTCTCCTTAAACCTCTACGATGTCAGAAGTCTGATTTGCTTTGTTCCAGCAGATAATCGACAGTTCTACGCACATCCAACGCAGCTTATGGCCCTACAGGCGCAGAAGATTGGCATCCCAATCGAATTCGTGCCGATTTCCGAACCTTACAAACGGAGTTATCGGCAACAAATTGAGACGATTAGAGATCGCGGAATTGAAGTGCTGATTACGGGAGATATTTCCACCGTTGGTGGGATGCCCAACTGGATTGATGAGGTTGCAACAGGGTTGCTGGGGGTCGAAAAACCGTTATGGGAGTTGGATCGGGGTGCAATATTGGATACCCTTGCCTCCGACCAATTTGAAGTGGTCTGCTCCCTCTCCTACAAGAAACATTTTGAGCCGACTATCACTGGACGGCATCTAGATTTTGAGCTGATTTCGGAGCTGAAGCAGCTGCCAATTGACGCTTGCGGTGAGCAGGGCGAATATCACACATGGGTATTAGATGCGCCGTTCTTCAAGACACCCGTTCGGTTGGAAGACACGCGTATCGTTGATGCCCCCGAATACTGTTACCTCACGTACGAAAGTGGGGTTTAGGGCACTGATTTTAGGTGTTTCTGCTATTCGATAGTTTTCCACCTGATTAAAAAGAGGCTCATGTAAAAACAGAGTACAGTTACGGTGAAAGCGTTAAGAGCGGGGCAAGATGCCCCGCCTACGGTTGTTGAGGCAAGTCGGTGCTGTTGCACTAATTCTTAACATGAGCGTAAAAAGAAAAAGGATCCTTACAAAGGTTTTGATGCCCTTACAAGGATCCTTTTCTCAAACTCCGCATCGAATTTACGACGTAGATCGCTATCCAGCGAGCACTTCCTTCAAACGATTAGCAACAATCAGCTCCTCGCCTTCACGGAGGGTATAAGCATTAACAACAACAGCATCACTACCCGCGGACGCTCTGATGCGAGGTGTGCCGGCTTCCAGCGCATCATTCACCTGCTCCGCATTCATCCCCACAGTTGCTTCATCAACGCTGACGTGGAGACTGGACAATGTGTGGCTTCTCTCAGCGTGGACGATTGCCGTTGATACGCCGGGAATGCCCTCAAGCACCTGCGAAATCGCGTCGTATCGAGCGTCTTGGTCTTTCAAGCGTTGGTCATGGTCGGCCGAGAACCAATTCTCGATTGCTGTCAAAAGCCCAACAATCTCCTGCCGATCTACCTTCATCCCCCGACCGAGTGGGCGGGGTGCAATGAAGCCGTGGGCTGTTACTTCTTCGATTAAATCTTTCCTGCCACACACGAACCCGGTGGAGTGCGGTGCGTTGAAGTATTTACCACCGAAGCAGACGAGATCCGCGCACTGGGCATTCCGTTTGAAATAATCGAGCGGATAGATTTGTGCTGCACTATCAGCGATAGCAAGGACGTTGTTTCGGTGTGCTATCTCAACCGCTTCCTCAAGCGAAACGCCGCCTTCCTTTTCAGCCTGAACGAGATAGATGATTGCGGCGGTGTTGGGACCGATAGCGTTCTCAAACTCCTCTGCCGTACATCCTTCGTCGTCTCCCACCAGCACTAGCTTACTGCCGGGCACACTGTAAGCTCGGTCGTAACCGTACCGTTGGTACTTCTGAAAGACGAGCTCATCTTTCAAGCCTGTAGTATCCGGGAGTTGATCCCGCTTTTCTGGATGCTGATAGGTCATGGCGGCAGCAGAACTCAGCACCATCGCGGCGTAGCAGCCCGCTGTGACGTAGGCAGCCTCTACATCCAAGAACGAGGCGATAAAATCCCCGGACTTCCTGAGAAACGTCTCCATGTCCACGAAATTTATGTCTGCGCCATCCATTGCTGCCTTTACTGCTGCGGAGGGCGTAGAGCCACCGCGCACGGTTTGGTTACCCACAGCGTTGATCAGCGGACGGACGCCGAACCTTGTATAAACATTACTTGTATCTGTAGCCATTACAACCTCCGTATGATTGTGCGTCGTAGATTCTCTGATACGGCTGAACCCGTGCACTTCGCTATAAATAGGCGCAGCCGGAGGTTCACTGAACGATTGAACACCTGAATGGATACATTTTATCATGGATGCAAATTTGTGTCAATTTTCAAATGGTTTGCCGCTGCAGCTTCTGTGAGTTGCTTGCACGTGAAAATCGCCATGATTTGATTAGAAACGGAATTGACAAGTAAGTTTAGCTTTGCTATAATGCGAGACAACGGTTCGACTTGAATTATTCACGGTCTGGATTTGCCTATTATTTGGAGAAAATAATGGCCAGGGTACGCTATGGAGTCATCGGGATTAAGGGTGTCGGCGGCAAGCATGTAAGCATGGCTCAGGAACATGAACACGTAGAACTAACAGCGTTGGTGGACCTCGACGAAGCCGCTCTTAATGCGCAATCCCAAGAACTGGGAGTACGCGCGTTTACTGATTATCGCGATATGCTAAATGCTGGAGTTGTCGATGCGGTATCGATTGCGACGCCTCACCATTTACACTCAATCATCGGCTTAGAGTGCCTGAACGCGGGTGTGCATGTTTTCACCGAGAAACCGCTTGCCAACACCGTATTGGACGGAGACGCGATGATTGAGACAGCGAAATCGCGCGATCTGAAAATCTGCGTTGGACACCAATATCGAACCTACCGAACGCCTCAGACGATGAAGCATTTGATTGATACCGGAGCGATTGGGAATATCATGCGCGTGCTCTGGACATGGCTTGAATTTCGACCGGAAAGCTACTATGATCGTGACATCTGGCGCCAGACGTGGCGACATGCTGGCGGTGGGGTGTTGATGAATCAGACGAGTCATGACCTAGACTTAATCTGCTGGTTGGTTGGCAAACCGATCCAAGTCTCCGCGATAATTGGCAATCAATCCCATAAGATGGAAGTGGAAGATGTAGTTTGTGCAAACGTGCTATTTGAAAACGGTGCCTTCGGCTCGATCCAACTCACAATTAATCAACCGAGGGGTTATAGTATTCGTCAAATTGCCGGCGACAAAGGGACGATAGCGATTCCAGATGTACAGAGCCTGACCAATAACCGGGAAGACCATATCCTACTCGGCACCTATGAGAACTCGTTAACGGACCTCGTGGAGCAGGCACCTCGCATTGCTGGACAACCGGAGATCTCATGGCAGCCTGTCGAGCTGCGGGATGAACCGGGCGGACACGACGTACTGATGGCCAGCTTTACCGATGCCATTCTCAACGGGGGCGAGGCATTAGTCAACGGTGAGAGCGCCCTTCCCGCAGTCGAGCTAATTAACGCCATTGTGCTTTCGGCGATGCGGAGAAAGACGGTTGACGTGCCAGTCGATCGAGGGGAGTATGACGAACTGTTTAAAGAGCTAAGTAGTGGCAGCCTGAAAATTCCAAGATTTTAACGGGCCTAGATTATGGGAACTGCGGGCGTTACATTTTGTTGGGAGGAGGTTATGTATGGCTTTGTCGCCAGATCGCGTTGACCTGATTCGCAATTTTGTGCACGAAGGGATCAATCTACAGCACAGACGTATTGAGGCGGAATCCGATCCGTTCTGGAAAGCGTTATGTCAGGCTGGTTCCGAGCTTTGGCTGGATACCGGTGATATTGATGCTGCCGCAGGATTATGGACTGATGAATTCACTGCCCTGACAACCAATAACACACTGCTCAATGCTGAAGTGCAAAAAGGTATTTACGACGACTTAATCCAGAAAGCTGTCGGCGTGCTCACCGGGTTGGATATTCAAACGCAGATTATTGAGATTGCGTTTATCTTAAACGCGCGTCATGGGCTTCGCTTGGCGCAACGTTTCGGCGGCAGGGTGAGTGTTGAGCTTCATACAATTTTGGCACACGATATTGAGCAAAGTGTCTCTTACGGTCAACGGTACTATGAGATTTGCCCTGAACATTTCATTATCAAAGTACCTTTGACACCCTCCGGCTTGATTGCTATGCGCCGCTTGCGGGAAGATGGAATACCGGTCAATTTCACGTTAGGATTTAGTGCCCGACATAACTTTGTTGCCACCGCTTTTGGTGCCCCCGCCTATGTCAATGTGTTTTTGGGGCGACTCAACTCCTACATCGCTGACCAGCAATTAGGTGACGGCAAATTGGTCGGTGAAAAGGCAGTCCTTGCGAGCCAGCGTGTGGTGAAAACGCTCTCTCAAAACAATCGCGAACCGACGCTTCAGATTGCGGCAAGTTTGAGAACAGCAGATCAGCTACCGTATTTGGCTGGAATTGATGTCTTTACCATGCCTGTGAATGTTGCTGCCGCTGCCAAGCAGGAGCTTTCTGGGGAATGGGAATCGAGCATCGCGAACGACTATACAGTTCACCTCAACGAAAGTATCAGTGAATCGGATCTGCGGATAGATACGCTTTGGGGAATTTCGGAGTCCGATCGTCGATTGACCGATAGCATAGTAACAGATGTCCCCCAAACAGCAGATGAGATGGTGGATCGGGCGCATGAAATGGGTGCCGGCGATCTGTTCCCCAAGCTTTCCGATGAAGAGCTCACACAAATTGCAGATGATGGTAAAGTACCCAAACACGAAACTTGGGGAGATCGGATAAAATCGGGTGAACTTGCCATTGACACGCTTTTGAATCTCGCTGGACTCGCATCGTTTGAGAGCGATCAGCAGGAATTAGACGACCGGATCGAAAAGTTAATTGCGCGGTGATCGTTCCTTTTTGAATCGGAGATACAGTGAAGATTACAAAGATTGACATGATTTACCCGCAGGTGGGTGCCCTTATTGAGGGCGAACAGGTCCCGTGCATCTGGGTGCAGGTCCATACCGATGAAGGCATTACAGGACTTGGTGAAACCTATCCGCTTGGCGAGGCGGAGCGCGGTGTTATCCGTGGCAGGTTTGCGTCAACGTTGATTGGACAAAACCCGCTGGAGATTGAACGTCTGTGGCAGGAGATGTTCAATCAGATAAGATGGCACGGTTGGGCGGGCGCGGAGTTGCGGGCGATCAGTGCTATCGATATTGCCCTATGGGACATCTATGGGAAAGTCACCGGACAACCTATCTATCAACTCCTTGGGGGAAAATCTCGCGATAGGGTGCGAACATATAACACCTGCTACGACCATCGTTACGATTTCAACAACGTGGAAAATAATGGAGCGGGGAAGCTGGCTAAGGAACTCCTCGACAGCGGCATCCAAGCGATGAAAGTGTGGCCCTTTGACGGAGTGGGCAACAAAAATCGCGGACAGTTTATCACCAACGCAGACATAGAAATTGGGCTGAAACCTGTCCAACAAATCCGCGAGGCAGTCGGCGATGACATTGAGATTGCACTGGAGTTTCACGGCTTGTGGAATGTGCCATCGGCAATCAAGATCGCCCACGCGCTTGAACCGTATAACGTGATGTGGTTAGAGGAGATGATTCCACAAGACAATATGAAGGCTTATGCTACACTCGCCGACAATGTTCTCCAACCGCTCTGCATCAGTGAACGCCTGATGACGCGCTATCAGTTCCGTGAGCTAATCGAACTCGGTATTCCGCAGTTCATTATGCCGGATATCTGTTGGTGTGGTGGCATAACAGAGGCACGAAAGATCGCTGTACTTGCTGATACCTATTATCTCCCAATTGCGCCGCACAACTGTGGCGGTCCCGTCCTGCATGTCGCCTCGATCCATCTGACGACCCATTTGATAAATCTATTTATACTCGAAAGCGTTCGCCGCCACTACCTTGTTCATTACGATAACCTGGTGACAGGATTAGCCCCGGTCGAGGAAGGACATTTGATCCCACCTAAAGGGCCCGGACTTGGCATTGAACTCAAGCCGCAAGTGCTAGACGCACCCGGAATCGAGATTGAGACGATTGGTGAATAAATTGCAACTTATTCTGTTAGATCTTATGAAGGCATAAACGGGAGGAGTGATGCTATATCCGTAGCTTATTTTTGAATCTCAAGCCCTATGTTGTCCGCTACCGGTTCGCTGTTGTTATGAGTTTTTTCTTTGTGCTTGCGACAAATGGCGTGATTGTGGTGCAACCAAAGTTGCTGAAGTGGGTTTTTGATGATCTCGAGAGAGCGGTTACCCCGCGAAAAATACTTTTTTATGCACTACTGATTCTTGGTGCTGCTCTGCTTGGCGGGGTGCTTCGATTTGGACAGCGTCAGGTTATCCAAGGTGCGGCAAGACGGATAGAATATCATCTTCGGAACAATTTCTTCACGCATCTTCAAAAGCTGCCTGCCTCCTACTACCAGGATGTCCGCACGGGCGATCTTATGGCGCGAGCGACCAGTGACATGAACGCTGTCCGGATGGTGCTCAGTAGTGCTATCTCATATACATCAGACGCCATTCTCTTCTTTGTGCTGGCGTTCGTGATTATGCTGGATATTGATGTACAGTTGACGCTGTTGGCACTGCTGCCATATCCAGTCCTCGCCATCTTGATTAAGGAGTTGGGAAAGCGAGTCTACAAACGCTATGAGCGCATCCAAGAAGCCTTTTCCACCATGAACACGAAAGTGCAAGAGAACCTGTCCGGTGTGCGCGTTGTTAAAGCGTATACACTCGAACAGAGCGAGGTAAGCGAATTTGAAGTACTTAATCAGCAATTTGTGGAGCGCAATCGTGATCAGATTCGGTTGACCACCTTCTTCTTTCCGCTATTCCGATTCCTACCCGGACTTGGCGTCGCTGCGCTCCTCTGGCTCGGTGGCATCCGCGTCATCGAGGGCAAAATTACGTTGGGTGATTTTGTATCTTTCAATGCCTATCTGATGATGTTCATTCGTCCTATGATTACATTTGGCTTCGTTGTTAATACCTTTCAACGGGGTGCAGCATCAATGGATCGAATCCGCAGCATTCTTGATGTCCGCCCCGAAATCGCTGATGGAAAATCGGTACGCCAAGACCTCCAGACCATTCACGGTGAAATCGAATTTAGGAATCTGAACTTCGCTTATCCCCGTGGGGAACCGGTGCTGAAGAATATCAACCTCAAAATTCCGCGCGGTTCAACGGCAGCAATTGTTGGAACGACCGGCAGCGGTAAGACCACCTTGGTCAACCTCATCCCTCGTATCCGCCAAGTGGAGCGAGGCACGGTCTTCATCGATGGCGTTGATATCCAAGATATTCCGCTGCAAGTGTTGAGATCTAATATCGGTTTTGTTGAACAGGAGCCTTTCCTCTTTTCCGATCTCCTGCAAAACAACATCGCCTATGGTGTTAGCGCGACGAATGAAGTTGAGATCAAGGAGGTAGCTCATACCGCAGATCTACTTGAGCAGATCGAGGAGTTTCCGGAGGGATTAGACACTTTCTTAGGGGAACGCGGCGTCACTATCTCAGGCGGTCAGAAACAGCGGACTGCACTCGCACGCGCGATTATGGTTAAGCCGAAGATTTTAATCTTGGATGATGCTTTCGCCAGTGTGGATACGAATACCGAGGATACCATTCTCACGCGGCTACACGAGATTATGGAAGATCGCACGACGCTCCTCATATCGCACCGCATTTCGACGGTCAAGGCGGCGGACCTCATTATCGTCTTGGAAGAAGGGGAAATTGTCGAACGCGGCACGCATGAGGAGTTATTGGCACATAACGGCATTTATGCGCGCATCCATGAGAAACAGCTGTTGCAAGAAGAGCTTGAGGCGCTTTAGACACCTTTCTGACGCTGACTTTCTGCATACTGGACCGATTGCACCCAGTTAGGCGATGGTCTGGAAACGCTCCCAAGCTTCGCCGGCTGCCGCAGCTTTGCGTTCCAATTCACCTCGCCAACCGATGACCTCACCCGCCTTAACCCGGTTGATGTCAAAACCTGTGTATCGGTCTTCGAGCGAATCGCCCAGTTTCTGGGTCTCCGCCCAACGGTCCCAAGCAGTTTTCATCCACGCATGCGGTAAGGCTTCGCGGACAGCAGGATCGAGTTGCCATGCGTGTCGCACGTCTGCCACCGGTGGCTCGCCGGTGAACTCGCCGGACCACTTCGACCAACCGATTGATAACGTGTTCCGCTCCCGCTGGGGGACGGTGTGTCCTGTGTGGATGGTTACGCCGTTGCGGATGAGCGCTTCTCCCGCCTTGAGCCGGATTGCAACTTGTCCCGGTAACGGGTCCACGCCGTTCCAACTCGGTGTGTGTGGGACACCCTGATCCTTCATCGCTCTCGGTAGGAGCACGTCATGTTCAATCGGTGTGCGCCATCGATTGTGGCTGCCCGGTACTAATTCGTGGCATTCGTCGTCCGTCAGTGCCAGGAACATGCTCACGCCATTTCGTTCTGTGACAGACTTCGCGTTACCCTCAACGATTTCTTTCCAGCGGATTCTTTCGGTCTCCTCGGAATAGGCATCAGGTCCTTCGCCTCGATTCTCTTCCTGTGCAAAGTATCTCTTCCCGGTTCCCCACCACGTTGTGTCTCGGTGCCAACCGAGCTTATTCTCGTGCGTCCGGGGATTGCACCATAAGAGCAGTCCACCCAATACCGTATCTTCAGGTTGGAGTCCATTACACCAAGAAGAAACAAAATCGAGGAAATCTGAAGAACCGTGGAATTCAGCAAAGGCAGGCTCATTAAAAGCCGGATGGATAAGCCCCCGAATCGCCCACGGTTGATCCTCTCCCGTGCGATGCACGTAGCCCTTTGAGCAGTCGATTTTGCTGTAGACCTGCTCAGGCGCACACGCTTCCGTAACACGACGACCTGCTTCACGCAGAACCGGAATCCAAGGGTTGTCGACAAAGTCATTGATGATCACAAACCCGTGCTCTCTGAGGTGTTCCAACCGCTCTGGTGTTGCGCCGGGAGCCGAAAGTTCGGGTTTCGCATCAGCGAAGGCAGGGGCGCGGTAGGGTTCCGCCGCCGGTGATTGATCTGTGTTCATTTTCATTCCTTTCGACCCGTTGCAGACCTTTTCGGGTCAATTTTGAAATGGTATTTGATCAATCGGGGATTGACCAAATCTCTTGAAGACACGAGCGGGACTGTGCCCCACCCGCTATTCAGTCTATCTCCTATAATGCGGAGATTATGGCATGAAGTCACAAATGTGTCAAGAGATTTAGCTATGTCAGTGAGAAGTATTCATGGTAGATTTGAGACCAACTTAGACACTCCTAATACACAGCCAACCCCCTAAATCCCGCTCCCGATAAACCGGGATGTACCACTTGTCAGGGGGACTTGAGTCAAAATGGAAAGCCAGATAGTCCTAACGGTATAATCGAGTTTCTTGACAATTTTTATCCAATTGCCTATAATGCTTTATTATGTGAGTGAGAAGCAGCGGAACCATTGCAGGACAACAGAGATAGATTGTGGGCAACGAATCATCCCCACAGTACGGTAAAGGAAGATAACGATGAAGCTAATATCGCTCGGACGGTGGATACAAGCTTACTATCTTTGCAGTGGTCTTTTGGGGTTCGCTGTGTGTCTTCTCTTGGCATCGGTCAGCTTTGCAGAAAACGCTGACACAAGCATTGTCTTTACGTCCAGTCGCAGCGGGAGGGACGAAATTTACCGGATGAACCCTGATGGAACACAAGTCCGCCAACTCACCCACGACCCTCACGGCGCTGGTCATCCTGCCTGGTCCCCTGATGGACAGCAGATTACCTTTACGTCCTTCAAGGATCCGCTCGCGAAAGGTGAGATTTATGTGATGAATGCGGATGGCACCAATCCCATTAATCTGACCCAATCGTTAGACAGGCCGGATAGCAGTCCCTCTTGGTCGCCAGACGGAAAGCAGATTGTCTTTACAGCAGCTCCTGTTTTCGAGTGGCAGATTTGGGTGATGGATGCAGAAGGGGGCAAACCTCGCAAGCTGACTAGGGAGCAGGGCCAAAACCAGGGCCCGGATTGGTCGCCGGATGGGGAACAGATTGTATTCTCTTCTGACCGCGATGGTCACTGGCAAATCTTCGTGATGAACACCAGTGGGAAGAATCAACAAAAACTCACTGATAATTTTCATAATGACTGGAATCCCTCATGGTCACCGGACGGGGAACAGATTGTATTCACCTCTGATCGCGATGAAAACGTAGATATCTATGTGATGGATGCTGATGGGGCTAACCCCATCAGGCTTACCAATGCCGCGGCCAAAGACCGTCGGCCTGCTTGGTCACCGGACGGAACGCAGATTGCATTCACCTCCCTCCGTGATGGTAATGGGGAAATCTACGTGATGAATGCTGACGGCACCAACCCCATTAACCTCACCCAACACCGTGAGTGGGACAAGAATCCATCGTGGGGATTGATTCCCAATTTAAGTGTCTCCCCAAATGATAAATTGACAATCTTATGGGGAAAGGTCAAACGCGCGCGGTAAAACGGTCAAAAAAAACGAGTGAGATATCCAGTGCAAAAGCAATAGATCTCATAATATGCCGGTTGCAAATGGCCCGATACTTATCGAGAGGAAGGGAGATTATGGCACAAGGAGGATTTAGCTATGTTTGGCGGTGGTAGTGGTAGCGGCGGTCAACTCTACGACTATAGCGAAGAGGAAGATCAGCTTGGTAAAGTATATGATCGAGTCTTGATGAAGCGACTGATTGGCTACCTGAAACCGTATCGGCTTGAAGTTGTGCTTATCGGGTTTCTGATGATTGGCAGCAGGGGCGCTGAATGGTTGATGCCATTACTGATGAAGCATGGGATCGATGAATATATTGGACCAGGGGATCTGCAAGGATTAAAAACGATTGCGATCTATTATATCCTCCTCCTCGTGGGGAGATTTATATTTACCTATTTTGAAGAGTACCGAATGCAGATGGTGGGGCAGAAGGCGATGTATGACATTCGGATGTCACTCTTTTCACATTTGCAGCGGTTGGATGTCCGTTTCTTTGACCGAAATCCTGTGGGCAGATTAATGACCCGAGTCATGGGCGATGTGGAGATACTAAAGGAGCTATTCACCTCCGGAGTCATTACGGTTTTTGGCGATTTACTCACCATCTTCGGTATTATGGTAATGATGCTGATCATGGATTGGAAGTTGGCGTTGGTAAGTTTTACTGTATTACCGATCATCTTTGCGGCGACGACTCTTTATCAGGTCTACTCGCGTCGCGCGTTCCGCGATCAGCGCAGGTATCTCGCCCAAATTAACGCCTACCTAAACGAAAGCATTGTGGGCATGACAACGATGCAGCTGTTCACGCAGGAGCCGCGCAGCATGGTGCGGTTCGACGAGAAGAATCAGCAATACCTCGGCGCAAACCTGCGTAGCATTTTCTACTTCTCGCTTTTTTCTCCGATGATCGAGGTCTGCGGTTCGCTTGCACTGACGGTTATCATCTGGTATGGCGGTGGACAGGCTCTGCAAGATGCGTTGACTCTCGGTACATTGTTCGCGTTCATCCAATACAGCCAGCGATTTTTCTGGCCCATTCGCGAACTGAGTGAGAAATACACAATTTTCCAAAACGCGATGGCATCGTCTGAACGGATCTTTGACCTGATGGATACGGAGCCGACAATTGTGACTCCGACCCCAGCCAAAGAATTGGTAGCATTAAAAGGAGAAATTGAATTCCGCAATGTCTGGTTCGCTTACAACGCAGACGATTATGTCCTTCGCGATGTCTCTTTCAAGGTGAAGGCGGGCGAAAAGGTCGCGTTTGTAGGGCACACCGGATCGGGCAAAACATCGATCATCAATCTACTATGCCGATTCTACGAAGTGAACGAGGGACAGGTTCTGATTGATGGCACGGATCTTCGGGAGATGGAGTTGCCAGACCTCCGCCGAGCCGTTAATATTGTGCAGCAGAATATTTTTCTATTTTCGGGGACAATTGAGAAGAATATTAATCTGGAGAATCCGGGGATCACAAAGGAGGATACGATTGCCGCCGCAAAAGAGGTGCATCTGGATAGATATGTTCAGAATATGCCAGCTGGCTACGCAACTGAAATCAGAGAAGGTGGCGCGGGGCTATCGGTTGGACAGAAGCAGCTCGTCGCCTTTGCGCGTGCGCTGGCTTCCGATCCCGACATCCTTATCCTCGACGAAGCGACCTCCAGTGTGGACACCGAAACGGAACTGCTCATTCAGGATGCCCTGAACCGCTTAATGGCAAATCGGACCTCCATTGTGATCGCACACCGGCTTTCGACGATTCAGAACGCAGATAAGATCATCGTCATGCACCGCGGCGAAATTGGGGAGATGGGGACGCACAACGAGCTGCTCCAGCAACGGGGCATCTACTATCGGTTATATCAACTTCAGTACAAAGGGCAGGAAGTGGGATAGCCGGAAAAGATGATGGGGCGTACTGGATTTGAACCAGTGACTTCTACCGTGTGAAGGTAGCGCTCGTACCCCTGAGCTAACGCCCCATAGATTGGATTGGATTGGATAGAAAAAAACGAGAAGGGAAGAAGGTGGTGGGCCCACTAGGATTCGAACCTAGGACCGGCCGGTTATGAGCCGGCTGCTCTAACCCCTGAGCTACAGGCCCCCTTGAATTGCGCGAGTATTATAAGCGTTTGATATAGATTTGTCAACCGAAATCGCTTAACTTTCGAGAAAGCCGCGCAGTTGTTGGCTTCGGGTTGGATGGCGCAACTTCCGCAGCGCTTTTGCTTCAATTTGGCGGATCCGCTCGCGGGTGACTTGAAACTCCGTACCTACCTCCTCTAACGTCCGAGGATAACCGTCCCCAATTCCAAATCTTAATCGGATGACCTTCGCCTCGCGTTCTGTCAACGTAACGAGAACCTCTTCGATACGCTCTTTGAGCATGGTAAATGTTGCTTCGGCGACAGGGGACTTCGAGGTTTTGTCCTCAATAAAATCTCGGAGCTGGCTATCTTCGTCTTCTCCAACCGAGGTTTCTAAGGAGATCGGCTCTTGTGCAATTCGAAAGACCTGCCGCACTTTGTCAATGGGGATGTCCATCTCGCTGGCGATTTCTTCTGGCAGCGGCTCTCTGCCTTTCTCCTGAACCAAGTAACGGGAGGTGCGGATCAGTTTGTTGATGGTTTCAATCATGTGGACGGGGATTCGGATAGTACGCGCCTGATCAGCAATGGCACGGGTAATCCCTTGACGAATCCACCATGTCGCATACGTGCTAAATTTATATCCCCGCTTATACTCAAATTTGTCCACGGCCTTCATCAAGCCGATATTTCCTTCCTGAATGAGGTCAAGGAACGTCAATCCCGGTGTACGATTTCTATATTTTTTGGCAATGCTGACAACAAGCCGCAGATTGGCTTCAACAATCGTCATCTTCGCTTCTTGCGCTGCTGTTTCCCCTGCACGGATTCGCTGGGTCGCAAGGTCGAGTTGTTCGCGTGAGGCACCAATTTCGCGTTCTAACCTGTTGATAGCTCGCCTTGCTTTGACGATCTCTCGGTTATATTCTTTAAGTTCTTTAAAACCGCGAGGGGCGCGTCGTTTCGTCTTGCACAGTGTGTAACCCTGTACCCGCCTACAGATTTCAGCCGCAGATAGGTCACTCGCCTTTTCAATCCGCGCCACCTGATTTTCCAAATCCGCCATACGGGTTGCAATATCTTTAACCTTACCCGCAATCTTACTAATTTCTTCACGATCAATCTTGAGCTCTTTGAGGGTCTCCACCAACTTCAAGCGACTGGATTCGAGTTTTTTATGAAGGGCTTTCTTTTCCTTAGCAGACAGCTTTTCAGTGTCTAGCTTGCGTTCTTGAAGGCGCATTTCCAAGTCCACATCCTTCAGATCTTCCATTAGTTTCCGCGCCACTTTTAGATATTTCTCTTCTTTATCATTGGCAGATGTCGTTGAAACCTCCATCGCAATCACATCAGAAGCCTTTCTCTTACCAATCAGAATCTGATTGAGGAGTTTCCGCACCTCTGCAATTGCGACTGGCGTCTCAAATATTGCCTCTTCGATTTTACGATGCCCTTCTTCAATTTGTCTTGATAAGGAGACCTCTTGCTGCTTAGTCAGCAAAGCTATACTCCCCATCTCCCGCAGATACACCTTTACTGGATCGTCTACCTTATCGAGTTTCCCCGGATCCAGAGATAATTCATCAGCGTCACTATCGTCAAAATCTTCCTCATCAGAGTAATCAGGTGTATCGAAATCGGCTGCTTGGTTGATATTGAAATTCATTGTTAAATCTCCCTCATCAAGATCTGCTGGATTTTCTGAAAGGTTAATTTCTTCTAAATCAATTTGTAGTAGGTCATCAAGATCGTCGGGTGGTGAAGAATTCGGTTGCTCCTCATAGTCAAGAAGATGCTTCTCCTTGTCGACATTTATTGAGCGATCATCTCCTTTAGTTCTCGAAGCCATTGTGGTTTATTCTCCTCGTGCCTTTCCCGAAGCCATAACAGGGGTTAGCGGGCTAATTGCCTTCTTCGGTTTGAGAGTTCAACGAGCTCTGCCAGAATGCTTCTGCTGTTATTCCCTTGTGCAAGTGCCTCAGAGCGCCTCATACGCTCAACATCCCACAACAGGAAATCTTTGAGTTTTTTCAGACAACCCTCTACCCGCGTGCTTAAATTTGGAGGGATTGTCTTTTTTAGAAGAGCCTTGGAGATTATACCTGTAATTTTTTCATTGGCACAAGCGTTTATGAGGTTCTGCATATCAATGATACCCTCATTATCAGTCGCTTCCCAAAGCATCCTGCCAATAGTTGCAAAGTCAGGATGGGTAAAATCTTGATAGTGAAAATTCGCTTTGGCAAGCGGGATGAGGTCGGGACCTTGTACCAGTGCTTCAATCAGCTGCCACTCAATTGATTCACGCGGACTCGTCCTTGCGGTTGGCGCGGCGTGTGTGTGTCGTGGCGGCGAAACTGGCCGAGAGGTCTTGACACCCAAACGCTGCAACTCCCGCGAAAGTACTGATCTGTCGATGTCGAGTTCTTGTGCTGCGTATTTCGTATATTCGCTGAGTTCAACCTGATTCTTGAGGTTGGATAAGGTTAGGGCAATCTCTTTGATAGCTTGTGTCTTTACATCAATGCGATGAATTGCATGCTGTTGCGTTGCGCGCTGGATTTGAAACTCGATTAAGTTCATCGCAGAACCGATCAGTTGATTGAACGCATCGAGACCTTGCGTACGGATGAATTGATCTGGATCTGTATCGGCGGGCAGACTCGCCACCCGAACACGCAATCCGGCTGCCAGAAGGATATGTAATCCGCGTAATGCCGCCTGAAAACCCGCCGGGTCTCCGTCATAGAGAAGAATAGTTTCTTCGGCAAACCGCTTTAATAGATCGGCGTGCGAAGCGCTGAACGAAGTTCCTAGCGATGCGACAACATTCTGGGCACCCGCTTGATACGGCATGAGCGCGTCAAAATAACCCTCAACGAGGATGGCTTTCTCCTCTTTTTGGATTGCCTGACGCGCCTCGTATAAGTTGTAAAGGGTTTTACTCTTATCGTAAAGAGTAGTAGTAGGAGAATTTAGATATTTGGGAAGCTGCTCTTCCGACAATGCGCGCCCGCCAAATCCGACAGGATTGCCCCGTTCATCTCGGATTGGAAAGATAACGCGTCCCCGAAATCGATCCATGGTTCCACGGTCATCGCTTCTAATGAGTCCAACATCGATGAGTTGCTGGATTGAGAAACCGGTTTGTGTGGCAACTTTAACGATATCTTGCCGCCCCGGTGTCGCGTACCCAAGCTGGAACTCTTTGATCGTTTCATCTTTGATGGATCGGTTTTTCAAGTATGCCAGTGCTTGACCACCAATTTTCGGGTTCAGGAGTTGCTGGTGAAAATGCTCCATTGCAAACCGATTCAGGTCTTGCAGTTCCAGACGTTTTTGGCTAATCTGGCGTGCTCTTCCATCTTGGGCGGGCAACGGAATACCTGCGCGTTCTGACAGCCATTCCATCGCTTCCATGAAAGATTTACCGTCATATTTCCTGAGGAAGCTGACGACATTACCGCCGGCATTACATCCGAAACAGTAAAACGCCTGCTTTTCGGGGGAGACATTAAAGGAGGGGGTTTTCTCGTCGTGGAAGGGACAAAGCCCCTTATAGGCTTTACCGACAGGCTTCAACAGAACTCCAGACTCCGATATCACTTCGACAATATCGTTCTGTGCACAGATATTATCAAGTATTTCGCGTGGAATGTGGTTAGAAGCTTGTCTCATCACAACTCACCTTCGTCTGATACAGATTTAGGCTTGCTTTTCGCATCCCGAATCGTGAAGCGTTTTTCACCCCAAGAATTCTGAAGTGTCGAGATGGAAAATGTCAAACCGACATCGGTATGAAACGTGAAACGTACTGCGAAATTTGATGGCTTAGTGTCGTTCGGATTTAGTAACCCTCACATCGGACGTTGGTATCAGTGATTAGCTTTTAACATTGTCACGACAACGCAACCACGCCCTGTTGGAAACCATCTTCTTCGATCGTCCTGTGAATTGAATAGTGATCCTTCGCAATTTTCCAACGCTGCTCGCAGAGCAAGGAGATCTTCTCAATGCGAGCCGATAGTTCTAAATAATCAGTCCAAATCTTTCTTAACTATTCTTTCAATGTGACAATCGTTGCGCCTGCTCCACCCTCGTTGAGTGCTGCCACTTGAAAATCACTCACTTGCGCGTGATCCCGCAGGAGCTCATGGATCGCGGTCCGTAATGCCCCAGTGCCTTTGCCGTGAATAATCCGCACCTTGAGTAACCCCGCAAGAAACGCATCATCTATATATTTATCAGTTTCCGCCCAAGCCTCATGTACCGTTTTTCCTTGCAGGTTCAATTCTGTTTTAACATTCCCTGTCTTGTTATACTGGACATCTAAGATTGAGGTAGAAAGTTCTCGCTTGTTGTCTTCAGGACGGACGGGCTCAATTCCTCCGTATGACACGCGCATTTGCATGTTACCAACCTTGACCAGAAGAGGATTCTTCCCGCTTGAAACCGAGAAGACTTCGCCAAATTGATTCAGGCTTTTCACACGAACTTTATCGCCGACTTGCACCGCAATTGCATCGGGATGCGGTTTTGCTGAGTGTTGTTCTTCGCGTCTCTGGTTCAGCTTTTTCTGCGCCCCTTCAATACGTGTAAAAGCGTTGCTGACACTATCTTTTGAGGCATTCTCTCGCCGCACTTCTGCTATCGTCCGTTCAACAAGTTTGCGAGCATCCTTGACTATTACAGCGGCCTCCTGTTCAGCTTGGTCACGCAGTTCTTCCCGCTCCGTTTCGATCTGGTTGATTAGCGTCTCGTGCTTTCTGGCGGCGGTATCTGCCACTCGGAGTTTCTCCTGCACTATCTCACGTTCAACGTCAAGCTCATTTTGGGACGCTTGCATACTGACGATGAGATCTTCCACAGCAACGGTCTGGTTGCCTATGTATGCTTTAGCGGCATCGGTGATTGCGTCGGGCATGCCCAATCTTTGTGCAATCTTGAAGGCATTGCTGCTACCAGGTACGCCAATCTGAAGACGATAGGTGGGTCTCAATGTTTGCCAATCAAATTCCATTGAGGCATTTTCCATACGGTCTCGTGTATGTGCGTACGCTTTCAGTGCGCCGTAGTGGGTTGTGGCGACTGTGCGAACCTGACGCGTCGCCAACCAGTCTAAGATTGCCATGCCGAGTGCCGCGCCTTCCGTCGGATCTGTGCCCGCCCCAATTTCATCCAACAGCACCAACGAATTCTCGTCCGCTTCTTTCAGAACCGAGATAATTTTAGTGATATGGGACGAAAATGTACTGAGATTCTGCTCGATGCTCTGTTCATCCCCGATGTCAGCGAACATCTGGTCGAAGACGCCAACTTCACTGCCCATTTTCGCGGGGATGTGCAATCCTGATTGTGCCATGAGTGTGAGCAAGCCGACCGTTTTGAGAACAACGGTTTTCCCGCCGGTGTTCGGTCCCGTAATAACCACAGTGTGAAATGTGTCGCCCAACGTTGCATCGGTTGGTACAATCCGCTCTGGTAGACTGGGATCGCGTTCCTCTCTCCTCAATTTCTTACTCGCTCGAAGGTTCATTTCAAGGAGCGGATGTCTCGCTTCTACCAGTTTTATAGCACACCGTTCGTTAAGGGTTGGTTCAACGCCGTTGAGTTCTATGCTTAATCGTGCCTTTGCTCCCAGAAAGTCTAGTCCTCCCAAGATATCCAAGGCGAGTTCCAACGATGTCAAATGCTCACGCACCAAATCGCTAAGCTCAAGAAGGATGCGTCGTATCTCTTGGCGTTCCTCATCTGCCAGTTGGTGCAGTTCGTTATTGAGATCGACAACCCCAAAGGGCTCGATGAAAGCGGTCGCTCCACTCGAGGATTGACCTTGAACAACGCCGGGGAAATTGTGCTTTGAATCTTGTTTGATGGGAATGACATAGCGATCGTTACGGGAGGTGATAACATGTTCTTGGATAGATCGCTGATGATTGGGAGATTGGAGAAGCCCCTCTAACTTCGATTGGATGTTCGTCCGTGTGTGGACCAACTTACGACGGATAGATCGGAGCGTCGGACTAGCGTGATCAAGGACATCACCGTCTGGACTGAGACATCTATCAATGGATTGGGTAAGTTCAGGGAAGGTCGGAAGATTATGAACAATCGAGGAGAGCTTTGGGAAATCTTTCGAATTTTGCTTTTTAACGGCTCGCTGGACGTTTTGCGCGGTTTCCGCCACACGACCGACACCGAGCAATTGCTCCGCGTCAAGAATGGCGCCGGGCTTGGCGACCTTATGGAGCGTTGGGGAAATATCCTTCAAACCTTGCAGGGGAAAACCGTTGGAGGTTTGGTAGAATGCTTTCGCCTCGCTGCATAACCGCTGCTGATAACGAATCGTATCAAGCTGCCGGAAGGGTTTCAACTTCGCTGCTCGTGACGCCCCCAGTTGGGAGTGTGCATACCGCTTGAGCAATGCCTTCAGCTTATCATATTCTAAGACTTTTTCAGTGTGAGGAGATATCATGAGACTAACCCCATTCGCTGAATTGACCAAGCTTTTATACGATGGGCAAAGCAGCCTGCCCCAACAACTTTACTTCTGCACACGTTGAAGTTTATCGCGGCCGAAGCGTGCTTTTTCATAGAGCGAGCGGTGCGGCGCAAATCCAAAAACTTTTTCGTAGAAACTACGCCCCCCGAGACCGACCGCTTGAGAGTAGAAGTACAACGGGTCTCGTCCTTCAGACTCAGTACGCCGAGCATCACGCAGGTTTACGAGAAAATCATTCGCTTTTTTTTCAAAACGATTGATAGCCTTGCGTCGTTCGTCGGTGAG
Organism: Candidatus Poribacteria bacterium; assembly: GCA_022826645.1. Classification (GTDB taxonomy): domain Bacteria; phylum Poribacteria; class WGA-4E; order WGA-4E; family PCPOR2b; genus PCPOR2b. The sequence continues at coordinate 75,756 of JAJDUM010000037.1, forward strand.
ACCTCCATGAATATCCTTACCAACCTTGTAGTCATGAATCGCTTTGGCGTAAGCAACGAAGGCATCGTGATAGTTGCCTTGATTTTCCAATCCTTCAGCGACTGCTACCTGCGGTGGCTGCGGCAGGCTCGCAATCAGCGTTTTTGCGCCGGGAATTAGCTCACGGCTTTTTTGCTCGATTGCTTTTTCCAGATTGGTTTCAAAGAGGTCTGTGATATCTTTATAGATTGCTAGCGCATCATCAAAATCACCAAGTTTTTCATAGCAACGCGCCTGACTCAATCGAAAGTCCGAAAAGGCATAATCGCGCATGGCAATCTGAGGCAATTTATCCTCTGCGGGGGAATATGCCTCAAGCGCCTTTTGGTATTCGCCTTTCTGCTCATAGCAGTTGCCAATTGCTTTTTGCGCATATAGGGCAAGGATCTGATTTTCCGGTTGATGCTCATTCACGACCGCTTGAAAATGGGAGATTGCACCGTCATAATCTCCTTCATAATAGCGGGCTTTTGCGTAATTGTATCGCGCCTTATCCGCAACGGCGGTTCCAGGGTATTTTTGAAAGATGGCTTGAAGCTGAGTGTTAGCGGTTTCAAATGGCTGTTCCGTTTCGTCTGCATCTAACCAATCGCTCTCGGCTTCGGTAAATTTCTCAGTAGCTTCGGTATATTTTAGAAAGGCTTCTGCCCGTGCAGTCTGTTGTTGGTGCTGATAAAAGGCAAATCCCCCGACAACTAAAATCACTATTGCTGCACCAATAATAATCGTTTTCAAGTGCTCCTTGAGGAATTCATACACCTGTAGCGTGCTGTCAACAAATTGATCACTTTTTATGTCTTCTTTTGTTAAACGTCTGTCTTGATTCATCTACCTTCTCTTGAACCTCTTACGCACACGGTTTTGGTGTATGATGCCCACAAGTTCCACACATCGGCATATCAGTTGTTGGTGTACTCACAGCCTCCAACGTCCCAACGCCGAAGACAGAGAACAACTGTGTGATGTCACCGCTTTCGCACTCCGGGCAGGAGAGTGATGATTTTTGTTGGCTTGAAGTGAACAGTTTCTCAAACGCGCTATCACACTTTTTGCAACGAAATTCGTAAATTGGCATTTCGCTCTCCCCATAAAAACAGAGCCTCATTGCAGGCGTTACAGGTGTTCAGCACGGATAAAGCGGGTGACGGGACTTGAACCCGCGGCCCTCAGCTTGGGAAGCTGATGCTCTACCACTGAGCTACACCCGCCCGGAAAATCGCTAAATTATACTTATTGACTTGTCTAATTGTCAAGGGATTTTAGAGCCAGATGCCCCATGATTTAGCCCTCTGTCCATAATTTTTTCGCTCGCAGTGGATTGGCAAATCCACTGATATATACAGCTTGGATCGGTCTATCCAAGCCGATCAGGTTTGAACGAGGCTAAGAAACGAGCTCCCCAGCCTTTAGGAGTACCCGATTTTGCGGTGGTAGTGGGATACCCAACAGCGGCGCATTCACAACAATCCCGGCATCTTTCCCAAGTTCACTAAATGCTTTTTGAAGCGCATCATCAAAGGAGTGTGTCGCATAAGAAAAACCGTAGGAATACGCTTTTTCCTCATCCATTTCAGTTATTATGAACGTCCGCCCCCGCTCGATGGCGCGGCGATGACTCCACGCCATACAGGTGCTACGGGGTTCCCCCTCACGTCGAGTCAGAATTTGCGCGAGACGATTCAGCGGCAGCTGCATCAAGCGGAAACGAGCGAGGAGATCGAGTTTGAATGGATCTTCGCTTGGGTTCGATGTGTCGCCGCTCTCCATCCAAACATCGGTTGAGTCAATGGTTTGCTGCAGGGCACGTTCCTCTGACCAATCCGACACATCGGGCTGCTCATGGGCGGAACAAAGGACAATGACAATTCCATTTTCACGGATTACCTGTTCGGCGGCTTCAATTTTCATATAGAGGTTCCCCAGGTTTTCACCCGCGCCAATCCCCATAATATAGATATCCGCTGGCTCAACCGGCGTCATGGCATGTTCTTGGTAATACTCCACGGCGATGGGCCATTCTTCTCGGTGATAGCCCGCAAACACAGTATTCGCTGTGAAATCGATCTTCATATTGAAGCCCGCAAGATCGCCAGCATCTTGCACATCTTCCCGCTGGGGATTGCCGGGTCCCCAGCCACTAATCGGACGATCCATCAGGATATAGGTGTGGTTATGCCGAATGGTGTCACGCCCAGACGCGCCCGGCAGAATGATGCCCGCCCCACCGTGCCATCCGAAAAGCGAAGGAGCGCATCCGCCAACTCCTAACACGTAATCCGCCTCTGCGACCAGCCGGTTGACCCACACTGGGGTTCCCATTCGTGTGGTGCCGAGATAAGCCAGATCTTCCGCTTTGTGCGGGTGGTGCTCAACATAACGTACACGATGCAGCCAGCTCCGTCCAAGTTTCTCTCTCGCCCCAGCATGACCGTGCATACCTGCTGCGTGCAGGACGGTAATATGTTCATCGGATACGCCGGCGGCGTTCAACTGATCAAGCAGGTAAGGACCAATATTGTGCGGCGGGCCCATGAGGCTATCCATGGTGTCTGTGATCAGCAGGGCAACACGGTCGGAGGAGTTAACGACATCTTTGAGGGGCGGACAGCCGATGGGCATTTCGAGAGCGGCTTTAACACCATCGATAGGATCGCTTAGTTGTGGCAGTTCCGGAGGCAGCAGAACTGTCTCAATATTTTTGTCGGGGATATTCAGAGCCATTTCGCCGTTTATCCAAGGCACTTGAAATGTAGCCATCTCGGACCGCCTCTCTGAATCAGTTGTGACAAATCCTAAGAGATCTGCACCTTCTCTCCGGTCTCCGCGCTCAAGTAGATCGCATCCAGCAACTTCATGAACGTCAGCGCATCCGTCGGTGACACATCGGGTGGGTTGGTGCCACGAATCGCGCCAGCAAAATCCTGTATCTCAGTGTCGAAATCGCCGTCACTGTGTTCCGCATACTCGTCGATGAAATCGTCGCCCTCGGTGTAGATTGCGCCGAGTAGTCGGCGTGTTCCGGAACGCTTCACACCTGAGCGTTGGGATGTAGATTCTTGTTCGATTGTGCCAGCCGTGCCTAAAATTCGTATACGAAGATCCCACGCACGGTCTGTCCATGTCGGAATGACGGAGGAGGTATCCATCTGGATCGTAATACCGTTGGCGCAGCCCACCAGAAAACTGAGGTAATCCTCAGAATGATGGTCTACCTCTAATGTTGTTGGAAAAGCACTATGACTGATAGCAAATGCCCATTCGGGCTGCGGACAGCCCATCAAAAACCACGCTTGATCGAGATAGTGTGAGCCGTGTTGGCCCAATGCACCGCCCTTTAATCCCCACCGATAGATCCAGTCTCTGCCCGGTCCTGGGTCATGGTTGACCCCGCGTTCCCGATAGTGATAGTGTACCCGCGCATGGTAGACCTGTCCGATTTTACCCGCTGCGATGAGTTGACGGGTCTCCTTATTTTTCGGCTCATGCCGCATGAAGTAGGAGTAGACAAGGGTTTTCCCTGTGGAGGCCGCCGCTGCGTTGATCTCTTCCACATCGGCAGCGTTGCGACCGTGCGGCTTCTGCACCAGCACATGCTTGCCTGCATTCAACGCATCAATTACCATCGGCTTCCGCACATCAGGGGCTGTGGCGACTCCAACTGCATCGACCTCATCGTCTGCGAGCAACTCCCGATAGTCGCCATACACTCTGGAGACCCCGTTATCGGCGGCGACCTGTTGCGCGAGCTCCTGATTCAGATCGGCAACCGCCCAAGCAGTCGTATCTTCGCTGGCTTTCGCCCCCGCTACCCATGTCCGACCAACTCTGCACCCAATCACACCGATTCTGATTTTGTCCCTCATAATGATATGCTCCTTTCACAGTTTAGGCACCATCGTCGAGTAGCTGCGGAAGATGCGTTTTCATCAGGTTATCTTGCGGTTGATAGCCGAGAATTTCAACAGCACCACTAATATCAAGATAGCTTTGTTGGTAGGCGGTCGAATTGGCAGACCTGCCGTAGGTGATGAGACATTTCACGGGACCTTCATAATCCACTGCCCGTCCAAAAAGTTGGGCACAATCACGCGGTGTCAGGAGTGTGCTACAGGTGCGTAAATGCTCCGCTTCGTATCCGCCTGTGAACGTGCCAATACGGATGCTGATAAAACGCATGTCGAACTCATTGACGAGGTAGCGTCCGGCGACCTCTGCCATCCCCTTCATTGCCCCGTACCAGCCATCGGGATTTATCTGCTCCGCCGTGGAAAATCGTGGCGGCGAACTTACGCGTTCGTTCCAGCCGGTGACGTGGTTTGTGGATGCAAACACAATTTTTTGGACGCCCTCTTCACGGGCGGCTTCAAATAGCAGCATCGCTGCCCCGATATCGGTCACTTCGCCCAGCACTTTGCCAAATTGGTCTGAGGTCACAAGCGCGAGGTGAACGACGACATCCTGATCTTTGCACAACTCTCGCATCCGCTGATAGTCCCGAACATCGCCTAACTCAACGCGGGATTTCGTGCTAGCAGCCTCCTTGAGGTCCACCAATGTCAGGGTGTATTTATCTTCCTTTTCCCATGCACCCCACAACGTACTGCCGACTTTGCCTGCCGCGCCGGTGATGAGCACCCGTTTTTTTTCTGCCATATCTACCTTGTCCCTTTCTGAGTTGAGATAACCGTGGTCATCCCCTATTATATTGAAATCTAAGTTGCTACTTATCGGAAAATTGTCTTACTTGAGTATCAGCATCCGTCGCGTCGCTGAGAACTCACCCGCTGTTAGCGTATAAAAGTATACACCACTGGCGAGAGTCTCACCAAGCCCATTCCGACCGTCCCAATAGGCAGCACGGCTTCGACTCCGATACATGCCAGCCGCCTTATATCCTACTTCCAAACGCCGAACGATCTTCCCATTCATATCATAAATTTTCAGCGTTACCTCCCCCGATTCTGCCAACTGATACGGTATCCATGTCTCCGGGTTAAATGGGTTTGGATAGTTACGGAGTAATGCAGTTTCTTCGGGAATCAACGAGGCGAACAGATTTTCAAGATTTTCGATGCCCTGTTTGAAAGCAAGTGAACCGTCATCTTCCAATCGTGCCTGTGCTATCCATGCCTCTATCATCGCAGCGTCTACGCTATCCGCCCCAATCGGCGCAGCGCTTGCGCTGGCAATCCCCTGTGACACGAGGATGAGGTCGAGAATACTAACAACGCCATCACCGTTGACATCCACCGCCGAACCTGCGGACACCCTTTTGCCCAACTGCTGTGCGACGAGAATCAGATCTAGAATGGTGACAACTCCATCCCGGTTCACATCACCTGTGGCAAGTTGTCCCTCCACAACGATGGTAATTTGATGCGGACCGGCGGGGATGCTATCGCCGGTGACGGAGCCGAACTGAAATTTATGCAGCGCCAACTCTGTTTCACCGGCGGATTTCGCCTTGAACCGCACCTGCAGCAAGGTGCCGGTGCCGCTCACACCTTGGGTGGATAGCCTCGCCGCATTGAGTCCCGTGATTTTACCCGCTGCGTTATCAATGCTCCCACCGTGAAAGAAAGTTGCTCCGCCATCAGTCTTCAGGAAATCTCCTTCGCTCACACCGAGGGCTTCAAGTACAGCAGGGTCAAACGCAATATCAAACTGCCAGCCTGCCAAGTCGCTGATATTGTCGGCGCGGATGTTGAGGGTAAAGGTCTCGCCTGCATGAATTGGTGTTTGGGGAAAAGTGTAACCGACCCCCGTTGACACCGTATAGTCAGTGCCGGGTTCGAATCCAAAAAAGGCGCTATTCTCGCTCCTATCGGTACTAACGGCAACCAACAGGACATTTCTTCCCTGCTTCAGTGTGACCGAAAAAAGATCTTGGTAATCGTCACCCGGTCCCAAGTCACGAAGTTCCTCATAAATCAAAGCTCCATTGAGCCAGACTTTTAACCCGTGATCGTTTCCGACATACATCGTTGTGTTCTGTTTACGTGGAGAATAGAGGGACACATAGCCATAGATGACCGCGTTAGGGAGAGGACGCTTCAGCATATCTGCAATGTTGTCTTCTCCTGTGGGTGGGAGTCTGTGGGAAGTCCACACGTCATCGCCGACAGCGTTTCCTACTGTCGCCCCATGAGTAGCGACTTCCACCTCCGTCACCTCGCCCCCACTCGCCTTTGATAGTAAATCCGTATCGCTCCCCAACTCTGTGTTCGGTAAAACGACCCATAGCCACGGTCCCTCTATTTTGGGGGCATCTGTGGGGAATCCCGGATTGGCGTGCCAAATGAGCCTTATATTCTCACGTAACCCGTCCAAAGGCGAGAAGTCGGCGATTTCGTTGCTGTGGATATCTAGCCATTTCAAATTGGTGAATCCCGCGAGCGCGGAGATGTCCGAGATATCATTACCTGCAAGGTTCAAGCGAGTTACCCCGGTTAATCCTACAAGGCCGGATACATCCGATATTCCATTGGAGCGAAGATACAGTTCCTTTAAGCTGGTTAATCTTGCCAAAGGCGTAAGATCTGAAAGATCACCGCCGCAAATATCTATCACCTCGATTTTTGTTAGCTTTGCAAACGGAGATACATCGGAAATGGGATTGCCCCACGAACCAAACGTTACCAAGTTGACTAACCCTGCAATTGGCGATATGTCAGAAACGTTGTTACCCCAAAAATATAAAGTTTTCAGATTGACAAACCCCGCTATCGGCGACAAATCAGATACGTTATTATTGGGAAAACCTAAATACTCTATGTTAATTAATCCCGCTATCGGTGATAAGTCTGAAACATTACCAACATTAAAATCTAACAATTTCAGATTGATTAGCCCTGCTATCGGTGAAAGGTCGGATACTTGTGTGCTACCAAACACCAATCTAGTAAGATTTTTTAAGCCCTTCAAGGGAGATAAATCAGAAACGGGACTGTCCCAGATCGATAAGTTTCTCAGGTTGACTAATCCCGCTATCGGTGAAAGGTCGGAAATCTGATTGCCTCGCCGCCCCGAATCCCCGAGATTTAACCGACTTAGATTGATTGCGAATTGAAGCCCTGTCAAATCGTGGATCCCCCTGTCTGCCACATCAAGTTCTCTCAACCTTTCCATCTCCACGACAGTGACCGGAGCGTTGGCGTTTTTACCAAGTCTTCCCGCTATTGCAGCGCGTAGGTTTGGGTCAGGAATCCGAACAACGGTTCCCGGCGGTTGCTCCGGTTGCGACGGACTATCTACTTGTTCGTCCGGGAAGTCCAAAGCGTAAATCATTGCGACAAAATTCGATGTCCATGTGTCCCGTTTCATACTTCCGTTTTCACTGTCTAAAACCAACAAGCCGATATTCTGTAGGCCTATATTTTCACGAATCTTTTCCAAGAACACTTGGGGTTCTAACCCGACGACCGCGGCAGCGTATGCAAGATTTACCGGTCCCTGATACACCTCATGGAAACGGGAGATTGGCTCAATCCCACCGAACTCACCACCCGTCGCTTCAAGAGCACCCCTATACCTATCCGTATCCTCCTGTAAGAGTGTGTCCATCTCTGACTGTTCGACATATAGTCTCAATGCTTGCGCCTTGTCATAAGCGGGGGTGGCATTGCTCTCTATCACGGCACGGACCTCGTCCTCAAAGGTCTTCACCCCCTCTGTATGACAACCGAAACAGGAGAGTCCATTACGCACTGTGGGGTCA
>JAJDUM010000084.1 GCA_022826645.1 Candidatus Poribacteria bacterium
CGAGGGCAATTTTCTCAAGACAGGAGCCAACACCTTCTTTCAAGGTGGAAGTATTGATAACGTGACGGGGAAAATCACAGGACTCAACTCCGTACGGTTGTCCACCCAAGGCGTGACCGGCACCGGCTCCCTGCTCCACGTGAACTTCACAGCAAAATCGGGCGGCGACACAAAGGTGGCACTGCATAACTTCCAGTTCAGCTCTATCTCCGGGGGAAAAATCCCCGCCGGTCCGCATGAAATCACCATCACGGTCAAGGGACAGTTGGCGACCGGGGACGTAAATCGAGATGGGCAAGTAGACTCTGGGGATCTGGTGCTTGTCGCACAGAAACTGAATCAAACGGTCTCCGCTGACGATCCTGCGGATGTGAACGGTGATGGTGTTGTCAACACCGTTGACCTGATTATCGTCTCACAGGCAATCAGCAGCACCGCTGCTTCCGCTGCACCTTCAACCTTCCCCCCGCTTGTGCTTGCATCCCGATCTATCGGGGCGGGGGGATTAAGGGGGGTAACAACCATCGCCCCCGCAACGATAGAAGCGTGGATCGCCCAGGCACGGTTGGAAGATGACGGTTCACTTGCCTTCAAAGAGGGGATAGAGAATCTTGAAAAGCTGCTCGCCTCACTGATACCAGAGGAGACCGCGTTATTGGCAAACTATCCGAACCCGTTTAACCCGGAGACCTGGATACCGTATCAGTTGGCAACTCCCGCAGAGGTCACGCTGACAATCTATGATATGAACGGGGAGGCAGTTCGACGGTTGACGGTGGGACATCAGGCAGCGGGTATCTATCGAAGCCGCAGCCGTGCAGCCTATTGGGACGGACGGAATCAACTCGGAGAGGCTGTCGCCAGCGGTGTCTATTTTTATACACTAACAACAGGCGATTTCACAGCGACGCGACGGATGCTGATACTGAAGTAGAGCAGATCTGTTTGTCGCATTTTAGGTCTATGGTATAATTACTTCACCTCAGGCAACAACTTGAGCTACAATATGCAACGAAAACGCACAAATATTGTTTGTACGGTAGGTCCCGCTAGCAACTCACCAGAAATGTTACGCTCACTGATTGAGTCGGGGATGAACGTCGCCAGGATTTCATTCTCACACGGCTCACACGCCGATCACGCGCAAACCATTGCCAACCTGAAAACAGTATCGCAGCAGCTCGGCGTCAGAATACCAATTCTGCAAGATCTCTCCGGACCCAAGATGCGGATCGGTAAATTCTCGGACGAGCCAATCGAGTTATCCGCGGATGCAAGGTTCACCCTCACGACCCGGGAGGTCATCGGCGATCACGATACTGTCTCGATCAATTATCCCGAACTGGTTGTGGACGTTAAACCGGGGGATCACATCCTATTGGCGGACGGTGAGATTGAACTGTGCGTGATTTCGACCACAAACACGGACATTGTTTGCGAAGTCATCGCCGGCGGATCGCTGCGTTCAAACAAGGGTATCAGCGTCCCCGGCATCTCATTACAAATCTCGATTCCAACCCCAAAGGACATCGAAGACCTGCGCTTTGGGGTTGATCACGGCGTCGATTGGATCGCCCAGTCCTTTATCAGAAGCGGCACAGATCTTCAGAACCTTAGATCAACCCTTGGACAACACGATTCCGATATACCGATCATCGCTAAACTTGAAAAACGCGAGGCGTTGGACGATTTAGATAACATCTTCACTGAAGCAGACAGCGTGATGGTTGCCAGAGGAGATTTGGGGTTAGAGGTACCCCTCCCGGAGGTCCCGCTCATCCAAAAGGAGATTATCAAATGGGCGAACCTTGTGGGTAAGCCTGTCATCACCGCAACCCAAATGCTTGAATCGATGATTGTGAATCCACGTCCCACACGCGCAGAGGTCACAGATATCGCCAACGCGATTCTCGACGGCACAGATGCCCTAATGCTTTCCGGGGAGACTGCTATCGGCAAATATCCCTCGGACGCAGTCCGAACCATGGCTGAAATCGCCACGACAACCGAAACCACTATTGACTACATAGAGTACTTCAAACGTCAACCAATCACCCTTGAAGAGAGCGTGCCGGACGCAATCGCACACGCTGCCTGTCATACCGCCATAGAAATCGGCGCAAAGGCAATTATCTGTTGTACAAGGACGGGCCAAACCGCGAGACTGGTAGCCAAATATCGTCCCCTTGCACCGATTGCGGTTGTCAGCCCCCATGAAACTACGCTCCGACGGGCAGGGCTCCTTTGGGGTGCATTCCCTGTCCTGACTGAATTCGCCCCTGACACCGACACGATGATTGCAGGTGCAAAACAAGCGGTATTGAAATCCGGTCTTGCACAAGCGGGGGAGCAGGTGGTTATTATCGCGGGCATACCGGCGGACGTACCGGGAACAACGAACATGATCAAAGCGGATATCCTCTAAGATCACCCACTTTGCCGAAAGGACGAAATCGGTTTGCAAAGAGTCCCCCTTAGACAATACGTTTCACTCCTCGCTTACTACCTCAAACCGCAATGGTTTCGGGTGACACTGCTTGCCATCTTTATGTTTACTGGGATCGGTTTAGGTCTGGCAAACCCGCAGATTCTCCGCTATTTCATTGACACGGCAACGGAGGGCGGAGCACTCCGCAATCTGCTTATCGCCGCTGGACTATTCCTTGCCGTCGGTATCTTTGGGCAAATCATTATGTTAGTCAACTCCTACCTGGGTCAGGATGTGGGGTGGCGGGCAACGAATCGGATGCGGGGTGATCTGGCGTTCCACTGTCTAAAGCTTGATATGTCGTTCCATCACGAGTACACCCCCGGTGAGATGGTCGAACGGGTCGATGGCGACACAACCGCACTCTCAAACTTCTTTTCAGAATTCGTACTACAGGTCATCGGGAGTACATTCTTTCTGATCGGCGTTCTCATCATGGTCTCCCGCGAGGATTGGCGAGTTGGCGCTGCACTAACAGGGTTTGTACTTGTCGCATTTGTCATCTACAACCTTATACGAAGCATCGCTGTCCCCGCGTATACCGCCGAGCGGGAAGGCTATTCTAAACTGTACGGATTTATCGAAGAACGGCTGACCGGGATTGAAGATATCCGGACGAACGGCGGAAATGCTTATACCATGGATCGATTCTACGATGTCAACAGCGATGCCTATCGACGGGTGCTGAGATCGGAAATCATGGGCGAAATCGTACAAGCGACCACACGGATTATGTTCGCCATCGGGCTTGCGATCTCAATGGGTATGGGCATCTATCTTTATCGGGATGGGGTGTTCACCATCGGTACAGTCTTTATGGTCGTCCAATATACCGCCATGCTTCGGCATCCGCTTGACCAGATCAGCCGTCAACTTAACGATCTACAGAGAGCAACAGCCGGCATAAAGCGGATCGAAGCCTTGCAGCGCACAACCAGCCAGATTCAAGATGGCACAGAAACGCTCCCCGCCTCGGGAGCCATCTCCATCGAATTTGATGGAGTGACATTCAACTACAACGAAGGTGAACCGGTGCTAAAAAAGATCTCCTTTAACCTTGAACCGGGCAAAGTCCTTGGCCTGTTGGGGCGGACGGGTAGCGGGAAAACAACCATAACCCGCTTACTATTTCGGTTTTACGAACCAAATATAGGAGAAATCCGGCTGGATGGCAGGTCGATAATGAACGTCCGATTAGACAACCTACGTCAACATGTGGGGTTGGTGACACAAGACGTTCAACTTTTTTATGCATCTGTCCGGGACAACATCACACTTTTCAACTCTGAGATCAGCGATTCGCAGATTTTGGCGGTTATTGAAGACCTCGGCCTGTCGGGGTGGTATGAGTCGCTCCCAGAGGGGCTTGATACTATAATCGCTTCTGGAGGGTTGTCGGCTGGGGAGGCGCAGTTACTTGCATTTGCGCGGGTGTTTCTCAAAGATCCGGGAATCATTATCCTTGACGAACCCTCCTCTCGACTGGATCCAGCGACCGAGCAACAGATTGATCGTGCGGTTCAGAAGCTGCTCCACAATCGGACAGGTATTATCATTGCCCATCGTCTGGGGACCGTTGAACGGGTCAACGAGATTATGATCTTGGAAGATGGCGAGATCCGAGAGCATGGGGAACGGGAACACCTTGTGAGAAATCCAAATTCGCGATTTTCACAACTGCTCAAAACAGGACTGGAAGAGGTAATCGTGTGATTTACCCCCACGTTCGCTTTCTCCTGTTTCTTCCCTCGCAGTTGACGGATGAAGTAGGTAAAATGTATAATAAACTGTATCTTAACACAAGTTGCTAGTACTCAATCAGATAAATTATGATAATCACCTTCATTGCGATGGCCGGTGCGGTTACAAACCGCACCTACCGGGCCTGGGGAGCATAGAGAATTACCGATTTATGTTCTGAAACCTTATACAGGTTGTGCTACATTTTTCTGACAATGTACTAGTAGTAGGTACACTCCGTCCCGATGGATTGGGCTTCAAAACAAGCCGCTGCACCCTCTGTAAATTATGGCACAGTGGAGTGTACCTGCGAATGCAAGTCCCACGTATTACATTTAGCGTTTCATGCGGGTGATAGATATGACAACCGATTTTAACCTCCCCGAACTCGGAGAAGACATTGACGCTGGCGATGTTGTCGCCCTGCTGGTGTCTGTCGGTGACACAATCGAAGTGGATCAGCCGGTACTGGAAATCGAAACGGATAAGGCTGCCATCGAAATCCCTTCTTCCGTCAGCGGTGTCATCACTGCGATCCATGTAGAAGAAGGCGGGATAATAGAGATAGGGAAGCCGATTCTGACGGTTGATACAGAGGGCGGGAGCGGAGAAATAGTTAAACCGGTCAGGGCACCTGAGAAAGCTGCCCCCGTCCCCAAACCGGAATCGCCACCCGCCCATGCCGAAAAACAGGCGGAGCCGGCAGCCGTCGCGGCACCTAAGACGCAGCCGACCCCTGAAACTGCCGAACCGCTACCAAATTTCTCAAGGTGGGGCGAAATTGAGCGAGCGGCGATGGGAGGGGTTCGCCGCGCCACCGCGAAACATATGGCTACTGCTTGGGAGACGATTCCGCACGTCACAAATTTCGATAAAGCGGATATCACAGAGTTAGAAAAACTCCGAAAACAGTATGCTTCAAGGGTCGAAGATAGCGGTGGCAAACTTACTATCACAGCAATACTCCTCAAAATTGTTGCAGGCGCGTTGAAACAGTCTCCACAGTTTTGCGCAAGTGTAGATATAGAGAAAGAGGAGATTATCTACAAAAAATACTATCATATCGGTGTGGCGGTCGATACGTCGCAAGGGCTTCTGGTCCCCGTTATCCGTGATGTCGATCAGAAGAACATTATCGAGCTATCAATTGAACTTAGTCAGGCGGTAGAAAGAGCAAGAAACAGGAAACTCGGCTTGGAAGATATGCAAGGTGGGACCTTCTCAATAAGCAATCTCGGCGGTATCGGTGGGACCAATTTCGCGCCGATTATCAATGCCCCCGAAGTGGCTATTCTCGGTGTCTCCCGTAGTCAGATAGAACCGGTATTCATCGATGACCAATTTCAGCCGCGTCTGATGTTGCCACTCGCGCTCTCCTACGACCATCGCTTAATTGATGGTGCGGACGCAGCCCGCTTTCTACGCCAGTTGGTTGAGGCACTGGAAAACCCTTTCCTGCTCGCCCTGGAAGGATAAATAAAGTATCTAAAGTACTGATTAGGCTATGTTATGGAAGATTATGATATTGATGAATTAATTGAACAACTGGAATACGATGAAGATCGTGAAGCGACGATCGCAGCACTGGTTAAGGTTGGTGAACCCGCGGTGCCTGACTTGATAGAGGCGTTAGAGAACGTGATTTGGGATGTGTGTGATGGTGCGGCTGACGCTTTAGCACAAATTGGAGAACCCGCCATCCCCGCTTTGATCGATACGTTTGCCCATGAATTCAGGCATGTCGCGCTTAACGCCTCCGATGCTGTCGCACGAATTGGAGAACCTGCTGTGCCTCCTTTAGTTGAGGCATTAAACGACACCTATGACCCTGTCAGGGAATATGCCGTCCGCGCGTTGAGCACCATCGGGAACTCCACCCAAGCGGTTGTGCCAGCACTGATTCAGGCGCTCGGCGACGATGAAATTGATATCCGCACCTATGCTGCGGTTGGGCTGGCAAATGTCGGTGAGGCTGCGAGCGATGCCGTGCCGGCTTTGATAGCCACCTTGGCGGATGAATCCGATCGGGTCCGTGACCATGTCGCTTTTGCATTGTCAGAGATTGGAACCCCTGAAGCAGAAAAAGCGTTAAGCGAACTGTGAAATTAAAATTGTTGATTGACGCGCAAACATTCTCCCTTAACAAAGGCACGGGATGTCACCAGTCGTATAGAATTCATTTGAAAAATAAGGTAGGATGTGGTATGCTTAATATGATTTTTTGCTGACCAGACCTTATTTAACCATAAAAACTTGTTTTCGCTTAATTATTCAACCAAATTTTGAACACGCACACCTGATTTTTGCACAGTAAAAGCAAATTTCTCACCTCATCAATATGTAGTAAGAATTTGGCTTTGTTAATCTGCGATTTTCAGATAGGTGGAAAACCTATGATAGAAAGGATATAAAATGGGAAATTACGATTTTGCCATTGGTATGGGTGGGGCACCCGGCCAGGGTATTGAGAGTAGTGGACCGTTACTGTTGAGGATTTGTGCACGTCGTGGCATCTATGCGTTCACCTACAGTGCCTACCAATCCCTCATTCGTGGCGGCCACACCTTTTTAACCATGCGGCTCAGCTCCGAACCCGTTGCAAACCATGGCGATAAGATTGATTTGGTCATTGCTTTGAACCAAGACGCAATGGATAAGCATCTTCAGAACGTCGCCCCCGGTGGGGCGATTCTTTACAACAGCGACAACACGAAGCCCGAAGGAGATGTTCCAGAGGGCGTTCAGCTATGTCCGCTCTCCTTTAAAGAACTGTCCAACAACAGCCGAAACCGGATTATGCTAAACACGCTGTTGCTCGGCGCTGCGCTTAACATGCTTGGTGCTGGCTTGGAACAGTTGGAGAATATTTTAACAATCCAGTTTCAGCGAAAAGGTCAGGATGTTGTTGACGAAAACGTCGGCATCGCCAGAGCAGGATTTGATCATGCTGCCGAACATTTCACACCGTTCCCCACATCATTGCCGATGCAAGACAAACCGTTAGCGGTCACAACCGGTAACGATATGATGGCAATGGGCGGTGCGGCAGCCGGTGTCAAATTCTATTGTGCCTATCCGATGAGCCCTTCAACCGGCGTGTTACACTGGATGGCTACCAATGCCCGTGACTTGGGTATCATGGTTCGGCAGGTTGAAGACGAAATCGGTGTCGCGAATATGGCGATTGGCGCCGCCCATGGTGGAGCTCGTGCGATGTGTGCGACCTCCGGCGGTGGTTTCGCACTGATGACCGAGGCTATCGGTAGTGCCGGAATGATGGAAATTCCAGTGGTCATTATTAATGTCCAGCGCGGTGGTCCCTCGACTGGATTACCGACCAAAACCGAGCAGGGCGATCTGTGGCAGCTGCTTGGTGCAAGCCAAGGCGACTTCCCGAAAATTATTGTCGCACCGACCAGTATTGTTGACGGCTTCACTGTGATTCCAGAACTCTTCAACTTGGTCGATAAATATCAGTGTCCGGGGATGGTGCTTTCCGATCTCACACTCTCCATGGGATACACGAATTTCGACCCAGATCATCTCAAGTGGGATCAGGAGATTGATCGCGGCGAGATCATCACCGAAGACAACGGTTCGGACGAAAACTATCAGCGCTTTAAGATTACCGACAGCGGTATTTCTCCACGCGCGCTGCCCGGAACACCGGGACATGTCCATGTTGTGGCAACCGATGACCACGATGAAGATGGCGTGCTGATTAGCGACGAGTTCACGAATCCACACAAACGTCGTGACATCATGGAAAAACGCCAGCGTAAGATGGATGGCATCATGGCTGACTTGCCAGCCCCCACACTTACGGGACCCGAAGACGCAGACATCACCTTGATCGGGTGGGGCTCGACAGACAGTCTCCTCGACGAAGCGGCGAGCCTGCTCAGAGCAGAGGGGTACAGCACGAACCATATTCATTTCCGCTGGCTCTATCCGCTCGACGAAGAGAAGGTGAACGCGGTCCTTGCGAAGTGTAAGCGTGGTATTATCGTTGAAGGTAACTATACCGGTCAGTTTGCTCGCTTCCTGCGCGGTGAAACCGGCTTCAACGCCGATGGTCATATCCGCAAATATGATGGTGAGCCGTTCATGCCACACCACATCGTTGATGGTGCTAAGGAGATTGAGGCAGGTAAGACCGAACTGTATATCCCGTATCAAGAAATCGTAGTATAAGGAGGAATAAGATGGCAAACGATGGTAAACCGATAAAGGCGGCTCCTACCGCGAAGGATTTTAAGGGGAACATTGCTCCAGATTGGTGCCCCGGTTGTGGCGATTTCGGTGTATTGAGAGCACTTGAAATGGCTTGCGCCAAAACTGGACGCGAACCACACGAGTTTATCACAATTAGTGGGATTGGCTGCTCATCCAACCTTCCCGGATTCATCAACACCTACGGGATGCACACCCTACACGGACGGTCACTTGCTGTAGCGACGGGGATGAAGCTCTCCAATCACGAGATGAAGGTCATCGTCACAGGGGGCGACGGCGATGGATATGGTATCGGCGGAAATCATTTCCTCCACACAGTTCGCCGCAATATCGATCTCATGTATATTGTGATGAACAACCAGATCTACGGGTTGACGATTGGTCAAACCTCGCCGACAAGCCGAATGGGCATGAAGACGAAGAGTACTCCCTTTGGTAGCATCGAACAACCGCTTAATCCGCTCGCGTTGGCGATCCTCTCAGGTGCAACCTATGTGGCACGTGGGTTCAGTGGCGATACGAAGCACCTCTCCGAACTGATGTATAGGGCGATTGAGCACAACGGGTTCGCGCTCGTGGATGTCTTCAGTCCCTGCATCACCTTCAATAAGGATAATACCTTCGCCTTCTTCAAACAGCGCGTGAATAAGCTCGAAGAAGAAGGACATGATCCTACTGATATGCAGGCTGCCCTTCAGCAAGCGATGATTTGGGGCGATGAGATCCCGATTGGTCTGTTTTATGAGGATACAACCCGTGACGCACTCGAAGACCTCGAACCGGTCCTTCAGGATGGTGCAATCGGTAGAAAGACAGATCTCGCCATTACAAAGGAGCAGGGCGAATCAATCGTCAAACAGATGATGTAACCCTGTCCGCGAGGCACTCAGTGTAACACAATCTATATTAGTTACAACTACTAATCAGCCTGGAATTGCTAACCCAATTTCAGGCTGATTTTGTTTTCGCCCATGTTAAGGTTTCTCTAAGCTGCTCTGCATTAACAGTACGACGCTGTGAGTACGCTGAACAGCCATTACCAGTCCAAAATGGATTGAATCAACAAACCGAAGTATTCATCTTTGGAATTCTTGATGTAACCGGCTTCCCATCCGATGCGTTTCCTTTTTGCTTGACAAATCCCTCTGAAAATGGTAGTTTAATTTCGTTAGCACTCTCAAGAATAGAGTGCTAAAAAATCTTGCGAATTGGGGCGATCCTCTTGACAACTTCTGCGTTAGATTCTCGAAAATATGCTGTTTTAGAGGCAATTGTCAACTGCTATAACCGAACAGCCGAACCCGTCAGCTCACAGAAAATTGTGCAGGACTACGACATGGGGCTAAGTGCGGCGACATTGCGGAACACCATGGCAGATCTTGAGGAGCTTGGTTATCTGACGCACCCGCATACGTCTGCCGGGCGGATTCCAACGGAGCAAGGCTATCGTGTCTATGTCGATAGTCTGATGACCGACCAGAAGTTGAGCCCAAAAGAAAAGCAGTTTATCCGAGATGGATACACTTCACCTACTCGTGACTTTGAAGAGATTATGGAGCAGACATCCAAGATTCTGTCTGCGATTTCGCATCATATCGGTGTCGTCCTAAGCCCAGAGTTGCACGAAAGCATCCTGCGCCGAATTGAACTTATCTCGATCGATAGCAAGCATATACTTGCAGTTCTATTGATGGCTTCTGGAGCCGTCAAAAATCAGGTCGTTCCTATACCTAAGAATCTGTCCGATGACGAACTCTACCGGATAAATCAGATATTAAATGAAAAATTAGCAGGGCTGCCTTTGAAACAGATAAGGCAGATCTCACAAGACCCTGCAAAGTTGAAAGCCGTTTTCGATCAACGTTTGTCCGACCCGATAGTAACTGTTGCGCGGAACACCTTTGCCTTAGAGCAGGAAACCCATGTCTACATCGATGGCACCGCCAATTTCTTCAGTCATCCCGAGTTTGAAGAAATCCAGAAAATCGAATCGCTATTTCGAGTCTTAGAACAGAAGAAACAGGTTGCCGATCTCCTGTCTACGCAGCAGGAACCCCTCGGGACTCAGGTACTAATCGGCACTGAAAACGGCTGTGAAGGTATGGAAATGTGCAGTATCGTCCGATCAAACTACCGGGTGCGAGGAAATCAGTTTGGAACAATAGGGGTTATCGGACCAACCCGGATGGCGTATCCACGGATTGTATCAATTGTCAATTTTACTTCCCAGACGATCAGTGAACTGTTCGAAGAATCACCGTAGTATCGGTGAAATGTGGAAGTTGTTTTGTAGCTATTCCTTAGAGAGGTTATGTACATGTCAGACGATAAAAAAACAGATATAGAGGATCAGGAAACAGAATCAACTGATTTGGACTCGGCAGAGAGTGAACCGATCAATGATGGAGCGGAAGCCGCTGAGGTAGAAGAATCCAGTGCGGATGCGGAATCAGAGGTTTCACCCGAAGCGGAAGCGCTCGTCAATCTCAAAGCCGAGTATGAGACATATAAAGCTGAAGCAGAGGAACAGCACGATCAGCTGCTTCGCACAGTAGCAGAGTTCGATAACTCAAGAAAACGGGCAGAACGCGAGAAAGAGGAATCCTTAAAATACGCCCTTGAAAGTTTCGTGAAAGAGTTGATTCCAACAGTAGATAGCATCGAAAGAGCGATCCAATCGACAACAGAATCTGAAGACTTTGGCGCCCTCGCTGAAGGAGTTGAGATGATTTACAAGGGCATTCTCAGCACCCTTGAAAAGCGCGGTGTTATTCCAATTGACGCCGTGAACGAACCATTCGACCCCATGCAGCATGAAGCAGTAATGCACGTTGAATCAGAGGATGTTCCCGAAAATCACGTTATTGAAGAGTGGCAGAAAGGATATCTGTTACATAATCGTGTGATTCGTCCATCAATGGTTTCGGTCTCTAAGGGAAAAAGTGAGCAGGTCGAGGAAAGTGAATCCCCGAACCTCGAGGAGGAAGAATCGAATGAGTAAAGTAATCGGCATAGACCTCGGTACAACGAATTCGTGTGTAGCAGTTTTAGAGAGCGGAGAACCGAAGGTCCTCGAAAATGCTGAAGGTGATCGTACCACCCCTTCTGTTGTCGCCTTTACGAAAGAAAATGAACGGATCGTTGGACAGGTTGCAAAACGGCAGGCGGTAACAAACCCCCAGAACACCGTATCTTCGGTCAAACGTTTCATGGGGAGACGCTATAATGAGGTTAGCGAGGAAATGCAGCGGGTGCCCTATGCAGTAGCCGAAGGAGGCAGCAACGAAGCACGGATCAAGATTGATAATCGTGAGTACGCGCCTCCTGAGATTTCGGGGCTCGTCCTGCGCAAAATGAAGGAGACGGCAGAAGCGTATCTGGGCGAAACTGTGGCGCAAGCTGTCATCACGGTTCCCGCGTATTTTAACGATGCACAACGTCAAGCCACCAAAGACGCTGGACAGATCGCCGGACTTGAGGTACTGCGAATCATTAATGAGCCGACAGCCGCTTCTCTCGCTTACGGATTAGACAAGAAGACGGATCAGACAATTGCCGTCTACGATTTAGGGGGCGGTACCTTCGACATCTCGATCCTCGAGATTGGAGAAGGTATTTTTGAGGTCAAGAGCACCAATGGAGACACCCATTTGGGCGGCGATGACTTCGATGAAACAATTGTTAATTGGTTAGCCGAGGAGTTCCTCAACGAGAACGGCATAGATCTACGGCAAGACCCAATGTCGCTCCAACGCCTGCGCGAAGCAGCAGAAAAAGCGAAATGTGAATTATCAACGGCATTACAGTCAGACATTAATCTGCCTTTCATCACCGCAGACGCAAGCGGTCCCAAGCACCTGAATTTAACGCTCACGCGAGCGAAATTGGAGCAGCTCACCACAGACCTGATTGACCGGGCAATCGAACAGTGTCGCCAAGCCCTTGCCGATGCCGAGTTAAGCGCATCGGACATCGACGAGGTCGTACTGGTCGGCGGTCAGACACGGATGCCGAAGGTGCAAGAAGCGGTCGAGCAGTTTTTCGGTAAAGAACCGCACAAAGGCGTCAATCCCGATGAAGTGGTTGCCATTGGCGCAGCGATCCAAGGCGGTGTTCTATCTGGCGACGAAGGGGTCAAGGATGTGCTGCTGCTTGATGTTACGCCCCTTTCACTCGGCATCGAAACCCTCGGTGGCGTCTTCACCCGCCTAATCGAACGAAATACCACGATCCCAACCAAGAAAAGCCAAACCTTCTCGACTGCGTCAGATAACCAAGAAGCTGTGAATATACATGTCCTTCAGGGCGAGCGCGATATGGCAGTCTACAATCGCACACTCGGCCGGTTTGATCTGATCGGTATTCCCCCCGCACCGCGCGGGCTGCCGCAGATTGACGTGACGTTTGATATCGATGCGAACGGCATTGTGAACGTTTCGGCAAAAGATCTTGGAACAGGCAAAGAACAGAAAATTCGGATCGAATCCTCAAGCGGCTTGTCCGACGAAGAAATTGAACAGATGGTTACGGATGCCGAAGAGCACGCGGAAGAAGATTCTCAGAAGAAAGAGGAGGTTGAGACTCGCAATAGCGCTGACTCGCTAATCTATAGCACGGAAAATTCCCTCAGCGAATTTGGGGATAAGATCTCTGAAGAAGACCGCAACGTAGTTCAAAGCGCGATCGAGAAATTGAGGGAAACGTTGAACGGAAGTGACATCGAAGCAATTAAGGCAGAGACAGAGGCACTAACGCAGGCGAGCCATAAATTGGCGGAAGCAATGTATGCCCAAGCAGCAACGGAGTCCGAGGCAACAGCAGAAGCAGGGGATTCAACGGCAGAGACAGAAACATCGGACGAAACCGTTGTCGATGCTGAAGCGGAAATTGTTGACGAAGACAAGGGCAGCAAGGCAGAAAAACAATAGTGGGGAGGCCCCATGGCGGAAAAACGCGACTACTATGAAGTACTCAATGTCAGTCAAAGCGCGGGCGAAGACGAGATTAAGAAAGCCTACCGCAAGCTGGCAATCAAGTATCACCCCGATAAGAATCCTGACAACAAAGAAGCCGAAGAAAAATTCAAGGAAGCAACTGAAGCGTATGAAGTCCTGCGCGATTCCGAGAAGCGTAGCCGCTACGACCGGTTTGGTCATGCAGGCTTAGAAGGAATGATGGGTGGAAGCGGATTTGACTTCGGCAACTTTGAGGATATTGTTGGGGATATTTTCGGCGATTTCGGTGATCTCTTCGGATTTGGCGGATCGAGCCGTAGACAGGCAGGTCCCAAACGCGGGCGGAGTCTGCAATACGATCTGCAAATTTCGTTAGAAGATGTCATGCTTGGAAAAACCATGACCATTGATGTCCCGCGCTCAGAAACCTGCGAGACCTGTCACGGCACCGGTGCTGAAGTCGGATCCAAACCGGAGACCTGTCCAGAATGTTTTGGACGTGGGCAAGTCACACGGACACAGGGCTTCTTCAGTATGTCGCGCACCTGTCCACGTTGCCAAGGTGAAGGCAGAGTGATCCCCAGACCTTGTAACAAATGCCGCGGTCAGGGGCATGTCCGGCAGGTTCGCCAGATTAAAGTTCGCGTCCCTAAAGGCGTTGACACCGGAGCCAAAATCCAGATGCGGGGCGAAGGCGAAGCGGGAGTCAATGGAGGGCCGCCCGGTGACCTTTTTATTGTAATCCACGTAGCACCTCACGAACTCTTTGTGCGAGAAAAGAACGATTTGATAGTAAGCGCGAGCATTTCATTCCCGCAAGCTGCGCTCGGTACTACAATTGAAATTCCAACGATTGATGATACTGTCAAAGTCACGGTGCCGAGTGGTACGCAGTTTGGCACGAGGATGCGCGTCCCTAACAGAGGCGTTCCCTACTACAACCACTACGGCTCCGGCGACCTCATTGTTGAACTTCAGGTCGAAACGCCGAGGAACCTAACAGAGCGAGAAAAAGAGCTTTTGGAAGCCTTTGTCCAGCTACGCAGTGAAGGTGGGGCTGAAGAACATTCAGGCTTTTTCGATAAACTCGGCGATAAACTCTTCCATCGCCAGGACGACCACAACGACGAGAAAAGCGAGTAAGCCCAGCTGCAGAATAGAGGTGGTTGAAGTGGGAGTGGGGGGTTATGAACTGTTAGCAGGGAAAAGTATTACATCGCTTCTCAACCGCGTTCCACCACAACCCATCAAGATATGAAATGGGCTCAGGTAACAATCACAACCTCCCAAGAGGCATCGGACGCTGTCGCAAACTATCTCTTTGAGCGCGATGCGACGGGCATCGAGATAAGAGACACCCTCTCCTCAAACTCTCCCTCCGTCACACTGATCTCCTACTTCCCGACGGACGATCTCATTGGTGAGCAAGTCCAGGATCTGCGCGATTTTCTCGCGAGGCTCACTCAGGTAGGGATTGACACACACCCCGCAAAAGTCACACTCAGGTCCATTGAAGAAGATAATTGGTCAGAGCAGTGGCGGTCAGCCTTCCCACCCCAAAAGATCGGAAAAGGCTTGGTTATCGCGCCGACATGGGATGATGTTGTTCCCAAACCGTCTGAGATCTTGATTCGATTGGATCCGGGCATGGCATTCGGCACAGGACAGCACGCCACAACGCAACTCGCCTTAGAATTGCTGGAGGCAGCTATCAAGGATTCCGATGTCGTCGCTGATATCGGCACAGGTTCTGGAATCTTGGGGATCGCAGCTGCCAAGCTGGGCACCAAACGGGTCGATGCCGTTGATCTCGATGCAACAACGATTCCAATCGCCCAAAGCAATATTCAACTTAACGAGGTGGAATCAGTTATCCGTTTGTATCAAGGCGACGGACTGAACGCGCTCGAAAATCAAAAATATCCGCTCATCGTCGCGAATATCCTCACAAAAGTCATCCTGCCAATGATCCCTCGATGCCCGAAATTTCTTGAGCCAGCGGGACGGTTGATACTGTCTGGGATTTTGGCACAGGAGGTGCCACAGGTCGAAACTCAGTTGAGTGAAAACGGTTTCCGAGTGCTCGAAGTCCGCCAACTGAAAGAGAGCCACGAAGCAGCACAAACCGGGGAGAATTGGGTTGGTATTTTAGCACAAATGGGAAGGTGATAGGAACGAACCAATAGTTTTCACGTTTCGCGTCATGAACCCTTTCTCTCTACTGCAGGTAGCCAGACGGGATACCAATCTTCCCAATCGATTCACCGCTGGCGACCATGGGGTAGACAGGACGCGACCAGAAGATACCGCTCTCAGGAGCTCGGATGGTCTCCCGCAGATGACCGAAGACATCACAGATTTCCGCAATCGGCTGATACACTTCCACCCGATCATACAGGTCCGCCTGATAGTACACGAAACCGCCCTGGTCACTAAAAAGTGACACAAACCGATCCACAACCACCTGTCGTTCGGGCAGCTTCGGTTCACCATCAATGAAGTCGTACTGTTTCAGGATGTTCAATACACCCTGCACCCCTTTTGCAATGCTGGCAGCATCCCAACCGTGACACCCACCCAACTCCGGATCAATCGTCGGAATACCTATCTCTGGGGCTGCTTGAGCGAGTTGCCCCTTCGGTCCTTTCTGATCAAAGATGTAACCCATCCCAAAGATACGGGCCAATTCAAGGCAAGCCGCATGTTGGGAGTGTTTTGGGTCAACACGGACTCGAACCTCGTCAATCATGGGGTGGACACCGCCTTGATGTAGGTCAATGCAATAATCGGCTTGGCGGATGAGGGTATGAAAAAGCTTGTAAGCAATACGTTCACTGGAGGTGCCATCGGGCCGTCCCGGAAAGCATCGATTCATCTTCATGTTATCAACGGGACTGTAGGATTGTCTGGCGTGGAAGGCGTGAAAGTTCACAATCGGGACAGCGATAACCCTGCCGCGTAGCGTCTCAGGGCGAATCTGACGTAAAATTTCGTGGATAACGGCAATCCCATTAAGCTCATCCCCATCACTCGCTGCTTGTAGGTAGAGCGTTTTTCCAACCCCTGCACCGTTAACCAAAACAATCGGCAATCGGAAGGGGGTGCCATCCTGCATATTCCCTACCTTAAGATGGCCTTCGACACGCTGTCCCGGTTCTGCTATCAGTGAGCCGACAACAAATTTGGCTCGGTTCGTGTTCACCTGCACGTTCCCTTTCAGATTGAAATTATGCGTTTTTCCGCATGCTGCGCTATTTTAACACCTCTCATCGTCGGTTGACAATAGGAAAAACGCCTTCGCACTGCATACCACACCGTTGCAAAATGTATCATGTTACAAAATGCAACACACCAGGCACAAACCCTGTATTGATGCACTGCAGCGCGCCTTTTCCCCTCAAATACCCCTCCTTACTCCTCTTCAACTGTCACATTTTGAAACGATTCAAATATTCTATCCCGGCCAATGCTTTTCCCAGAAAACCCAGTCATAGCAAGGGTTCAAGCCCCTTTATAGATCCGGATTCGGAGTTGGCACGGTTTATGCTTAAAAGCTGTCTCGTGTCACATGGTGGAGTCTATATTATTCCACTCCATCATTTTATGTTGGGGAAGACCTAACACAAAGGCTGAAAAAAGCCAGGAGAAGTAACAATGAACCAAATGAATCAACCAATGGCCCTAGCACGACCTATAGATTATATCCACACTGTCCAAGAAGCACTGAAATATCGGAAGGAGGATATTTCATATACCTATCTGATGGGTGCGTCCGGTGAAGCCTTCCGCTTCTTTTATAACCGCACTGACCCTGAAGCGGGGATGAATACCTTTTTCCACAACCCACTGCGGGCAACCTGCCGCACACTCGGTTATAGCTTCGAAGTCTCATACGATGACACTTACGAGGCTGCATCGGAGCGGCTCCAAGAAAACGCGCGCGCTGGAAAACCGACATTGCTGCCGTTTGACGATTCCTGCCCGTTCCTGACCCAGGACGACGGACCAGAAACCCTTATCTGTCAGAACGGTTCACGGTATCAGATCAAAACCGCAGACCTCCACAAAGAGTGGCATCCAAGTGGTGGATTCCTTGAACTGGGTCCCCACGGCTACTACCAGTTTGTGATTGGCGAGCGTGAGCGCGAACCCAAGGGCAGGGATGCAGCATTAGGCACCCTGCGCGTTGCCAGAAAAATGGCAGAGACTCGCCGAAAGATTAACGGTTGTGCAGTCGGTCTCGCAGCCTATGACGAACTGATCACCCACTTGAGCGGTATGCTGAGTCGACGGAGAAAGCTGACCGAGCAGAACGTTGCTAAAATTATGAAGTGGAGCGGACAACCGCTGGCACAGTTCATCGAAGCGCGAACAGCAGCCGTAGACTACCTGCAGATGGTCAGGGAACACCTTGAAGATGAAGAACTTGAGCATCTGGATAAAGCAATTGATGAGTACCAAAAGGTTGTAGGATTACTCAAAGCCATTCAACGGATACTGCCTTCACTGGAGGTGCGCGAAAATGCTCCAGTCGATGAGAAGATAAAGGTCCGATCCGGCTTGGGATTATCTCGGATCGGCTTGTGGATGCATCCCGCCCGAGAGGCACAAACCCCGAAAGAAGCGATGAGTCACTTCAAGCCGAAATGTCGTGCCGCGATTAAAGTGCTCCAAAAAACAGTCGAGGCAGAGACAAAGGCAACCAGAAAGATTCGGGAAGTGCTTCAAACGAGCGAAAAGACGAAGATGTAAGTGGTAACTGAATTGTAGGACCATGGAGGTCCGCGATGAAACAGTTTTTCAGATTATTTGCATACGCGAAACCTTATCTACCTAAGCTGATCCTTGGCTTCTTCTTGGTCGTGCTGGTTGGGCAGTCGCCCTTATTCATGCCACTTGTCCAGAAGTTCCTCATTGATACAGTTTTGGGGTCCGCTAATGCACCACTTGCAACCATTGATCTGGCGTTTCGGGATGATTTAGATAATCGAGCAGGGCTGTCTAACGCGCTGAGGGAGCAGCTCGAGACACAGGGGCTTTTGTTCTCCTCAAGCACGGTCGTCTCGATTGAAAATCCGGGAGAAAAATGGAAAGTCGATGACACGGTAACAGGCGAGAAATACCGCATCAATCAGCAGGTGTTTCAGCTTGACTCGGATTTCCGGAAGAAGGGATATTTAGAAAGACTTGAGGGGGTAACTGATTTATCAGAAATTCAACGGCTGCCAGATTCTGAGCGTAAGGAGTTCGATCAAGCATCCAAGGCGTTGCATAAAGCGTTCAAGGATCGGAATATTCTGATATCTGCAAGGACAATTGTCTCGGTCGAAGAGGCAGGCAGCCAATGGCTGGTTATTGATAGGGCAACCGGAAAACAGCATACGATCTGGAACGAAAGCGGTAAGTTCTATGCCGCTGAAGGTGAAATCAAGGTCTATGCCGCGACAGTTACACACACCTTGCTAGGGCGTGAGTTTCATTATACATTGGTCGACTGGTTGATCATTCTTTTTGTTGTTATTGTTGTCTACTATGCGATTTTCGGTGTCCTATCTTACCTTTGCACCTATGTCATGACATGGGTCAGTCAGCGTATCCTGTTCGACTTGAGAAATAAGGTGTTCTCTCACCTACAGTCCCTGTCGATGCAGTTCTATGAATCCCAAGGGACGGGACAGATCATCTCGCGGGTCAGGGAGGATGTCGCGTCGCTGCGGAATCTCGCCACCGAAACAACGATCCGGATCGTAACCGATGCGGTCACTTTCGTCCTCATGCTTGGCCTCATGCTGTACTGGAATTGGAAGTTGACCCTCTTCTCCCTATTGATATTCCCGATGATTATCGGGAACTACCACCTCTTCATCCAACGGTTGCGCCCAATGTGGCGTCAGTGGCGGCACAAGTGGGCGGATATTGCAACGGGGATGTACGAGGCAGTCGCGGGGGCAAAGGTCGTCAAGGCTTTTCATCGGGAACGTTACCATGAGCGACAACTGTTCCATAATATGCGCGAGACCCTTGAATCGAGAATTAAAATCGAGGCAACCCAAACGGCGATGGGGCGTGTTGCACTCTTTTTCCGGTCAATGGGCAGGGCGGCGGTACTCTGCTATGGCAGCTACTTAGTCATTCAGGGCGACTTCACCATCGGGGCAATGCTCGCCTTTTACCAGTTTATGGAACGCCTCCAAGAGCCAATCATGAACCTGATTCGGGTCAACACACAGATACAAGAGGCGATGATTTCGGCTGAACGTGTTTTCGGTCTGCTCGATTCGGAGCCGACTGTTGAGGAGACCCCCGGCGCGATAAACCTGACCAACATCCGCGGCCATGTCAAGTTTGATAACGTCTCCTTTCACTATGAACCAGAGAACCCGGTCCTGCACAATATCAGTCTTGAAGCCAAGCCGGGGATGATGGTGGCGTTGGTTGGACCATCAGGGTGTGGAAAAACCACTGTTGCGAACCTGATCTCCAGATTCTACGATCCGGTAGAGGGAAATATCTTCGTGGATGAGTATAACCTCCGCGACGTTTCGATTAAGTCGCTGCGAAATCAGATGGGAATTGTGTTGCAGGATAATTTCCTGTTCGCGGGTTCGGTTACCGAGAACATACGGTTCGGCAAACTCGGCGCCACCGACGATGAGGTCGTGCAAGCGGCACTCGCCGCCAACGCGCACCAATTTATTGTTGATCAGCTACCGGAGGGATATGAAACAGAGGTCGGGGAACGCGGCATGCGTCTCTCTGGCGGTCAGAAACAGCGCATCGCCATTGCACGCACTATTTTACGAGACCCGCGCATCCTGATTCTGGACGAAGCGACCTCCAATTTGGACACGGAATCTGAATCACAGATTCAAGAAGCACTCGATCGATTGATGCAGTCCAGAACCTCATTCGTCATCGCACACCGACTTTCAACCATTCTGAATGCGGATATGATTCTTGCGATGAAAGAGGGCAGGATTGTTGAGTTTGGCACCCATGAGCAGTTGATAGACAATGATGGGATGTACGCAGATATGTATCGCAAACAGTTCAAGAAAGTAGATTCAATTGACGATACTGCTTGGTCAAAATAGATAGGAGATAGTAGCCATAATGTGGATAAATGTTCAACAACAACGCTGGATAGCCTTAGGGATCCTAATCGTAACAGCGTGTTTAACGACCTCAGCTTTTGCTAACACCCAAGATTCAGGACGCGTCATCAAAGCCAAATGGCTCGATACGCCGCCCATTATTGATGGAGATCTCTGTGATGGTGTCTGGGAGGAAGCCGAGATCGCGGACAATTTCTATCGCGTCGAAGGGGCACACGGTGTCCCGGCGGAGTTGGGCACAAAGGCGATGGTCCTGTATGATGCAAATACGCTTTATGTTGGTGTACATTGCGAGGAACCGAATATGGAGGCATTGCGTGAGACACAAACGCGCCGCGATGCCCCTGTCTGGCGCGATGATACGATCCAGGTGCTGCTTGATACCTACCATGATCAGCGTAACTGCTACGTCCTGGCGGTCAATACGTTGGGCACACAGATGGACGCAAAAATCAGCAACGAGAGCAATTTTGACCAAGCGTGGGATGCGGATTGGGAGGCAAAGGTCCAGAAGAATGGGAACCATTGGACAGCGGAAATGGCTATCCCGTTCAGCGAACTCCGTTTTGACCCCGAAGCAACGACATGGGGCATCAACTTCGCGCGACCGCATCCGATGGAAGGGACCCGTTATACGTGGGCGGATACAGGAGACGATTTTAGTCGGGTTTCGGAGTTCGGCAAGTTGGAGGACCTCGAATTCAGCAGAGTGAATGTGGATCGAAAGATCGATATTCTGCCCTACGTGACCCAACGCTCGGTAGAAGGCGAGTCGCTCGATATGAGTACCGGCTTAGACATCGCCATCCCGTTCTCGACAAATATCACGACAAATCTGACGTTTAACCCGGACTTTTCACAACTGGAGAGCGATGCAACACGCATCAGCGTCTCAAGCGATCGGGAGATGTATCTACCGGAACGGCGCCCCTTTTTCCGAGAAGGGTCGGAGTTGTTTGAAATGCCGCTCGACCTATTTTACAGCCGCCGGGTTCAGGATATCGATTACGGTGTGAAATCAACAGGCAAAGTTGGGGACTACAACTTCGCTTTTATCGACACCTACGGCACGATGGTTGATCGCTACGACGACGATAAGAAGAAGCAGGCGAACCTCCTTGCTACACGAATCAGCCGAAACGTTGGCGAGCGCACCGTGATCGGTGCAATGGGATTGCAGAAGCATCAGGAAGACCGAGATGTGACCTTAGTTTCGTTAGATGGTCGATTTGCGCTCAACCGTGACGTGACCGCGCGGGGTCAATATGTGACGGATCTAATCCACGGCGAGATGCACTCAGCGTTCCACGCGTCCATGGACTGGGATCATGAGAGCGGTTGGGGTGCCCAAGCTCGTGTCGAAGATATGCCAGAGGGGTTCCGCCCCAATGAGATGGGCTTAGAAGATGAGGCGTTCCGCAAGACATTTGGCCGCTTACGATACAGGCATCGATTCGACAAGGACAACCTCGTCCGTGGATACTACCTAAGTGGTTACCACCTCTATAAACTTAATGGACAGCATCTGTTATGGGACCGGCGTATCGGTTTGTCCGGCGGGGTAGATATCGGTAGATTTGATCTGTATACCTTTGTTGGAAGCGGAACGCGACGCGAGGACGGCGCGCTTTACGACAGGGAATATATCGGCACAAACATCAGCTACCGTCCAAAATGGGGACGTTTATCGCTGTATAACCGCTTTGGTCCCCGTCAAAACAGATATAGCCGGTACACGCGAGCCTCTGCCAACGTCAATCTTTTCGGCAAACTCAGTTTCGGCGTGAACGGAAGCAACTTCTTCTGGCGCGAAAATCGCAACACGCTCATCGTTGGGGTGAACACCACCTACCAATTCACCTATCGGATGGGCTGGCGGATCTTCGCAGAGCGGGTAGACGAGCGCACGTCCCACGAGGTTAAGTATAACTTCAACTCCGTCTTTGATTACCGCTTCACGCCAGAGAGCCGATTCTTCCTCGTATTCGCCGATAGCACCAACGGTGAGCGGGCGGTCCTTACCAAGATGTCTTACCTCTTTGAGTCAGACTTTCTGTTTTAAGCGACATCAAGGCGTTTCTCGGTTTTATAGTGGACCTTCCGTTCTCCCGTTTGGTAGGCACTGTTTCCAACTGTGCCTATGCGGTGCGGTTTCTAACCGCACCTACCGGCCCCGATACATCCCCGATAAATCGGAACAGGCGGGACAGGCGGGATCGAAACCGAGGGGCGAAAGTGTCTATCTGTTTTTAGAATTCACTATAATCTTTCCGGCATCGTTATCTCAAATTGGGGATTTAACCGTGCTTACTTCCATCCAACAACTCAACTACGCAATCGTTCTCTGTGACGACTTGGAGGCAATGAAAGCGTTCTACCGGGATCTGTTCGCCTTTCCGGTGGTCTCTGAATCTGAGACGGGCTTGACATTCCGCGCGGGCGAGGTGCTCCTGTCGCTGCGCAAGCGGACCCGGTATTACGATGGGAACGGTGTTCGGCCCGACCTGCCCGGTGTGCAGCTCGCTTTTCTGGTATCGCCGGACGAAGTAAGTCCCTGTCACGACCAGCTCGTCGCCAAGGGTGTGAAAATCCTTGAGCCGCCCACGGACCAACCCAGAGGGCACCGAACGGTCTACTTTGCCGATCCTGAAGGAAATATGCTTGAAGTCTACGCCGAGATTTGATCCTTGAGTCAATGTGACTTAGCCCTCTTGTAGGTCGATTTTCCAAAATCGACATTCTTGCGTCGAGATGTGAATCTTGACCTGCAGCGTGTTCTTAGGCAAGGGTTTTGTTTCGTAGGGAACGCAGATCTGCGTTCCTTACAATCCGAATTACCTAACCCCTCATTAATAAAGACTCATCAACCCCTCCGCCCCGTCGATAGGCTTACGCTCAAACTCCTCACTAATCCAACGCGCCGCAGATGACCTGCCAGGGTTACGATAGGCATAGACCACCGTCCATCGTGTATTGCTGTTGGGCTGTCTCGGACTGACGGCGTGTGCCGCGTGTGTCCACATCAGTGCTACTGTGCCGTCGGGAGCAGATAGATCTTCTATCTCCAACGGTTCGCCGGTAAGCGGGTGCTTTTTGTCCGCCATCCACCCTGATTGCAGCGCCTCATCCGTCTGGAAATGGATCTTAGGGTCGCGATACAGATGGCTCCCCGGAACCGCCTTCAACCCGCCATCATCGACATCAAACCCATTTACATAAAAGAAGATGCGTATGAATCCTAAGCTGGGATCGTCGTCCGAGTACTCGTGACTATGCCAGCGGGTTCCCTGATTGCCGCCGGGCCGGTTAAGCGCAACACAGTGATCGTAGCGAATCTCCTGCCCAAGCACCTGTCGGGCAAGCGTGAGCATCTGCGGATGCGCAATCAGGCTCTCCAAGAATTCATCGTATTCTGCAGAAAACCGATTCGGTTCATGTCCTTCGGTCGCATTCGGAGCAAGCGACTGAATGTAGGACAGTGATTCGGTCAGTCGTTCACACGCCCTCGGTGTCAGAATGCCGGGGAGGACAAAATGCCCAACCCGGTCCATCTCCGCCTTCTGCTCTTCACCGAATTCGTATGCGTGAAAAATAGGAAAACGTTCCATCAGAAATCCTCTCTCCCTGTTTAATATCCCTAATTCCAACCCAACAGCCTTGCCAGATTCTCCCCTTTTACCTTCCGCCTGTCTGCCTCACTATATTCCGATAGATGTGCATCCACTATGTCGGGTATGCCGCTGCCCCAGACCATCTGATCCGGTCCAAAGGCTTCGATCACGCGACGGGTAAACGGACGCGCGCTCAGGTAGAGCGGCTCATCCTTTGCAAAGTGATTGAGACCAGAAAGTTTCATATACACACTGTCGAAATCCGCCAGATCCAGAACACCCGCAAACTCCACCGCATCCCCCATGTGCGGCTCCGCCAGATGATCGATTAACACTGTGGACTCCGGGTAGTCGCGCAGCATCTCGGCCGTTTCCTGTGCATAGTTCGGTCCTATGTGCAGTTCAATGATCAGGTCCAGTTCCAACGCCTTCTCCCAAATCCGACGCACTTCGGGACTGGTCAGGCTATCCAGATACGTCTCCTTGCCGCGATGGGCGTGGAATCGTGTTGCGATAATCCGGGGTTGTTCCGCTACCAACGCCTCCATTTTGCGCGGGGCATCCGGATCCCTTGGGTAGAACAGGCATGTGCCTTTGACCCGCTCCTTCTCCTGGCCCAAGCAGTCCAGAACAAGCCGGTGATCGTCCCCGTAAGGCTCTGGATGCACCAACACCGCCCGGTCAACCCCGTTTTGATCCATCTGTGCCAGATATGCCCCCAGCGGATCTGCCGACTGGACAGAGACATCGGGCGTGTAGGACGCCCTCTCGTGAAACGGATACCGTCCCAGATCTGGACTAAAAATGTGTGTATTCCATTCAATAACCATCCCTCTCCTCCTATTGACGGGACGTCTTCTCACTGCGTAGAAATTGATTCCCATTCTAACCCAAGCGCGCCGCAGCTGTCAATCTCAAAACGCCCATTTCAGGATCTTCAGTTTTCCGTTTTGACCCATGTCCCACTGTTTGCAGTAGCACGTTCTATCACTACCCGGTAGGCGGGGCATCCCCGGTCCCGGAATCCTCTCGGACTTGCCCCGCTGTTTGCGCTTGACACAGGTTGGAGTTCGTGATATTTTTTAGTTTAGTCCGGACAACCACATGATTGTTGAGAACGCTAATAAACGCTTTTCCCACATTATAAAAAATAAAAAAAGTCGAGGCATAATAGTGGCAGAGATATCAGGTTAAATCTCGTAGTTAAAAAGGAACTCAGTTGTGTCAAACGAAAACTCGCACTTGTTAGAAGAATACAGAGAGCAATGTACTTGCTGGAGACATGACGATAATATATTTTCAAAATTGACAACTATCCTGTTTCCACTAGCGATTGCTGCGTTGACCATACCCTATTTGAAGGCGGGAGCTCCTAAGCTGCTATGTGTCATTGGAGGGTTAATGCTAATGGCTTTCTGGTTTCTTTCATCTAGGAGTTTTGAACATAGATCTTATATTCGGTTCTCGCGGATTCACGAGATAGAACAGGTCTTGGGATTTGATTCACATTTAAGGATAGATAGGGAAAGAACTAAAAGCATATTGAAGGGGAAACGGCTTCGATCTTGGATGTTTAGACTATATCTAGTTATAGCTTTTTTTGTAACCTGTTATATAAAGGTTCTAAAGTTTGGACAATTTTTATGTGAAAAGAGGCAGAAAAGAGGTATCCTTTCAGGAACCCACAACAGTTTCGAAAGGAGAACTTATGTTCCTCATATTCTGCCTCGCGTCTATTTTAACCGAGTTTCGTCCGTTATTCAACCGTCAAAACTTTGCCCTGTTTTGCACCTTCATCAT
>JAJDUM010000059.1 GCA_022826645.1 Candidatus Poribacteria bacterium
CCTTGCCGGGCAGTCGGGAGTGTGACAAAATATCTGTTGGGGATCCATGTGCTGACTCCTTTATTGTTGGGATACATAAAGATAGTCAGTGGATCCCCTCCTTGTCAAGTCATTACTCCACACTTTACTGGAGTGCTACCGTGCCTTGAAAGTGTATCAGTAATTCTAAAATCTACTATAGATTAAGTGTAGAAAATCTAATTAGTCCTTGGTCCGAGTTCTTGAGGATGTTATTTTTACGTTTCGCTCGCTGCGTGTTTGTGCTTTAGGGAAATTGGGAAAAGCCCACGCTTTATCTCCATACTTGAGACGTTTTCAGCTTGTAGTTTTTCTTGCAAATAGCGTGGAACACCCCACGGGTCAACGGTATCGCCGCAGGTAAAGACATCGACCGCAGCGTAGCGATGTTCGGGCCACGTGTGAATTGAAATATGGGATTCGGCAATGACAACGACGCCGCTGATTCCGTCTGGTTTGAAGTGATGGAATGTATCCGATATGATTGTCGCACCGGCGTAGTGGGCCGCTTCAAGCATATATTGACGAATTCGATCTCTGTTAGTAAGCACCTCACTGTCGCAATCATAAAATTCGACCAGAATTTGTCGGCCTAATGCCTGCATCGCCGGATTCCTGCCCCCTTACAGCGTCTACTATTTCGTTGATTAACACAAAATTGGGTAAAGCGAAATAATTATAGCACAGTTACCAAAAAACGGATAAAAAAAGCAGCTTTTTTGTTTATTGGCTTATGTAAAAAGAAAGTGCAAAATGCGCAGCAAAATCGTAGGGGCGGGGTCTCCCCGCCCGCAGTAAGAATTGGGCAACCCAACCCCTACAAAAATTCGGTTGCTGTTGCGCGCTTTCTTAACATGAGCCTTGTTTATTGTATTCAGGGAGGCCAATCTCATTCCGTGAGCGGGGATGTCCGTGGGACAATTTCCCCCATTTTTCCCCGTAAAATCTGATATAATGAACCAACGAATTTCTTTAGCACCAGCGGTGCGGCATGTGTATAGCAACTATGCACCATAAACCCCAAGCCCCAGAGGAGCGACATGTGTATTGTCTGAATCACGGATTAATACTCAATAGATAAAGGAT
The DNA here is from genome assembly GCA_022826645.1 of Candidatus Poribacteria bacterium. GTDB lineage: Bacteria > Poribacteria > WGA-4E > WGA-4E > PCPOR2b > PCPOR2b. Next base: position 1,105 of record JAJDUM010000059.1, read on the forward strand.
CTACTATGAAATTCTCGTTTTCCCGTTTTCTCGTCTTCACGATTGCGGCAACTCTTCTCATTCCCCATGCATCTGCCCAACTCGTAGAAATCCCCGATCCAAACCTGAGAAAAGCCGTAAGAGAAGCCCTCGCCTTGCCTGATGAGATATCTCTTACCCAACAAGAGATGCTACGCTTAAAGAGACTCTCCGCTTGGGATAGCGAAATAGCCGTCCTCACTGGCTTAGAACATGCCACATTTTTGATAGATCTCGGTCTTTGCGATAATCAGATACAGGACCTACGCCCACTCGCTGGACTAGTTCAACTAAAGGGATTATCGCTTTGTGTCAATCAAATTACTGACATCTCTCCACTAACAAATCTCACCAACCTAAAAGAGCTCGACCTAGGGGCCAATGGTAGGATTATGGACATCACCCCACTTGCCAATCTTACTCGGTTGGAAAGGATTAACCTTGGTAGTAATTTGATTGAAGATATCACGCCGCTCGCAAATTTGACGCAACTGACCTATTTGAGATTGGACGCGAATCAGATTCGTGACATCAGTCCCCTTGCCAATCTTACCTCGTTGGAAGAATTGGAGATCAGGAGAAATGCAATCACGGATATAACCCCCCTGATTGAATTAAAAAATCTAAAAAAACTGCGCCTTACTGACAACCCTATCCACGATTTTACGCCCCTTCTTGAACTTGAGGGAGTCGAACTTGACTTAGACATTGATCTCAGTCGATTAGACGAACTGAATACTGTTGTCGAAGTCCCTGATCCAAACTTAAGACAAGCAATTCGAGAAGCGTTATCTCTCCCTGAAGATATACCTCTTACACAACAGCAGATGCTACGCTTAAAAAGACTCTCCGCTTGGAATAGCGAGATAACCGACCTCACCGGCTTAGAACATGCCACATTTTTGAGGAGTCTCGGTCTTTGCGATAATCAAATACACGACTTGCGTCCACTGTCAGGACTAATTCACTTGGAGCACTTGGCACTTTGTTTTAATCAAATTGAGAATATCTCGCCATTGACAAATCTTACCAACTTAAAACACCTTGACTTTGGATTGAACCAGATTTCTGACATCACACCACTGACAAAACTGATAAAATTGGAAACACTTAACCTCCATTTTAACCAAGTCGCAAATATCACACCCCTCGCTAATTTAACACACCTCTTTCATTTGAATCTATCCAAAAATCTCATTGTTGACTTTACTCCCCTTGCAAATCTGATTAATCTGCGTGAACTGTTTATAGAGAGAAACCTTGGCACTGATTTCAGCTCACTGCAAGGACTCGACCTCACCGAGTTTCGCTACGATGAAGTCTGTGAGATGCCGCCGTTCCTTCCGCCTGTTAGAGAACGAATCGAAAGTCGAAGTTTCCCTTCAATCTTCCAAGCGTGGAATGACGTTGTTGGATTGGATCACCTTACTTGGGGACAGCGTAATGTGCTTCATGACCTACATTGGAATCCAACCTTTAATGATACTATATTGTGGGATGCTACCTCTATTGAACCAGCTGCGGGTGTTGCCACCTCACTGGCCGGCCCCCTCACGCCTGCGCGTGAAATCCGACAACGACGGTTTGATCAAAATTCTAACATGATATTTTTAGGGGGTGCCGCAAATACAGCGTATCCTAGAATTGATGAGTTTCCTCCAGACTCTGATTTATGGTTGAGAGATGTTAACGGTGAAATACTTAGAAAAAAATCTGATGGTCAATTCCTCATTAATTTTGTGAAACCAGGATTTCAAGATTTACTAGCAAAGCGTATTATTGCTTATGCACGCTGCGGTCTTTATGATGGAATAATGCTTGATGAATTTAATCACCACGGAGCCGGTTTTGAGGGAAGGCACCTTTATCCATACACCGATAAAGAAATTATCCAAGCATACACCAACATCTTTCGCGAAGTACGGAAACAGGTTCGTGATGATTTTCTCATAATTATCAATGCCGGCAGATCGAAACCCATGCACTATGCTGAGTATGTCAATGGTATATTCATGGAAACAGGCACCGATTATCCTTATGGATACACTCATGGAGGACTTTATGAGATTGAAAACACCCTTCTCTGGTCAGAGCAAAACCTACGGGCCCCACGGATTAACTGCTTAGAGGGATGGGGAATTCCCACAGAGGCCCCCAATAGTCCAGATAATCGCCGTTGGATGCGCGTTTTTACCACGATGAGCCTCACACATTCTGATGGCTATGTGGTGTATAATACCGGGGGCTGGGTGCCTGGGCACTTTTGGTATCCCTTCTGGGATGCGAATCTCGGTCGTCCGGTCGGGGAGAAAGCGCAGCACTATGGAGATGTCGATGGCTTGTTTATCCGCGAGTTCACAAACGGTTGGGCGGTCTACAATCGGAGTGGCAAAACCCAAACTATCTCTCTGCCCGAATCGGTGACAGGGGTTGCCAGTAAAAAAAGCAGCATCATCCATATTCTCCCGGACTTTGATGGTGAAATCTACCTCAAGGGCAAAAACCCCGCCGATGTCAACGACGATGGGCATGTCAATGTCTTGGACCTTGTGCAGGTCGCCAACGGTCTCGGAAAATCCGCCCCTGACCCCAACGGCGATGGCACCGTCAACATTCTCGATTTGGTCTTCGTCGCCCGGCAGTTCAGTCAGTGATATTAACAGGACTTACGCACTTCGATTGTAGTTGCCCGATTCATCGGGCGTTGGCAACGGTGTCCAACGGCGATGAATCACCGAGCTACAGGGCTTTAGCCATTTAGCTGCGTAAGCCCTATATTCTATTCTTTCTTTGCGTCTTAGCGACTTTGCGTTAAATAGTTCTGCTTTTGAATCTCACTCTTGCCCTTCTTCTCAGGCAGCGTAGTTCACTGAACACCTCCTCGGATCGAATTCGCATAAGGGATCCGCAGCACCTCCATCGTCTCCTGCGCCGCTCGGATCCCGGAGTAACACGCCTCCTCAAATAGCGGCAGCCCCGTCACGTCCGCATTAGCAAAGTGAATCCCACCAAACGGACGCCCCCGCAACCCGCGATCCCGATGCCAGATAAAATTCGGTGTCGGTCTTATCATCGCATGTCCCCACTTATAGAGGTCTATTCGAGTAATATCCTTTTCGATTCCGGGGTGCATCTCCCAAAGGTCTTTCATAATCTGATCTACCCAGAAATCATGTGTTTTTTCCAACAATGCTCTCCGCCTGATATCCGGCTCGCGGTCGAAGGGGAGGTAATAGGTGAGAACCGTCGGACGCTCATCGTCCGTTTTCTCCCATGTCTGATGTTCAGCGACAATATAACCCAATCCATCGCTTTCATACATGACGTTATCCCAAGCAAGTGCGCTCCCCTCTGTCTGCGGAATGCGTTTAAGGTGTATACTTGCTGTCAGCCATGGGGTATATTGACACTCCTGAAAAACAGTCTTCTGATCATCTGGAAGCCCCGGTATGATATAGTTGGCGATATGCTTCTGTCCCGCATAGATCGCTGTCTGTCCCCGCAACGTCGTCAACTGACGTGTCTGGGTATCCATGAAGGTTACGAGCACCTCATCCCCCTCCCCACGGATAGACACGACAAGGGCATTCAAGCGGACGTTCGCTGACGAAAAACGTCGTGCCATGCCGTTGACCAAAAAGGCATTACCTTGGGACCACGTAACTGTATGGACTGGGAAGCGATCTTGCAGTTGGTCTGCATAATAGCGACAAGCGTAGTAGTGGATACCTGCCCATGCGGAAACCTCATCAATTGGACAGGCGTAGTCATCGCGGCAGCCGTAGTTGACAAACCAGTCCAATCGCTCCGAGTCCCACCCCTTTTGGCGCATATATTCCTGCATCGTGATCTGATCTAATGCACGTACCTCCGGATCCGCACTGCTGTATTCTAACGGCAGCGTAAACGCACGGCGTTGATCGGCACCTCTATAGAGCGTCCACCGCAGCATATCGGTCTGGAACTCCTCAAATGCCTGCTGATCTTCGGAGTTTCCGGTAGAAAAAGGGTCGAGGTTTTCCACCCAGCTGTCCTCGATAAACAGACGCTCCCCCGGTTCCCGCAGGATGTAATCAGGGTTCATAATGGGCCAGCCAAGCGACGTATAATCCACAACAACCCCAAGCTCTTCAAGCACCTCAAGGATACAATCCGCCTCCATCGGCGGCGTGTTGATATAGTGGGCACCCCAAGGGAAGGCAGTGCCACTCACTCCGTCGTGACCTGAAATCGAGGTGCCGCCCAGTTGATCCCCTATATCAAGGATGATAAAATCGGTAACGCCGGATCGCGCCAATTTCCAGCCAGCACTGACCCCCGACACCCCACCACCGATGATGATTGCGCTGTATTGTGGCCCCTCCGGCGGTGGGATAAGCGATTTGGCAAGCGGTTGCCGAACCAGATGTCCGATCCCGCTCGGCTCACCAATAACTTCGCCCGGAATGTCGAAGGTAGATGGTTTAGGAATCGGGGACGAGCACCTCGGCAAAAACGGCAGCCCTAATCCGAGGAGACAGTGTTGAAGAAAAAGACGACGCGGAATTGGACGCATGATTTAACCTTCTGCCTCACCTCTGCATTCCCGCTTCTTCATACGTTCGCTCAATCAGTGCAATCTCCTTGCTTGTTAAGCTGTAGAGTTGATAGACTTGTGCATCTATTTCCTTCTGAAGGCGACGTACCTCATCGCCTTCAGGGTCTACGAGTATCCGTTCGACTAATTGCGATAGCGTTGCTTTCTGCTCTGATGTCCTATCGGCTATCGGGACATGCTCCATGTATTGCGCGAAAAACTGCATCCTACCGCCTGCCCACAGATCATTGATACTATAAAACTTGTGCCGCGCATACCAATCAAAGAGCAAGCTATTTAAGATAGCAAGCAGGGAGAGATCGCTGGTGGGTATAAAGTATATGTTGTTTAAACCAAATGTTTTTGTTTTATCGTAGCAAGCGTAGAGAGACTTTGCTGTCTGCGGATAGATAATCTTCGGTTCTTCAAACTCCGCATAATAGGCGCAGGAGCGAAGTTCCCAATAAAATTTACCTTGGTCCTCTCGGCAAATCAACGGTTCCCGATAAACATTCAGATGTTCATAAATTGCTGGATAAGTTTCGGCAAAAATCTCTTCCGCTTCTGAATCGTTTGCTGTATCTGACCAGGGCCACTCCAAGTTTGCGCTGCTCGCTATTGCTATGAGATAGTCATTTGTTGCCTCTGTTTTCCATTTTTGAAGATTGCGTCCACGAAACAACGGTTTTATGAGGTCATCGCTTTTGACATCTTCAGCAATCAACTGTTGGTACACAGATTCCTTGATGATAAATGCCTTGTTGCATCCTGTTTTCACACCCATATAGAAATTCCCACCCACAGATTCTCCTAGCGATGTTCCGGTGTTTTCTAGCTTTTTGAGAAGTTTCAGTGCTTCTGGCGATGTTAAAGCCCAGCCATCTAGCGACAAATCGCTAGTGCGCATAGAAAAAGTGTATTCCTGAAACGCTTCAGAAAGTCGAGGGATGTCAGCTTCGTTACGAAAGGTTGCAGCCAAAAAGGTCTCGTCACTCGAAACAGTGTTTTCGGCGAGAAGAATACAAGTGTCCACGCTCGCGCCAAAAACTGGAACACTTCCAAAATCAAGCAGTTTGTGAAGCGACACTTGATCGGCTAAAAACTGCCGGAGTTTCCTGCCATAAGCTACTCTCAAAAAATTATTGGAGGAGATGTAAGTGAGGATTCCATCCGCACGGAGCAGTTCAGTTCCACGCTTGTAGAAGTAGACGTAGAGGTCCGCAGTGCTTGTATAAACTTCTGCAAACTGTTGTCTCAAAATTGGTTTAATCGCTCTAATAAGCTCGTGTCGCACATAAGGGGGGTTGCTAATGACAATATCAAATCCACCGTCTTGAAATACTTCTGAAAACTCAACCTGCCAGACAAACTCATCTTCGTTCGCACTCCACCCTTGAAGGCTTCGTTTGAGTTCAGCAATTGTTTCTCGAAGTTGTCGTTTTTCAGGATCGGTGTAGGTGACTTGGTAGTTAGCCGTATGTTCCTGAATCTGTTGAATTAAACTGTCCTCTGACCTGAGTTGTGCATCCGGGGGTTCGGGTGCGGGACCCGTCACGCTATCACCAATAGCAACTTTATAGTCTAAGTTGGGCAGCGGTTCCGGTTTGTTCCTTTCATAATCAACTGCAAGGCTAAGCCACAGGCGGAGCATGGCGATGTTGACAGCGAATTCATCGTTGTCAACACCGTAGAGGTTTTCCCGAATGATGTCTAGTTTACGTCGATAGATTGTTTTGGGGCCAATCTGATTGCTTTGGAACAGGGCATCACGCAAGCGGAGTAATTCACTCATCATTCCCAGCAGATAGGCACCACTGCCACACGCAGGGTCACAAATGCGGAGCGTTTGGAGCACCTGTAAGACCCTTTCTGGATCTTGGATTTCCGTCGCGTCGTCATCATCAACGAAGGCTTGGAGACATTCCGGTGTTTCATCGGTTTTATTACGGAGGCAGATTTTTAAGCTTTCCCGGCACATGAAAGAGACAACCGGGCGTGGTGTGTAGTAGCTGCCGGTGTCGTGTCTGCTGGTTACAAGTTCTTCAAATACCTTTCCCAGCATTTCCGGGTCGACAGCTACCTCAATATCAAGCGGGGTAGATTCGGTCACAGTGAAATTGTATCGCTCAAAAAGATTCAAAATTTCGGCAAACTCGGTGTTAGGGATGTCCACTACGTCGCTTTGATCATATTCTTGCATCTCAAAAAGCCCGCCGTTGAGAAAAGGAACTTTGCCCCGGCGTTCCTCAACGCTCCGGCGTGCTTCAATCTCAGAAAAATCATGCGCAGCACCGAGTCCATTGAAGAATGTCCAATAGAGCCGGTCATGGAGAAAGTTTTCGTCGGTTTCATCCGCAGCGTTGAAAAGGGCGCGTAGGTAGTCGTAGTCCCCGTTGTAGGTAAGCCACTTTTTCTTTTCAATAAATCGAAGGAACATCAACCGGTTGAAGAGGCGTTGCGTATACAGCCGACGTTGATCCGTTTCGTGTTCTGGAATGCCTTCGATCGCTGCCTCCACCTGTGCAAAGACACCTTGGTATTCGGAAAAGAACTTTTTAGTGACTTCTTCCACATCAAACGCCGCCTGCCATTCTCGAAGCCACTCCCGATCATTTGAGAATCCTCCTACTGGAAAAGCAAGGGCAGGAAGGTTATATTCACAAAGCGTACGGACGTGGGTATCCTCTCGTTCCCAAGAAAAAATGGAGAGCACCGCACGTCGCCAATTTTCGGTGGAAGCGAAGTGTGCAAAGGCAAACCGTTGAAAGTCATCTGTGGTACAGATAAAAAGAAGTTGATCATGATTCCAAACGGGTAGACCTGGATCTCGGTCGCGTCTCCCAACGAGCCCGCGCAGCACTCGTCTTAGAGCAGTCCGATAGATGGATTCACTCTCAAATTGGACAAAAAAGATGCCCCACGGCTGGGTGCTCTCCGAAAATTCGAGTTCAAGTTGGTCGGTTGGGAAAGGCGGCAGCTGCTGACAGTCAACGATTTGTCCTTCAGTCCCTTCATCAAGATCAAGATCTTCGGGGGACCAAGGAAAGGCAATCTCTTCAAGATCAACCTCTTCAGGGATGGGCCAGTCAAGTTTTTCTCTCAAAAAGTCTAACAATGTCTCAAAATCATGGATACTGCCAATATCGTCGGGTGTTATTTGGGGCATTGAGTGGCCTCCATTTTTTTTCTGTCGGATAGGACCAATTATGGTGAATTAGAAAAATGAGTGGACATTTACCAACAACTTTGACCTTTGCGAAGTTCCCAAAGTCCCCCTGATAACGGGGATTTAGGGGGTTGACTCTGCATTGAGAGTGTCTAAGTAATTCTAAAATCTACCATAGTTAAAAAGTCAGATTATCTCCACTTAATTGGCAGAGGTATTTGCGGGAAACTACAATTCCTGTTAAGGAATGGCAGATCTTAAATCACCTATGATAGTATTTTCATCATCACCAGAATCCCAATGTTGAGGATAATGCGGATACAGAACTCCTTCTTTTAAGTTATATCCGAATACCCAATATTCAATTGTGGTCAAATTTCGCAAGTGCTGTTTTGCGTGTTGATGCCAATCTTCAATCTTAGAAATTTCAGGATTCATGTGATGAAGTTCATTTCTATCACTTTCGTTTAATATTGCTTTGGCAGCCTCCTCTGCCTCGTCGGTAATCAGTTTTTGACAGATAAGTTTTTTGAGTATAGATAGGGATTTTTCCCTTTTCTTGATTTGAATTTGATTGCGTATCGCAACAAATCTGATAAGTCCTTCGCAGACTGATTGTGTTAACATAACGCAGGCTCTGAATAATCCTGCACGGTAAGTTTGGAAGCATTCGAGGGAAAACGCAGAGAAATATTGTGAGCCGATAATCGGGTTATGGTCGACTTCAAGACAGCGTTTAATCTGCTCGCGAAGTTCATCTTCAGAGGAGAAATTTTTGTTAACATCAATCAGGGCTGCTATTGTAAGTATTACGTTTTCCCGACAATTATAGCGGTGATAACGCTCATCAATATTATCGTATTCCTCAAATAATTCGTTTGCAATTTTATACTTGGTATCAGGATCAGGTTTGTACATTAAAACTCCTCTTTATCTTTACTGTGTTAATTTTGCTCAATGTTATGATATCGTGTTCGTGTTTCTCGTATCTGCGTCATTTGAACAATTCGCGATTCAGACATTATCAGGAAATCTCCATCCATGCGAGGAGTTTGGGTTTTGTTCCAATTGGTGCCTGTATGCTCCGGAGATAGGTATTTCGGATGAAGCCTTCAATTTTTTTGCGCGCATTTCCAAGCCCTCCCTGTCCGCTCTCAGTATAGCGTGCCGTTTCCACATCACATCGAATTTCAGTCCAGATTTGCTCAACGTTATCAAGCACTTCATCAGTTTCAGCATTATAGAAATACCATTTAATTTCATTGTTTGGAATATGATGAACTTCATCATTTGGCATCTGATAACAACAGAAGATTCCGGTGGCACCCGCACGCTCAAGTGGAATCAGTTCGCCCTCACGATTACTGAAGGGTGGTGGTTCGTCGTTTGCACGCTTACCAGAAAAAAGGCGCAACGGAAGTTTTGGCAGCTGACTCCATAAATCTGGTTCTGATTCGGCAATCCGCTGGCGTTCAAGATTCATCAACTCTTCCACGCTTTCGGTGCCGTCATATTGCTCGTTGAAGAGACGGATGGTTTCTTCGGGATCATCGGGTGAAACAAACTTGCCCTCAATGCCGAGAGTCCGACTGATGCGGAGAATCTTGCCATCAATCCGCCTTCGGAGATTGAGGAGGTCATCAAGTTCCTCAGGCGGAAGAAAATTCCAGACATGAACAGTTGGATCTGTCCTATTAAGTTGCGCCTCGATGTCCGGGTCAAGACGGCGATCCAATCTACCTATTCGCTGCATCAGCCGGACAGGGTTCCAATGCAAATCATAATTGATGATGATGGACGCATCCTGTAAGTTAAGCCCTTCAGCGAGGACATCTGTTGTGATAAGGGTCTGAACTGGGGCAACTGCTTGAGAGTTTCTCCCGTTATAGCAAGGTGAAAAGCGTACAATAATTTCCTCGCGATTCACCTTGCGTCGACTATCAATTTGGGCGAGTTCTCCGAATCCAAAATTCTGCAATTGGGTATAGAGGTATCGAGCAGTGTCGCAAAATTCGGTAAAAATGAGTAACTTCTCGTCCGGATGTTCTTTTACGAGATTGAGAAGTTGTTGGAGCTTGTCATCCTTCTGCGTATCCGGTTCGTTAGCCAACCGATCGGCATAGAAGCGCCGGTAGATTCGACTTAGGAGTCCCGTTAAGAAGTTCATATCGTCTACAACATCACCAAACAGATCTTCTAAACGATGTTCGCTAGGAATAAACTCCTCTTCAATCTCAACCGAAGTGATGTCGTCTTCTTCTTCCGAGGGATTAGCTGCAACATAGCTTTGCAGACTTTCCAATGGGATTGTATATTGTTGTGAGTCGTCTCGTAACATTCGCGCTACTCGGGATTGTTCTTGTAGGACTCCATCTTCTTGGAGTCTTTCGCGGATGTGTGCCTGAACGACACTCCACCATCTTGGATTGGTAGCTTCCCACATGTCAAAACGTTCAGGGGCGTATCTTTCAAGCCAAATTGCCATCTTGAGCAACAGATTCTCAATGGTAGCTTCAAAAGCTCTCCATGAGCTTTCCAGGCGCTTGAGCACAAGGGTGCGGATGAGACCAATCAACTGCGTTTGTCGCTGTTGTATCTGTCTCTCCGGATTATTGTGATACTTAGTCGTATTATAGATTGCCAGATTGAGAAATGGATCCTCCCGGTCAAAGGCACTTTGGAGTTCGCTATACAGCGTTTGATAGACTTGACGGAGTGAGTATTGCACAGTAGGTTGGATAACGCGCTCAGGAAAGAGGATATCAGCTCCAGATTCCTTCTCCGCATGTTTGATGTATTCGCGGCTGCGCTGGATGAGAACCTGTTTTAGGACGGGATCTTGACGCAGCAGATCTTCGTCATCAACCTGTTCGGCAATCTCGGTGTGTTCCTCCTCAAGCTGTGCTTCAATATCACGAAAGTGTTTTCGGAAATCGTGAACGCCGATGCGGGCAAAGTGGTCTGAGTTCTGCCCAAAATAGTTAATCAGATTAGAAATATCGTCGAGGCTATTGTTGATTGGTGTGGCAGTGAGGAGGTAAAGTTTTTTCTCTTTAGCAAGTTGCATCAAACACTGCCCGCGATTAGAACCGGCATTCCGAAAATGGTGTGCTTCATCTATGATAATAACGTCCTTGTACCGTCTAAAGTAGTCATAATCTTCCTCCGTAATTCCGCCTTGACGACTGAAATCGGTATGCAGCTTGATATCGTAGTGTTCGCGGAGTAGGCGACCATATTTGGATTGAAAGCGACGTTCAATCTGGCTTTTCCAAACGCTCTCAGCAACCGACTTTGGGGTGATGAGTAAAACGCGCTTGCCCTCTCTTAGATAGCGTTCAAGCAACATTAAACCGATGTAGGTTTTACCGCTTCCGACGCCGTCGCAGAGAAGCGCACCGTTCCAAGTATCTGCTATCTGAAGCGCAGCATGGTATCCATCCTTTTGGTATTGTGACAGTGTTGGATAAATAACCGACTCGTTCTCTTCCCATTCATCAACGGGCTTTTCGCGCCCTTCGAAATAGGCATGCAATGCTTTCGCGTAGACAGTAAACGGATTATACTGCTTGAGATGCCGTTCTATGACACGGAGCAGTTCTGCCTGGACCTCGGAGGCTTCCTCCCAGCGTTCGTCATACCAATCGCGAAGCTTGGCGATATGGGTAGGATCGCTGATGAAACAGTTTAATTCAATGTTTTCGGTGAGACCTGGGCGGGTGAAGTTAGAACTGCCGACAGTGGCGAAGTTGACAGGACCTGAATTTTGTGTGTGCATAAGGTTAAGTTTTGCATGGAACTTGGCGCTGTCATAAACGCGAACCTTAATTTGTCCATAGCGAATTGCCTCCCGGACCGCGGCAAGCCCTTGGAGGGTATCGTCCTTTTCTTTTACGGATTCAAGGCTGTCATCGGTAATTTTTTCCAAAGCCTTGATGATGTGTTCTTTTGTGCGCCGCGTGGTTTCGTCGCCCATCAGTAGACGGATTCCATCTAAGTGTTGCCATGTTTCTCCGAGCGATAGAAACGCACCAATTTCAAACGTTCCGGTCGCAACATCTAACTTAACACTTTGCGGCAGGAGGGTTTCGAGGGTTTTACGCAGCGTATTGTTTTTTATGTTGTCTATTAAGGTTTCAATTGGCATTTAAGCCTCCCATTAGAACAAATATTATAGCACGGTTATTCAGAAAGTAGATTTTTTAGCTCATGTAAAAAGAAAGTGCAAAACGCGAATCGAAATCGTAGGGGCGGGGTTTCCCCGCCCGCAGTCCGTAAGGGTTGGGGGACCCAACCCCTACGAAAATTCGATTGCTGTTGCACGTTTTCTTAACATGAACCGATTTTTTATAACCCCCACGACTCCCACCCCTCCCGGTGATAGAAAAGCAGCATTGGCGTCAAAAGGGTGTTGATTTGCGTTTCGACCTCATCAATATCCTTATCAAAGACAAATAGAGGTGCGAGTGTTTCATTAGAAAGAAAACGGGTTGGCACCCTTATCGTGATCTTCTTTGGATCAATCTGCCACTCACCAAAAAGATTGAATCCCCATTCACCGAAACTCGGTACGTTCACATGATACGCCGTCGCGTGTAACCCCGCAGCTTCAATCGTTTGATGGATGCACCAAAACGCATTTTGTGCAAAAAAGGGAGAGCTGCTTTGCGTCACGGCGAGTCCGTCTCTGGCAAGGCGACGTTTGACGATGCGGTAGAACGTGTCTGAGTAGAGCGACACAAGTGACTCATCGCTGGGATCGGGGAGATCGATAATAATTAAATTATACAGTCGGTCGGTTGCTTGGAGAAACTGCTGTGCATCCTGATTGACCACCTTCACCTTCGGATCGTGGAGCGCGTCTTCGTTGAGGCGGCGCAGGATAGTATCTGTGGATGCAAGTTCGGTTATCATCGGATCAAGATCAACCACCGTTATCTGATCTACATCGTCATATTTCAGGATTTCGCGCACTGCAAGTCCATCCCCGCCGCCAAGGACGAGCACCTGTGCCCGCGAAGGAATCAGCGAGGCCGCCGGATGAATCAGTGTTTCATGATAACGATATTCATCCATCGCGCTGAATTGCAGGCGTCCGTTGATATAGAGACGGACATCGTCCTTCCAGCGTGTTACCACGATCCGTTGATATTTGGAGGTCCTCGACAGGATGATCTTATCGGTATAAATACGCTGCTCAAGGTAGCCGCTCACCGGATTGCTAATTACCAGTGCCGCAACCAGTCCTATCGTTACCAAAACAGTCACTACAATGGTCTTCTTGAAATGCTGAATTTCACGCCGAAATATAATCAGGTTGCCAATTACCACGGCGAGGTTGGTCAACCCCATTACTAGGGAAGTCTCAAAGATTCCCAACAGGGGTAACAGCAACAGTGGAAACGCAAGGGCACCGATTAATCCCCCCAGATAGTCAAAAGTGAGCGCATTCGCTAAAGCAATTCTTAGGGTTGTATATTCGCGGAAGATTCGGGTTAGTAGCGGGAGCTCCAAGCCAATCAGCGTCCCGATCAAAACAATCAGTATCCACATGGTCGGGCCGTAGAAGAACTTGAAGCTATACGCTGCAAAGAGAATAGGGCACGAAAAGCCACCGATGCAGCCAATTACCAATTCAACACGGATAAACGCCGTGATGAGTTGGCCGGTAATGTATTTTGATAGGTACGATCCGATCCCCATAGCCGTCATGAACAGCCCGATCGTAATCGAAAATTGATAGATACTGTTGCCCAGGAGATAGGAGGACAAACTCCCGATCCCAAGTTCATAAACGATCGCACAAATCGCAATAATCGAGACCGAGAGCAGCAGTATCACGCCACGTGATTTGAGGCGCCGATCAGTATCATTCATATTCATGTCAGTCCAACACAGCTACCGAGTCCCAAGCAGCATCAGGATTGTCCTGCCCGCCGGATCAAATTTAAGAGCTTTCTCGCTTTCCACTGTCGCCAGAAATTCACGCCCACGCTGAATAGGAAACCAACACCGATCATTCCTAATGTAAATCCACCTATCGCGTATCTTGGATCCATCATAGCGTAAGTTCCGATACCAATGGCTAGCGCTGCGATACTGAAATCAGTGAGACAACGGGTCCGAGTCCGCTTCTGAATCTGCTGCAAATTTTTCAGCCTCTCCTGCCTAACATACCTGTTCAACAGGTCAGCGGATATCTGCGTTGGATAGACCGGTACTTTCTCTCCGATCCCACCTGGGTTCACACGCACTGGTGCTATATCTCGAACGCACCGGAAACCGATATTGCTTGCGATATAGTTGGGAGGGGCGTGCAGACGGTTCGCACAGCGGAAATAGCGAGTGGCGGTTTCATCCCGAACCTCCAACCACGAACCTCCCCGCAAGACCTTATGTTTCTCTCCATAATCACTATCTCGGTGGGGGTTGCCATCATACGGCTGATACCAATCCGCTGTCCATTCCCATACGTTTCCCGCGACCTCATGTACGCCGTAGGGGCTTGCAGCAGCCGGACGATTCCCTACCGGCGTGAGTTGATCGGTGAAAACACCAGTTTCTTCAGCCGCAGAAGGTTCAAGTTCATCTCCCCACGGGTAAATGCGCCCATCGGCACCCCTCGCCGCCTTCTCCCACTCTGCTTCGGTGGGTAGGCGTCCTTTTGCCCATTGAGCATAGGCGTGCGCGTCATACCAACTGATGTGAACAACGGGTAGGCTCGCTTCTCCCGCGCGCACCTCTCCACCTTTCCAATGCGGTGGAGGTGTGTGTCCTGTCGCATTGACAAAAACCTTATATTCTATGTTTGTAACTGGATAACGAGCGATGCGATATGGCTCAAGAAACCGAACATGGATCGGTCCCTCGTCTATTTTGGCATACCGAGACTGTTCCAAAATTGTACCGTAGAACGGCTCGATGTCGGTGCCCATAATGAACGCACTCGGAGGAATGAGAACGTCATCCCAATCTAGAGGGATGGTTGGCACGTTGCCACTTGGATCTATCGACGGTAATTCCATTCGGCTGACCCGTACTTTGTTTGTGCCAGAGATTCAGCGGTGTCTATCTCTTGCGGAAACAGTTCCCCTGTGACCAATTTAACGGCGAGCGTTTCCTCAAATCCAACGGCAATTGCATCTTCAAGTTGTTTGCGGCAAATCGGGACGGGGCGGGATTGGTTAATTGCAGTGGATTGCTCCGCTGCTACGTGAGCAAAATTGGCATGTCGTGACGCGAGTGCTAACACATCTATGGTAGGGAGATCGAGAGCGATGTATCCTTGGTACAGCGCACCTGTTTGGTTGCGACGCTGCGAGACGCCAGCAATCTTTTTCCCGTTAAGCAGGGTATCGTACTGGGCTGGATTGGTAAGACAAATATTAGGCGCATCCCCTGCTATCGGTTTTTCAATCTGGTAACCAACGTCAATCCCTATCCTCTGAAACCCATTGATCAGGCAGTCGCTGATGGCACAATATGCCCCCGAAATGTCCGTCGGAAACATCCCAGAACCGTGGGGAACAATGATGGTATAAGTTACATCCCAACCGTGTATCACCGTGCCGCCGCCAGTCATTCGCCGCACAAGTTCAATGCCGTGAGTGTCACACGCCGAAACATCTACCTCCTCCGAAATCCGTTGGAAGTAGCCAAAGCTGAACGCCGGTTTGAGCCAATCATAAACCCGCAGCGTCGGATAACAACCCGTCCGTTGAGTCAAAAGCATTGACTCGTCGATGGCCATATTCATGGCGGCGTTATTTTGCTTGTTTTTGATCAGCCTCCAAGTCAATAATATCTCCTATTGCAATTAAAAATCGACGGAGAATTGGTGTCGAAAAAGTATTAGATGCGAACTATTCAGGACTCCGAGAATACGTTTGTCCAATCCAATACCATCTATAATTAAATTCCTTACCATTTATCCACTTTCCCCGGTGTTTCAAGTCCCCAATATGCCAATAGAAATTGTCGCCTGCGGATTTTACAATAGCGTTGAGACACTCTCGAATTGTTGCAGCCTTTAGATGGACTGAGATTTTTTTCGTACCTGTAAGATCCTGTCCCTTAACAAAATGAACCCATGACAACCCATGCTTTCCGTCTAACGTCCGTCCGAATGGATGTCCAGACAATAAATGTAATAGTTCGACATTTTCAACATCCAATTCCGGAATAATGGAATTAAGTATTGAATTGCTATACTCGTTATCTCTATCCCCTCGTGGGAAAACGTTAATCACGCCATTTGAGGTGATTTTCCATTGGAGGGTGTTGTCTAGCCCAATAACCTCGTCTATTAGCGTCTGATAGGAGATATTTTGGAATGATACATTATACTTGGGCGGATACATGATCACGTTTGTAACGTGCCCTCGCTGATCACGAATCCATTTGACCTGATCTTCACGAAATTCGACGCCTTCAAAGCATATAGGAATGTGATATGAAATATGCCCAATCAGAACACTAATTGGCATATCGTTGTATTCAAATGACTCAACGTGCTCGTCTAACCAAGATTCAATTGGCTCAAACCGGACCTCTGGTTGGGAAACCTCTGTACCAACTTGAGCACAAGATCCGCAGAGCGCGAATACGCATATAACAATCAATTTCCCTAACCCGTTCCAGATGAAGGTTGAGGTTCGGGCAGAACGAATTATCAATGCAGATTGGCACATTCGCAGCCTCCTTTAATAGCGATGGAAGCGCGGCATCCAACCGATCTGCTTAAAAGGCAAAAACGCAGGTTGGGTTGAACAGGAACCGTGGAACCCAAGCCGATCCTAATGAACCAATACACTAACGAACCTGCTCAAAAAGTCGGCACTATTTAGACGCTAACCCCACGCCACTCATCCTGTGCACACGTGATGTCGATCACGTTGCCATCCGGATCGGAGACCTTGAAAGATCGCGTCGGTGGTTTTTCCCAATCAATCAGATTCCGTTGTTTGACATCATCACGCAACAGATCGGCGCCACTATCCAGGAGTTTTTTGTAGATATCCGCCAAGTCTTCCACAATGACCCCAATGTGCATAAACTCAGAAAGCTCCTCTAAAGGTTGCCGTTCTTTGCCCTCGTACTGGAGGATTGTCATGTTGAGGGTCCCATCGGTGAGGTCAATACTGCTGCTACTATCTGGACCCCTATATCCAACAAATTTGAATCCAATCAGCTCATAAAACCGGCGTGTCTCTTCCTTGTTCTTCACTCGCAATGCAACGTGTCTTAGAACTGCCATTGTAATATTCCTCCTAAGAAATTGCCCGTATAGTAGTAGGCATATTGCTTTGAATCCCGATTTTATCGGGACGCCGTATGCCGTAACTTGCGTTATTATAACCGAAATTCATGGACTTTCCAACGAAAAAAGCAGTGAACTCTCCGCTTGACTTAGACTGCGAATCCGTGCTATAACAGCCACTGCATTATATCATTTTTCAGGAGGCAAACTATGAGTTGGGATTTTGAATTGGTCGCAGGACCCTATGATTTTACAGAAGGACCCGCATGGGATGGGGAAGCCGTGCTATTTACCGATATTCCGAACAACCACATCATGCGCTATGATCCGAGCAGCAGCGAATGCACAGAGTTCCGTACAGGAACAAATGAGGCAAACGGTCTGATGTTCGATAAAACAGGACACCTGTACGCCTGCGAGGGCGGAAGTGGAGGCAGGCGGATGGTGCGCTACAACGCGGATGGTACAACCGATGTGATAGCGGACCGTTTTGAAGGGAAACGTCTCAACAGCCCAAATGACCTTGCTTTTGATGCCCAAGGACGGATCTGGTTTACCGACCCGCGTTACGGTGAGAAGTTTGACGATATGGAACTCGGACACGAATCTGTATTTCGTCTAGATCCGCAGTCGGAGGGCTCATGGGAGATCAACCGGGTTACGCACGACACGACGAAGCCGAATGGACTCCTGATTTCGCCGGACCAGAAGTGGCTTTACGTCGCCCAAAGCCACTACGGCGACAATAAGCGGGAGTTACGCGGCTATCCTGTCAACGATGATGGAACAGTCGGAGAATGCGAAGTGCTGCACAACTTCTTCCCACATCGCGGGATTGATGGGATGTGTCTTGATACGGAAGGGAATATCGTTGCGACAGCAGGCTGGGAACAGAGCGGACCGGGTCCCATGATCTATGTTTTCGCACCGAACGGTCGTGTGCTGGAAACACACCCAATTCCGAGCGACCAACCAACAAACTGCACCTTTGGAGATGCAGACCTGCAAACCCTCTACGTGACTGCAGGGGGTTGCCTCTACCGCACCCGGACGGAGCGGAAAGGACATCTGATTTATCCGTAGTACGATTTGATAACTAAAACAATCTACAACGTAGTGCAGAGTCTTCGCTTCATAAAAATTGCTATCTCTCCTTCGGCAGAATCGTGGTTCGAGTAGAAGGAAACATCAATTCCCTCTACTCTAAATCCCAGTCTACGATAGACAGCGATAGCGGTAGGGTTCGTATTCTGCGTCTCACAGGCAATTATCCGCAAACCCCCACGACTTGCTTGCTCTACGACACGGTCCATCAATCGTTTGCCGATACCCTGACCGCGATGTGTTTCGACCACATGAAACTCATGGACAGTTAAGCTGCGATTCCATCGGTGTACTTCAGCAATGGCAAACCCCACAAGCAGATTGCCGTCGTATGCTCCAAACGAATAGCCAGTTTTGAGTAGCGCGTTGTATTGCTGCAAGATCTCATTGTTGTAATGAAATCTTTTGATATGCGGCGTGTCAAGGGTAACAAGTTGTAGGTCAAATGAAACACAACTCTCCGTTTCTGTGTGACTGACCGCATATTTTCTGTCAGAAAAATAGCCACTTGCGATCCGGTTCAGATCGGTGAGGCTCAATTGCACCAAAGATTGGATTTCAATCATCCTATTCAGTCCCGATACAGTACAAATGCGTCCCGGTCCGTATGAAAAGATTGGATCCAGATACGGCAAGCGATGACAGAGTATAGCTGCCATCCAGTTCATTGGTCGCCAAGATCTTGAACGCGGGACCTGCAGCTACGACCGTTGTCACCCCGTACTCGTTGGTGATGTAGAGCTTGCCATCCGCAAGGATTGGCGAAGCGCTGACAGTTCCTTGTGCCGTACGCTCCGGTCCCCAGACCACCTCACCTGTCTTTGCGTTAAGGCAGGTTGCTAATCCCCTATCGTCCACCATATAGAAATGGGTGCCATCACAGACAGGTGTCGGGACGTCAGGTGCACCGGCACCCTCCCACTTCCAGAGCAGATGGCTGTCCGTTATATCGCCAGTGCCGCCTGCCCGAAGGGCTAACAACGGTCGTTTCCGAGTCGGCGCGTAAATGATCCCTCCCACAACAAGTGGTGAGCCTACAACCCGGTAATTCCCTTCCTGATGTGGATTCAATCCCCCAGACCGCCATATCTCTGTTCCTGTATCCGGATCGTGTCCAGTCACATAATCCCCCCCCGAAATGACAATCTGCGTAGTACCGTTATATTTGAGTAAGGCAGGTGTCGTGTAAGCATCAGGTGATTCGGCAAAAGCGTCCGTAGGTCGTTCCTGTCGCCACACTTCCTCCCCCGTAGCAGCATTGAAAGCGACAATATAGGACGGATCATCCGTCCTATATCCGTGAAGTACTTCAATGATGAGTGTCCCTTTATACAGTAATGGCGAGGAAGCATATCCCCACATAAGACCAAATCTGCCGTAATCGTCCTGAAGATTTATCTTCCATGCCTCGTTACCTTCCATGTCGAAGGCTGCCACAGCACCAGTGCCAGTGACGACCCAGACATGTTCCCCGTCCGTAACCGGGGAGGGCGACGAATCGTTGCCCTTGCGGTGCAGTTGATTTCCGGTGTCCAATTCGCGCTGCCAGAGGATGTCCCCACCCGTCCGAGAGATACATAGGAGCAGCAGTTCATCCCCGCCGGGAGAACGTCCGCCTCCCCGACCTCCACGCCGTCCTCTTCTCCCCCGTCGCGGCTCTGGTGGTTGTGTTGTGACCTCACCCGTTCCCTGTGTAGGCGAAGTCAGAAAGATTTTATCGCCCCACACAATCGGCGTACCACCACTCCATGCAGGCAGCGCTGTCTTCCAAACGATGTTTTCCGTTCCGCTCCATGTGGTAGGCAGGTTCTTAGCGTCGCTAACGCCGGTTTGGTAGGGGCCACGCCATTGGGGCCAATTTTCACCGGTGGCTTGGGACGGGGACTGTATCCATGCCGTCCCAATGGTTACTAGTCCAATTAGAAATAGGGTGACAGAAGGGATTCGATACTTTTTCATTTTGCATCCTCCACTCAAGTAGTCGCACTCACAATCAGAATCGGGTCAAAAATCCATTATATTAATCTGGTCTTGGGCAAAGTCATTTTCATTATATCAT
>JAJDUM010000001.1 GCA_022826645.1 Candidatus Poribacteria bacterium
AGCGGCATCGCTATACCGATCACCGCAAAAATAATGTGAAATGCGAGCGACATCGCCATCTGTGCGCGTGCTGCCAATAAATCTGTCATGAGGCGACTCTCCTTACACTATTTCTGGCGCATCCACCAGATACAAAACGCCTTGCACCTTCAAACGTACCGGCATATCATCCAACGACATATCCCAATGTAAATAAGCACGGGTGAACTTCCAATCCGGACGTTCAGGCGGATTCATACTCGCACGATCAAAACTAACCCAGAGTTTCTCCGTCTCCCAAATCTCTGAAAACGCCTGATGGACGCGCGGATATTGGCGGTTGTCCCACAACGCTTGGTGTTGATAAATCTCCACCATGATGCTCCCGCGCGGTGGATCGGGATACCAACTGTCTGGGTTGTCCCGGTCCATTTCAAGAAAATCTCAGTATTAAGAATATCATACAAGATTGAGAGAATCAAACTTTTCGATTTATAACCGTCCCTGAGCCTTTCCAAATTTTCGCAAGGCTCTCCGATACCCGAAAAATTTCTTACAATCAATTCAGTCTTGTGCTAAAGTACGGATACTCTGACCTACGAAATTTAGCGAACATTAAGACGAAGGAGAAAGGTCACAATGCTCAAAGCAGGATTTATCGGTGCAGGAGGACGCAGCCAAGGCGCACACTATCCAAGCGTAAATCGTCTGGAAGATGACGTTGAGATGCTCGGTGCCTGTGAACTGGATGAGGAGAAACTCGCACAAGTTTCCCAGAAATATGAGTTCCCAAACACCTTCACAGACCATCGGAAGATGCTGGACACACTGGACTTAGATGTCGTCTATTGTGTCATGAACGAAAAGTGGATTTTGCAACCCGCCTTGGATTGCCTTAACGCTGGCAAGCATCTATTTATTGAGAAACCTCCGGGGGCGCAGCATGGATTGAGCACCTGGCTTGGAGCGGCGGTAAAAAACCGATACTCGCCTCTGCCGCTGGTCGTAAGCTGAAACTCTGGAACGCTGTCGGCGATCTTGTTCGCGAATATCCCGACCATCAGAGGACGATTGCTGGTTTCCAGTGGAAACCGCGTGTAGGATAACTTGCCTCGATTGCCTACGGCGGCGTCACGCTGTGGGTCCCGCAACAGTCGGAAGCCGTCCGCCGATTGGAATGGAAAGGCTCATCACTGGTAGTTGATACAGTAAAAACGTATTCTTATCTCTCAACTGCACCGAAAGGACATACCAATGAATTGCCTTGATTATGGACTCTCTTTTATCAACTCTGTCGGCAATGGAAATGCGCCCCGATTTTGGGTCGAATCTCGATGCCGCATGATAGATGACACAGATGGAAGTTTCAACGACTATTACCAGTGTGGTTCGTGTAAGAGTGAAGACACCTTCGCACAGAAAGATCTTTTCCTAAATCCAAACTATGATTTCCTCCCAGTTTTTGGAGAAGAACACTCAGCGGTATTCAGACGACATGCCTATCGTAACGATAACTACGTCGAGTATAGACCGGCGCATGAATGGTGGGGAGGTCCCCTGTTCGATATCCAAGAGGCGTCGCCAGTGCAAGTTCTTGATAGTAACGCAGCCATTTTTGAAGCCACGCGAAAAAGCCTGCCCATCGTGACCCACACAGAGATATGGGATGCCAGTACAAATCAGCGGGCAATCATCGAATGCCCGGTCAAAACGATGAACATAGATGAAAACGCTGACATCTACCAAGTCGATACAGGGATTGTCCCATTTCCAGACCTGTCAAAGCGCTATGATCGACAGATTGAGGCGTTCAGCCTCGCCTACGTCGCCTTCAACGCCCCCCACTTCGCTGATTTTGTTATCGAGAAACCAACCCCAATTATTGAAGATGGAGCAGAAGTTACCCAAGTGTATCACTATTCCGAAATCGTTAGCTTAGAAGCAAAGAACACGGTGTTCTGCATCGGCGACCTATAACAGCAGCATCTCCTCAGATAATCCTTAGCTTCTTTAGAAAATGTTCAGTCGGAATTGTTAGATCAAGTGCCCTTATCTCATGAGGGGCGTACCACCCGATGATATCCGCTTCGTCGGACAGTGTCGCCGTATTGTAATCTACTGTCGCCCGGTATAATCGCCATTCGTGGAAATCTGCGCCGCGGCGACACGGCTCTTTTAGTGTTTCCACGAACAGAGGCTTTTCAGGGTGGACTTCAATTCCCGCTTCTTCCGCTACCTCGCGAGCAACCGCAGTCTCCGGCGTCTCATCGTCCAGATCCCAATGCCCAGCGACAATTGTATATCGAAACGGAAATAATCTGCGATGGAATAAGAGAATCTTCCCCTCCCATTCGATAACCGCACCCACGGAATAGTGCAGCAACTCACCATCGGGCAAAATGCGGTAACGCATTTGTGGATAAAACATGATGAGACGGCTATCATCATACCCACAACGGTCACACCGATAGTATTCCCTGCCTTCAGTCGCATAAGATTGGATGTATTCACTCCAGCATTTGGGGCAGTAGCTATGGGTCCCGTTATCTTGAGAGATTTGTCCTATGACTTTCACAGTTTGTCCTTCGCTGGGTCTTACAATTTTCCATGTCTTCCCACGATTATCTTTTCAAGCTCCGCTTATTATATCATACTGTGTCCGTTTTTTTAGGAAGTCGATTTTTTTCTTTCACTTTATCCAGTTATCGCCTAAAATAAGGTGGTCGCGTTAGCGCGTATAGAAAGGAACCACAAGCATGGCACGAGACATTATTCCAGACCAGATCAAGCAGGTGGACCCGGAGCAGGTAAGGCGCAATCTGTTCTATCTGTCGAAAGCACCTTTGCCCTATCGCAAGTTGAACCATACGATCCCCGGTCACGCTAAAAACACTTTGTACGAAGCCGACGATTTTATCCAACGGAACCTGGAATCGTGGGGATATCCGGTGGAGAAAGAGGGGGTTCAGGTCCAACCATTTGGTTGCGATAGCTCTAAGCCGAAAGCACATCAGTACGCTCCGCCGGCTTCCGATGCTCCTTGGTATACCGCCTATAACCTTTATGCGAAAAAGCAGGGTTCCGTTTATCCCGAAGAGATTATCCTGTTCCTTTCACATAAGGATTCCCAAAGCTGGGTGGATTCCCCCGGGGCGTATGATAACGCAGCCGGCACGGTGGGCACGATGGAAATAGCCCGTGTCTTGAAGGATTACCCTTCCCAACGGTCTATCTGGTTTCTGTTCTGTAATGAAGAACATAAGCCCTGGACCAGTGTGACAGCGGCGCAAAACGCGAAAGCGCGAGGAGATAATCTGGTCGCTATCTTCAATCTGGATTCTCTGGGGGGCAAGTCGCAGGCGGACATTGATGCGGGACGTCGGACAAACGTAACCCTCTACACGAAACCGGAAGGTGAGCGTTTTGCCGATCTGATGGTTGATGTGAACAAAATTTACGGTATCGGATTAATACAAAGTAAATTTCAGCAACAATCCCCCGGCGATGATGACGGCTCTTACATCAACGCGGGTTATCCGATAGCGGTGGCAAATCTGGGTTCATTCCCTTATGTCGATCCAAATTACCACAGAGAAACAGACATCCCTGAACATGTCGATATCCCCAATGTGTGCATGGGAACGCAGGTAAGTCTCGCCGCTGGATTGAGGGTAGACCGTGGCGAAATATAAATGGGGCGTCGCTGTGTCGGAATCATAAACTCACAGGTGTGATTGATGTTTTACACTTCATAAACTGGAGGAAACAACAATGATGAAAATATCCGTCTGGGACGGAGGTCTCTCGGACAGTTATCTGAAGCAGGTTACACAGTTAGGCGCAGATTGCATCGACTTTGGTAGCGGTCAGTCCTTCCCCGGCGTCGAAGAACAGGGCTATCCAGATCTGGATGAAGTCATCAAGATTAGGAAGCGAATCCGTTCTTGGGGGCTCGACATCAACCGTGTGACCCTGCCCGACGTCACCGAGACATTCATGAAAGGGCTGCCCGGCGCAGAGAAAGAACTGGAAAACACCTGCAATGCTTTAAGGGTTTTTGGAGAGGCAGGCGTCCCCATCGCACGGCAAAGATTCTGGGGCGATACCTTCAACGAAATCATGACCCGTTACAACTCCGAGCATCGCGGCGGCTACCTATCGCGCGGAGAGAGCCGTGGATTGACGGTTAATCCTCCCGAAACGCCAAACTTTGAGGAGCTCGAAGAATGGTGGAAGCGTTTCTGCGAGGTGTACGGGCAGCTCGTCCCCATCGCCGAAGAATACGATATCAAACTCGCCATCCATCCCTCTGATACCCCGAACCCCGACACACCCTTGGGCAGTCTGGGATTCCATCGCGTGATTGACGCCTTTCCCAGCAGAAATGTTGGCTATCTCTACTGCTGCGGTACCAGAGGCGAGGCAGGCAGCACACCCCTCGTTCTCGACGAGATAAATAACTACGGGCGTAAAGGCAGAATTTTTATGGTTCACTTACGCAATGTACGAGGGAGCCTTGCGACAGCCGGTGCTTTTGAGGAGGTCCTCCTTGACGACGGCGACATGAATATGTTCAAAATCGTCCTCGCACTGGATAAGATTGGATTTGACGGCTGCCTAAACCCGGACCATATCCCTCGCATGGAGGGCGATGACGGATTGGCATATTCGGTTGGATATATCAAAGCGTTATTCGCTGCGCTTTCGATCATTTAGGGTGCAGTGATGCGATCGCCGTACTTGCCAACTGTTCAGATTCAGCACAGCCAAACAAACAGGAAACAGTAGAATGCCCGATTCCAAAACGTCGCTTGGCATTGAGGCTACAGTTACTTTGCGTGAGGTTACACAGGAAACAGTCAATTCCATCCTGAATCTTCGCGTAACCAAAGAACAGGAGCAGTTTGTCGCTTCAAACGCGGTCTCGATTGCAGAAGCCCATTTCTCCGCGGAGGCGTGGTTTCGTGCAATCTATGCGGCTGAAACACCCGTCGGTTTTCTAATGCTGTCTGATCAACCCGACAAAGGCGAGTATTTCCTATGGTGCCTCATCGTTAATGCCCAGTATCTTGGTCCCCTTTTCATCGGGTCAATGGTTGAAACGGTACTGGAAGTCCCGAAGGCTTCTACGGTAAGCTCTTTCAGTCTCCTTTTCATCGGACGTACGATGGCGCTGATCTCTCCCACAAGCACAAAAGGATTACAACATATTTCACCCACAAAATCAACAAAAAATGCTGAAGTGAAACTTATATCCCAAGCATAAATGTTTCTTAATCCCGATCTATTGGGGCTTGGACCTTACGGGCTAAAGCCCCAATCGGTAAAAAGATTCCACCTGAATCCCAAGATGAAGCCATAGGTAAAGGAGGGCGTTATGAACTTCTATCACGGCACAACCTTACAGAATGCGATTAAAATTGCTGAGATGGGCTTTCTGCCAAGGAAGGGTGTGGTCTGGTTCACGACAAGTAAGCACCGTGCCGAACGTCGTGCTAAGCAAAAAGCGCGTAAAGTAGCTAGCTCACCGTTTGTCTTCACCTGCGACATTAATGTCCAAAATTTGTATAGCCGCCTCGGAAAACATCTCGTTATGCGCAGCAAGGGATTTCTTGCAATCAGGAGGCGTGTCCCACCAACGGTGATACTAAACTCATCCGAACTGATTACTAAGTGGGTCAGCCAGATACTCCAAGGTGAATCCTATGAGAGCATTAGTCCGGACCACCCCGGAATAGATCGGTTGTCGCGTTGGGTGGAGAACCGCATGAACGCCGGCACAGACAAGGCTATCCGTCCAAAGGAACTGTCACAACGGCTGCAGCAATGGCTACCCGATTTTTTTCGAAGGATCAAGATCATACCCAAAGATCTACGCTTCGACTATTCTCCTGAACTTGTTGAATTTGAGATAGACCCTTCGCTAGAACCGGTCGATTCACGGGAGGAAAATGCACTTGATGCCCTTACCCACGCGAAACCGAAACGACGCATCCGCGGTCTTGAACTGCTGGCACAGCTTGAACATGAAGATCTATACGACTGGTGCACGCTGCTACTCTTAGATGAGTCAGTAGAGGTCCGCATTGCTGCCTTACAAACAATAGTTCAGTGCGACGAAGGAGATCCGGAGGCGATCCGACCGTTTGCTGAATCTGAAAACAAACGGATTCGGGCAGCAGCGATTGCTGCGCTTGCCAAGCATTCCACCGAAGACGCGCCCCGTTGGTTCGAGCGAGGATTGAAAGACCGTGAAGCGTGTGTACGCCTTGAAACCGCCTCCCTGCTTCCAACACTGGAGATAAGCCAGCATCGGCGGATTTTTGAACTTGCGCTCTATGATCCCAACCCTTCAATCAAGCACCTTGCAGAAAAACTCACTGTGGGGAAAGGTTATGCAGATGCAAGGTAGATGAGGAGTTGGTGATGAAATTTACGCTTCATAAAAGGATTCTACCTGAATCTCAAGCATAGGCGGGACCCACTATGAACTACTATCACGGCACAACCTTGCGGAATGCGATTAGAATCGCTGAGGTCGGCTTTCTCCCACGAAAGGGGGCAGTCTGGTTCACCACGAGTAAGCAGTATGCTCAAGGCCGTGCCAAGCAGAAGGCGCGTAGAACGAGCAGCTCACCGTTCGTCCTTGCCTGTGATATTGATATCCAAGAGCTGTATAACCGCCTTGGAAAAAAACTGGTTATGCGCGGTGGGGGAGTTATTGCAATCCGAGGGCGTGTCCCACCGACTGTAATACGCTCACATCTTACGGTAGAGTTACTCAACTCACCCGAACAGATTGCCAAGTGGGTGAATCAGAGGCTGGGGCGTAAATCCTACGAAGGCATCAGCCCCCGTCACCCCGGAATAGATCGCCTGTCGCGTTGGATGGAGAATCGCACCTCCTCCGGCACCGGCAGCACCATCCGTCCGGACGAACTATCACAGAAGCTGCAGCAATGGCTGCCCGACTTTTTCGAAGGGGTCGAGATTACGCCCGAAGATTTGCGTTTCGACTGTTTTCCCGAACCGGTCGAATCTGAAACAACCGCACCGCTAGAGCCGGTCAGTTCACGGGAGGAAAACGCACTCGATGACCTCGCCGCCGCGAAACCGAAACGACGCATCCGCGGTCTTAAAACGCTGGCACGGATTGGGACCGAAGATCTCTACGACTGGTGTACGTTGCTGCTCTCGGATGAGTCACTCGACGTTCGCATCGCCACCTTACAAACAATTGTACGATGCGACGATGGAGACCCAGAGGTCATCCTGCCGTTCGCTGAGTCTCAAGATAAGCGGCTTCGGGGCGCAGCGATTGCTGCACTTGCCAAGCACTCCGTCGAAGATGCTCGCCGCTGGTTTGAGCGAGGTCTGAAAGACCATGAAGCGTGTGTGCGCCTTGAAACAGCCGCTCTGCTTCCGACACTGGATGTAAGCCAACACCGACGGATTTTTGAACTCGCGCTCTACGATCCCAATCCAGAGGTTAAACGCCTTGCACAAAAAGTTACCACCGGAAAAGGTTATACAGGAGCCAGATGACAGCAAAATAGAGTCATGAATCGATCGTTATGGGACACAAACTCGTTACAATCCCCTGATTTTCAGAGTATAATCCTGTTAGTTCTTTGATTCTGAAAGTCCTGATTCAGACATTCATTCTACAAGCCCCATACTAACTAACAACAGTAAGGAGAATATAATATGGAACTTAGACCGAATCGAATTAAGCATAAATTGGCTGCAGGTGATACCGTCTATGTAGCTGGTGGTATGACGCACCCCGACGACATCGATGCCTTCGGACCTAACGGCTTCGACGGTGTTTGGCTGGAAGGCGAGCACGGTCCTGTGGACGCTGCCGAACTCGGCAACCTCACCCGTGCATGCGATATCTGGGGGATGACCTCTGTCGTTCGCATTAACCAGAACGATCAGGGACTGATCTATCGCACCCTCGATCGAGGAGCGCAAGGCATTGTCGTCCCGCACGTCAACACGAAGGAAGAGGCGCAGAACCTTGTCGACGGGGGCAAGTTCGCACCTATCGGCTACCGGGGCATGTACACCAGCCGGCAGGGGTACGCCGTTCCCGATTACCTCCAAGTTGCTAATGATGAGACACTGCTGATCATTCTTATTGAAGACATCGTCGCCGTCAACAACCTGGACGAGATCCTAACGGTAGACCATATTGATGTGTTCTTTGTCGCGCCGTCAGATCTGGCGACCTCGATGGGGCACATCGGTGAACTTCAGCATCCCGAAGTGTTAGGCATAATTGACGATACATTAGCTCGCATCCAAGACGCTGGGCGTGTCGCCGGTACACTCGCTAATAATGACAACGTTGCGAAATACGCTGCGGCCGGTGTCCGCTTCCTGTTCACCAGTGTTGGGGGATGGATCGCTGCCGGTGCTGCTGAGTTCAAAAGCCTTGCTGCGGGAGCGAAGTAGCAGCAAGAGAAAAATAGGGGAGAAATAATGAAGATAACTGGAGTCACACCGTGGCTCGTTAAATCATCAGCGCCTTACTTAGACACCGCCGGCGACCGTCCCGACAGAGAACGGGAGTATGTCTTCGTTGAAGTGTCAACAGATGCAGGGATTACGGGCTGGGGCGAAATTACCGGCACTTCCTCGGTAGCCAACAGAGCAGTCTGCGCCATGCTTGCACAGACCAGCAGTCTGATTGAAGGCGACAACGCAAGCCGTATTGAGACGATATGGAACAAGGTTTTCCGAGCGTTCACGTATATGGGAACCCGCGGTGCCACCTCAAACATCGTCAGTGCCATCGACATCGCGTTGTGGGATATTCGCGGCAAGCAGTTGGGATTACCAATCTATGAACTGGTTGGTGGCGGTCCCGTTCGGGACTCGATATCCCTTTACACCCATCCAGGGGGCGGAAAAGATCCGGAGAGTGCGGCAGCACATTGCAAGGCGATTGCAGAAACCGGTCACACCGCGTTGAAGACCGACCCGTTCCCTCACCACCCGGAAGAAGCCAACGGCTATCTGAGTGGGCAGATGGACGCCGCAGGGGAGGAACAGGGGGCGAATGTAATCGCTGCAATTCGGGAGGCGGTCGGACCTCACATTCAAATTCTTATCGACTGCCACGGTCGATTCGATGTGGCGACAGCGATTCGACTTGCGAAAAGGTTGGAGCCTTACAACATCGGCTGGTTTGAAGAACCGGTGCCCGTCGAAAGCTACCACGCATTGAAGCAGGTCAGACAGAATGTCAGCGTGCCAATCTGTGTCGGTGAACGGCTCCAGACCCGCTATGAGTTCGTGGCAGTTCTTGAGAACGAACTCGCGGACTATATCATGCCAGATGTGACGTGGGCGGGTGGTATCTCAGAGTTGAAGAAGATCGCAACGCAGGCGGAGGCTTACTACGTGCCGATCTCCCCGCACGATGCAAGCGGACCCATCAACGTGCTGGCTGGCGCACATACGATGATGACCGTCCCAAATTTCTACAAATTGGAGACCAGTCGCGCCAAGCTCAATGCCTATGATGTGTTGATCGACCATCCGTTGGATGTCAGAGACGGTTGTCTACATCTGTCCAACCGCCCCGGTTTGGGAATCGAGATGAATGTCGATTATCTGCGGAGCAAAGCGATCGCACCGTTTTCCGGCTGAACCGCAATAAAAATCAATCCTCTACATCCGTAGGTCGGGCATCTTGCCCGACCTACCAAACCCCATTTACATCATGGACTCGCCGCCGTCAATGTCAACATTGACGCCGCTAATCCATGCGGATTCATCCGACCCCAGAAAGACTGCCGCCATCGCAATGTCAGCCGGATGCCCCCCACGAACCAGCTCATGCGGTGGTAATCCCGCATCCTCCTCGCCACGTGTGTCGCCGATACCGCCGGGGCAGATACAGTTGACTCGAATCCCATCATCGCGGTATTGACGGGCAAGACTACGGGTGAGTCCTATAAGTCCCCATTTTGCTGCACCATACCCGGCGTTGGCACGTTGACGGGTTTCGCCTGCAGCCGAAACAAAGACTATCGAACCCCGTTTCTGCTCCTGCATCTTCGGGATCGCCGCCTGCGCACACATATAACCGGTGTGCAGGTTGATGTCCACCAAGTACTTCCACGCTTCCTCATCGGTTTCATGCAACCGTAAGCCACTCGCAGCGGCGTCTCCCAAATTGTCGAAGAGTATATCTATTTGTCCCCACCGTTCTATGGTGGCCTCCGCCATCTTACCACCGCCTTGAACAGTGGTGAGATCCGCGGTCACATAGTCCGCCTCACCGCCCCTCGCCTCAATGTCCGCAACCATCGCCGCCAACGGTTCCGATCTGCGCGCTACGAGCATTAGTTTCGCGCCTTCTGCTGCATACCACAGGGGTGTAGATCGTCCCATACCTCCGCCAGCACCGGCTATAATGGCGACCTTGCCGGCAAGTCTGCCCTCGTTATTCTCTCTCATAATCGCATCCTTTCTTTCAGCTGCTCCCTTGACCGCACTACGTTTCAAATCGACCTCGTTATCGCTGAACCAAAGGTAACTTCCGCCCTCAAGAGATGCTGTTCGTCACCCCGTCGACTCGGTGCCTATACAGCGGTTTCACCTCCTCCGGGAACGCTTCGTAGACCTGTCGTGGAACGATTGCATTGTTGCGACCACCGAACTCCACACTCACCCACCACGGCACATAACGCACCACAATCGCCACTCGCGGTTTATTGCTGGGATTGGCAGCATTTGAATGCCAAATACGACTATCTATTATCACCACACTGCCGGCAGGACCGGATGCCTGCATTTCGCCGGGGATAGGCTTAAATTCATCAATTCCGTCCTCCGGTCCCCTCGGATTGCGCGGATCGCGGTGGCTTCCCGGCACCACCCATGTACCACCGCTTTTAGGACCAAATGGTGAGAGCAGCCATATCGTTGTCAGTCCCATCGTAACGTTGGGAAACGGCTGACGGACGGCACCGGCTCTATCCCGATCCGACAGGTCGTGGGGCCAATCCGAATGGTAAGAACGATACATCTTGTTATCGTCATTCGGTGGGCGAGTCTTAAACTCGGTTTGTGCGATCCGCACGTGCGGGTCAAGCATTGTCCTGATTACGCCAAGCACCCGTTTCTCTGCCAAGTAGGGCGCCAACGGCTGAATGTAGGCGATGACGTTTTTCCCAGGACCCCCGTCCTTGTCCGTTTGGCGACCAAGCGCACCACCGGCTGCCTCATAGTCGGCTGTGGCCTCCAGATGGGCGTCTTCCACATGCTGACGAATAGCGTCCACCTCATTTTCAGGGATAACCCGCTCCACCACGCACCAACCCACCTCTCTCAATTGCGATACATACGTTTCAATCTGTTTCGTTGACGCATCTGCGACTGTCATGAATCTTCCTCAATGAAATAGGTTCGTCAGCACCACCTAAAACTGTCTATCCGCCGTGATAGATTCATCCCAACGTTGGGCTTCCAGGTACGCCATAACCGCTTGCCGAGCGGCAGGTGAATCCATGCGCCTCAAGGCATCCATGGCAAAAGCACCCACATGCCCGCACGGATCATCCATCGCGTGAAACAGAACATCCTCAGCACCCGCAGCATCTTTTCCTAACCGTGTAAATGCCATCGCCGCATTCATCCGAACTTGATCCCGGATTGACCATCCACGCCGCTCCTCCTCATGCCAGTCCCCCCGATCTTCCGTCAGCAAGCGGCTAACGTGTGGAATAAACGTCTGGACATTCTGACCGATACTTCCCAGCGCGTCCGTCGCCGTACGTACAACGCGGTGTGAATCATTGCCTAAACGCGATGTCAGTTTAGCGACCGCACTCGCTGCATGGGAATCCAATTCACCCAACGCAAAACTGGCATTAATGCGGACCCATTCGCTCGAAGATTCAAGCGCCCCGGTCAGTGCAGGAACAGCCGGCGCTCCAATAGCAGCCAAAGCGTGCGCTGCATCCTCCATTGAGATTGCACCCTCGTTCCAAGGTTCCGGGACTGGGTGTGCAGCCTCTCGACGACCCGCTTCGTTCAAACTTTCCATCAACGGGTCAATGGCAGGTTGCCCAATCGCACCAAGCGTATAGATCGCAGCGACCCGCGCCGCTTGATGGTCATTCTCCAGCATGGCGATCAGGTCAGGGATCGCTTCTGTAGCGTCGGAGCCAAGCCCCGCTAAACCGTAAGTTGCTCTCAATCGGTCAGCTAAATCTCGATCCTTCCCCAAAGCGGCGATATACTGGGTCAAACCATTTTTCGTCGATTGAACCCCATTGCTTCGGAAACTTTCATAGCGGTCGCGTTTGCCACACAACCAATCCCACATGTGAGACCACACCAATTCCAGATTGTGGGGTGTTTCGATAGCCACCGGGTTCCGCCACTGGAGATCTTGACAATCCCACGACGGTGCGGTAGGCTCCGACGCCCGAACATAAATGAACTTCACCATATCGCGGGGCTGATTGAGGAGGTTGACACCCGCGGCATGACCCACGTCGAAGTGCGTCAGCGACACCGTCCCCGCTTTGCCTACCATTGGAATGGCTTGCGCCCGGTCTTCATCGGTCAAGGTTTTATGGAATTGTGTGCCGGGGATGGCGTGGGTCGGTCCCAGTTCAATCGGCGTGTCCTGTGGATAGTACATAATCCGAGCAAAACGCGAGTAGTGCTGACGGGGTCTGCCCAAGGGTGTGTATGAATCTTGGTGGCAGTTTGCGGCTAATCTGACCTCCGGTTCCGGATCTGGATCGGTGACTGGTGCTATGTGATGACAGTAGCGGTGGGGATGCTCAATATATCCTTCGCCCAACGCACTTATCAACGCACCGCGCACTTCAGGGCTATTGAGGATGTGGCGCATCTCCGGCACTCTCGGCAGTACGTTGTTCCCCGGATTAGCGCCGGTCTCCAAGACTTCTGCAAGTCTTCGACGGATGGTTTCATGGAGTTCGTCGGGAACGGATGGTTCCAGCATAACGTAGCCATCGACAACGTATTGACGCATCTGCTCATCGGTGAGCAGGAGGGGCGCGCTGTTAAACGAAATGTTCATAGATATTGGCTCCTTTCCAACGGTTTCATCATACCTTAAAAGCTATGCAAATGCTCTGATGGATTGAATTTCCTGATCATTACATAAATTTCTAAGATGTCATCGAAAATATGGCTTGTCATTTTAGGACAATAATAGTATTATTATAGACAATAATAGGTAAATTGCTTCTGATTTTCTGTTCTATTTAGATTCTCCAACTTTAGGAGGCGATAAACATGAATAGTGAATATCTCACGGTAGCCGATGTAGCAGAACTGTTTCAAGTAAACCCCCAAACCATTCGGCGTTGGATCTGGAATGAAAAATTGCCTCACATCAAAGTGGGAGGTACAGTAAGAATTCCGAAAAGCGGGCTTGATAGCATGATGATCCCCAAATCGGATCATGCCAAAGCTAGCAAGTCATCTCAAGAAACCCGCCAAACTTCAACAACAAGCATTATCGCTCAGTTGGAAGCGGTGTGCAATCAAATTCGCACTCACTCCGGTGAGCTTGAGGATAGTGTTGATGTGTTAACTCGGCTCCGCAAAAGTGATGTAGACAATGAGTAAAATCATATTCGATGCCTGCCTGTCTGCCAAGTGGGTATTACCTGAAAAATTGAGCGACATTGCACGGGAACTTCTCAACGAGTGGTTGAGTACAGGAATTGAGATCTGTGCACCACCATTGTGGGAAAGTGAACTTGATGGCATTCTGCGTTATCATGTTTGGGCGGGGCGGATATCCCAAGCTGATGCGGATATCGCTGAAGCAGCGCTCGATAACGTGCCCGTAACAGTCAAACAGATTTCAGGTGTTCGCCCACTAGCACGTCAAATTGCGAGACAAGCAAATCAGCGACGCGTATATGATAGTGTTTACGCTGCCCTTGCTGATATCGAAGGAGGTGAATTGTGGACAGCAGACTATGCCTTTTATCAAGCCGTGCACAATTTTCTCCCTTTTGCCAAATATTTAGGTAACTACCAGCCACGACTATAGCCTAACAAACTATCCTATCTCTCTACCCACGACTTCTATTTCTCGATTAAATTTGAACTTTAACAACTGGTTGGCGATGCGTTGGACTGAACGCAACAAAGGTTACGTTGTTCTCTGCAAAGAAAGTGTTGCTTTTGAACGCAGCACGGCTTCCAGCACGAGCGAGGTCTTCGCCATCTACAGAAACGCCTCGCACATCAACGCCGGTCAAACGGAGGGTAAAATCGGGAACGCATACCGGCAGGTCAAGTCGAATCTTATTCTCCTCCACCATAATTTCAGCCATCTCCTTAGCGCAGGCGTAGTTCGTGATCTCGCTGCATTTGCGCCATTGCGTCCGTTCGCCGTCCGGGTCGCGCTCCTTCAAACGACGGACGACGGTCTTGAAGGCGTTGAAACCGCGACGGTCATCGTTATGCAGCCCATAAAACCCCTGCCAGTGGCTAATTAGCACCGCGGGATCACCGGCGTCAATGACAGCAGGGAGCCGTCCGCCAGCCAAGTCCGCGGTGATATACTTGTCGACATTGACCTCGCCGTAGCCGGTCCACGAACCGGTCCAGTCACCGGTGGAAGCGATAATCTCGCCGACCGCTGTTCCCGTCTCCCGGTCTGCATACCAAACCGGTGTTTCGACAGGACCATCGCCAGAGACCCGCTTGAAGAAGTAGGGCGTGGGATTGCCTGTAACCTCTCGTGCTGCAATACCGACAACTTTTGCGTAGAAATCGAGCGGATTGCCGAACCCGCCGGGGGAGGTAACCCCTTCAGGCGTTAATCCGACGTTTTCCAGAATCTGGCAGGCGGTGGTAATATAGTCAACCACCAACTCTTCCTGATCAACGGGCAGATTGTTCCAATCGTACTGCTCCCATATCCCCGATTCCAGGGGTTTGCAGGTTTTCGGATCGACGACAACCGTATGCGTAATCATTTCAGGGGTGATGTCGTAGGCGAGCGTGATTACCTCCCGGCACATCTGCAACCAACTCTCCTGCTGCGCCTTACTAAAGAGGGGCAATCCTTCATCAATACGTCCCAAGGCAGCGGGACACGGAACGACGCTAAACTTTCCCCGCACACCGTGTTCAAGACACCACTCAGCAAACTCACGGACAAATGACTCTGGGTGCACGACAGGCACATCCTGCCACCGACGGTTTTCCCCGTCCACAAGGTTGCGATCGCGCATAAAGAAATAGTTCAAGTTGACCAACACCGTTGAGTCGTCGAAGATGATGGACAACGGCACGCGGTCAAGAGCATGTCGGGCGATTTCAACCTGCATGAATAGCTCCTATAGACCCTCAGGTTTTAGTTGGTTTGAAAAAACTCGACGCTTTCACCGTTAGGTCCCGCGAAGAAAGCGATCGTCACCTGTAACCCACCCAGGTCAACATCGCGTGGTTCGACCGTAATCTCATACCCCGCCTCACGGACATGTTCCACCGCTCCATGGATGTCGGTTGTTGTTAATGCAAAGTGGTGCACCGGGTTGTTCGGCGCGGGATCACCCGGTTTCGGTCCGTCCGCGGTCGGTTGGAAAAGCTCCATGTGGCTGCCATCCCCCATATCCAGCAGCAGAATTTTGCGATCGGGCGGTCCAAATT
This sequence comes from Candidatus Poribacteria bacterium, assembly GCA_022826645.1. Classification (GTDB taxonomy): domain Bacteria; phylum Poribacteria; class WGA-4E; order WGA-4E; family PCPOR2b; genus PCPOR2b. The sequence goes on from JAJDUM010000001.1 coordinate 15,652, forward strand.
CTGCGATAATCTCCATGCCAAGTACATCGCGATAAAGTCGAAGCGATTCCTCCCAATCGCGTGTATGCACAGCAATATGATGCGCGCCACATCCTTTGATAACGTTGTTTTTTGTTCCAACAGCCATAATCAAATCCTTTCTATTGTCTACTAATTTCCCGATGTTCCCTGACCAGTTTGGAGCACCTCTCCAACCAAAAACTTCTGTCGTTTTCCATCTGTATCTTTGAGTAGCAACCCACCATCCCGATCGATCCCCTCCGTCCGACCTCGAAAGACGTTACCGGCAGTCTCAACCTGAATCCAATCACTGGAAAGATGCAACAGCCTGTTAGCGGTCTCAATAATCGAATCAGTTTCGCCACATATCAAATACAGATAATTTTCCTCAAGGCGATGCAGCATAGCTTGGAGAAGGAGGACACGCGAGATCTCCCGGCTACTTTCTATTCTCAAAGAGGTAGCGGAAGCGCGTAGCTCCTCCGGCAAGTCTGCCCCTGTCGTATTGACATTGACCCCGAACCCCATGACGAAAAACGGCTGCCGATCTTGATCGTACTCTAACTCCGTCAAGACGCCGCTCACCTTTTTCCCCCGAATCAGCACGTCGTTGGGCCACTTGAGCCGTGTTGTAAGATCGGTCAACTCGTTGATCGCGGTCGCGATGGAAACCGCACCGATGAGATTAGGCAGCCCCACCTGATCCGCGCGGAGCCGGTGCCGCAGGATAACCGATGCAAGGAGGCTCGATCCAAGCGGCGCATGCCACCTTCTGCCGTGCCGTCCCCGCCCTTGGGTCTGGCTCTCCGCCAAGATCAGTGTTCCCTCTTGCGCCCCGTCAATGCCGTATTGGAGTGCCAAATCGTTCGTTGAGCCTACCTGATCGTAGATGTGGATCCGTCGCCCAACGGTTCGATTTCGCAGCCCGGATAGAATGTCGTCAGTTGTCATTATGAATCATCATGGTATCACGCCCCGCAACGCGGTGTCAACGCCTAACTTTCCACTTGACTTTGCCTTCCCGTTATCCTAAAATTGACCCCATACCAATCCAGTAAGGATGACGGAATTTTGCAACAGTTTATACGGTCAAGGGGTTCGACCGCCCATTGCGCACGGCGCATCACGCTTTACGCCTCATGTCCATAATACTCACAATCAACGCCGGCAGTTCCTCCATTAAGTACCAATGCTTTGAGATGACGGACGAACTATGTCTGGCAAAGGGACAAATCGACCGACTGGGTTCCCCATCGCCAAGTCTGTCTTATGAACGGTATGATGGTGCCATATATCAAACCGATGTTCCAGCGATGGAGTATGAGGCGGTTTTTCCTTCGATCTTTGAGACACTAATTGATGCAGAAAAGGGAGTCCTCCAAAATCTCAATGACATTATCGCCGTTGGACACCGCGTCGTCCATGGAGGGAGTCGCTTTGCCGAATCAGTCTTAATCACTCCCGAAGTTGAAACGGCGATTAATCAATGCGTTCCACTTGCTCCACTGCACAACCCGTATAACATAGGTGGTATCCGCGCCTGCCGCCAAGCGCTCCCAAATGCCGCACACGTCGCGGTATTCGACACGGCGTTCCACCAAACAATGCCAGATTACGCATATATGTACGCGCTGCCTTACTCCCTTTATGACAGTCACGGCATTCGACGATACGGCTTTCACGGCACATCGCATCGATATGTCTCAGCGCGAGCGGCAGAAATCCTCGGACGCCCACCGACAGCGCTCAAGCTGATTACCTGTCATCTCGGAAATGGGTGTAGTATCACGGCGGTCAATCAGGGTAAGTCGGTTGATACCAGCATGGGACTAACACCACTTGAAGGTTTAATGATGGGAACACGGTCCGGCGACATTGATCCCGCGATCATTTTTCACCTGATGGAAGGAGGAGAGATGTCAGCGGACGAGATAAATCAGACCCTCAACCGTGAGAGCGGCCTGCTTGGTATTTCTGGCGTTGCGTCAGATGTCCGAGACCTGTTTCGGGCAGTTTCCGAGGGCAATTCGCAAGCGGCACTTGCGCTGCAGATGTTTTCATATCGCGTGAAACAATATATCGGAAATTATGCGGCAGTTCTCGGCGGTTTAGATGCACTGGTTTTCACCGGAGGGATTGGCGAAAATGCCTCGTCCATCCGCACCGCAATCTGCGAGAATCTCGGGTTTCTGGGGATTCATCTTGATGAAGAGAAGAATCAGTCAGGCGAAGTGGAAAAGCCGATCCATCAAGCAGACGCTCCTGTAAAGCTGCTTGTCATACCAACTAACGAGGAACTGATGATTGCCCGCGACACCCTGCGCCTTATCGAAGGATAGCTCTTATCAGAAGGGGGCATGGTAAGTATGGTTTCTATAAAACGTCGAAAATTTGCGGAAGCCCGTTTGATCCTCCTCTTTGTCAGTTCAATTTTATGTGGGCTGTTAAGTTTCTCTTCGGTGAGCCGTGCGAAACAGGGGAGATGGACTCAGAAAGCAGAGATGCCAACACCAAGGATGCAACTTGCAACCGCTGTCGTCAATGGTAAAATTTATGCCATTGGTGGGCTGAATGGCGGTCCGCTATCGGCTGTGGAAGTATACGATCCACAGGGGGATATTTGGATAAAGAAAGCCGATATGTTAACACCAAGAGGCGGAATTGCCGCGAGCGCGGTTGATGGTAAGATTTATGTGTTTGGCGGTCACAGAGTCGCTTTCGAGCCGCTTGACACCGTTCAGATGTACGATCCGGGAAAAGACAAATGGACTCGAAAAAAGCGGATGCCGATACCGATAGACCGGATGACGACAAGCGTTGTCGAGGGACAGATTTATCTCATCGGTGGCTGGGATTTTCCCGATGATGTTTACGCAACCGTCTTTCAGTACAATCCTGGAGGAGACACTTGGACTCGGAAAGCGGATATGCCGACAGCAAGAGGTGGACACGCTGCGGTCGTATTTGAGGAAAAGATTTATGTCTTCGGAGGTGGGACCTTCAAAGAAACGACCCACGGCGGGATCCGGTATTTTGACGTTGTTGAAATGTATGACCCCATTGAAGATCGGTGGACACGCAAACCCAAAATGCCTGTCCCAAACATTGGCTTAGGTGTCGAAACCGTCAATGGAAAGATCTACACCATCGGAGGAACCGCTTCAGATAACGTCAGCAGGCTCTCAAGGGTAGACATCTTTACCCCGAACGATGGTGTGTGGCTTGCGGAGGGCGGCACCCGGATTCCGTTAGCAAGAGGGGGCCTGTCAGTCTCTAAGGTAAATAATAAAATTTACGCCTTTGGTGGGGCTTCAGCACTTGGGGTGGTCCCGAAGGTAAACGAATACGATCCTTCGGTGCTGAGTGTTTTCCCACAGAACAATCTTGCAACAATATGGGGAGCAATAAAGCGTGATTAGCAACGCTTCCCTCTGGGCTTTGATACAATAACTGGGTGGTCAAATACCCACACAATAAAGGAGATTCCTATGAAAATTGGTTTACGTATACCGGGCACAGCGCGCGAGCTGCCCTTTGACGAGTTCTGCCGTTGGTGCGCCGATACCGGCTTTGACGCTGTCGATATAAGCAGCGTTACACCCGAAATTGTGGGCACAGCGAGGGACGCTGGCTTGGACATCGGTACGGTAGATATGCCGGGCACCGGCGACCTGTTAAGTGTTGATAAATCTCAGCAAGCAGCGGGGGCGGAAGCTGCAAAAGCTGCCATCCAAGCCGCAGCCGATAACGATGTCAATCTCATGTTTTGTGTCTTCTCCCCAGCAGATCCAACTATTGGACGGGCGAAAGCCTTCGATCTGTGGAAGGAAACCGTCCCCCCCATTGCCGAATTTGCCGCGGATAACGGGGTTACGATTTCCGTCGAAGGTTATCCAGGTCCCTCACCCCACTGTCCCGCGCTCGGTTGTACCCCTGAAACGCTGCGAGCGATGTTCGTGGAATGCCCAAGAGGGCTCGGTGTGAATTATGATCCATCGCATTTAGTCCGCATCGACGTAGATTATCTACGGATGCTCAATGAATTTGCCGACCGGGTCGTGCATGTCCACGGCAAAGACACCGATTTTGATCAAGAGGCACTCTACCTCCACGGCAATCTGGGACCGAGTTTCCATCCCTCGCGCGGCTTTGGTGAGGACTGGTGGCGATATACCATCCCCGGCGATGGTGTTGTCGATTGGCTCAAAGTTGTTCAACGGCTTGAGGATGCAGGCTTCGACGGGATCGTCAGCGTTGAGCTCGAAGACTATCGCTACTGGAAGACTTGGGAGTTAGAATCCGATGGGTTAAGGCGCTCACAGGAATACCTCGCACAGTATGTACGATAGCACCCCGTAACACCAATAAGGGATACGCATAACAACAATGATTGCAACCTAAGTAGGGAACGCAGATCTGCGTTCCCTACCTACATTTACCGAATGCCTCCCTTTTTGATTATAGAACAATAGCGTCGTCCCAAAGAACCGCCGATAACCGCACTGAAGAAAGGAAGGATACGATGATCATCGACTCTCACGCATACTGCTTTGAACCGGCAGATAGCCCACGCGGATATAGTAGTAGCGAAGAACATCTTAAGTGGGTACAGGCATCGCATGCGGTGCACCATCAGCCAGCGTTTCGGATTCGTGACCGCGCCCCCGGTCCCTCAGATGTCCTCGCCCCCGAAGGTCGTCGCGATCTGTCCAACCTTCCCGACCTACGATTTCGGATTAACCATCCACGCGGTAGGGTCGTCTGGAATTATGAGGGTGAGGAATACACCAAACATTTCTATCCCCCAAATTTGCGAAGCTGTGAATTCACGCCTTTCAGCTTGAATGCCGAGATGGATTATGCGGATGTAGATATGGCACTCCTCCATACGAACCCAATGCTGGGTCGAGACAGTGCTTATCAGGCGGAATGTGTGGAGCGGTTTCCCGATCGTCTCCGCTCGATGACACATGTAGATGAATGGCGTATCCGTGATGAGATGGATACCGTCATTGATGCAGTCACCACCGCTATCACTGTGCACGGGTTGCACGCTATCAAGTTTAATCCGCTGACCTACATCGTCAGTCCCGACCCGTGGGACGATGGCGTCTACCGCCCATTCTGGGAAGCGGTTACCTCCCTCGGCGTCCCTATATTCTTCACACTGGGCAGCGGACCAAAGGCGGACCAATTCACACTCTCTGACATTGAACAGCAAGAGGGCTATCTGAACGAACTTCGCATCCTGATGCGATGGATGGACCGTTATCCGGAGACCATTTGCAGCATCACTCACGGCTTCCCTTGGCGCGCTTTTCTGGATGGGGACCGCATCACGCTGCCAGAAGCCATCTGGGAACCGTTCCAAAACCCAAATCTCAGTTTGGAGGTGTGCTTTCCCGTCCGAATCGGTGACATCTTCGATTATCCCTATCGAGAGATCTGGTCCACCCTCGAAGCAATGGTTGAGCACATCGGCGCGAACCATCTGCTCTGGGGAACAGATATGCCGTTCCAAAACCGCTTTTGCACGTACCGCCAGTCCCGTCACTGGATTGAGAGATACTGCACTTTCCTAACCTCCGATGACTTAGCGATGATAATGGGTGGCACTGTGGCACGTATTCTTGGGCTCTGAAGACGGAGGTAGGATCGCTGCTATCGCCATATTCGTGGAAGCCCATACAGCGACAATCTTTATCGCTGAAATGGGAAAATTGGTATTCTGTCCTATGCGCTATCTTCTGAGCGTCACCTCAACCCCAATCTCGGTCAAAGCAATCCTTCCCTTCCTTCTAAGTCTCTTGTCAACCGTGTTCTATAATCTGGTTCATGCACAAACAGAGCCAGAACTGGTCGAGCTTGAGGAGATCGTCGTCACTCCCGGTAAGTTCACCGTTCAAAGTGGAACAGATGCAAGTCTCTCACTATCGAAGGAAGGGATAGAGCTGTTTCCACTAATTGACAACGATGTTTTCCGTGCCGCCCATATCTTTCCCGGCGTAACCGCCAACGATTTCAATGCAAGGTTTAATTTGCGAGGCGGCGAGAAGGACGAAATTGTTGTGCGATTGGACGGGATGGAACTGTTTGAACCGTATCACCTACAAGATTTTGGTGGAGCAATCTCCATCATCGACCTCGGAGTCATTCGCCGCGCGGATCTGTTGATGGGAGGCTTCCCCGCGGAATACGGCGATAAGATGTCGGGCGCCTTCGATATTACCGCAAAGACGGGGAATAGGGAGAGGTTCGCCATGAATGTGGGGGTTGACCTGATCAACGCACATGCCTTGTTGGAGGGTCCCCTATCGGACAAAGGCTCATGGCTCGTTTCAGCACGGCGCGGCTACGTTGATCTGATCCTTGCGCTGATGGATGCTGATGAAGACCTCCGACCGCAGTATGCAGATCTCTACAGCAAAATCTCCTACGACCTAACCGATAAGGATAAACTCACCTTTAACGCACTCTACGCTTGGGACGACAACTTCATTGATGCGGACAATGACGCAGATGATCTTGATTCGACCTATCACAATGCGATGTTCTGGACGAAATGGCGGCATTTCTACAACGAGTCGGTCTGGTCAGATCTGTTCATCTTCAACAATCTAGCGACCCAAGATCGCCGGGTAGGGCGGTCTGGGAATTATTGGGGGCGTCGTAGCGGGTTGGTGTATGATAGTGTGGATAAACGGGATTTCGGCTTTCTCGGTGCGAAGGGGGAATTGACTGCACACCTGAGAGAAACCCACACGATTCGGGGCGGATTGGAATGGCGTTGGTCTAGGGTGGAATATGATTATGTCGTTCGTCACCAGCAACAGATCACAAGGCAGTTTATCTTGAGCCGTTGCCCGCTTTGCACCTTTGGGACTAGTGCGAAAGTTGACGGCAGCGGCTCACAGATCAAGGGATACTTGCAAGATGAATGGCAATTTCATCCCAAGCTGGCACTTAACATTGGCGGACGCTATCTGTTCCAAGATTATCGCCGTAACGATATTCAAAGATATGAGATCAGTCCACGAATCGCATTGGCAGTCAAGCCCATCGAAAACCTGACGTTGCGGGCAGCGTGGGGGCTTTACCACCAACCGATTGACCTGATGACGATTCCTGTCGAGACGTTCGTCACAGATGTCGGCAGGGCGGGTCAAGCAATACACTATATCATCGGGGCGGAATACGCTTCCGGTAAGAATTTTATGGTTCGGGCGGAGGGTTATTACAAAGTGCTAACCAATCTCGCCGGGCAGATTCAAGATTTCGGAAGGCAAGCCCAGATTATTGCGCCCGCTGATTCGGGACACGCAAAGGGGTTTGACCTCTTTAGTGCGTACGCGTTATCGGAACGGCTGACGGGGAGTTTGGGGTATGCGTTTTTGATTACCAAAGCAAGCGAGGATGACCTGATGTATGATCGCCCCCTATTCGGTGAGGAATTCTATCGGGATTTTGACCAACGCCATACAATTACCCTCAATGGCAGCTATCAGATCGCTTTGCGTTGGCACCTACACCTCTCATGGCGCTTCCATACCGGTAATCCGACGACACCGCTGGAACATACGTTGGTTCGTCATTCTGACGGTCACGCAGACTGCGAACGGGAATTTGGGGAGTACAACACCGACCGGTTGCCCCCATATCATAGCCTCGACTTGAGGCTTACAAAAACCAGCGAATACAAGAGTTGGACACTCAACTGGTATGTTCAGATCTTAAACCTATACAACAGATCAAATGTGCATGAGCGGGTGTTCAGTGAAATTCTAGACGAAACAACAGGAGAGCTTACCGGCTGTGAAGTGAGTGACGAACCGCTGTTTCCGATTCTACCGACGCTGGGCGTGAGTGCGACGTTTTAGGGTGGATTGACAAATCCACTACACAGATACTCAGCACATTGCGCTATAGTCTGGGTATTTATGGCTTGGATATGTCTATCCAAGCCGAGCGGTGAGTGGCTTGCCACAATTTATTTGACGAAGTACTAGAGAGTGTATAATGCTTGACATCTCTCAATCACTTTGATTATAATTGGAAAATTATAAACACGAAGCAGCACCCATCGTTTTGAATTCATAACTATATGATATTATTCAAGGAGAGAACTGATGCTGAACAGTGTCAGAAAAGCACTACAAGAACTCTTCAATAGGAACGGAACCTCCTCGATCAAAGGTCGTGTGCCCCGATCCGCACCAAGTGCCGAAGAAGCAATCATCCCTTTTAATCCTGCCGAACACGCAATCCACCCTCAGAACCTCAAGCGGCTGATAGATAGCGGTCATGATATTATTTTATTAGATGTACGCGAAGCGTGGGAGTACGAAATTGTGCACCTTAAAGATGCAAAGCAGATGCCCTTCGGAGAGCTACCGCAACAGGCAGCTCTACTGAACCCTTACGCTGAAATCGTTGTATATTGCCATAAAGGGATGCGCAGCTTGGATGCGGTGCATCTGCTACAGCAGCTTGGATTTAAGCGGGTCAAAAGTTTGGTTGGCGGTATTGATCGGTGGGCAAGGGAAATTGATACCGAGCTTCAGAGATATTAGCCTCTTGAGCACGTGATTTTCATGCATTGATGGCTTCTATCTTTTCGCGCAGGAAGGCGACGCACCCGTCCACCTCTGCTTCACTGAGGCCATGAAGAACTATCGGGATATCGGGATCAACATCGTTAAGCAACGACAGGTATTGATCATAATCTAAAAGCCCCTTTCCCGCAGCAAGATGCCCCGCTTCACCATCCCGGTCCAGGTCTTTCGCGTGTGCAAAAGCGATGTGCTCACCGAGCAAGGCGAAGGCCTCATCAAGCATTTCACGCATACGCGGCAATTCCCCGGCATGAAAGATGTTAGCACCGTCCATCACTACCTTCAGATAGGGAGAGCCGATCTGTTCAATTATGCGACGGGCTTTTATTGCAGAATCAACCACGTTGGCAACTTCCGGCTCAAAGGCGAGGGTAACTTGGTATTCTTCAGCGACCTCTACAGCTTGACGCATTGAAACGACTAAATCTTCCCACGCCTCTGGGGTGTCATTGTCTGGGTGTCGCCGCCACATATTATCGGGGTCTCGCGAACCAGTGCATAGCGTAATCACCGACGTACCCAACCGTTCACAAGCCGCTGCCAATACACGTAGGTTGCGAAGTCCATCGGCGCGCCGCTGCACATCGGGATGAATCATGTTATAAGTTCCACCAAGCGCAGTCATTGCGATGCTGCGCGCACTCATTTCTTCACGGACCTTATCACATAAGTCCTCATCAATACGCGTTGGCATTTTAGTCACACCGGCACTCGAGAGGTTAAACTGCATACAGCTAATACCATGGTTTACAACGGCATCCAACGCTTCTTCCAACGTCGCCCGGTCAAAGGTTCCAGACATAATTCCAATCTGCATTCGTATCCCCTCCTCAACTCAGATCAATCCTCGATTTACACACGCCTAATTTATAAGTGAGCCTCCACTATACCACCCTTCAGATACCGAATCAAGTGAAAATAGATCAACACCACGACAGGGAAAAATCGAACGCATCAAGAAACAAACATTGCGGAGCCTGTTCTCTAATTTCCTAACGTATGCACACACTACCAATTCTACTCAAGTCCAGTTGGCAGGGCTGGTTAAATAGTATCCAATACGCCTCAGAGGAGAGGCGGAAAAAGGTCGCAGAGGCTATCGGTTTCCTTGTTCTGATGGCTGCGCTGTACCTGATAGGTCACGCTGTCTTCAAAGTAGTTGGACAACAAACAGACACCTATACAGAAACGATACTACGTGCCATTAACATTTGTGTCGGACTCGGTGTGCTCATCTTGGCGAAAGGGGCGATAGAAGGTACAATTAAACAGTTTTACGAAGCCGCCGACACGGCACTGCTGCTGTCATCGCTATCCCCACCAACTGTTTTTGGATTCAAGTTAATTCAACTTATCGCATCGAATTTATTAGGCATGGTGATGTGGCTGTTCCCTCCGTGGATCGAGTTTGGACGACTTTTCGGGCTGCCTTGGCATTTCTACCTTGGACTTATCCCAACCTGCTTCTGCCTACTCGTTATCGTTGTGACAAACGTTGTGGTGGTGATGATGTTGATTACACGCTTTTTTTCTTCACAGCGAATGATACAGTTCTTAAAGATCATCGGCACAATCATCGGCGCTGCTGCCGGATTTTTCCTCGCGTTCAGTGTTCTTACATTCGAGTGGTCAGATGAGATTGCCACATTTCTTCTGGAACGGCTAAACCTACCCACATCCGACTGGTATCCGCACCTATGGGCAGCAAAGTTAATGATAAGCTGGCTCCCCGAATCCGGAATCCAACCGTTGCGATGGGCGATTCAGTTGGTTGTTGTCAGCGTAGCGACACCACTCTTAAGTATACTATTGGCTTCCAAAATCTACCACCGGAGTTGGGAATATGCAAGGGGCGTAGAGGTTAATCCGACGCAGAGCAGTAAAAATCGGAGGCGCATCGCCCTCCTCGGTCGCGGCAAAATCCGTTCGATGATGGCAAAAGATTTTCACGTTTTCCTCCGACATAAGGGGCGAGTAACCCTGATCATAATCCTAACCTTCATCCAACTGATACCGATATTTGCCCTACTTTATCAGATGCGTATGGCAGACCAAATTCACTACGGCTTTCATCTACCGAACTTAGCAGCAATAGTTGTTCAGATCATGATCTACAGTGTGATCGCGACAGCCGGACTCTCTTGGGGAGGCTGCAAAGCAGAAACAAAAACATGGTGGCTGTTAAAATCAAGTGCGATTTCACCGACGCTGCTTTTCAAGAGCAAACTTTCGATCGGGACACTCTGTGCAGTTGCTTACGCAGGCGTGTGGATTTTTATAATATTAGTCCTGTTTCGGATACCTATCCAGTTATGGCTGCCAATCCTATTGATGATTACAGCGATCACAGCGACAGCTACCGCGTTCAACACAGCAATGGGAACCCTACCTTGGGTAGCAGAAATTGGAAAAATCAATCGGGATTTCGACAGACAACCAGTCCTTCGATTGGCAACCCTTCTGGTCACAATCATTGTCAACCTTATACTGCTCAGTGTACCCACCATAATCCTGCAAATCGTTGTCCTCAGCAAAATGGAATTCTTCGGGGGAAGGCGGAGCGGCTTAATTCCTGCCACACAAATGCTCATAATCGCGTTGATTCTGTTCAACCTTATCGGCGTGTGGACGATCTCATACCTTCTCGGCAGGCAATCGTTACGGAAGCTGCTCTATAAATAATCTAAGCTACCGCCCAACTATCGTAGGGTGGGCATCCTGTTCGACTCATAGCGACAGATAGCAACCTGTGTTATCCCTAAGATTTCTGTTGAAACAGAACCTGCGATATGCTAGAGTTTAACCCATTCAATTCCCTGAATGTAACCAGACGCAACTACGGGCCAAATAGGGAAAAATGAAAAAGTCGCACAAACCATAATTGGAGGAGATTGGATGGCAACCGATAAAGTACGAGTTGCAGTTGTAGGTATGGGGATCGGCAAACCCAACGGACGCGCCTTGGCGGCAAACCCGCGTGGACAGGTCATTGCGCTCTGTGATCTGTTAGAAGAGCGTATGCAGGAATTTGCAAAGGAATTACCGGAAGAGGTCAAATTTTACACCGACTACAAGCAGATGTGCAAAGATCCAGAAATCGATGCCGTCTTTGTTGGAACACCGAATCAGTGGCACGTCCCTGTCGCGTTGGAGGCTGTGCGAAACGGGAAGCACGTTATGGTAACCAAACCGCTCGCCGACTCAGAAGCCGCAGCGAAGGAATTGGTTGCTGAAGCAGAGGCAGCAGGTGTCGTGAACATGATGTCCCTCTCCACCCGTTTTGGGCGTGACTGTCAATATCTCGGAAATCTTCAACGACAAGGATATTTCGGCGAGCTCTACTACGCCAGATCCCGCAGCGTCCGGAGAAACGGAATTCCAACTTGGAGTCTCGGATTCATTCAGAAGGGTGGCGGTGCTTTTCGCGATATGGGCGTGCATGCCCTGGACGCTGTGTGGTGGGTGCTGGGTATGCCCAAACCTGTTGGCGTGTTAGGCACCGCTGGCGCGAAGTTTGGTCCGCACGGATTGGGCTATTCTGGCAGTACGCCTCCACCTAAATCGTTCTACGAACAGTACGCATCGGACGATTATGGAGGCGGTTTCATCCGCTTCGAGAACGGCACCGGTCTACAGATTGAAAGTTTCTGGGCATCGCATCAGCCGGGCGAGTTTCAGATGGAATTGTTTGGCACGGAAGCGGGCGCTAGGCTCAGTCCACTCACGCTTTATCGCATGGAAGACGGTTCCACCCAAGACATCAACGTTGATCCACCGCCGGGACTTGAATCTTGGGATAACATTGCCGCACATTTTATTGACAGTATCCTGGATGGCAAACCGTCTGCAGCCCCACTCCGCCACGGACTTATTGTGCAACAGATGATGGAAGCTCTACTTCTGAGCGCAGAGACAGGGAAAGAAGTGCGAATCGAAACTGATGCGTAATGGAAGCTATTTCTAAAGAGCTGTCAATTCGAGGAAAGATATAAATGCCACTCGATGTATGGTATCACGTGTTCAAGCATGCCGTTGAAGGTAAAGAATATGAGCAGAAAAAATGTCCGTTGGTGCGATAGCGAAACATTGGCAAAAGCTATCAGCGGAAAAGTATATATCGTAACCGGGGCCAATTCTGGGGTTGGGTTCGAAACTACCCGACAGCTGGTAACACACGGTGGCCACGTGGTAATGGCTTGCCGTAGAGTGGAAGCAGGCGAAGAAGAAGCAAAATCATTTGTAGGACTCAAAGGAAGCTACGCGGTGATGAAATGTGATTTAGCTGATTTGCAGTCTGTCCGTGATTTTGTGGATACATTCCTTAAAAAATATGACCACCTCGACGGCTTAATGTGTAATGCTGGAATGGTGTCCATGGGAAGCAAGCCACAACACACAAAAGACGGCTTTGAATTGACTATGGCCAGCAGTTATTTTGGGCATTTCTTAATGACAGAATTGCTACTTGATATTCTCAAGAAAAGTGTGCCTTCAAGAATGGCTATTGTATCTTCAGTTGTGCACGCAGGAAGCCCAAAGAATCGCTACAAAGTCCATTTAGACGATCTAAACTTCAAAAATAGAAAGTATAATAATTTTGCTGCCTATGGTGAGGCGAAGGTTGCTGTAGTGCTATATGCTATGGAGCTGGCTGAAAGACTAAAAGGAACGGGAGTCACAACTGCATCTGTTCATCCAGGTTGGGCCAGATCCAACTTCGGTAGTGGCGGTGGTTTGCTTATGAGAACGCTTATGGGCGTGATGAGACCGCTAACGAGGTCGATGAGTGATAGCAATGAGGAGTCCGCACAGACGTCGTTGCATGTACTTCTTTCTGATGATGCACCAAACCATTCTGGAGCATATTTTAGTCAAAGTAGTGTGCTCTACAGGGATAAAGAATGCCGTGATGGTGGCTGGCCAATGGAATCTCCTAACCCTTGTGCAAGAGATATGGAAACAGCCAAGAAATTAGTAGCTAAGAGCTATGAGATTGTTGGGATAAAGTAGTGGATATTGAATCTATAAACCGATGACAAAAAAGAAAACACTTTAGAAGTTACGTTGGAATGGTAGGGAATGCAAATTTGTGTTCCCTACTATGTTGCTTGCCCACAGTCAGTCTCGGCAACTTTCTTATATTCAGTTTCAAATCCCCATTTGCAAATCTCTATGGGACTGTGGTATAATTTGAGCAACCAAATTTACCGAAATTATAGACAACTAAAAAGATTAGATGTGTCCGAGGAGAGATAGAAATGGCTTATGTGATTGCCGAACCCTGCGTTGACGTCATGGATACGGCGTGCGTTGATGTGTGTCCGGTCGATTGTATTCATACCAAGGATGGGGAAAAGCAGCTCTATATTAATCCCGCCGAATGTATTGACTGCGCCGCATGCGAACCTGCGTGTCCGGTCACCGCAATTTTCATACTTGACGATGTCCCGGAGCAGTGGACCTCCTATATTGAAGTAAACGAGAAGTTCTTTGAAGATTTTGTCAAACCGACAAAAGCAGGGGCGGCAGCAGGAGAAGATGGTGCAGCCGCAGGGGACGAAGATAGAATTGGAATAGAAGAGTTTGTACAAGACATCGAATCTCCCAAGTCTTCGATTCGCCCCGTATTGCGCCCGTTCGTTATGCTCTCCCAACTTGTGCTGGGTGCCTTTGACGCGAAATTTAAGCGTGAACTTGAGGAGATGGCACAGAATCCGATCATCTTTAGCGCCCCAATCTCAACGGGAATTAACAGCCTCATTAATGTAACGCTCTATCCACTCGTGCTCTTCCTCCTTTTCTCAGGTGGGAATATAGAATCCGCACTGTTCACCGGTAAAGGGAACTTTGCGATCTTCCTCGGCGTTATCTTGGCGGTACTTGAAGGTCTCTATCGATTTAGAGATGATCTCGCCACAACGGATAGCGAAGAAACCTCTCGATATGGTGCTTCGATATACGGCTGGATCCCATCGCTGGTTGTCCGTCCACTGTTGTCAGCGTTGCGATCGGTGCTTGTAACGGAACCCACGTCCCCGCGTTCAACTATGCCAGGGGCTGTTCTTACTGATGGACCCATTTATCAAGAGGATGTCCGTGAACGCTACCGCCGGTACGGGATGCTAAACCGGATGGAAGAACAAGCTGACCGCTACGTCATCGAAATTGAGCTCCCGCGCTGGGTGCCTGATTCCACATATAAACGGAAATACAACCTTCCGGATCGGATGCCGGACTATACGTATCAGGTGAGCCTTGGCGAAGGTACGGTCGATGTGGAAACCAAGTTGGAGGATTCCCGGTTCACTGAAGTTGCCGGGCGGATCAGTTCATTCCCTCTCGGGTTCAACAACGTATTCCGCATCGAAGCGCAACCTGAAGACTTCCAAGCAATGCTACGGGATAAAGTGCTGGAAATCGTCGTTCCAAAGGCAGGGAAGGTCGAAGATCTCGTTATTGAGCGTCCGGTCCACTACGCAAAGATTAAGGGATAGTCACAACAATCCCGAACCCACAAAGCGGAATCTGGAGAACTCCTCTGGATTCCGCTTTTTTTATTTTTGACCGTGTAAAAAATTGTACAAAGAAGTTGAGTTTTTTCGGAAAAACTCGGCTTTTCTAAGTCGCTCTAAGCTTTTCAAAGTGCTACATGTCTAAGTCCTACAAACCCCCTGAGTGGGAAACAGCAGGGTTCAACCACATCTGGTTGCCCTACACACAGATGCAGACCGCACCGTTGCCGCTGCCGGTCATCTCTGCCAGTGGTGTTCGGCTGACCTTAGCCGATGGCAGGGAACTGATCGATGGCATAGCATCATGGTGGTGTGCCTGTCACGGATACCAACATCCCCATCTGACAAAACAGATCGCTAAACAGCTGGATAGGTTGTCACATGTCATGTTTGCGGGGCTTGCTCATGAGCAGGCTTATACGCTTGCCCGTCGGCTCGTTTCCATCGCACCACAGGGGTTAAGCCGTGTATTCTTTTCCGACTCCGGCTCAACAGCAGTCGAAGTGGGAATGAAAATGGCAGCACAGTTTTGGGCTAACCGACAGGAACCGGGCAAGCGCAAGTTTATCTGTTTCCGAAACGGTTATCACGGGGACACCATGGGCGGCATGTCGCTCGCTGACCCCGAAACAGGTATGCACCGGACGTTAAATCATTACATGCCCGAACAGCATGTTTTCGACATTCCCAACAGCAGGGCGGATCTGGATGCACTTGCAGAGTCACTGAAGGGAATTAGAGAAACGGTGGCGGGGCTTGTAATCGAACCGCTGGTCCAGGCAGCGGGAGGAATGAAGTTCCATTCGCCCGAAACCCTCGCTGAAATCTACCAACTGTGTAAGGAGCACCGTATCCTGTTTATTGCCGACGAAATTGCTACCGGGTTCGGGCGCACCGGCTCGATGTTTGCCTGTGAGGAAGCCGGCATCACGCCCGATATTATGTGTCTGGGCAAGGCGCTCACCGGCGGTATGGTGGGATTGGCTGCGACGTTAGCCACGGAGGAGGTGTTTGAAGCCTTCCTTTCGGACCGGTTAGAAACTGCGCTGATGCACGGTCCCACATTCATGGCGAATCCGATAGCGTGTACCGCCGCCAACGCTTCACTCGATTTGTTTGAGGGGGAACCTCGAATCGCACAGATCCAAGGGATCGAGACGCAGTTACGGGAAGAACTGAAACCGTGTCATAAACTGGAAGACGTTATCGATGTAAGAGTAAAAGGCGCTATCGGTGTCGTTCAGTTGTCGAATGCGAGCGAGGAATATATACTTGCACTCCGGCAACGGTTTATAGAGGAAGGGGTGTGGCTCAGGCCGTTTAGCGATGTTGTCTATATTATGCCTGCCTTCACGATTTCGTCAGCAGAATTAACGCGATTGACCGATACTGTGTTTAAGGTTCTAACAGCGTAGCTAACGCCGTTCCTTCCAGCTAATCCCGCCCTACTGTAATGACCGGAGATCTACCCCCAAATCTTCAAAGAACAGATCGAAATGGGTAAGGCATGCAGCGTCGGGCTGCGCAACACCGTAGGCGCTCGCTGTAATTCCCAACTGTAACGCCGGATATTCTCGACGCAAATGGTCGGCAAACTCAAAAAGCCATTGATACATTACCCCGATCGACTCGGCGCGTGTATAATGCTGATGTCCCAGTGCATCGCAGCCCTTTAGAAGGTTGCCTTCTGCCCCCAAAATCGGACGATCCAAGATGAGGGTATCCGCCGCTGTCTCCTCAAGCAACGCGCTTACCGCCTGTGTGAGGTAGTAGCCGTAATCACTCAGGATACAATAAACCACCGAAGCTGGCTTATGCGCTGCAGGCTGCTCTGCCTCAGCCCCCTCTTCTTCCGTCGCTTCCTCGGCATCACCGCTTTCCTGTGCTGACCTCCACTGAACTACCGGCACCGATGCTAACCGCCATTCCGGACGATCTAAAACCGTTGCGGGTATCTCAGCAATTGGAAGACGGATCCCAAACTTGCCTCCACCTTCATGCACCCGTTGGCTTATCTGTTTTACTGTTTGCAGGTCTGCAATGTTCCAGTCATAATCAAGGACAATTAAATCTCCGGGACGCATCGATTCTATCGGCATCTCCCATTCGGATTTGGAAGCTATCCAGTGAATCCCAGGGGTTTGTAACCCCGCACCTTTAGAATATGGTGACATATATGCCGTCGGATCCCGATTGATCCTTTCAATCGCAGACCGGAGATCGCCATCAAAGAGCATCGTCCAGACTTTGGGACTGTCCACTGCCTGTCCCGGCGGCACGCGGATTTCAGTCCTATTCATAGCTGACATCGATCTCAAACCGATCGACACAGTCTCTCGATCCGAGTAGACCCCATAGTGCTTGAGAATGCCCGCGCTCTCATTCCCTAGCACCACGCCCCCATTAACATCAGCATCACCTATCAGAATAAACGTCTCCGATGTGCCCCCTTCCCAAGGCGTTGTCAGTGGCTTACCTATTACTCCCGAAACTCCGCACCGCCAGATCTGAAGACTGTCCCTTCGTCCCGCGAATAGAGACAAAGATTCGATTGTCACCTCCTCCACAAAAAACGCTGAATCTGTCAGATTCTGAATTGTCAGCCACTTACGAACTACCGGCAGATCCGGATAAATTTCGTAATGAACCCACAGATAAAATATCGGTTCTGTCTCCTCCTCGGAAGCATATGTGAGTTGAACCGTAATTCGCTTACCGCCACCCATTTTCTGGGTGATCTGATAATCGTTGTAAGTCAGCAGATCGCTATCCCCAGAAAAGACTATTTCCCCAATCCGAAATCGAAACTCCTCGCTTAGTCGATCTACGTAGCTCTGCCCCGAAGCTTTATGGGCGTAGCGGATAGTCCCAAGCTGGTGTGCCTCCTGATCTAAACGTAGCCGGCGTTCCATCAGGTCATTTCCCATGTAAAGCACGTGGGATTTTACATCAAAACCAGCGTAGGTACCAACTCTCTTCAATGGCTGTAGCTGCGCTCTCAAGTCAGCAACCGAAACTGTCTGCGAATCTCTACTGCTACTTCCGGCACAGCCAATGCACATCAGAAGAATCAGTATGTAACTTAACAGTTTTAGGTATGAAAGGTGAGATGGGCGAATCCTTGGGGAGGGGGAACTGAGATGTGTCATGCCACTTTTACTCGGCACTTTCAAAAGGGTAGGATTAAGCCATCCGTGACTGGCAATGAAGTATTATAGGGGCAAACAGGCTAGCCCAACGCCTCGGTGATGAGGGAATATAGCTTCGGAACGGTACGATCAAAATCTCCGGAAATATGGTAACTCTCGCCACCATCTCTCACAGTGCGAACCAAGATTGTCTTCTTGGGACGGTGATAGTAGTGGGCATCTGTAGGATTGCCTTCCTCCCGGAAATCAGAGAATTCAATCAAGTCAAAATTAGCAGTGGTGAAACGCCGGATCTCTTCGCCGCGTTGCGCCGCGATGTTTCGCGCCATTGACAGACTCTTGAGATAAACCTCCGGTCCCATCACTGCAGAGCCTAAGTTTAGAAACACGCCGCCCTCCAATTTCAAAACACTGTGGGCAAAACGCAGGAAGTCCTCGCCGGTTGTGTAACCCATCGCAGCATAATCAGCGGCAGGGTGCTGGTCAATGATGTCGTAGCCGATCCCTTTATGCACGGTTATCGGAACACCCAAACGATATGCCGCCGCAAATATGCTGATCGCTCGGTGTGGAAACTTGACCCCACACTCCCCATTTTGAATGAACCGACCAATCGCTTCACCGAAACCAATTTTGTCGTGATAGCCGCGAGCGACAGCGTCATTGAGGTAACGTCCGGTCTCCTCCCAATTACCAAACCTCCCATCCCAGATATACCGCTCCACATCCTCCAACGTCGCACCGATCAGGGCAAGTTCAAAATCGTGGATGGCACCGGCACCATTCGTCGCCAGATGTGTAAGGACGCCGCGTTCCATCAGATCGATGATATAGCGCGAATTGCCGCGCCGCATGACGTGCGCCCCCATCATCCATATCACCTGTTTTCCGCCCTGGTGGGCTTGAATCATCCGATCTGCGACTGTCCGCAAATCATCGTTTTCATACGGCGGTGTCTCAGCGTCCAAAGGATAAATGTCCGCGACCGTCATTTTATGTTCCCGTTCAGCTAACGGAAGAATTCTTAATCGCCTCCGATCTAATTTGGAATAGGCCACAAGTCGTGAGTCTCCCTGATTTTTAGCCGAACACAGAATAGGGCAGCGGCTCCCCCTTCAATCCAGCCAATAGGTTCTCAGCCGCCATTGTTGCCATCCGCGTACGGGTCTGTAACGTTGAGCTGCCAAGATGTGGGAAGATAAGGGCGTTGTCAAGCGTCAGCAATGGATCGTCCATCGGAATGGGTTCTGGATCTGTCACATCGAGTGCAGCGCGTGCAATTTCCCCGTTTTTTAACGCTTCATACAGTGCTGCTGGATCCACCACCGGTCCTCGTGCGATATTCACAAGGATCGCTGTCGGTTTCATCTTCTGAAACTCTTCCTTGCCGATTAGATGATGGGTTTCCTCCGTCATCGGGACATGTAGGGTTATAAAGTCAGATTCTTCGAGTAAGCGATCAAAACTTGCATATTCAATCCCTAACGCCGCTTCCCAATCCTCGCGGCGAGTCCGCTTATAATACAGCACCCGCATATCAAAGCCTAACGCTCGTTTGGCAACCTCATAACCGATTCTGCCCATGCCAATGATGCCGAGCGTTGCGTGATGCACATCGAATCCATGGAATATATTTGGATCGTAGCATGTCCAACGCTTTTCCTGAACGAAGATACTGGCGGGAACGAGGTGTCGTGCTGCTGCGAGTAGTTGCGCGAAAGTGGTATCGGCGGTAGTTTCGCTCAATACGCCGGGCGTGTTCCCAACCGCAACACCCTGCGCCCTCGCTGCCTCCGCGTCAATATGATTATATCCAACACCGACGTTGGAAATTACCTTAAGATTTGGCGCACTAGCGATCATCTCCGCTGTTACGGGTTCGTGACTATAAGTGACTAGCCCATCAAGCCCCGGCAACCGCTCCGCGGTCGGGGGTAGAATCTCGCTCGTATGCCATATATCGACTTCACACTCTGCCTCCATCATGGCTAAGGCTTTTTCTGGGATCGGACGGGTAAGAAAAATTTTCGGCTTCAATGACAATACCTCCTGCGTGAAACGTGATGCGTGATGAGTAATACGAATTAACTACCTAACATCAAATTTGTAATTTTAGGGATGCTCGTGCTCGATTTTTGAAATTTAACAGACCTTGTAGACGAAGGTTTGTGTCAATCTATGGTGGATCTTAGAATTAATGAGATACTCCAAACCGGTGCGGTTAAAAACCGCCCCTACCGAACCCGATAAATCCCCGATACATCGGGACAGGCGGGATCGAAACCGAGGAGCGAAAGCGTCTATCTGTTTTTGGTATTCACCATAATATACCCGAAAAACACCTACCACATTTTTCATTCGGATGACCTTCCCACAAAAAGTTGACAAGGTCGGGGAAACAACTATAATATAATTCAGAGGGCTCGACGCAGTCTTTGCCTTATTACATCGAATATTATAATCCACAAGGAACGTATTCTCAAGAGGTTTCTGGATTCGATGGAAACCCTCCCACGAGAAACAGTATAAGCCCGAAAGAGATCGCATTGAACCTTCAAGCCCAATCGACACCCCAATCCCAGCAGCCGCAGATCCGTTGGAGCGCAATCTGGTTAGGTCTAGGGCTCATTTTTCTCAATAACTACTGGCTGTTTGCGATGCTACGTTGGGAGCAAGGTCTCCCAACCACCATGTCGCTCTTCTTCAATGTGATTTTCATCTTCGCGTTTGTGGTGGTGCTTAACTACTTGCTTGCCCGGTTTGCACCGCATTTAGCATTAACGCAGGGCGAGTTGTTGACCCTCTACGCGATGCTTTCCATTGCCTCGGCGATCGGCGGGCACGATCTGTTTCAAGTCGTTGTCACCAATATCGCGGTCGTCGGTTGGATGTCGAACGAAGAGAACGAATGGGCAGCACTGTTCCACCACTACCTCCCCGATTGGCTGGCATTGACCGACAAGAAGAGTATCACCCCCTATTTCGTTGGGGAATCTAGCCTTTACCTCCCTGAAAATCTTGGATTATGGTGGCAGCCTGTCCTTGCGTGGTCCGGGTTTATTATCGTTCTCCTATTCACCGCCTTCTTTATCAATGCCATCCTGCGAAAACAGTGGATTGAAGCGGAACGACTCAGCTACCCGATTATAGAACTCCCGCAGCAGATGACCACAACACATTTCTTTCGGAATCGATTGATGTGGGCGGGATTCGTTCTCGCTGGCGGCATGGATCTCATCAACGGACTGCACTTCCTGTTTCCCATTATTCCCGGGCTCGGTGGCGAATTTTTTGATCTGCGACCTTTCTTTACCACGAAACCGTGGAACGCCATCGGTTGGACACCAATCGTTATCTTCCCCTTCGCCATTGGGATGGGATATTTTATCCCCCTCGATCTCTCCTTCACGTTCTGGTTCTTCTACGTCTTCTGGAAATTCGAGATGATTATGGGGAGTGTCTTTGGTCTTCAGCATATCCCCGGTTTTCCCTTCATCTTCGATCAATCATTCGGTGTCTGCGTTGGTGTGTTAATTATCACGCTATGGGGAGCGCGTCGTCACTTACGAACCGTGCTCGTAAGTGCGTGGCGAGGCACTTCAACCCATAGGCTTTCCAGCACTCAGAGCGGACAATCCGGACAGGAAGATCTACCAGAGAACGGAAGCGAAGCTAACGAACCCATCTCCTATCGTACCGCGGTACTCGGACTGATAATTGGTTTCACGCTGTTGGTTGGTTTTTGGGCGGTAGCAGGACTACCCCTTTGGGTTGCGTTTCTCGTTCTTGTCATCCATTTCACAACGGTAACTGTTATCACCCGTATCCGTGCGGAGTTGGGTCCGCCCATCCACGATCTACGTGCAATGGGACCAGATGTACTACTGCCAAAGATGTTCGGCATGCGACGGTTAGGGGCAAGAAGTCTCACCCTGTTCTCGCTTGTGTATTGCTTCAATCGCGCCTATCGGGGCAATGCTATGCCACACCAGTTAGAGGCGTTGAAGCTCGCAGAGCGCACTGGGGTGTCATCACGCCGTGTCGGATACGCCATACTACTCGCAGTCGTTCTCAGCCCGTTGACCTCGTTCTGGTTCTCACTGCACATCGGCTACAAGTCCGGCGCGTGGGAGGTGTGGTACGGTTCCATCTTTCGCCGTACCCAAAGCTGGCTTACTAACCCAGTACCCGTAGATGTTCTGTCAATCATAGCGATGTGCTTCGGGGGAGTTTTCACCTTCCTGCTTACCGCTGTGCGCACGCGCTTTGTTTGGTGGCCCCTCTATCCCGTTGGATACGGTATCTCCGGCACATGGGCTGTCAACTTTTTCTGGTTCTCGGTGTTCATCAGTTGGGTAATTAAGTGGTGTATTCTACGATTTGGAGGCTTAAAGACGTTTCGTAACTTAGCACCGTTTTTTCTTGGATTGATACTCGGTGAATTTCTCGTTGGCGGTGTCTGGGCATTGATTGGTGTGGTGTTAGAGAAACCGATGTATCGATTTATATGGTAAATGGGATATTTTCACATCCGGTTCGCGTTAGATTTGATAGTTCGGATCAAGCAGCCAGAAACTTCTACTGTCCATGACAAAACGATTGCAATTCCAAAAAGCATACAGTATAATATCAATGTTTTAGGTCGGAGCAGCTTAAAATAGTGAGATTCACAGACCTTCAACGTCACAACCTTCATTTTTGGGAGGAATCATCATGCCGCCAATTGGCCCAATAGAACTGATTATTATTCTCGCCATTGCACTTGTGATTTTCGGTCCTAAACGCCTACCAGATATGGGCCGTTCACTTGGAAAGGCGATTCGGGAATTTAGGAACGCTGGCAAGGAGATTCAGAACGACATCACCGAATCAATTGATAAAGATGACCAAGATTCAACCAAACCTGCGAATAAGACAGTTTAGCTACCAACATGGCTTCTGATGCGTCAATGTCCTTTTTGGATCATCTTGAAGAACTTCGCCGACGGATTATCATCTCCCTAATTGCGATCGCGGTATCTATATTTATAAGTCTGTGGTTTCAACGTCCGGCTGTGGAAATCATCAGGCGACCCGTTGACATACCGCTCAACGTACAATTGGCAAATTGGATAGATCGGACTGTGAGTTCAGATGGTTCATTCATGGCGTTCCTGGCGATTGAACTGAGAGCAAAAGCAGCAAGCACGGTTCAGCTTAATAAGATCGGACCCGGTGAAGCCATTATGGCTTATATCAAAATTGCTGTTACCTTTGGGGTATTGCTTGCATCGCCCATTGTGCTCTATCAGGTCTGGGCGTTTGTTTTTCCTGCCCTAACACAACAGGAAAGGAAGTTCGCACTCCCTCTATTTTTAACTCTGGTTTTCTTTTTCCTTGTTGGGGTAGTTTTTGCCTATTTTATCGTTCTACCTGTCATCGTCCAATTTGCCGCGGGGCTCTTCTACGGTTCAGGCGTTGGGAACCTATGGAGCATTGACAAGTATGCGGGTTTTGCAACCGGTATGCTGTTAGCCTTTGGCGTTGCATTTGAACTCCCAATTGTTATGGCATTTCTGTCTCGCATCGGTATCATCAACGCCCAAGGCTTCCGAGAGCGGCAGCGATATGCCGTTATGTTTATCTTTGTTGCAGCAGCACTGTTGACGCCCACAGATCCATGGTCTATGTTATTGTTGGCAATTCCACTCATTTTGTTATATCAGTTGGGGATCTTCCTCGCCTTGCTTGCAGAACAGGAGCCTGAAAGTAATG
The DNA here is from genome assembly GCA_022826645.1 of Candidatus Poribacteria bacterium. Taxonomy (GTDB): domain Bacteria; phylum Poribacteria; class WGA-4E; order WGA-4E; family PCPOR2b; genus PCPOR2b. The sequence continues at coordinate 39,679 of JAJDUM010000001.1, forward strand.
CCTAATCTCAAGTTTCAGGAACAGCTAAAATTATTACATGAATTTCAGCAGATCGATGCCGAAATCTTGAGGTTGGATAATAGGCTGAAGTCAGTTCCGCTTAAGATTAAGAAGGCGGATGAGCAATTTCAGATCCATCAACAAAAGCTGGAAGAAAAACAGGCGCAACTGGCTGATACTGAAAAATTGCAGCGGACCAAAACAGCAGAACTTGAGATGGAGGGTGAGCAGCGCAACAAATATCAATCTCAGTTGCGGGAGGTGAAGACCAACAAAGAATATGAAGCATTGGATAAAGAAATTAGCTTTATTCAAGAGAAAGAAGCGGAAATAGAAGATGCAATTCTTACGGCAATGGAGCGAATCGATCAACTCAACGAAGAACTCGCTCAACAGCAGAAAAACTTCGAGGCTGAACAAGAAAAACTTGAGGCGCAGAAAACCGAATATGCGCGGGAAGCAAAAGATCTTAAAGCAGAAATTGTGAAATGGCAAGGTAAGCAACAAAGCTTTTCCGACCAGATTGATTCGGGATTAATAAACCAGTATCAAGCCCAGTTCAAGCGTCATCGAAGAGGGTTGGTTTCCCTGGTTGTTGAAAATGCGTGCGGCAATTGCCATCTTACGATTCCACCGCAAACGCTACAGGAAGCTCGTAAGTATGAGAAACCTATCCATTGTGGCAGCTGCAGACTCATTCTTTACATTCCTTCTCCCTCTCCTGACGATGCTCCCGCCGAAGAATCCACTCCCGGTTCAGATTAGTCCTAAATTTCCGTCGACGCACATATTGCAAATTCTTTTACCTACCGACGTATAGCGCAGCAGTTCAATCCGTATTTGACCCAAGACTCGTATTGCCCAATCTGATTTTCCTGATGCTCCTTCTCTATCAATAGAATATTTGTATTAATAATTATAGGTATTATTTTTTTATTTACACAGGTTCTTCTGAAACCAATCCAAAAAATCTTACGTTAGGCACAGTATAACGATTTACCTGAAATTTCGCTTGGAGAAGAACTATGACCGTAATACAGAAATCGCTCATCGTTGCGGCAACACTGTTTTTATCTATATCTACCACGGGATTGGCGACAGATACATCCAAATCCACCGAACCTACCATTACAACAGGATCTCATTTTCGTTTAAGGACCATTGTTCTCGATGCTGGTCACGGAGGTAGAGACCCGGGCAACGTCGGTCGTGGACGCAAAGGGGAAAAGGCTATCAACTTGGCAATTACACGCAAATTGGCAGCGTTGATTCAAAAAAAAACCACATATGAGGTTCGCCTTACTCGATCAGATGACCGCTGGATCTCATTAACAGAACGCGCCAGTATTGCCAATGAAAGTCCGGCGAATGAAACGTTGTTCATCAGCATCCACTGTAATTCACATTCCAGTCGCCGTGTTCACGGAATAGAGACTTATATCTTCGACATAAAAGCGACCGATACATTCGCAGCAGAGTTGGCTAAATGGGAAAATCGGGAAGAAGATTTCAGTTCTGTCGACTTTATCATTACCAGTATGGCTAAGAGAGCCGTCGAAAGATATAGCTGGGAAGCCGCCCGTGTTATACAATCTGTGCTCGTATCCCACCTCGGAGCACGAGATCGGAATCGGAATGCGCCGGACAAAATGGTCAGACGCGCGCCTTTCCGTGTCCTTATGGATACGAGGATGCCAGCCCTTTTGGTCGAACTCGGATATCTATCTAATAGAACCGAGTACAAAAAACTCAACTCTCCCACCTACCAAGATAAAGTGGCAAATGCACTGTTGGAGGCAATTCAGCAGTTTGGTCAAGCAATGGATGCAGACCGTATGGCGGCGCAGTTGCCTTAGCGCAGCTCTCGCCCACACGCAAACCCACAAACTTTACTCGGTTTTTAATATTGAAAGATCGGAAATCAGAGTTGGAGGGAAGCCACCATGTTCTGGACGACTCAGGGATTGGTCAACGCAAGATCTCGTGGATAGAAAAACGGAAGGGAAGTTATTTTAGTTTTTGAGAAGTTTTCAAATGATTCGGACGGACTTCTCTCCATGGGTAATCTCGCCAATCAGAGAAGGAGATTCTCCCAACTCTTTGAGCGAAGCGATCGCGGTATCGATCTGGCTCGGTGGTAGTACGAGCACCATGCCGACACCCATGTTAAAAACATGGTACATTTCTGCTTCATCCACCCCACCCTTCTCCTGCAGGAAGGGAAAAATCGGCGGTATTTCCCAAGCGCCCTTCCGAACCTCTGCGCAGCAATGCGGCGGAAGAATGCGGATGATGTTATCTGACAATCCGCCACCTGTAATATGGGCAATGCCTTTAATATCGCAACGCTTTCGCAGGGCCAGGACACTCTTTACGTAGCTTTTATGGTACGCAAGCAGCGCCGAGCCAATTGTTGTACCAAGTTCAGGGATATACCGATCTACTTCATAGCCACAGGCCTCAAACAGGATTCGCCGCGCAAGTGAAAAACCGTTTGTGTGGAGACCGAGTGAACCCAAGCCAATCAAGCCGTCCCCCGGTGCGATCCTGCTCCCCGTAATTAATTGCGACTCCTCGACCACACCGACGATTGTACCAGCGAGATCATACTCCCCCATCGCGTAGAGTTCCGAGAGCTCTGCAATTTCGCCACCGATCAGCGCACAACCGATTTCCCGACAGCCCGCTGCCACACCACTCACAATCTGCTCAATGACTTCAGGGTGCACCTTACTTATGCCAATGTAGTCGAGAAAAAAGAGCGGTTCCGCCCCCTGAACAACGATGTCATTACCGCAGTGCGCCACAATGTCAAACCCAACCGTATCGTGCCGTCCCGCCATAAAGGCAACCTTGAGCTTTGTGCCAACGCTGTCGGTACTGGAGACTAAGATCGGCTTTTCGTATTCGCCAAGTGCAAACAGTCCCCCGAAATTGCCTACCTCGCTCAAAACTTCCGGTCGATGGGTTGATTGAAGGTGGGGTTTTATGCGCTTTAGTGCATCGTCCTGTGCGTCGATGGACACACCTGCGCTAGCATATGTTAACCCTTGCTCAGCCATCGGAGTCGTCAGATTCCTTTCGCTTCTCCATACGTTGATTAAACGATTCTAAGCGGCGATTGCCAATAAGAGTCATTATCTTATCCATCTTTAGCAGAGAGCCAACCAATATCACAATACATAATCCAACAGTGATTAACATGGCATTCTCGGCGGCAACATGTGGGGGAACCGTTGGACTTAGTTTTTGAACCAGCAAGATAGCGGGTTGATACACCACTATGCCAAGAATCGCGCATAAGACGATAGCATAAAAGGTGAATCGCCCCTGCGACGTGGATAAGCCTCGCCGGACGTTTTGAAAAGGGTGGGAAGATCCAGTCCGCTCTCTTCTTAATCTGTTTTGCATTGGAGGACTCCTCCGGAATGGCTCCCTTAATCATTGACGTACTCCCAAAGCTGAAGCATTGGGATTCTTATCCGCTGTTTTTAGCCGGATTTACATAGGTGTGGGTGGAACCTTACACCTATGGGGGACGCCATGACCCCAACTACGGGACTCAGTATGAATCCCGATACTTTGTTCCAGATATTGATAGCACCAACACCATCTCTATGATACTCAAAACCACAATGATTGCAGTGATAGTTGCGATTGGTGGGTTTCTTTCGATTCCCACATTTTGGACAGGTTTGGCTTGTGTATGCCTCTGATACAAACTTGACTGTCAGCCCCACGAGTTCCGCTTTGTAGCATATCATAGATTGGATACGGGCAAACGCCCATTGGTGCACCTTCTGGTTGGACCTCTTAGAAAACTTAGCTCGGTCTCGGATACCTTTGAGTTTTCCTATCACTATCGTATCTGCCTCCGCCTTTAAGCAGTCAGATATAAATCGACTTGTGATTTTATGCTCCGCATCCTTGAGTTGAGCGTTCAACTTTGCCAGTATCTCTGTTTTGATCCGTTTCAACCGATACCAGCGATTGCTGCGTTGCTTACACCTATCCATTTTGGATTGGAAGTGTGCTTTGACTTTGTTAAGGTATTGCCGAATG
>JAJDUM010000008.1 GCA_022826645.1 Candidatus Poribacteria bacterium
ATTGTCTTTACGAAGAAATCCTGCGAATAGAAGTTCATCAATGCCACTTGGAAGCGGTGCAGTCCCTATATAGGACATAACAGGATCGCCGCCGATAGCGACAGCAACCGGCATCCGTTCTCCTGCCTCACGGTATTCGCGGTGGTGTCCGGCACCGTCATGATGGATCTGCCAGTGCATCGCCAGTGTGCGTTCATCGAGTTTCTGCAGCCGATATGTGCCGACATTGCGTTGACCGGTTTTCAGGCTATGTGTAAAAACCTGTGGCAGGGTAATATATTTGTCTGCATCGAGGGGCCAACATTTGATGAGCGGGATGTGGTCTAACGAAATCTTTTCATCAGTCAAAACCACCTCCTGACATGCACCGCGCTTGACCGTTTTTGGCGGGAATTTTGTCAGTTTGCTCAGAATGCCGAGGAGTTTTACCTTGTCGAGCAGCGACTCTGGGGGACCGAGCTGAATCATGTCTTCAATCTCATCAGCTATTTCATTCATATTTTCAACACCGAGTGCCATTGCCATTCGCTTGTAGGAACCAAACGTGTTGATCAGCAGCGGCATATCGCTGCCCTCAACTTTTTCGAACAGCAGTGCTGGTCCTTCGGCTTTACTCACCCGATCTGTGATCTGTGTAATCTCAAGATCCGGTGAGACTTCGGCTTTGATTCGCTTTAGTTCGCCCGCTTTGTCTAACGCCTTTACAAAATCTGTCAGACTGGAATATGCCATTTTTCACCTTGCGTAATGAACGTTGGGGTGGGAAGGTTTTTCCTATTCTTCCCAGCTGATTTCGGGATGTGTGGATGAAGGCCGTTATCCCTTGCGCCCTTGACGATATACCTGCCCGCCTTTTACAACGGTAACCGGTACAAAGTTATGTCTGCCGATACGGGTTTCACCACGTGAATCCGCCAATTGGAATTCGCCTTCTCGCAGTTCGGAGATGACCGCGTCTCCCCAAGCGCCGGGTGCCAATGTGCCGATTCTGTCGGACATCAGGATTACCTCTGCCGGAACCGAAGTAACTTTTGCGATGGCATCGTCAAGCGGCATACCGAGATTGAGGAATTTTGTCACAACATTCGCCAAGTCATAGACGGGACCGTTGACGTTGTAAATGTGCAGATCTGATGAGATCGTTTGTGGCGCAACACCTTGATTCATCGCGGTTTCAACGGTATCCCACGAGAAAGAACCGGCGCCATGTCCCACATCAAAAACAACGCCACGCTCCATTGCCTCATGCACCGACTTACGCACCTTCCCATCGTCGTCCAAGATACCACATTTACTCCCGTGAAAGCAGTGAGTCAGGATATCTCGCTCACCCATAACTGCCAAGATATCATCTATCGAATCACACCAAGCATCTTGTGGGTGCACCATGATGGGCAGCCCAGCTGCATCCGCCGCTTCACGTGCATGGTGCAGCGGAATCATCCCTGACCGCTCGCTGACGATGCTGTGCTTTGTTAATCGCACCTTCACCCCCAGAATAATGTCACGGTGTTTTTCGATCATTGCACAGGCTTTGTCCACATCGGCATACTCAGGGATCTCGAACTCACCAATTTCTTGGGTCAGCATCCCCTGCGACGAGATATTGATTTGCGCCAAGATGCGCGTTTCACTTACATCTATTACGTACTTGCGAAAGCCGGGAAAAATATCGGCCCCTGCTGAACCAGCATCAACAACCGTTGTTGCCCCTTTTGCCAAGCAGGTCGGGTCCGGTTCTATACCAAAGTGACTGACCCCATAGAACACATGAACGTGCAGATCAATCATGCCTGGTGTTACGAGGCAGCCACTGGCATCCAATACCTCAAGTGCGTCCGTCTTTGAGAGATCGTCCCCAACTTCGGTGACAACGCCATTTGAAAATGCGATATCTTTATTTTCGTGAATATTCTGTGCAGGATCAATCAGTGTCCCGCCTTTGATTAGTAGATCGTGAGCCATGTTGTAACCTCCAAACCATTTTCAACAGTTTAATATCACGTTAGGCTAAACCATAAAAAGATGGACACCCCGTGCTCTTAGTACATGAATATGATATTTGATAGAGTCTTCGTTCAAGGGATTGGGTGCTAGGGAAACGATAGCACCTTGTCCAAGCCCCGGGTTATTGACCAAAGGAAGAATATCGTGAATTTGATTTCCACTCAGGTGGAGTTCATATAAACCTACCAGTTTTGTGAGCGGGCTTACATTGTTAATCCGATTTTTTGCGATATAAAACCATCTCAGATTTTTTAGTCCAGCGAGAGGGGTTATATCGTGGATTTGGTTTTCCGTTAGCTCAAGCCGTTCGAGGTTTGCCAATTCTGCAAGTGGACGAATGTCGTCGATCTGATTTTTATTCAGATTAAGCCGAAACAGCTTTTTTAGTCCGGCAAGCGGATTCACATCGCGAATTTGATTTCCTTCCAGGTACAGTCTCTCTAAATTTTCTAACTTTACAATGGAGCTTATGTCGCGGATCTGATTCTCACCCAGATAAAGCGATTTGAGGTGTTCTAACCCTCCTAATGGCTGAATATCGCGAATCTGATTCTTCGGTAGGTCCAGACTTTGCAAGTTGGTCAACCTTGCCAGCGGACGTATATCGCGAATCTGATTATTATTTAGATAAAGTCGTTCCAGATTTATCAATCCAGCGAGCGCCTGAGTATCACGGAGTTGGTTATTGTTCAAGTCGAGTCGTTCCAGACTTATCAATCCGGCAAGCGCCTGAATATTACGAATCTGATTATTGTTCAAGTCGAGCCATCGCAGGTTCTCTAGCTTCGCGAGTGGACTAATATCACTGACTTGATTGTTGCCAAGATCAAGCCACTGCAGGTTCGTTAACTTTGTGACTGGGCGAATATCTGTGACTTTTATGCCGATCAGGCTAAGATGCACCAGATCTTTACAATGTTCCAATCCAGACAGATTGGTGATTTCTGTGTGTATCGCCGAGAGATGTGTAAGTGTCGCTAAGTCGGTATCAGTAAGTGGATCGGAAGGAATACCTAACTCGGTTCGAAGCACATCTTCCAGGTTTGTATCAGGGACATTCACTACTACACTGACTGCACTGGGACTCAAAGCCGCTTGTGAGCCAAATATAAAAATCAATAAGAACGCACGGAGTACAGACATTTCATCTGGGTTATTTCGGAAGTAGAAGCGGTATGAAACCACACGCAACATGTCAAGCAGATAAGATATTATACCCCAACTCAGGTTTGAAAACAAACCTTTGGATTTAGACGTGGGGTATTGGTTAGATGAGAAATCATAATTGACCATTTCTCCGTTGCAAGGTTATGTGATGTGTGCTATAATAGGCAAAGCATTGGTTTTTCAAAACACAGTTGCTTGAATTGTCTTGATATAAACACTACCGCATTCCCAAGATTGAATTAATGAATTACACTACAATTTGTCCTGTTCTATAGACGGTGAGGGTAGGATCGTTCATTCCTGTCCTCTGAGTTATGGAGGGCCTGCATTACCTCCTTTGAATTCCTGGTCTTAAGGTTAGCGGATGCCGCTAACCACTCCCCATTTTTCCTTGTGGGGATACGCTCAAAGGAAGGGAACAAGAATGAACTTTCGGGATATTTCTCTGGGACGCCATGCACCCTCAATTATAAATGTTGTTATCGAGGCACCGAAGGGGAGTAGGAAGAAATATAGATACCACGCAAAAAGCCGAAAATTTCGATTGGCATACGAATTTAGCATGCCAGTACCAACAGAATACGGTTGGATTCCACAAACAGTTGCTGAAGATGGGCACTTCTTGAATGCAATGGTAATTGCTACTAACGCGAGCCACCCCGGTTACATTTGCGAAGCGCGACCCATCGGTGTACTAAAACGTAAAGACAGAGACCATCACGTGATCTGTGTGATGTTGGGCGATGAACGTTACACTTCGGTCAAGGACATTTCGGATTTAGATGTTAACTTACTGAAAAAAATCGTCCAGTTTTTTGAACCCTATTTTGAACTATCCGGTTGGTTAAATAATGCCGAGACGGTCAAAGTAATCAAAAAAGCACACGAGGTATATATGGCTGACCCGAAGTCCCGAAACCCCGAAGCGGAAACAGACAGCGATTCTGGAGACGCAGAAGAGACCGAAGACTTCGACACAGACCTTGAGGAAACGAACGTGCCAGAAGAGGACACTGAACAGGCAGACCGTGACGACCAAGGAGAGGCGGGAGATGCCAATTCCGACAATTGAATGGGTTGATGGTAGAGTCCACTTGATCGATCAAACCCTGCTCCCGAACGAATTCAAGCAAATTTATTGTGACGATGTCGAAAGTGTTTGGGAGGCGATTAAATCTCTCCGAGTTCGTGGGGCACCTGCCATCGGGATTGCGGGTGCGTTGGGGGCAGTGCTTGGGATCTGGAAGTCGAAGGCGGTCAGCTACCCCGATTTTGCGGTCGAGCTCAAAACGATAACGGATTATCTAGCAACCTCGCGCCCAACAGCAGTGAATCTCTTTTGGGCGCTGGAGCGCATTGAGCAAACAGCAGAAAAGCACAAAGACCTTGAGATTTCGCAGCTCAAAGGTGTTCTGCTTGACGAGGCACAGCGCATCATTGAGGAAGATCGGGAAAAATGTCGGGCTATCGGTCAACACGGATTAGACCTCATCCGTAACGGTGACAGCATCTTGACGCATTGTAATGCGGGGGGACTTGCAACCTCTGATTACGGCACCGCACTCGCAGTTATGTTCTCCGCACACGAGTCAGGCAAGAACATCACGGTTTTCGCCGATGAGACCCGCCCACTGCTGCAAGGCGCACGATTGACAGCGTGGGAACTCATGCAAGCGGGGATTGATGTGACCCTGATTTGTGATAACATGGCAGCACAGGTCATGAAGGAAGGAAAGATCCAGTGCGTTATTGTTGGGGCCGATCGTATTGCTGCAAACGGCGACACCGCCAATAAGATTGGAACATACAACGTTGCAATATTGGCAAAAGCACACGACATCCCTTTCTATGTTGCCGCGCCAACTTCGACCCTTGACCTCTCCCTAAGAACAGGCGATCTAATTCCGATTGAGCAGCGCGCCGCCGAAGAAGTAACGGAAGGCTTCGGTAACAGAACCGCACCCGAAGGGGTCAAAGTCTACAGTCCCGCGTTTGATGTCACCCCCGCCCACCTCATCACCGCAATCATCACAGAGAAAGGCATCGCCCACCCTCCCTTTGAGGAGAGTCTTTCCTGCCAGGACAACCTGTGCGTTGCCATCGTCGAGTACCATCGCATTTACAAGAAGATCATCATGCACATTCTGCGAAAAACGTTTGCTAATACTTCCGGGCATTTCTGCACCAATTTCTGGTGTAATTACACGTTGACCAAATCCTACTTGAATCATTCTGAACTTTCCTCTGATTTTAACGTCAATAACTTAGGCATTTACGTTTTGTGAATTGAGTGAAAGCCGGCGTGATGATTATCTGTGGCTTAAAATATGTTGAAGATACCAGGCACAGCGGGGTTTTATCCGGAAAATCACCGATAGATTTTATGAGGGCGATTGTGCTCCGCTTGAAGGCTTTATATGCTTGTGGTATAATTCCAAAATCGGTAGACATCGGACCATTCTATCATGAATCTGAACGTATTTGGAGTGTTATTGAATAGATTTGACCAAAATCGGGAAGAACGTGTCCAGTTGCGGGAGCGTAGGCCCCGAATAATGACAGTCGGCGGGTGGTTCATTGTTATTCTATCATTCCCTATTAGCTGCATGTTTATCACACCTGACGAGACTCCGGAAGCGAACGATCCAGCTGCGACTTGGAAGTCAACTGAACTTTTGAGCGATCAGGTCAACGCTATCGCAGCAGATGCCCAACATATCTGGGTCGCAACCGACAAAGGGATCAACCGTTTCAACAAGCGCGAAAATTTGTGGATAAGTTACACAGTCGAAGATGGGCTGGCGAATAACAAAGTCTCTAGCGTGGCAGTAGATGGAAACACCATCTGGTTTGGAACGGAATCCGGCGTTTCAAAATATCAACCCAAAATCGATAAATGGACAACCTACACCCGCGACGATGGTCTGCCGAGCAATCGTGTCATGGCTATCGGTGTAGATGGGAACTACATCTGGTTCGGCACAGATAAAGGCTTGAGTCGATATAATAAAGCGATTGATGTTTGGGCACTTCGCACCACCGACGATGGTGGTCTGACCAGTAATGAGATCTCCGCTATCGCTGTCGAGGCTGAGTATGTCTGGTTTGCGACCGACAAAGGTGTATCCAGATACGATAAGAAAATCGATTCATGGACACAGCTGACCAAAAGCGCTGGTTTAGCAGATGACAACGTCACAACTATCGCTATTGATGAGGATTTTATCTGGTTCGGTACGCAAAACGCCGGCGTGAGTTTATACAGCACTACTGAGCAAACATTTGTAAAAACCTACACACGCACCGATCTGCTCGAAACGGATAAGATTAACTACATATTGGTTGATGGTCTGTATGTCTGGATTGGTACCGCAAATGAGGGTGTTCAAAGATATATCAAACCGGTTGATACGTGGGTCCACTACAAGATAGAAGATGGGCTTCCATCGTCAAATATCACAGCGATGGCAGTTGATGGTCAGTATGTCTGGTTCGGTACTTACGAAGATGGGTTAGCACGGTTTGATAAAATTCACGGGCTTTGGAATATCGTCAAGAAGGCGGACGGATTGGTGAGCGACAACATCAGATCGATTGTCGAACAGGACGGTGTCCTTTGGGTTGGCACAGCGATGGGGCTCAGTCGATTTGACATGCAATCCGGGGAGTGGAAAACCTACACCAAAGCGCAGGGATTGACGACCAACTATATCACCCGCGTCGTCGCTGATGGTGGCGCCATTTGGGTTGGAACGTCCAAGGGGATAGGACGGTATCAGAACAATCAGTGGAAATTCTGGAACCGTCTACACGGACTGCCCAGCGATTTTGTCCTTGATATAGCGGTGGTCGATCAAACGATTTGGGTCGGCACACGCCACGGACTTTGGCAATATAATCAAGAAAGCGATAAGTGGCGGACCTTTGAAGACCTGACAGGAATGCGAATAAATGCTATTGCCACTGATAATAACTCGCTTTGGTTCGGAACCGATCGAGGCCTAGCCGAACTCACCGACGGATATTTCACCTTCCACACATCACATCTTACCTCCCACGTCAACGCCATAGAAGTTGAAAATGACATACTCTGGGTTGGGACCCGAGACGGGCTTTCCGTGTTCAATAAACAGGAGAGAAGATGGTATCATTTCACAGCGGAGGATGGGCTGCCGAATAGCAATGTAAGAACACTCGCTATCACCGAAGGTGCACTATGGGTGGGCACACCGAGTGGCTTGGGTGTACTCCCTCGCAACCGATGGAGTCCCTCCACCATAAAATCGGAGGACTGGCGACTGTTCGACTTAACCCAACCGGGGGCGGTGATGGGGCATGAAAATGTCCGAGATATTTGTGTCGTGGATAATCAAGTTTGGCTGGGGACGATCGGTGGCTTAGGTGTATATTCTCAGCAGGATAACGCTTGGCGATCAATCCGTGCAAAAGAACGGACGGTTGTCCTGCGTCACCGCGGCATACAACATACAGAGCTGGATGGCGATTGGGTGTGGTTTTTGGCGTGGCAGAACACCTCCAACGGCGAAATCATTCGGTATGACAAGCGGACAGGAACTTGGACGCATTACATGAAAGAAGATGTGACAGAAAATCACCGAGGGGATTCACACCAGCCAGTCCGAGATTCAAGGCGTGTCGGTAAAAAGAATCTACACCCGTCCACTCCGAATGAAGAAACTCCATACATCGCTCAAATTGATTGGATGGACGTAACTAATGACAGCGTATGGTTCGCCACGGACGGCGGAGTGCTCGCTTATTATAAAGAATCGGATACATGGCGACATTACACCACTAAGGATGGACTGGCGGCGAATAAAACAACAACATTGATGGTTGACGGAAATGACGTATGGGTCGTTTTGAGGGATAATCGTATCTGTCGCTATCGACGGGATACTGATGAATGGGAAACCCATCAAGTGGTTTTTAAGGAAATCTCTCCTGATATGGAATCATACCGCACGCGTCTTGCAGCAGACAGACGCTATGTCTGGGCACCAGCACAGAGGGAGGGCGTGGCACGTTATGATAAACAGAATGAAACGTGGAAGCGCTACACTTCAGCAGATGGTCTGCAGGATGATACCGTCGGCTTTGTTGTTGTGGATAACAATGACGTGTGGGCTTACGGCGGCTGGGGTGAGGGCTTGAGCAAGTACGACGTGAACACAGATAGTTGGGTCATCATTGATTCCAGTAAAGGATTAGTTGCTGACCAGATCCGGGAAGTTATCTCCGGGGTAGACTATATGTGGGTGTTGTATAACCAAAGTTGGTGGGAAGGAGACGACACCGTCCCTGCCAGCGGATTCCACAGAGCCAATCACACTTGGCAGGTGTTCCGAGGGCATCCAGAGAGTGTGGGAAACAATTTCAGGGATGTTCAAGAGACGACTGAATTCGTCTGGTTCGGAAGCGAAGAACACGGAATCAGTCGATACGATAAGGCCTCCTCATCCTGGACGGTTTTTACAAAAGAGGATGGACTGTTGGATAATCGCATCAACTATCCAACTTTGAAAGCCGATAGCAACTTCATCTGGATGGGCAGCCGCAGCGGTCTCAGTCGTTATGACATGCGTAAAGATAGCTGGACGGTATATACGGGAAGACGCGCCCTACCCGCTGAAATGATACATGCGGTCGCTGTCGATTCGCGCTATGTTTATTGTGGAACAGAGCGGGGTGCAAGGCGCTACGATAAGCAAAATGACTTTTGGCTAGAGAAGCGCATCGTAGAGGAACCCGTGAACGATCTTGCCGTCGATGATAAGTACTTATGGATAGCAACCTCCCAAGGCGTTACCCGGTTCGATAAATCCGCGCATTGGGCAGACCTACACGAGGTTGAAAACGGCTTGGCTGATACATTCGTCAAAGTCGCCGATGTAGAGGGCCGCACCTTATGGGTCGGTACGGATAAAGGGGTAAGCAGATACAATACGCTTTCGGACGACCCAAATGCTTGGGAGACTTTTAGGCGTGCGGATGATGTAGATACAATGCTATTATCCCAAGAATACGCCAATAGCCTCGTAGATAATCGCGTTACCGGTATAGCGGTAGGAGATCGCTACGTCTGGGTAGGGACGGAGAGAGGCATCAGTCATTATGACATGAAAAAGGAGGTATGGGTGACCTACACGGAGCGGGATGGATTGTACCGCAACAAAGTAAGTAGCATCTGCATTGATGGCGATTGGGTGTGGTTTGGTACAGAAGGTGGGGTCAGCAGATTAGACACAAAAACAGAAAAATGGAGTGTCTTCACAGCGTCTGACGGTTTAGCGAGCAACCAAATTACCAGTATTGTTGTAAACGGCGATTTCGTCTGGTTCGGTAGTTTCGATGCCGGCGTGTCCGGCTACAATAAGGCAACAACGGAATGGAAACACTTCACACAAAAAGATGGGCTCAGTCATAATCGGGTGTTTGCGCTTGCCGCAGATGGTAATTTCCTTTGGATAGGAACTGAACGCGGATTGAGTCGCTATGACACAATGACAGATACGTGGACAATCTTTACCCCACATTTCGATGAAGAAGAAGACCGAAGGTGATTAAAAAAAAAGATGTACCAAATTCGTTTAGTCTTGGGGTTCATAATACTCCTGTCTTTGGCAAATTGTGCCACACATGATCCACAGCAGATACCTCCTGATTTTTACGTCGATGAGGAGGGAGGAGTAATCAGCCAGCTCCTCAGTGATCGTGTCCTATCCCTAGCCGTCGATTCACGTTATTTGTGGGTCGGGACCGACCGGGGGCTGAGCCGATATGATAAAGCACAAGGGCGATGGGATAACTTCACGATGAAAGACGGTTTGGCTCACAACCATGTTCTCTCCATCGCTTTGGACGACCTCCAAGTCTGGATCGGTACACGTGATGGTGTAAGTCGTTATGAGATAGACACAAATACATGGCGGCGCTACATGCCGCGCGATGGCTTGGCGGGCCGAGAGGTCTCCTACATCGCTGTCGATTCGAGATTTATCTGGTTTGGGACACCAAACGGACTTTCCCGCTACGACACAGAGACGAACAGTTGGGCACGGAAGCGCGAGGAGGATGGGCTTGCAGGTGACTTTGTTACGCAGATCGTGATAGATGACGATTACATCTGGGTCGGTACGGAGAACGGGGTTTCCAGATACGACAAACTCACCGATTCATGGAACAACTATGATAAGGATAGCGGGCTTATTGATAACAGCGTGACTGCAATCGCCGCCGATGAAGATTCCGTTTGGTTCGGTACGGAGAATAAGGGACTCAGTCGCTATGACCAACGGAATTCGGAATTCGTCAGAGCGTATACCAAAAGGGATAGATTAACGAGCGACCAGATAAACGCATTGGCAGTAGATGGAACGTCGTTATGGTTAGGCACTGCCGACAGCGGTGCACAGCGGTATATCCTATCTGTCAATACATGGCGGGAGTACACAGCAGGAACGGGATTACCTTCCAATCATATAACGGCAATTGCCGCAGATGGCAATGTAGTGTGGTTCGGCACATACGAGCACGGACTGGTACGATACGACTTGCGGCATGAAACATGGAGAGTTTACAACGAAGTTAAAGCGTTGAGTGACAATGATGTAAAGGATATTTTAGTGACGGATGAGTCCGTTTGGGTGGCAACACGATCCGGGTTGAACAAGGCGACCTATCTCGAAAACTCGGACTTTTCAGCGGGACTTAATTGGAGAACGTTGAGCAAGGCAGAAGGTTTGGTGGATAACTACATTACCACTGTGGTAGAAGTAGGAAAAGATCTCTGGGTTGGCACACCTCGCGGTTTGGGAGTACGGCGTGAGGGCGAGGACAAGTGGACATTTTTTACAGAGAAAGATGGATTGCCGCATGACTTCGTGACCTGCCTTGCGTGGGAAACGGTGAATAGAGGCACAGAGAGAACATCTTTGCATCTATGGATTGGGACAAAGGCAGGGCTTTCGACCTACGATCCTCAAAACCGAAAATGGAATACACCTCCCTCCACCTTGCAAGCCTCCGGTTGGATCAACGATATCAAATTAGAGGAGAACTTTGTCTGGGTTGGTACGACAGAGGGACTCGTCTACTATGATCGGTCTACCCGCACTTCGGGCACACTGACTGAAGCGGATGGGTTACCCTCAGACGTGATTAACACCGTTGCAATAAAGGATAATTCTATCTGGATCGGCACAACGTCCGGTTTAGCACAGATAGACAAATCGGTCGTCACGCCGCACGTCCCGATTCGTCAAGGATCCACTTCCCGTTCCGCCCGTCCCGATTCCATCGGGGAGGATTCCGATGCAATCGGAACACGGGGGATTTCACGTCCCACGTTTCACAATAACGTCAGAGCGATTTCTGTTAATCAAAGTATTATCTGGATAGGTGGGCCATCGGGATTGGCAAAGTACGATAGCACGACAGATCTGTGGACACATTACACCCGTGAGAATACCAACGGGGGACTCATCTCCGATAACGTTAAGGTCATTTCAGAAGGCAGCGGCCAGCTTTGGGTGGGTACGATCGCTGGGGTCAGTTGTCTGGACAAAAAGACAGGCAGCTGGTCGAGACACGTTGCAGCGATGACAACAGAGGTGCTGCACTCGAATTGGGTCAGCAAGTTGGCGGAGGATGGGGATGGACTCTGGTTTGGCAATTGGAAGGACTCTACAGAAGGTGCCATTGTAAGATATAACAGACAGACAGATACATTCCGCTTCTTCAGTAAAGAGGATCTTCCGTTGACATCTATCGAGATCCCAATCACGCGGATACACGCGTTGACTGTGGCTGAAAATGAAGTGTGGGTTGGCACCAACGGAGGATTATTGCGCTACGATAAAGCGACGGATACGTGGCGTCATTATACGGTGGCGGACGGGCTGCCAAACCATGAAGTTTGGAGTATGGCGCTTGATACCCAACACCTGTGGACGGCGCATATTGGCGGGGTGGTAAGTCGTTATTCTCTGGAAGCAGACACGTGGAAATCGTATGAAATTGTGCCGAGCGTAGAATGGAGTAACATTGGGACCATTGCCGTTGATCCGCAATATGTCTGGGTGACAACGGTTTGGGAGGGAATTAAGCGATACGATAAATTGTCAGATCGGTGGACCTCTATCACGGAAGCGCACGGTTTGGGTAACAACGAAACCAATGACCTACTCATTGACGGCGATGATATCTGGGTCACGGGCTGGGGAGATGCTAGCCGTTATAATCGGCGGACCGAAGAATGGGAGATATTCTCAAGCCAGCGTGTGCTCTCAGATGTGAATTTCGGGATTGATAAAGGGCAGGATGGTGTTTGGCTTACATACTCGGGGTGGAGCGGCGCGCTTGCATCGAAGTATAACAATAAAACCGATTCGTGGACAACATTGAACCTCCCAGAGACTGAGGAGCTTGATTTCGGCCGTACAAAACAGGTTGTGGAGACTGCTGATACTGTTTGGTTTGCGGCAGATCGTCAGGGGTTGGCTCGGTATAACAAAGCTGCCAAGGACTGGGCATTCTTCGGTGAGGAGAATGGCTTGCCAAGCAGTGACATCATCGAACACTCCTTGGTGGTAGACGATGATTATGTTTGGGTGGGGACTGCTGGAGGATTGAGTCGATATGATTTTAAAGAAGAGGTTTGGACCACTTTCACCCGGTCTCCACTGACACGAACACTCCGCGAATCAAAAGTGTACGCAATTGCCGCCGAAGCACGTTATGTGTGGTTAGGGACGACCAACGGCTTACATCGCTACGACAAGCAGACAGACCGCTGGTTTGCTCCTCGTCTGAAGGGGATGGAAGATATAGAGGACGATACGCCAAGTGTCACCTGCCTAACGATTGACGAGAAATATGCGTGGCTCGGTACTAACAATGGTGTCCTGCGTTACGATAAAGCCGGCGATCGTTGGGAAAGATACACCGTTGAAAACGGTTTGCCATCCAATACCATCCGAGATCTGGATGTAAAAGGCTATGACCTATGGGTCTCTACCGATCGCGGTGTTGCGACCTTCAATCGCCTATCTGATGATCCGAATGCTTGGGAGTCGCACACACAGGCACTGGAAGTCGAAAGCATGGGAGCCGATAAGAAATATGCACAAACACTTTTGAGCGACGATGTCCGTTGCGTTGCGATCGGTGAGAAGTTGGTCTGGTTCGGCACAGACAAAGGGACTTGCCGATATGATAAAGACAAAAAGACATGGGAAATCCTTGCTAAAAATGTTTCCGCTCTCGATAAGGTAGGGAGCCAGAGTAACCTGATAGACACTAGCGTCATTGTCATTGATGGAGAAGACATCTGGTTCGGTACGGGTAAGGGAGCGACAAAATACAACGTCGGATCTGGGGATTTCGTTACCTACACCCAATCGGACGGTTTAGCAAGTGATATTATCACCTGTATCGCTTTGAATGGGGAGGAAATCTGGTTTGGTTCGGCGGATGCGGGCGTCGCACGGCTGGATAGAAACACGGGCGACTGGCGTGTCTTTAATATAGACGACGGCTTGTCCCATAATCGAGTTGAGGCAATCGCATTTGACGACGATCAGCTCTGGTTTGGCACAGAGCGGGGTTTGTGTCGGTACAATCAGAAAACTGGGACATGGACAAGCTATGCTGAAGATTAATAAGAACATGAAAATCTTGATAAATCGAGAACCCTCGCGTGACGGGACGAGAGGACGACTATTGTCCGGTTATTTGGTCGTTTCTCTATCCTATTTTCAAGTTTTCATCCTGCTCTTTCACCTTGGATGTGGTCTCACCCAAATCGACCCGTCGGCGAAAAAAACAGCTGTTCCGGAAGAAGCCGCGATTACCCAAACAGCGACGAAACAAGCGTTAGTCAGTGATAATGTCCGTTGTATATCAATCTCCGCTGCCCAGGTCTGGGTAGGGACAGATCGAGGTGTCAGCGTCTATCATAAAGCGGATAACCGTTGGACGAAGTTAGACCGGTCCGATGGATTGCTCTCTGATGACATTACTGCGATAGCTGCCGACGGAGAATCTGTCTGGATAGGTACGACACTCGGTGTCAGTCTTTATGATCCCAACTCAGCGGAACGTTGGACAAAGTTCCAAAAACGGGACGGCATAGCAAGCAACAGCGTCACTGCTATCGCCGTGGATGGGAATCATATCTGGGTGGGGACCGAAGCGGGTATCTCGCGTTATGATAAGACGACAGGGGCGTGGGCGTTACAACAAGAGAAGGATAAAGATTCATTTAACGTAATCACGGCAATTGCTGTCGAATCCGAGTATGTTTGGTTCGGTACAGAAGACGGTCTCCGTCGATACGATAAACCCAAGGACGCGTGGAACACTTACACAAAAGAGGAAGGGTTGGTAGAAAACCATATCCGCTGGGTCGCTTTAAGTCCTGACGCTGTTTGGGTGGGTACGGAGAAATCAGGTGTAAGCAAGTTTAGTACAATCAACCAGACCTTTACTGAAAGCCATACCCGAACGGATCTTATAGAGAGCGATTTCATTAGAGCGATTGCGGTTGATGGCGACAACGTCTGGTTTGGCTCGGCAGACCGTGGAATTCGACGATACATCACAACAGTGGATACTTGGCTCAAGTACACGACAGCACAAGGTTTGGTCAGTGATCACATTACCGCGTTGGTTGTTGATGGTAGGAATATTTGGATTGGCACATACGAGCACGGTCTGGGTCAATACGATAAGGTGACAGATGGGTGGATATGGTATTCTAGGCGCGACACGTTGGTATCGAATCAGATTCAATCACTGGCTGTAGCTGAGAACGCGCTCTGGGCAGGTACAAATAAAGGTCTGAGTCGCTACGCGCTTCATGAAAAAACGTGGAGAACCTACACCAAAGCAGATGGTTTAACGACCAACTATATTACCGATTTAGCAGGTGACGACGACGGGACACTCTGGGTTGGAACGTCCTTGGGGCTAGGAACACTCGAAGGAGAACGGTGGCGTTTCTATACCGAGCGGAATGGATTGGCAGACAATTTTGTTACCTGTATCGACCTTTCCGATAAGATCTGGGTCGGGACGAAAGGTGGATTAAGTGCCTTAATACAAGACCCCCTAACCTCTTCGTCACAATCGGGGCAGGTCGAGCAAATTCCGACAAGGCGAGGATCCTCGCAGAGCGGGACAAGAAGTCTCCACGAATCTACGCACATCGCCGCGAATCAAATAAGTGTAGATTCACGTTTCGCGTTTCACGTTTCGCGCCAACCCTATCTCACCGGCAAGTGGGTAACAGCAGTGCTGGCAATTGGTGAGGAGGTTTGGGCGGGAACGACTGAAGGGTTATATCGGAGAGATGCTACGAGGGATAAATTTGAACCGTTTCCCCCGATAACAGGTTATGTCAACACACTTACGTTCAGCCCGGAGGGAAGATTGCTCGTCGGCACTCGGAATGGGTTATGGATTATTCGACCTCCCTTTTATCCTCCCGCTAGCGGGGGGATAAGGGGGGTAACCCACATTACCGATGGTCTGCCAAACCTGAACGTTAGGGCTGTTGCAGTAGACAAAGAAATCATCTGGATCGGGACACCGGGTGGAGTTGCGCGCTTCGATGGTGTTAGAGTTCAACGAGTCTTTGCCATGCAGCCGGAGGGTTTGCTCCACAATAATGTTCAGAGCATTGCTGTCGTGGATCACCAGGTCTTTTTCGGCACGGCTGCCGGTGTTGCTGTCTATGACGTAGAGAAAGATCGGTGGGAGAAGCATACTCCATATCACGACACAGAAATTCTGAGAGAAGATGAGGCACGCTGGATGGAGTTAGATGGACACTACCTGTGGGTGCTTAACTGGGCGGCTTCCCCGAATGGCGCGATTCTTAAATTCGATCGCCGCACCGATACGTGGATAGAGTATACAAAAGACGCACTGCCGATCTCCTCCGAAGTCCCATTTATCACCGCAATTCGACGGTTGGCGGTGGGGGCAGAAGACGTCTGGTGTGCTACAGGGGATGGCGGCGTGCTGCGATACAACAAAGCCTCTGATACATGGACACACTTCACAAGATCATCAGGCCTACCGGGGCATCATGCTACGCTAATTGAACTTGATGAACCAAATGGCGTTTGGGTTGCCTTCCAAGGCGGCGTAGCAGCGCACTACGATACGCGGACAGAGAAGTGGCAATCAGTGGAGGTGACGGAAGCAGGTCCCGGAAGGTACATCGAAGACATTGCCTGTACGAAAGATTATGTCTGGTTTTCCACAAATGGCGTTGGGGTCAAGAGATATGAGCGGACGACGAAAACTTGGCGCTCATATACGGAAGCACAAGGTATGGCTTCGCGTTCCGGTGAGTGGATTGCCGCGGACGGAGAGGGGGTGTGGACCAGCGGCGGAAGTTCTTATTCGTGGGTCAGTGACCGGGGAGTGAGCGGTGTGAGTTACTATTCGCTCATCGACGATACTTGGACAATTTATGATAGACGGAAAGGGCTGCGAGTTAATTGGACCGGGGCCGGACAGGTGAGCGAGAACTACGTCTGGTGCTTCGGTTGGAGTGGTATCAATAGATATGATAAAACGGGCAGGTCGTGGACTTCCTTCACGCAAAGCGATGGACTTCCTGAATCACCGGTTGAGGCTATTTCGGAGGATAGCGATGGTTTCTGGGTCGGCACGGGCGATGCGGGTGTGCTAAAATACTCGCGAGCGTCTGGAGCATGGACAGCCTTTACAGTCGAGGATGGACTCGTTCACGATAGCGTCCGGAGATACCAGCTTAAAGTCGATTCAAAATACGTCTGGGTCGGTACATCGAAAGGCGTGAGTCGCTATGATAAAGAAAAAGAAATATGGATATCCTTCACCAAACCGACCACCTTAGCGGACCGACGGGCAGTCGCTGTTGCTACCGACTCCCGGTACGTCTGGGTTGGTACGCACCGAGGCTTGAGTCGATACGACAAACAGTACGACAGATGGAAGCACTTTGAAAAACCGGAGGAAGAATCAGAGAGAGATGAGGACGAAAATGGAGATGAAGAGGACGATGAGGAAAAACAGGAGCCAGAGACAACAGATGAACTTGTAGATAACAATGTCATTGACTTGTCTGTTGGGAAGCGGTATATTTGGATTGCAACTGAGGGTGGGGTTGGCCGGTACGATAAAATCGCGGATCGGTTTGAATCGTATACTAAAGAAAATCAACTGCCCAGTGTTGATATTCGGGCGGTTGTCGAAAATCGAAGCGATGTATGGATTGGAACAAAAAACGGTATTAGCAAGCACAGTATTCTCTCCGATGATCGGAACGCTTGGGAAACATATAACGCTGCTATTGAGATTCTGCCAACGGTAGAAGGGAAATACGCCAAGAGTCTGAAAAATGACGATGTTCGATGTTTGGCGGTCAATGACAGCCACGTTTGGGCAGGGACAAAAACAGGGGTCTCGCTCTATGCAATCAAACAGGGAACATGGATCACTTTTACCCAAAAGGATGGGCTAGCTAGCAACGAAGTGAGTTGCATTACGATCGACAATGGGCAGGTCTGGTTCGGAAGTGGTCGCGGCGTAACGATTTACGACACAGTGAACGAAACGTGGAAAAGACTTACGGAAGCGGATGGCTTGGGTTCAAATCTGATTACATCAATGGCAATCCGTGGAAATCAGGTCTGGTTCGGAACGTTCGATAAGGGAGTTACCATGTTGGACAAAACTACACGGGAGTTTACAAACTTCACCAGAGCGGATGGTCTTCCCCATAATGGCATTCTATCGATTGCGACCGATGGTGACTACCTCTGGTTCGGCACGCATGGCGGGTTGACCCGATATGATTCTCTGACGGGCACATGGACGGTTTATACCGAGCGGTTTGATCATGATGGCATATAAAATGAATAAATGGAAAGTAAAGGCGAAGTTTCCAATCTTTGCCTTTATGATTATCTGTATCTTCGGGTTATTAACTTTCCCGGCGGGGGCGGAGGATGTCTACAGTCTATTTGGCAAGCTTTTTCTATCAGGACGTGTGGAATACGATTTTACCAATAAACGAGATTTTCTCGCAGATACAGAAGAGGATTCAGTTCGGCAGAACGAGTTCGATTTTGACCGCGTGTTTCGACGCGGTTTCCACAGCGTCATGATTATTGAGGAGACCGCCGGGAATGTCAAAAACATCTTGAGTTTAGGAGAGGTTCCCACCACCTTTACAAAATTCACCTTCGACCAAATTGATCTCACGGGTGTGCGCTGGGATGTGCGTTCCGAACGTACCGATTGGATGATCTTAATGGTCCCCGGCTTGCTCAATCCGGTGATCGGTCAAGAAAATATCCAAGGGTCCGGAATCGGCATACGCGAGGTGACGAAGTTCGGAAAGTCAAAGTTAGGGGCTTCTTGGTATTTCCGTGACACGCCGGTATGGGCTTTGGACATGGAAACCAATTTTGCGAACTACGGTCTGAAGGCGGAGTTTGCAACGACGCCAAAAAGCGCATTGAGAAAGGATCTCAGTTCACGTTTTGAGGCAACCACAACAGTGTTTAAGGCGTTCCGAACTGTGGGAGACACAATTTTTCAGGGGGAAGCCTTCCGTGTCGGTCCCCGTTTCGATGCCTCTCGCTCGGTCGGAGATAACGACGATCAGGATCGGTACACTGATAACACGTGGCTAGATCCGCCCTCTCTAATTATTCCCGGTGACCTTGATAAGAATAACAACGGCACCTTCGATTATGAGGATGATATTCTCCTCTTCGATGTCGATGAGGATTTCCTTGACGAAAGGGATCAGAATAACAACGGTCTTCGAGATGAGGAAGAGAACGATAAAGACCCCAACTATGAATTTGATGTGGGGTTACGCGGACTGCGGCTACTAATGAAGCGGAAGACAACTCGCGACGGCAGTTCTGCGGATCTTGATGTCGGCTTGCAATTCGAAAAAGATCTCAGGGATGCAGCGTTCCGTCGGGCTTCATCTACAGCGACAAAGGCGTTCAGCAATTTGGTCTACAAGAAGGATCTCTCTCAGGATGCAGCCCTGATTGTCGAGAACGAATTGAAATGGGTTAAAGATCGTATCCCCGACGAGACCTGGTATTTTGCCGGTTTCTTGAGTAGGGAGGAAGGACAACTCTACCGGGATCAACCCAGTGTGCAGCAGCTGGAACAACGCGGGGATGTGACATTTTTTGATATAGACGGAGGTGTCGAGGTCGAGAAGCGACGAAAAGACCCACTGTTAATGCAGGATGATCTAATCAACACCGCCAAGATCACGTGGGAATATTCGGGGATTAAGCAGATGGTTACAACAGGACGCTTAAAACTACGATATAATCTCGACTTCGCTCAGGATAATAAACATTACGAGGTCGGCATCCTGAAAACAAACTACCGCATACGCCCATCCAAATCGCTCGAAATCACGCCTATGTTCAAGTACACGATTCGCAATGGATTTCAGATGGCAGAAGACCGTTTGGAACATCTCACCTTAATCGGGGAACTCAACGGCGAAGAAGCTGTACGCAATATCCGGCTCCGCGTAATTGAAGCAGCGGATGTGCAGGACACTGCCGCTGCACTTATCCTCAAAGTTGTTTATCAGTTCACCAAGACAATCAAAATTACTGGAGGCGGGCAGGTTCTGTTTTTCAACGATATGCTCGTGGATGGGAACGATTTTGTTCGTCAGGCCCTTCTTGCTGAGATGGAAAAAAGTTTTGTCGCCTACGAAAAAGAGCTGTTTCTCCATATCGGGGCGCAATACATCGACCAACGCGCCAACGCAGACGTGAACGATGATAACTTTATGGAAACCTTCGTGCGCGTTTTTGGAAAGTTTTAGGCACGTAAAACACAATGTGTAGTCATCACGGTGCTGCCGTACCTACAGCAAGTTGGGAGAACAGAAAAATTGCTCTCCATTCTTCTCCGTTTCCCCACCCTCATTCCTTCTCACGTTTCACGCGTCATGCTTGACATTAATGTGTTAGCGCATAGACCACAGCATTGATTCCTATACGGTACGCCCAATCCGAGTACTCGCGGGGATAAAAAGCCTCTGCTGCATGTTCCCACGCATCCCCTATATCGGTATTGAAGTTAATCATCATCATTAAGCGACCGTGCTCATCATAAACACCGCGGCAATAGGCAGGATAGCCATCACGTCGTTCATAGGTGCGCCCATTAAATATGGATCTTATCCCGGGAATCTGAACAAGGGTGTCGATATCAAAGAAACAGCGGAATAAAGGGTGGGTGATGGGGATATCTTCGGGTTCGCGTTCGGGAAAAATCTTTTTCAGTTGGCGGTAAAAATGGTGCCATTCCTGTCCACCGTGGAAGTCGTCGACCATGATGAAGCCGCCGCGAAGTAGATACTCACGGAGGTTTGCCGCTTCTGCGCTGCTCAGATTGAGCGAACCAACCTCCAAGATATAAGCGAAAGGGTAGTCAAAAAGTTCTGGAGAGCCGACCGATATAATCTTTTCATGGCGGGTAACGGGAATATTGGTTGCTTGTGCGAGTTTCCCGATAAAATTTCGATCAGAGGCGGGCAAATCGACGTCCCATCCACTGCGCCACCACCTGCCGTCCCCTGTGTACCTTAACCTCACAAAGGTGAAAAGATCACTATCGTCTGCTGCATTGGAGAGGCTTGGGTAGGATATGGTTGTGCTGAGAATAAGCGCGAGAAGGATGATAGAGCTGAAGGAACATTGAGGTGTTTTCAAGCGTCGGTTGCGCATGGCGAAATCCCGGTTTCATGAATCAACTTAGAACCGCGTCATCAAAGAGATCCGGTTACTGTTTCCCAATTCGCTATTATTCAAAAAAGCATAATCGACGGAGAAAGCGGCACCGGTTAGGAACGAAAGCCGTAACCCTGCACCGGCAGTCATCAAGTGGATCGTATTGATACCTTTGCGCTCCTGAACACCAATCCTTAACGACAGAAGTTCCGCAAAAACATATTCTGCGCCGTAATGCTTCTCAAAAGAATACAAGCTGTCAGTATCAACTGTCAATAACAAGTGGCTTTTCAGCGGTCTGATCGCTTGTCTGTATGAGAGACCGATTTTCAGATTGGGTTCGATCGTATCTGTATTGGAAGCTTCACCCGGATTTTCGGGCGGCGTGTTCCAGTATAATTTCGTCCGGAAAAAATCTTGTGCGACGAGGCCAATCGACAGTTGAGGAGATCTTTCGGGAGAAGTTGTCCAGAGCACGCCAAGGTCTCCACCCACACCGAGCGCGTTTGTGTTGCCCAGCGCAGTGATATAGATTAACTTAGTGCTGCCACCAAGGAATAGATTCAACCGCTTTGATCCCAAGTCAAATCCGACCTGCCTGCCGTAGGATAGGAAAAAGGC
This sequence comes from Candidatus Poribacteria bacterium, assembly GCA_022826645.1. Lineage (GTDB taxonomy): Bacteria > Poribacteria > WGA-4E > WGA-4E > PCPOR2b > PCPOR2b. Next base: position 21,600 of record JAJDUM010000008.1, read on the forward strand.
GTTGTCGGTACTGTTAAAGGTGCCGACCTGTCTCGGACGGTTGCCTGGGCTGACTGGATTTGCAGGGCGCGGCAGTGCTGTGATCGGGATGTCATCAATGCCGACCCGCAGCCAGCTTAACCCAAGCGATGCAGCCTCGCCAATCGGGTGAACATAGTTAACGAAATCATAACTATCCAAGTCGCCAAGACTTGAGTGCATGAACGCTGCCTCGGAATGACGCAAACGTCCGAGGCCAGCCGGATTCCAATAAGCCGCTGTGGAATCGTCGGCGATGGCTGCGAAACTACCACCCATGCCCAAGGGGCGTGCCCCAACGCCGAGGGTTAGAAAATCTCCCGCGTATTTTTCTGCCGCATAGACAACAGTATGGCAACAAAGGGCAATGAGGATAAAAATTGTACTGAATCTGATCGTCATTTCGTTCCGCTCTACTTTAGCTTCATCATCTTGATATATTCGGTTAAATCCTTTTCCCCCGCCATTTTAACGCGAATCTTGCCGTAATACACGCCGTTGGCAACCTCTTCGCCATCTCTGTCCCGCCCATCCCAAGGTATCATCGTGAATCCTGCCCGTGCTGGCTCCGTGAACTCACGGACTAACCGTCCTGACAGACTATAAATTTTGACCGACATTTCATCAGCGGCACCGGTCAGTTCACAAGTGATTACGGTCTCTCCCGCGAATGGGTTTGGATAATTCATCGCTTCGAGTAACTGAAGGATTTTGTGGACACGAAATTCGATCTCTGCTTCCGATGTGTTTCCATCGAGATCGCTGGCGCTGAGGCGGGCTCGATACGTTCCCTGTTCCAGTTCAGGAGACTGATAGTTTAGGCTAACCTGATTAGATCCTGAAACATTGCTGAGTCGATACTCCGTTTCTGAGATTAGCATAAACGGCTGACTATCCCGGCTTATTTCGAGATGGACAGGACGAGTGATGTAATCAATGCCATTGTCGTCCGTGAGTGTCGCTTGGATGAAAGGTTCTGAGGACACTGGATCGCCGTCAATAAAATTCTGTTTCCCAATTGTCAACTGGAGATCGGGTGGAATACTATCGTTACTTTGCATCAGTGTTAACGTGCCTAGCATCGGGACTTGAGCGCGGATCCGCCCAGTCTCTTTGGTATTAAATCGGAAGCTATCTCCTGCCTCAAATTCTCGGTCGCCAGCTGATATCTTAAGACGTAGACCGAACTGAGAATAAATGAATTCGCTGCCGACTTTGCCACGCACGGGTGCACCGTTCCGTGATAGGAGCCCGTGCTTCTCCCCTTCAATCTGGAACTGTTCCGAATTGATGAAAAGAATGACCCACCGATCGAGTGGCATTGATGAGTTTTCCTCGAGACGAAGGTATTGGATACTACCTCTCCCAATATTTTCCTCGCGGAAACCTGAAGGATAATACGTTGTATCGGAACCGCTGGACGCGCTACCATACACCTGAAAAGTAAGGACATCTCCAAACTGAAAATCGTTCTCACCTAACTCTATTCCGATGGCAACCCCGTCACTAAACACACTTGGATCTTGGAAAGTTGGGTCCACGAATCGATCTGGATTAATGAGTTCGAGCGATTTTTCTTCTTCACTCATTAGTACGCGGTAAGTTCCGGACGATGTAAATAACAACACCCACTTCCCTATCCGTGCAGCGGTTGGGTCAACCCTAACCGAGTGGACTTCACCATCGCCATGATTCGATGCACTGATATTTGCAAGTGTCGATTGGGTTTGCATCGATCCGTCGGACGATTTGACCAACTCTGAATCAAGGCGAACCCAGTTGTTCAGTGCATCTATCCACAGGTACATACCAATATCCTGTGCGACTTCCTCTGATCCTTCATCAATGGTGACAAGCTGATCCGGAGCCGGATGTGAGATCTCTTCTAATCCTAACTCAGCCTTAATCGTTTCTTGCAATGCCAAAAGGTCAAATCGCAGTTCCGCTGTAATCGGCTGTTGTAGCGGTGTTTGATTCATCGAGGCTATATCTACTACTGCATTATAAGCTGCTGTGTCATCCCCATTTGGCAGCGTGACTGGGATGAGGCTTGATTGATTCACCGGTTTAGGTTGTTGTTGGTTATTTAGAGGAGCGATTGTCAAAACTGCGAGTTCTGGAACAGCATGTGCGGGTATGCGGAAATCGAGCGCTCCATCTCGGCTAAAAATACGCTGATCCCTTTTACCGATGAGACTACTCTGAACTGGAATCAGGCGCGAGCTAATATTGTCCTTCTCGTCACCTTCTCGGAGTTTTCCGTGCGGCATTTGAGCGGAATTGAAAGCGGGATCAACAAATACGAAAATCTCATGATTGCCAATCGGTAATTCATGTGCAAGGGTTGCCGTTGCGATCCAGTTAGTGTTGAGAGGTCTCTCCCTGAAAGCACGAGGTCGGAGTAGGCTATCGGTCTCACCCTCAATCTTGAGCGAATTCTTGTGAGGCTCTATCGGGTCTCTACGCTGCCACGCACTCGCCGGAATCTGTGTTCGCCCAAGTAGTTTCGCACCGGTATCAACAACGCCATCTCCATCGCGGTCAGGGTTTCCTGTAAAAAAAGCGACCTCTAAATTCTCTTTTAATTCGATATCTTCAATCTGCTCAATATCTGCATTAATCGTCCAAGCACTATCTTCGCGGGAGTAACCATAATAGATTAGCGGACCTGAAAATCCCAACCCAGGCGTAACTCGTACGTCAGGAAATACAAACGGGCGATATGTCCGCCGTCCCGAACTGACATATCGATTGTCAGTGTCGACGACTGTAATCTCATATTGAATGCGCGCACGGTTCGCCGGTAGAGGTAATGGTTTAGGAGTTGTGTACCAACCACGGCCGCGTGATGTGTCCCGGGTCATCGTTTCGTTGAACGATTCTCTATTCACCGGGTCTCGCCACTCCAGAGTAACTGACCTGATGCCCTGTTCGTTCAACTCGTCGGAAACCTGTACAGACACCCGAAATTGAGACGGTTCCACCCCCGGACTGCCATCAACGAGTTCCGGCTGTATATCAAGAATCTTCGGTACGAGCACAGTAAATGAGTGTCCACTGGCAGCAATATGGGTCGGACTCTCAGCATAAAATTCAACATGGGCATCTCCTGCACTAATTCCTTTCGGTACAGGAAGGGAAAGTCCGGGGAATTTTCCGTTCACGACGGCGGCCTCTTGGGTGACAGGAACATTGCCTGAATATACCCTCAACAGTTCTTCTTCACCCTCAAGCGTTGAATAAGTGCCGGGAAAAACGGCTTTTACATAGATTCGTCCGTTGAAATCTGAGATTGGCGTAAACCGCTTCTGCTTAATCGCAGGGTCGTAGGTTACCTCGGCAATCTGGCCCGGAGCGATTTTGAGAAGCTGCCCCGGTGCAACGGTTCTCGTTTCAATATCCGCCTCAATCTCATAATCCGCCATAGCGAGGCGCATCGCCGGATCACCGAAAAGGGTGTATTCCAGCATGACATTGAGTTGTCCCCGGCCATCCTGTATTATTTGTTCGATCTTAGAGTCGAAACTAAGTGGTCCGAGTTGCCGTATATTGCGCTCAAAAATCATGTCAAAGATAATATTGTTAAGCGCGTCGTTCCCGCTACCATAAGTCAGGCGTGTGGCACTCAACATGGCGATAATCCCACTCCTATCTTTTCGGAGCAGCTTCTCCGCCATGCTCGGTTCACCGGGCGCATCAAAATAGCCGTTATAACAACTCAACACCAGCATGAACGGGAGGTGATCGGTTTCACTTACCTGATCAATTGCTCGATTGTCGAAGATCGCCTCATGTGCCCAAACAATGCGACCGCCGTGACCCGCATATTGGGCGATAACCGCGCCATCTCCCATTGCATCAATGATCATATCCTTCGCCACCCGTTGTGGCAGCTCGGGGTAAGCCGCTTTATTCGCTTCAACCATGTCAACCACATCTTCCAGATAAATCGGTACGGTTTCGTAACCGAGTAGCGTCTGATTTTTTGAAAGTGCGCTCAGGCTCTCTTCAAATATATCTTCACTGGCGTTATTGATTTCATCATCTGCGACGGAGATGATCCGGCGGCGCCAGTCTCCGTTTGGTCGTTTATCTTCATAGTTGATGAGTTTACTAACGACGGCGTTGGCTTGCTCGAGTGTTTCCACGCTCAGCCTGCCAATGTAGAAATCGGGTAGTTCATCAATGCCGTTTACTGTCGTGTACCAGTGATCAACTGACGTTTTTCCAAAGGAGGTAGTCCAGATGTAGTGGGTCGGAATGTATCCTGTCACTTCGGGGGGCTCTGGGTAGATCTCCTTATCAATTCCACGATGATCGTACGTTCCATCTCCCATAATTGCGACATAAGAGAGCGCGGGCGATTGCCAATTCTTGTAGGCATAGGTGAGGAAGTCCTTGATGGCTTGTGGATTAACCATGCCATTACTGAAGATGTCATAAATCTGTGTAACATCAACGACTTTTGTTCGGTATCCGCCACCCTTTTGTGTTGATCTCCATCGCGCCAACCTTTTCGACGGCTCAAGGAATACTGGATGACTGATGATCAGGTAGTCAGCACCATTCGTGGGGGAGAGCAGATCGTTCGGCTTTGCTGCCTCAACCCGAACCGGCTGACGTACACTTGCCGTAGAGACCGCGATATACTTTGCATCGTGTGCATCGCGCGCTTGGAATGTTGCATTGTAAGCAACACGTGGGATGTCCTGTGGCAAAGGTTCACTTGTGCCTTCGGCTTCGGCATTGATGCGGTAGATTTCACGGAGACGGTTCCGTTCCGCTCGGTCCAAATCTACACGCTCAACCTTGAGGTTTTGAAACTTTGAGACCAACACCTCACCGTCGTGTTCAAAGATTGACACATCTGGAGAAAGGAAGGTCTGGATAGTATATTCCAATCTACGCTGCCTTCGCGTGTTGTATGGGTCAATGCTGGGAGGAGTAGTGAATTCAAGAGAGTCGTTGAGCGCTTTTAGCAGCCGCGTATACTCGACTTCGAAAGAATCAATATAAACGTGATAAGGAAAGGCGGTGGTATTCTCTTCTTCTGTGGTATCAATTCGAGCGAGGGTAATCGCATTCTTCTCGCCCTTGGTGGCATCCCGAAAGTTATTCCAGACCCGCAGTGTTTTGCCAGCTGTGGTGACCTCGTGATCTGCCCACTTAGCCTCATCAATCCGGATATTGTTAATTGAAACCAAAGCCTCATGATCGGTTGGGGTTCCACCTTGCAAGGTGACACGGATACGCGGTTGATCGAAGCTTTGCGTGAGGTCATAAAGCGGAAATTCAAGATCTACTTCGTTTGCATCAGCCAAGTTTTTAACACCGGTCCAATACCAGAAATCGAGTGCTTCATACCAGCCGTGCTTATCATCTGGTGAAACATTTTTGGGGTCAGCATGTCGCAAGTTATTGTGCAGATGGTCCTCTTCAAAATAAAGTTTCGATCGGAAACTGGGAACAACCTTTGCCGTTGGATCATCAGGACTGGCGTGAATTTCGGAAACGCGCGCCCCCAGCGTGCGTTCAGCACCCAGCCAATAGACGTTCCATCGTGTATACCGACTCTTCGCATCTATGCCAAGAAATTCGATGAAATCGCCTCGATCGAAACGTCCATCCTCTTCACCATAAATGTGTATTGGGACCTCCCTATTGTTTGTTCTAAGATGCAAACGCCGCGGATCGATCCTACTCAAATCGATCCCCCATTTTTGCCGTAGATCTTCGTTCGTTAGGCGATAGATCCCGGTTTTGTCAACCAGAATCTTATACCGTTCTCCAGTTGCTTGCTCCGGTACTACTGGTCCTGCTGGTGCAGCAGCCTCGTTCGTGGTTGGAACGCGCCAACGTTTAGCGGCATCATAGTTTAACAGGAAGTTTTGGTACATCCGCTCAAATGAAGCTGGTTCTGTGGTGGCAAATTGAGAGAAGGATGTGCTGCTACTCTGAAATCTGTTATCTGAACCCTGGTGCGCAAAATGAACACGAACAGTCATACGAGAGTGAATCCGCAAGGTTCTCGATTTCGGTTGATATTGGATCGGACGGAGTTCAAGATAAACCACCCGTTGGGAACGGATATAACCGTCATAAACAACTTGTGCTGCGGCTTTCGGGTAACTCCTATTCGAAGCGTAAGCGGGACCATCTTCGCGCCATTCTTCTTCAAGTGTTTGGAAATCTTCAGTCTGGGAAAGGGAGGCAGCATCTGTACTGCTGGATTTGGGAACACTGTGCGGTACAGGTGGGAGGCGATAACCGGACCGTGTCTCTGTAGGCGCATGAAGAATTTCGAGGTTAAACTTGACGTTTGATGGCACACCAAGAATAACGCGTGACACAGGAAGTCGTGGATTCCCCACTTCGTTGGTAGACCCACTTCCTTCAAAGCTGACCGCCTGATACCGAATCCCGTTTCTTTTAATTGTCGATACCTCAAGTTCTGGAAGAGTGAACTCGACAGTAATTCCGTTCCGATCGGTTCTGGCGTTTGCGTTGGCGTGAACGTCTGAAGTCCAAGTATCAAACAGATAGAAGCAACATAATGCGTAAAGCGTAAAACGGAAGAGGTGAGCTGCCCGTAGCTTCGTCGCTGTGGAATCGCTGATATGTCGACGCGGACGGTTCATGCAGGTGTTACCTCCTCATTACAGTTACGGACAGTCGTGGCAGATCGTGTGGTACACATCACTATCTTTAGTAGATTGTTAAGGTTTGATTCTTCACGCTGTATAGATGGTATAAATCCTCGTTCGACGATTCCGTAACTTAGCTCACAAACTGGTTGTCCACTATCGAAATCAGATCTCGAAGCAGGTGAGTCTTTCTTGTGCATAGGTGGATAAATGACACGTCGGGGACTGATGCAAGTAACCAATTGGAGAGCAGATTGCAGTGACATTACCAATCTGTTGATGAATTGGTGTGTGCGTATGGCCAAAGAGAACGTGCGTGACAAGCTCCTCTTCGAGGCAGGTTTTGCCGAGGCCTTGACTCCCCATGTAGGCACTGAAGAAGTCCCACGGCAACGTTCCGCGAGACTGGACACACTCTTGGAAGGGAACGTGGTGGGTTGTCACAATGATCTGCGAGACAGAATCTTTTATTGAACGGATCTGTTCCCGTAATTTATTCTCAAATCGGTGAGCAATTTCCGGGTCTGTGCCATTCCATTTGGCATAATTTGAATCGTTCCAGATGGATCCCGCTAACTGTTTCGACGCGTATTGCTGCCCTGAAAAATTATACTGCTTGTGTCGGAACGAATAATCATACCATCCGATCGTGCCACAGAACCCCACCCCATCTTTAACGAAGGGCATGGCGTCCAGCGGCTGGAAATCGCACTCTCTACAAACCGCCGTGATGGCTTGGTACTTCTGTTCGCTCGTGATATCGGGGTGTTCGCTAATCCAGATATCGTGGTTCCCAGGGACAAATAATTTTGGGCAGTCCAAGCTGGAGTCAGTAAACGCAGACAGGATGTGGGCGAGTTCGAGCAGGTTGGGTGAGAGATCACCAGCTAGGATAAAAATATCCAAGCCTGCTTTCTCAACCGCCTCGACGATATGTGGAAGAATCTGTTTATTCAGCGGGGTAACATCGGTATGTAGATCGGAGGTAACGCCAATTTTCATCTGGTTGGGAGTTAATTTGCAGGTCCCGATTGAATCGGGCTCCTCGCTTCGCGGGACTGGTATCTATCTTCTTAAAAGGCGAATTGGTTGTCCGCATCCCCTGAACCTCAAAGTACACCCGCATTCACCTCGAGTCAAACAGTCGTTTCCTCAAACATTGGTGATGTTGTGCGAACTTTAGCTTATCAGTTTGCGACCGAATACGACATTGATTGTGCATCAAGTGGTTCATAGATGTTGAGTTTGCCTTCTTCCTTACGGGCTTCTTTACGGACAATGTACATCCGTTGATTATCCTTGTCATCTATCCACCACTCACTGTCTTTCTTTTGGATGGAAAGAACAGCATTTTGGGAAAGCGGGATCTGATTATTTTTGAACTCTTGTCGTAGTTCCGCTGAAATATTTTCACTGTTCAGATGGCTCTGATACTTTAATTCAATATTAAACAGTGATACCTGCAGCTCGTTGAGGAATGTCCTTAAACCACTTCCTTCCGGAAGTTCCGCTCTTTGATGACGAAGCGCCTCAATCGAAGGAGAACGACCGATCTTAGCGACGGCATCGGCGACGGTCAATTTAATAGTAGGATTGTCTGTCATTTTGAGGGCGTTGATTAACGTGCTCCGTGCTTTATTCCCACCGATGTTTCCCAGCGCCGAAGCGGCGATATCTTTGACACTTGCATCACCTTGGTCGAAGGCAGCGATGAGGGCATCAACGGAACCCTCTCCTATTTGACTTAGCGCAAGGCCTGCCTTGAAGCGAATACCCGGAACTTCCATACCGTCTTCCATCACTGCAATCAGATCTTCAATCGCGGATGTGGGTTTGAGGTGTCCCAAAATAGAAATGCAAGCGCGTCGGATCTCCTGATTTGGCTCGGTCTCACGTTTGAGGTATTGCCGTGCCAATTCTACCATCTGTCCATCGGTTATCTTCTGGTATAAAGCTTCGGAGCGATGCCGGAATTGTGTGCCGAATGGATCGTTGAGTGTAGCGCGGTTGTTCTCAAGGTCACTTGTGAGCAGACCCAAGATTTCAGCGGATTCGCGCTGCTGCGGGTTCAGTTGATCCGCGGGTAACTCATCAACGTTGGCTTGCTGAAATTGCTGGAAGAGCGTATTCAATTGACTCACCGCAACGAGCCGGTCTAACGCTTCAGCAGCCGGCTGGCGTAAGGTACTGCCCTTGCTCCCCAAAAGTTGCATTAATGGCTGAACAGCGCGTACATCCCCCAAGTTACCGAGCGCATTGACGGTGCCAATTTTAATGCCAATTAACTCGATTGTGCGGAATGTAACCTTAGAATCGTGCTTTGCAAATTCGTCGAGTGCTTTCTGGTAATCCTTGATGGTTTGAATGTTCCGCTCATCAACTATGCTTTCGATCGTGTCACCAACTTTGATGTTACCAGTGTCACCGGGACTTCCCGAAGTTACCTGGCTAACGCGCGACCCATCGACCTCTAAACCAACTTTATCACCTCTTCTTCGAACTGCCAACCGGATTTCTCGACCATCTGTTAGCTTGACGATAAAGTTATTGTCCTCCTTCATTGCGTTCTTGACCGCTTGCTTAAAGTCCCCAGTGCTGCGGATTGTACGTTCGCCAATCGCATGGGAGATCAGTTCGCCTTTTTCTAAATCGGCTCGGCTTGCGGGCCCGTTCGCCTTCACGTCAATTACAACTACACCGGTCGTTGACCAACGGTTATCAAGATCACTGTCTAACTGCTGAATTTCCATCTGAAGTTGATCGTCATAATAACGGTTGTCACTGCAGCCAGCAGCACACAGAACTGTGACGATTAAGAGAAAACTAAGTTGTATTTTCCAAATCATTAAGATCCCTTTCGTACGGATTTTCGAGTAAAAGTTCCCAATACGTAAAAAATTGATTAGAGATGACCTTCGGATTAGAAGTTGACAACGACCTCTCGGTTGCCTTGTTCGCTTAACACCTCCAGCAACGGCTTAACTGCCCGCTCGTCACCGAGTTGTTCTAATGCCTGAATCGCATCAACACGCATTGAGGAACCCTTGTTCTGGACGATCTCGACCAGCTTTTCTACGGCAGGTCCCCCGATTTTGCCCAATGCCTCGACAGCAAGGCCACGTATCTCCGGATCTTCTCTATCTTTTTCGCGCTTGGCTGAACCGGAGTTGACTACCTCTACTAATACAGGGATCGCGCTTTCATCCCCAATTGCGCCAAGTGCTTTGACAGCGTTCAAACGGGTTTCCCGGCGCTTATAATCTAACAGATCTACAAGGATCGGCACAATTTCCCCAGGGTGATCTTTGCCAAGGGAGGCCAACACCCACTGTGCGTCATGTCTATCACGATTATCTTTGGACTTAATCGCTTTTTTCAAAGCGTTGAGTAACTTCTTGCGGTCAGCTTGTTGGTAGATACGCTTGAGTGCATCTAACGCCGCGTTTTGAACTTCAGGTTCACGATTTCTTAACGTCTCAAAGACAAGGATTTCAAGATATTTCCGCTTGTCGTTTTGGTAAGCTTGAAACATATGCTTACCCCGTTCTTCGATTGATGCGCTCGCCTTTTCTGGGGTCCCACTTGCATAGAACGTGGCAGAATCGTAGTAGCCGAGAAGATAGTGTGCTTCCGCATTATTCTGCTCATGTTGAATTGCTAACTTGAACTGCTGAGCCGCTCGTTCCTCTTTCCGTCGTTTGTCAGATTTAATTAACTCTTTGCCCTTGGACAGGTATGGATTCTGGCTGCCGCAACTGATAAGAAAAGCCGCCATACTAATTGCAACGATAGTCAACTTGAGATATTTTTGCATTGTTCACTCCAATTGGTGAAGCCCGTGTAAAACACAATACTACCCACATTTTACACGCGCCTATAACAGTTCTTGCTGTCCGCCCTCATCATCGGAATCCTCCAAATCGCCATCAGAATCTGCAGCAGCCTCTTCTAGTTCAAGATTTTCTTCTGATGAAGAAGCTTCGCCCGTAGTCGCTTGTTCGTCGAGATCGATCGCTGTGCCAGAAGCACCGACCGCCTTTTGCAATGTGACAACAGGCCGTTCATCAAATCCCCAAGCTTTGTAGGCATTTATGATTGGTTCCTCAGACGGGGAGAGTTCAATCTGAAGCGTCGTGATACCATTTTCTGCTGCAACCTGCTCGGTGAATTCGATTAATCTATCTGCAACCGCAAACTGCCGGAAGGGCGCAGACACTGCCAACTGGCCAACCTCGGCAATCTCAGAGTTGTGCGGCTGACGCTCAAGCCGAATATTTCCAATCGCATGTCCGCTCGCTTCAGCAACGATTCGGTAGACCTCTCCCTTTTGTGTGCGTGCGAGGTCATCCTGCAATTCCTGGTCGATATCTTCTGTAGTTCTGCCGGTAAAGCAGTACTGCTCTAAAGCCTTCGCATCATTTGCAGCAGCAACCCTAATTCGTAATGTTGTAGTAAGTTCAAATTCTTGGTCTGCCATGCTCTTTCTCCGTTGATTAAGGGTGTGTAAGTTATTCAGATTAACACAATGATAAGTTGATGTTAACTATTGTAGCATAAAATGAGCTTAAACGCAAGGGGAAAAGTCCACTGACGATCCTCATGATGCGTCCTGTCCGGCGCGTAACTGACGTTCCGCGTCCACCACATCACGATTGATTTTGTCGAGGCACCGATCCACCTTGTCCAATAACGCCTTGTGTCCAACCGCCGCCCTGCGGACCTGCCTGAGGAGATCTATGACAAGTCGAAACGCTCGGACAAAGTCACCATCTGCTAAGTTTACATATTGCGGCAGCATCTCGAACTCACAGCCTTGGCTCCACGCAAGCATCGCTGTACTCATCTTCGTTACTAACTTAGGGGTCACCGAATCCACATGGCGTTGTTCCTCATATATCCGGATTGATTCAATCTCTCTATCTGCTGTTCGAAGCAGTCGTCTGATTTTTTTATCTTCCAGTTTTCTGTAATATCCCCAGTCCTTCCTATCCTCGCAAACAATCGCCATTGCCAGCACATTGAGTTCATCTTCACTCAATCTTTCAAAGAAACCCCTGAAGAGAAGCTGGGTTACCTGTATCTCGTAGCCGTAAATCTGTGATGCGATCTTCCCGCGTGCGAGCAATCCGGAATCATCAATGTATCCGAGCTCCTCAAGAATCTTCAGACGCGCAGCAATCTGTTTTCGTTGATAGGTTTCAAGGAAAGATTTCCTATTTTGAAGTTTCTGAATCCGATTCTCAGATTGATTAATTTTGCGGTAGCTATGATCGCAGACTTTGAATTGTTCGCAATTATGGCATAGATTCTCATTTTTCGACGCCTCGATGTGCCGCAACTGGCGTTCGGACCTGATAAACTTCTGCCGTAGATCCCGCCTATGTTTCCGCTTGCCCCCTTTGCGCTTGAGGGCACGACGCTCTATTTTTAGGAGTTTGCGCCGTTCAGCGATTCTGTCCCGAAGATCGTTGTAGCCACCAATCTGCTCGAAGGCATCAACGCCGCGATGAATACAAGTAGGTTTGGACAGTTTTTCCAGTGTTGTGGCTGTATGTTGAATCTGTGTGTCTGTCTTTCGCACCCGCTCTAAATTTTGAAAGTTGTTCAAGCTTTGGGTGCATACATCGTAGATGTCATCCCCATAATTATCATAAAGATTCAGGATGCTTGAATAGGAGAGGTTGAACTGACTTTCAATCGGCTCAATTTTGCCGGAGGTGATTCGTTGGACACTCTCAACATGTGCAAATTTTGGAAAAACTTGGGCGTAAACATAACCGATTGGATCAATTCCACGCCGTCCCGCCCGGCCAGACATCTGATGATACTCGCGCGCTTTCAGATACCGGAAATTGATACCATCGTATTTCTCTAAACTCTCGAAAATAACGGTGCATGCTGGCATGTTAATGCCAACCGCAAAAGTCTCCGTTGTGAAAAGCAGTTGAATCAGTCCAGAGGTAAACAAACGCTCGACGACCTCTTTTAATGTCGGCAGCATACCCGCGTGGTGGTATGCAACACCTTTAGAAACAAGGCGACGAAACGCTTGGATGTTGCGTTCATCTCGGATGCTGAATTGAGTACACAATAGATCGAACAGATGAAGAATTTCTTTCCGTTGTTCAGCGGTCAGAAACGTCTGTTTAGCATAATACGCTGCGTTTTTCTCGCATACCTTGCGACTAAAACAGAAATAGAGACATGGGAGCTGGTGCTGATCTTGGACGTAAGAAATGAGATCTACGTTGATGAGACCACGCAGCCCCTTCCCAGCGATTTTATCCGGCTTGGTCTCGTGGCGGTTATCGTGGGGATCATCGTAAATTATCGATTCTTGGATCCGTTGTAAATGCTCAAGCGTGCCAACGCCGTATCCTTCCAAATAGAGATGATGCTCCAGAGGAACAGGTCGCTCTAACTCCTCGATCACATCAATCTCAACCTCTCGAACCGACCGCATCCATTCGGCGAATTCGTTGATATTCGGGATCGTCGCGCTCAAACAGACAAACCTAATATTCTGAGGAGCAAAAATGATACTCTCTTCCCAGACTGTTCCACGTTCAATATCGTTTATGTAATGAATCTCATCGAAAATGACGTATTCTACATCGTCCAAGCGGGTAATATCATCAAAGATTGTATTGCGAAAAATCTCCGTTGTCATCAGCAGCACCGGTGCAAACTGGTTTAGGACCACATCGCCAGTCACAATGCCTACCTGATCTCCATAAACCTGATAGAAATCTCGATACTTTTGATTGCTCAGCGCTTTAATCGGTGCCGTATAAATGACACGACGCCCCATCTCCATACATCTTTCAATAGCATACTCGGCAAGGACAGTTTTGCCTGCGCCTGTCGGTGCGGTGACTAACACGGAATGGTTCCGATCTATTGCATGAATCGCCTCCTCCTGAAACGGATCTAATTGCAGCCCCTTATAAAGCATTCAAATCTCCTGAGAAATCACTGATAAAATGATTATAACGCTTTGACTTTTTTTTGTCAATTACGAAATGAGTTGGTGAGATACGATTAAAGCGTTCACTACCTCCATAAATTCCGCTTGCAAACCATTCCAATGCGTGCTATGCTTATGCCCTTAATAATTCAAGCTACCACCTATAGTAAAAACGAACCATCCATCCAAATTGTCTATAAGGAGCCACTCTTTCAATGTTTAAGCGTTGTTTCGTCCCCAATCCGATTGGAATTTGTCAGTATCACTTCACTGCACTCATCGGTTTATTAACCTTGATGATCTTGGGCTCTCAGACCGTATCGGCGCAACAGGGGGTAGCCCAAGACGCTTACGCCATCTTTGAACAGAGCTGCAACATCTGCCACGGGCCCGATGGCGCTTACAAAGAAACGCTCCTCATCGAACACACCGCACTCATACAAAACGGCACCGTCCTCCCCGGCAATCCCAACGCCTCCGAACTCTATACACGCCTCATTACCACTGAGACTGCCAAACGGATGCCACTCGGACAACCAAAACTCCCCGCTCAAACCATCGACACCATCCGCAACTGGATACTGTCAGGCGCACCCGATTGGACACCGCCGCCCGTTACCGATAGAGACTTCATCGCACCCAGCGACGTCCTCACTACCATCGAAACACACCTCAACTCCCTCCCATCATTCGACCGTGCATTCGCACGATACTTCACCATGACACACCTCTATAACGCAGGAGAGTCAGGGGCGGTGATCCAAGCATACCAAAAGGGACTCAACAAACTGATCAATAGTCTCTCATGGGGCAGCACCGTCATCAACCCGAAACCGATAGATGAACAAGGCACTATCCTCTACATCGACCTCAGACACTATGAATGGGACGTCAACGACGCGTGGGGACAGATAGAGACAGAGTATCCCTATCACATCGGATTTGATGCCCCGACACAGACCGCACTGAAGGCACAACTTGGACGGTTACAGACGGAGATGAATGCTGATATCCCATCGGTGTATGTTGATTGGTTTCTTGCCAACGCATCGTTACCGCCACTGTATCACGATCTACTCTCTCTACCCTTGACAGATAGGGGGTTAGAGACACGGCTTGAGGTTGATGTTACCCGTAACCTACTGAATGCTCCCGGTGTCCGTGTGTGGCGTGCCGGGACAAACAACTCAGGTGTGTCCAACCATAACCGTGTGATAGAGCGGCACACCTCACGATATGGTGCGTATTGGAAGAGTTACGACTTTGCTGGCAGTGTTGGCAGCCAGAACATCTTCACGCACCCGTTGTCATTCACACATGATGGTGGAGAGGTTATCTTTAACCTACCAAATGGGTTACAGGGGTATTACATAACGACGGGTGCAGGTACACGACTTGATGCTGCGCCTATTCAGATAGTGTCGAATCCCGCAGCGAGTGATCCGACGGTTCGTAACGGTTTATCCTGTTTCGGTTGTCATACGGAGGGGATGAAGACCTTTTCGGACGAGGTTCGTGCGGTGATAGAGAGCAATACCACCCCTGCGTTTGACAAGGCGCAAGCGTTGAGACTTTATGTTGAACAATCAGAGATGGACGCGCTGATACAAACGGATATGGATAGATACAGAGCGGCACTTGAGGCGACGGGCGGTGCGGTTGATGATATAGAACCGATTGCTCGATTCCATGAGGTGTATCAGAGTCCAATAGATGCGGCTTACGCGGCGTCGGTCGTTGGATTAGAGACGGAAGCCTTCTTAGCAACGGTTCGTGAGAATGTAGGGCTACAGAACATAGGGCTGCTGGCGTTGGACAGCACAAATGGAACTATAAAACGGGATGCGTGGACTGAAGGATTTGATGCCATCATCTTTGCGTTAGATTTCCCGGAACGTGTGACGCCTCCACCGGATGTAACGCCGTCTCAGCCGTTGCCGGGTGGGGTTGTCCATATCCCTGACACAAACCTTCGTGCGGCGATTGCAGAGGCACTCGGCAAGAGTCCCACCGCCCCAATTACTGTAGAAGAGATGGAAAGATTAAATAGACTTGCGGCGCGAAATAGGGGAATCCAAGACTTGACAGGACTCGAGCTCGCAACCAATCTAACAAAGGCAGATCTGAGGGATAATCAAATCTCTGATCTCTCACCGCTAGCAGGATTAACAAAATTGTACGAACTCAGACTTGATCATAATCGAACCGATCTTTCTAATCTCTCACCGCTCTCAGGACTAATCAATCTAGAGGTTTTAGACTTTTCCTTTAAAAACGTATCTGACCTATCACCACTCTCACGACTAACCAAACTAGAGTATTTGCACTTTACCGACACCAATGTATCCGATTTCTCACCACTGGCAGGACTCATTAACTTAGAGTCTTTAGGATTCAGCCGCACGCTCAGCATATCCGATATATCCCCACTTGCAGGACTAGTCAACTTAAAATTCATCGGCAGTTGGTGACACGCTATATCCGACGTGTCACCACTCGCCAACTTAACGAAACTGGAGAAGATAGATTTTTGTGGTGGTAACATATCAAACATCACAGTATTATCAAGATTAACCAATTTGAAAGCACTGTATCTTGTCGACGAAGAAGTATCGGATATATCGCCCATAGCGGAATTAACAGGGCTAACGCACCTGGGACTTCGTGATAACGACTTATCGGATATATCCGCGCTTGCAGGTTTAACTAACTTGAAATGGCTAAATCTTCATGATAACGACTTATCGGATATATCCGCGCTCGCGGGATTAACCAACTTAACATGGCTAGATGTCTCCCAGAACCAAATCTCCGACATATCCGCACTTACAAGGCTAAAGGACTTAACATGGCTAGGCGTCTATGAAAACAACATTTCCGACTTTTCATCCTTAGATAGTATACGTGAGAATCTAAACGCATTCCTCTGGTACGCCAATCCAGGCTTTCCAAAAGGAGGACCATGGATAGAAGGTCCATGGCTATGGGTAACTTTCCCTAAAACAAGGCTCCACAGTAATGTAGATATACTATCAGAAGCAAGTGGAGGCGCAATTACAGAAATCAAGGTTGCTACACATGGAGCAACAGAGGGGGAATCGGTTGGTGATGCCGTATGGACATCCCACAGACTCCCAGCTACAGCATGGAACATTCAAGACATGTTAAAACACGCCGGAGTTTTCTCCGGCGACCCCGATGCAGTTATCTACGGCACAGTATCACTCTATTCACCACAAGAACAAGACACAACAATATACCTAGGCGGAGATGATGGTCTAAAGGCTTACCTCAACGGCAATTTAGTTTACGAACGATTCAGCGACCTAGGGAGTTGGAGGAACTACCAACATTTTTTCCCTGTTACACTCAGGGAAGGAAGAAACATCATATTAGTTGGAGTTCCTGCCTTAGGTTCAGTTTATGTCGGGTTTGAACCGGGCACGGAATATACAGTGGCAAACCCCGGTGTCGCCTACACCTTTTCCAAGACACCCATTCATATAGGCGATACCTTTACCCTCGACATCAGCGCAGAAAATGTCTTTGACTTGGCAGCCTGGCAGTTCGACATCGTTTTTGACCCCGCCGCCCTCGAAGCTGTCAACGTGAGCGAGGGCAATTTTCTCAAGACAGGAGCCAACACCTTCTTTCAAGGTGGAAGTATTGATAACGTGACGGGGAAAATCACAGGACTCAACTCCGTACGGTTGTCCACCCAAGGCGTGACCGGCACCGGCTCCCTGC
>JAJDUM010000040.1 GCA_022826645.1 Candidatus Poribacteria bacterium
TAGAACGACAAGTCAATGCTTGGGTTGAAGAACGGAATCGAAAACAGGTCCGTGTCAACTGGCAGTTTACTCTCAATCACGCACGGCAGAAACTCATGCGATTTTATCATAACTTACAAACATAATTTATTTGACACAGTAATACTTTACATATCTGTTCAGAGAACGAGTTAATTATAAGGAATTTTCTACATTTCGGCAAGGTTTTTTCTGAGAAAAAGAGATACCAGACGACAATTACACTCAATAAACGGTCCTGCTTCCTCCCGGAGCGATCATTCCACTCTCGCCCCAATTAATCTCTCTTTATCACGTTTCACTCCCCGCGTCTTCCTTCAGTCGATGAATTAACGTCCGGTTCATCCTATCGCGGATTTCGTCGATTTTTTCCGGCGTCCATTCGTAGAACCCGTCTCCTGACTTAACGCCGAGTTTATCGGCTTCGACCATTTCACGGAGGAGCGGGTTAATCTCAGACGCGCTGTTGAGGTCTTTGTAGAGTTCCTCAAACGCTGCAAGAACGAGATCCCATCCAGCCAACTCGAACACCTGAAACGGGCCCGCGACGCTCAAACGTCGACCGAAGCTGTTGCGGACCACCAGATCGACATCCTCTGCGGTCGCAATACCCCGTTCAACGATTGAGAACGCTTCACGGATTACAGCAGCTTGCAAACGGGGTCCTACAAATCCGGGCACCTCTTTCTGGATAATCGCTGGGGTCTTACCGATTTTGACCATCAGGTCGTATGCCACCTGGAGGGTTTCATCCGACGTTTTGGGACTGCGGATCAGTTCGACGAGCGGGATGAGATAGGGTGGATTGAAATAATGGGTGTTCAGAATCTTATCTTGCCGCTGGGTAAACGCGCCAATCTGTGAGGGCATCTGCGCGGTCGTGTTGCTTGCCAGAATCGTGTGCGGCGGGCAGATCTGATCGAGTTGTCGGAAAACCTCCTGCTTGAGGGGCAGACTTTCGATCACCGCTTCGATGACAAAATCTGCGTCTCTCCCAACAGTTTCAAGTTGGTCCGACCCGTGAATTCGACTGAGTGTTTCATCGACCTGATCCGGTTCGGCAAGTTCGTTTTCGACAAACAGGTGGAGGTTATCTCGGATTCGTTCTATCCCTGCGTCCACCTGCGCTTGGCTTACATCGTGTAGGCGAACCTGATAGCCGGCGGACGCAAATTCTTGGGCGATTCCATGGCCCATCAGACCCGCCCCAATAACAGCGATCTGTTGAATATCGTCAATTGTCATGCGATTCCTTCCTAAGTGTATTAGTTCATTAGTTCATTGATTCCTTGGTGCATTAGGTCATTACACTCAGCCTTATACATTTAGTGTACTATAAACATGCCGCCCCGCTTTGGTTCATTGAAGCATTCGTATCGCTGAAGGCAATCAATCTCAAATTTCCCTAGAACTGAAAAAGCCCCGCAGCAACGGGGCTTTATCGAGTACATGACAAGTCTAACCCAGTATTAGACTCCCCACCGTTTCCGCATCTCCTCCATCGGCACTGTCTCGCCCTGCGTCCACGCATAATGCGCGATCGGGTTCTCGCCAATCCACCGTTCATCGATCGGTTCATCGGCACGTTGGTAGCGTGTATCGGTGCTGAGACGAAAGCGGCCGGTTGTATTGTCGAGCGATCCGTGCATGGTGAACATACCGAAGATCAGCACATCCCCCATTTCAAACGTACTCGTCCCCCACCGCCCACCGTAGCGATCCGCTAATTCGATCGGGTCGTACGAGAACGAACCGGTCACATGGTCGCGATCAACGTCCATCTTGCCGTAAGTCTCCTTGAGGACATCAAAACGGTGGGAACCAACGAGAATCACCAGTGGTCCCATCTCGAGCGGCACATCGCCGAGCGGTGTCCAGCAGGTGACAAGCTGTTGGGTGCCCCGTCCCATATAGACGATGTCGTAGTGTGCACCGGTGAAGCCGTCGGGACCGACGACACGCAACCATTTATAATCGTAGGTGATGACGGGCGCGTCGTAGAAACCTTCACAGAAGTTCATGATCTCCGGCGATTCGACCAGATTCAGAAAGGCAGATTCATGGGTAACAGCTTTGTTCCCACCCATAAACATGCCGCGCTTGCCATCCGCAGGTACGCCGTCCAGAAGTGGGCATTCGCGATCGAGTTGCTCATTCTCGTCCAACTTTTCGAGGAGGAATTGACGGGTCGCTTTGACCTTCTCCGGGTCGTGCAAGCCGCGGATCAGCAGATAGCCATCCTCTTCCAACCGGGCTTGAAGTGCCTCACGGTTACCGAGCAGATCATTGGCTTCACGCAACCATCCGAGGTATTTGCCGCCCAATTCCATCTCTATTTGGTTCATCGTTAGGATCATCTCAAGCCTCCGTTTTTCTTCCATCCAGAATGTCACTCCAAGGTTCGACATAACAACGGTCCGCCCATTCCTGATAGAAGGCACTCAGTTCCTCAACCAGATCTGGGAAGTCCTGGGAGAGGTCGTCCCGCTCGGTGCGGTCGGTCTCCATGTCGTAAAGCTCCCAATCGCCCGGATATTTACATACCAGCTTCCACTTCCCTTGTCGGACCGCTGCATTGCCCTCGTGCTCCCATATGAGCACCTCTTTGTCGTTGTCTTCTCCATCAAAGATCGGTGTGAGGCTGGTGCCCTCCAAGGGGTAGATCGGAACGCCGTTGTGTTCTTCGGGATAGGACGCGCCAGAGATCTCAAGGCAGGTCGCCATGATATCGGGGAGCTGACCCGGTTGATGGCGCAGTGCGTCCGCTGCCTGAATTCGTTGGGGCCAGTGCGCTATGAGCGGTGTCCCAATGCCGCCCTCATGCACCCAATGCTTGTATTCACGGAACGGGGTGTTAGAAAGGTTCGCCCAAGGAACGCCGTAGCTTTGATATGTGGTTTCCGGTCCAGGCATCATGTTCGGATCGTTGCCCCGATAGACCGGTTGCCCGTCGTGGGTGGTCTCGGTCTCGATCAGACCGTCTTTGCCGACCCGATTGGCGGGTCCCTGAAGCTCCTCCGCACATCCACCGTTATCAGCTAAGAAGAGGATCAGTGTGTTATCCAACTGACCGGTCTCCTCCAACGCCGTTATGATGCGACCGATTCCCTGATCCATGCGATCAATCTGGGCGGCGTAGACCTCCATGCGTCGCTGGTTCCACTCCTTGTGCTCGGCTTCCTCCCACGGTGGCTGTGTCGGGTCTCGATCTGTCAGCGCCCAACTTTCATCGAGGATACCCATCTCGCGCATCCGCAGCAGCCGTTCCTCACGGAGTTGGTCCCATCCGGCGGCAAAACGTCCCTCGTATCGTGCGATATCTTCGTCATGGGCGTGGAGGGGCCAATGAGGCGAGGTGTAGGCTACGTAGGTAAAGAACGGTTGACCCGACCCGTTCTCAGCGTGGTCTCGGATAAACGCAGACGCCTCATCGCTGATTGCGTCGGTTAGGAAAAAGCCTTCGGGGAGTTCGTCATGCGGAATATGTTCGTTATCGCGGGTCAGTGTGTTCGGCTTCCAGTAGTTGGCAGCACCTGTAATAATACCGAAATAGCGGTCGAAACCGCGTTGAAGGGGCCAACTGTGTTTCGGTCCGTCCGGATCGGTGTGTCGTGAGATGTGCCACTTGCCGCTCATGTAGGTCCGATATCCCGCAGGTTCAAGGGCTTCGGCGATGGTGACGCAGCTGTCATTCAGATCGCCGCGATACCCCTCCAGGCCATCGTCCGTCATCATGTGGCCGACCCCCGTCTGATGCGGGTGGAGTCCGGTCAACATCGATGCACGAGACGGACAGCAACGGGCGGTGTTATAGAACTGCGTGAACCGCAGTCCGCCGTTAGCCAGTCGGTCTAGGTTTGGGCTGTGGATCTCCCCGCCGTAACAGCCGAGATCCGAATAGCCCATGTCATCGTTTAAGATTAGCAGTATATTTGGTTTTTTGTTTTCGCTCATATTTGTCCTCGCAGGGTGCTTAAAGGTCTTGAAGGGTGATACGAATCAGATTTTTTGGTGTCGGGCTTAGTGTAGCAGACATTTGGGTGCGGATCAAGCGAATTTTCGTAGGTATGTAATTCGGGAATCAGGGTATTTGGTTCTCACATATTATTGCCCCGATAGATGCCCGCAAATGTGCGCCAAGCGAGCCAAGGAGGTGACTTGAAATGCAACCCCCTAAATCCGCCCCCCGATTTTATCGGGATGTACCACTTGTCAGGGGGACTTGATATGTACCCCGATAAATCTCCCAGCTTTCAATGGGTCAGGACAGGCAGGATTCCAAGTAACCCCGATTTCAGCAAGCGTTCTAAGTAATCTGAATCTAAACAGCGGGACAAGATGCCCCGCCTACAGGATGCGGAGTTACGGATGGGGATAGAATGTGCTACTACACAACGAGACATGAGCCAAAACAGACAACCAAATAACCCTATGATCGGGGCGTAGAGGGGTTGACGTTAGTTTAATGTTGTGATAAACTCGACGCCTGAATAGGGTCAGGACCTTCCAATCTACTGACAATGAATATTAGATAACCCGTACAGAATCCGATGCTCACACTCGACCTTCTCCGGTATCGAACTCAAGGAGACGAGATTTTTGCTCGCTACGTGAACCCGGCGAACAGAAAGTACCGCGCCGTTGCAAGGGATCTGATTGAGATATATGGCACACATTTCAATAAAACCAAAGGCGCGCTCGCTTTGGCGTTAGCGGACTATGAGGCGGCTGACACTACTTACCGCGTCACGCGAGGGCTTGCCAAATTGCTCGAAGATCGCTCTGAATTTACGATCCGATCTCCGATCGAGCCGGAGGTGCTCCGGGAGCAGATCTTTGCCTACGCAGGCAAGCGTCAGCCCGTTGTTACGAAAGCGGATCGGTTGCACCGGACGACGCGGCCGAAGGCGTTGGAGAAAATCGCCGGTCAACTTGACGTTTCGTCGGAAGCGGTGATTGAGGGCATGTATGCGGATTTAGAGGAGAACCGGATCTTGACGGGGTTTGAGCCGCCAACCGTCGAGTGGTTACTGGATCGGTATAACGTCGCACTCGCACAAGCGACCCTCTACCGTGCCAGCGAAATGACCATCCGGATCTATCGGAATATTCCAACGAAATACAGGTTGGTGTTTCAGTTCATCAAGTTTTTTAAGCTAATGCACGTCGTCTCCGGGAATAACACGGACGGCTATCAGATCGTTCTTGACGGTCCCGCCTCGATGTTTCGCCTATCTCAGAAATACGGGATTCAGATGGCGCTGTTTCTGCCGGCGCTGCTGCATTGCGATCGTTGGTGGCTGGACGCAACAATCGTGATGAACAGAAACGACCGGCTCCGATTTGAGCTCAACGACGAATTTGGGCTACGATCCCACTATCGGGATCCCGATGAGTTCGACAGCGAGCTTGAGCGGCATTTCGCAACACAGTTTGAGAAAATCGACACCGAATGGACACTTGAGCGCGAAACGGACATTATTGATCTGAAAGACACGGTGATGATCCCAGACTTCGCCTTTGTACATCCCGATGGACGGCGAGCGTTGATGGAGATCGTCGGTTTCTGGACACCGGATTACCTCCAGAAAAAGTTGTGGAAGTTGAAACGGGCGGCCATGCCGAACATGATTATCGCTGTGTCGGACCAACTAAACTGTTCGACCGAAGATTTTCGAGACATTCCCGGCGAGGTGTTATTTTTCAAGACGCGAATTAAGCCCAAAGATGTGTTAGAGAAGGTCGAGGTATGTGCGATTGTGGAGAAAGATCAAGGACAGCCGTAGACGAGGCATTCCCGATAGATCGGGATTTCGCTTACGCTCAATGTGTCCACCTCAAGTCTCACCGGAGATAAAATTAGATCCATGACGAAACAACCTTTCCGTTGCACTTTATTATTTCTGTTAATCTGCTTTTCGATCTCCATGATGGCAACCGCACAAACTGTCGATATCCCCGACCCCAACCTCCGCGCTGCGATTGAGAAAACTCTGGGCAAAACGTCGGGCGAGACTATTACCACAACGGAAATAGCGAATTTGACCCACCTTTCTGCCACAGGGTCCAACATTAGCGATTTAACTGGTTTAGAACATGCAACCAACCTGACAACGCTGTGGATTGGCAGCAACGCAATATCTGACATATCACCTCTGGCACGATTAAATCAACTGACATGGCTCGATCTTCGCGGCAACGCAATATCTGACATTTCGCCCCTAGTCGCAAATACGGGATTAGGGAGGAAAGGCTCACTGATTGTAACTGCAAATCCCCTCAACTCCGCCTCCATCAACATCCATATTCCCGCACTCCAAAGCAGAGGAGTGAAGGTACAATTTGACGACATCGTAGCCCAACCGGCGGAGGTCAACGGTGATGGTATCGTGAATATCTTCGATTTGGTCTCGGTTGCATCACAGTTTGGAAAACAGGGGCAAAATCTCGTGGAAGATGTTAATCGCGATGGGGTTGTCGATATTCTGGATTTGGTCTTGGTCGCGGGTATGTTTGGGGAGGCAGCCGCACCTTCAGCGCACCCACAAGCACCTGAGACACTTACAGCGGCAGTAGTTCGGGGTTGGCTGACTGACGCAGAGACGCTTGAGATTCGAGATCCAATAATGATACGAGGCGTTGAGGTACTTCAACAGCTTTTGGCCTCCCTGACTCCAGTAGAAACCGAACTGTTAGCAAATTATCCCAATCCGTTCAATCCAGAGACATGGATTCCGTATCGGTTAGCGGAAGATGCCTTTGTCATCTTGAGTATCTATGACCGGGACGGTCATGTTGTCCACACAATTGACGTGGGATATCAGGGGGCCGCTGTCTACGAGAGTCGGTCGAAGGCGGTCTATTGGGACAGCAAAAACGAGGTTGGTGAACAAGTCGCGAGTGGTGTATACTTCTATCACCTGTCCGTAGGCAATTATTCCGCCACACGCAAAATGTTAATTCTCAAATAGGAACAGAAAGAAAGGGAAAACAGAATGAACCCACCCAACTCCAAACAGACTGAAACAATCACGCTCGACGGAGAGGAGGTCACCTTCACCGAGGGGGAAACGATCTACGAAATCTCGGAACGGCATCGGAAGGAGATTCCTACGCTCTGTTACGACCCTCGGCTCGAAGCGTTTGGTGGTTGTCGGCTCTGCGTCGTGGAAGTGGAAGGCTCCCGCAACCCGGTCGCTTCCTGCACAACGCAGGCGACGCCCGGCATGGTCGTCCGGACGGGGACCGACGAGATTGAGAAATACCGGAAGACCCTGCTGGAGATGGTGGCGTCCGAGAATCGTGAACTCGATGTCGATTCGCTGCGCGGCTATGCGTCCCAAGAACTGACCACGCTCGTCAACCGCTATGAGGCGCGTACTGGCCGATTTATCGGGGCACAGTCAGGCACGAGCAATACAGACGACAAGAACCCATTTATCCTGCGCGACTACGATCTCTGTATCTCCTGCTACCGGTGTGTCCGTGTTTGCGCTGAACAGGAGGGCGATTACGCAATCAGCGTGATGAACCGCGGCTTCCACACGCAGATTACGACTGAGTTCAACGGAGAACTGAGAGACTCTGCCTGCACCTTCTGCGGTCAGTGTGTGCAGACCTGCCCGACCGGTGCCCTCGCCGACAAGAAGGCGATGCGTGCAGTTGATCGACCAGGCGAGATTGAGAAAACTCGCACTATCTGCCCCTACTGTGGTGTCGGCTGTTCAATCGACCTACTGACCAAGGAAGATAGGATCGTCGGCATCCACCCGGCGATGGACGGTCCCGCCAACGAGGGTGCCCTCTGCGTTAAGGGTCAGTTCGCCTTCGACTTTGTGCACCACCCCGATCGGTTGACGACCCCGCTCGTTCGGGGCGAGGATGGCGACCTCCATGAAGCAAGTTGGGACGAGGCACTTGACCGTGCAGCCGAGGGGTTTCGGCGGGTGAACGAAAAACATGGCAGGCACAGTGTCTACGGCGTCGCCTCTGGCCGTGCACCGAGCGAGGCGGCGTATCTGATGCAGAAATTTATCCGTGTCGGTTTCGGTACAAACTACATCGACAACTGTAGCCGTGCCTGACATGCGCCAACGGTTGCCGGTCTGGCAGCCACAATTGGACGCGGCGCGATGTCGAATCCATTGGTTGACATGGAGAAACCGGACGTCATTTTCTGTATCGGAACAAATATGACAGAATGTCACCCCGTCGCAGCGACACGGTTGAAAAAGGCAATTGCAGGTGGCGCGAAGTTAATTGTCGCAGATCCACGGCGCATCGGTCTCGCAGAGATGTCGGATCTATATCTACCGCTCCGGGTGGGTTCGGATGTAGCACTCCTGCTGGGAATGGCACATGTCATCGCCCGTGAGGGACTGATAGACCACGATTTCATCGAAAATCGGACGACGGATAGCGACGCCTTTCTCGAACACCTTGTCGAATTCACGCCGGCGTGGGCAGAAGAGATTTCAGGGGTACCTGCTAAGGATATTGAGACCGCTGCCAAATGGTACGGCGGCTCGGGGAAAGCGGCAATCTACTACACACTCGGCATCACTGAGCATATCTGCGGCGTCGATAACGTGCAGAGCCTTTGTAACCTCGCACTCATGACCGGCAACATCGGTCGCGAAGGGACTGGGATCAACCCGATGCGGGGTCAGAACAACATTCAGGGCGCGGGGGATAGCGGCGCGCTCCCGAACAATTATCCGGGTTTTCAGTCTGTGATGGATCCCGCGAACCAAGTGAAGTTCAGAGAACTCTACGGGAAAGAGATTGACCTTGACAAGGGGATTACGAAGGTAACAGCGCTCGATCTCTGCGGGGACGAAATCCGCGCCATGCTGATCGACGGTGAAAACACGCTACTCTCTGACCCGGATCGCGCGCATTGCGAACACGCCTTGAAGAGTCTTGATCACCTCGTCGTCATCGATATCTTCCCCACTGACACGGCGGAACTTGCTGATGTCGTTCTACCTGCGACCGCCTTCGGTGAGACGGACGGGGTCTGCGCGAACACAGAACGTCGTGTGCAGCGGGTGCGAGCAGCGGTGCCGCCGCCGGGTGAAGCCCAACCGGACTGGTGGATTATCTGCCAACTCGCCAAACGGCTCGGTTTGGCGGGGTTCGATTTTGGCGAACCGAAAGCGGTTTTCAACGAGCTATGCAGTGTCTCACCGATCTATGCAGGTCTGGATTGGGAGCGGATTGAGAACAGCGAATATCAGTGGCCCGTGCCGGACAAAGATCATCCCGGCACTCCGCGACTGCACGAGGAGGAGTTTGTGAATGGGCGTGGCATCTTCTCAGTCGTGCGTTACCGAGATCCAGCGGAGACCATCAGCGACGATTTCCCGGTCTGGTTGACGACCGGACGTCGGCTTCAGTCGTACCACACGCGCACACAAACCGGTCGGGCGCAGGGCATCGACTATCTGCTGTCCGAGGAAGCGCTTGAGGTGAATCCCACAGATGTTGAGGGTTGGGGACTGAGGGACGGCGGTTGGTGCGAGTTGTCGAGTGTTCGGGGCAGCGTGAAGGTGAAGGTGAAATCCACCAACCGTTCCCCACGTGGGACGGTCTTCGCCAGTTTCAGCTTCAGCGATGTACCTGTGAATATTCTCACTGGCTCCGGTTATGACCCGATCACGGAGACCGCGGAACTGAAGGTATGTCCGGTCCGCGTTGAACCGATCGATGCCCCAGGGCTCGAAACATAGTGAAAACATCCGCGAATCGACACGAATCGACACGAATGATTTCAAAACTCAAGACGGGCAACCACAAGGGTTGCCCCTACATGTTACGTAGGTTGGGGTGAATTGGCACCGTGAAAGCTACCACCCAAAGTAACCGCAAATGAAAAAAGCAGCCGTGAATCGACACGAATCGACACAAATGATTTCAAAGCACAAGACGGGCTACCACAGGGTTGCCCCTACACGTTACATAGGTTGGGGTGAATTGGCACCGTGAAAGCGACCACCCAACGTAACCGCAAACGAAAAAAGCAGCCGTGCATCCACGCGAATCTTCACGAATGATTTTGCATAGATCTGTGTAGTTTGGCGAAGAGAAAACCGATGACGCGAACAAAACTATATTGTCTATTGACATTCTTCCTTGTAGCGACCGTCCCGTGGCTCTTCACAAAATCCCATGCAGCCCAGATTTTCGGCTTTCCGCCGTGGGCGTTCTATAGCTTTTGCACGACAATTTTGTACGCCGTTATAGTTGCGATCTGTCTGCGCCGTTACTGGTCCGTGTCCGCAAGAGATGACGATGACCCTGAATCATAAACATCCGCGAATCTACGCGAATCGGCACGAATCATATAAAAAGCATAACTCGAAGCCTTACCAAGACAGGCAACCACAAGGGTTGCCCCTACAAGTTGTGTAGGTTGCGGTGAATTGGCACTGTGCAAGCGGCCCTCCAACGTAACCGCAAATGAAAAAAGCAGCCGCGAATCTACGCGAATCGGCACGAATAATTATCGCAAATTGGCGTGGGTTTTTCGGACATCAATGGATAGATTGGCTTCGCGTCCCGATACACCGAGGATCCACGTCCCGTTCCGAGGATTCCGATGCAATCGGAACAAGCGGGATTTTACGCATCACACTTCACGTTTTCTTGAGGCATAACAACTACCTATCACCAGATAAACCCTGTCTGACTAACGCTAAAGTCTGGAAACACACAATATGAACACAACAGCGCTGCTTGGCCCCGGTGGCGTCGTCTTTATGGGGATCTATTTGGCATCTCTGATTCTGGTCGGTCTCGCCGGACGATTTGCGCGGCGCGAGAATTCGATGGCGGACTTTTACCTCGGCAACCGCGGGCTCGGTCTGTTTGTCCTGTTCCTCACGCTCTATGCGACGCAATACAGTGGTCTCACTCTGATTGGATTTGTGGGCAATGTATATCGAACTGGGTACTTCTTTCTGGTGAGCGTAACCTTTTCGATGTCGATTCTTGCCGCGTATCTGGTATATGCTCCCAAGTTCCATCGACTTTCCCGCCAACACGGCTATATCACAATCGGCGATTACATCCAGCAACGGTTTGGATCGACTACGCTAACAGCACTTTCAACGGTTATTTTCATTATCGCGCTCGGCAATTATATCCTAAGTAACCTAAAGGCAATCGGATACATCGTTGAGGCGTCAACGGGCGGGTATGTAACATTTGTCCAAGGTGTGATTGTGTTGTCGATAATCATGCTGATCTATGAGACGCTCGGCGGACTGCGAAGCGTCGCATGGACAGACGCTATCCAAGGGGTTCTACTGTTAGCAGGGTGTATCTTTATTTTCGGCGTTATCAGCTATCAATACGGGGGACTGCCCGCCACTGCGGAGAAGCTGATGACAGCCCAACCCGCGTTCTGGGAGCCGCCGACGCTGAAAATGAAACTCACGTGGCTTAGCACATTGACAATCGTCTTTTTTGGACCGTCGATCTACCCACACGCCACCCAGCGCATCTACGCAGCGAAGGATGAACAGACGCTGCGGCGGTCCTTCCAGATCATGGTCTTCATGCCGATTTTCACCACCTTCTTCATGTTCGTCGTCGGTCTCGTTGGCGCAGCGCAGTTTCCGGGACTCGATCGGCTCGGCAGCGAACAGGTCGCGCTGTTCCTGTTAAACGACATGGCGGAACGGCTCCCCGGCGTTCGTTTTTTACTGATCCTCTTTCTCTCCGCCGCTGTGGCCGCGATTATGTCCACGGTTGATTCCGCGCTACTTGCGGCCTCGTCTGTCTTTACGCAGGACCTGTATAAACGGAGGCGACCTACCGTATCTCAGAATCACCTGACGGTTACAGGGAAGGTTTTCTCGTGGGGACTTATGGCGGTGTTGGTTTTTCTGGCAATCCAACTCCCGCAAACGCTCTGGCGGTTGACGGAGATCAAGCTGGAGCTGCTATGCCAAGTCGCACCCGCCATCTTCCTCGGTGTCCACCTGAAATCGCTCCGCACCGATGCTGTTCTGTCTGGGTTGCTGGTGGGCACCTGCGTTGCGTTGGGTATCATGCTTGCCAACCTTGCCGGCATGGAGGTCGCAACAAAACCGCTGGGCATCCACGCCGGCGTTTGGGGATTAGCGGCGAATTTCCTGACGGTTGGCATGGTTTCAAAAGTAGTAAGCATACGTCGCCCCGACGAGATCGGGATTCAAAGCAATATGCCGTAACCTCTTAAAACATTCGCTCATATAAAAAGAAAGTACAAAACACTAAGAGAAACCGAGTTTTTTCGGAAAAACTCGGTTTCTGTTGCACTATTTCTTAACATAAGCTAAGTGGATAGTTGCCAAACCTGCTCGGCTTGGATAGACATATCCAAGCCATTTGGGGCGAGGGTTTGCAGTGGATTTGTCAATCCACTGCGAGCAGGGAGGGATTCTCCCCCCGGTTTGCAACGGTCCCTATAACCAGCAACTTGCGTTAACATAAGCTAAAACATTTATCCACGAATCCATGCAAATCTCGCTAAATAATTCGCGAAGATTCGCGGATACCTCGCTTTAGGAGAAAACAAAAACAATGGCCCCTATCAGACTGGGTTATGTAGGCTGCGGCTTCATGGCGCAGAAGGTGCATATCCCGAACTTCACCAGCCTTCCTAACTGCAGACTCGTTGGGTTAGCCGAGGTCCGCTCTGAGCTTGGTCAGCAAGTGCAGCAGTGCTGGGAGATACCTCGGCTTTATACCGATCATACCGAACTGGCAGCCGACCCAGAAATTGAAGCCGTTGCGGTGTCCGCCGACTTTGCGTTGCAGGGAGAGATTGCGAAAGATCTCCTTAGCGCGGGGAAACAGGTCTTTATGGAGAAGCCGATGGCGGTCTCAGTCGAGCAGGCTGAGTCGATTGTCGCTGCTGGGAAAGCCGCTGGCACGAAACTGATGGTCGGCTACATGAAACGGTACGACGCTGGCAACGAACTGGTCAGGTCTAAAGTGGACGAATTTCGAGCGACCGGTGAATTGGGAGGGCTGACCTACGTGAGGAATCACGGTTTTTGTGGGGAGTGGATCTGTAATCTGGACACACCGATGGTAACGAGCGATGTCGCGAAGCCGGCTGCGCCCGCAGAAACCCCCGAATGGTTGCCGTCAGAATGGGTGCGCCCCTACTTAGGCTACCTGCAGCAGTACACCCACAATATCAACCTGCTGCGTTGGTTTTTGGATGCCGGGGATCAGGTGCACGTCAGACATGTGGATCTGGACGATAACGGTTACAGCGGGATTGTCATATTTGACATGGCGGGTGTGCGGGTGACGCTTGAAACGGGCAGGGTTTCGCATTATCGGTGGGATGAGCACACGCAAATTTATTTTGAGGACGGGTGGGTGCATACATGGGCACCACCGCTTCTGTTGAAGAATACCCCCGCGGAGGTAGAGATCTATCGAGCTGGAGAGACGCAGGAGATCTCGCGCCCAATCCCGAAACCGAACTGGACATGGGCATATCGCCGGGAAGCGGAATATTTCATCGAAAATGTTCGGAACGACACACCCTTCAGGTCGTCCGGTGAGGATACCTTGACCGATGTGCGGTTGTTTGAAGATATTTTTCGGATGTTCTTAGACCAACGTCGAGGCTGAACGAACGAAGCATTAAGAGTTGAGAAAAACGCTCATGCTAGAAGAAAGCGTGAAACGTAATACCCCCATAGAATCGGGAGCCACGGTCTCGTAAGCCTCCAATAGATCGGAGACAAAGATATCGGGACGTGAAACGCGAAAACCATTTGTTTATTGATGTCGTCCGGTTAGGAAATTTGACCTACGGAGTCCAAAAAACAGTGCAACACGCCGAGAGAAACCGAGTTTTCAAGAAAAAACTCGGTTTCTGTTGCATCATTTCTGAACATGACCTAAGGAGAAAGGAGAGTGTTATGTCATCTTTTGAGACGGTTGCGAAAACATCGGATATTCGGGAGGGACGGGGCAAGGCGTTCACCGTGAACGGGAAACGGATTGCGATTTTCAATGTTGACAACGAAAATTTCTACGCCTTAGACAACACCTGCGCACACGCACGGGGGCCCCTTGGCAGGGGACGGGTCAGGAATGGCGCGGTGGTCTGCCCGGTTCACAGCTACGCTTACGATGTTACAAACGGACGCTGCTATACGGACGAGCGGCTGCGCGTTAGATGTTACGAAGTGATTGTTGAGAACGATGAGATTAAGGTCAAGTGTTGAGATCGTCCTCGTCTGAGGGGTCGGTGGGAGGAGTGTCTGACCTGTCTTCAAGTTGGCGGTTGAGCCGGGTGATGTAACGGAGCGTCGTTGAGAAGATCATATCTAGGGTGGCGATGTCTCGCTCTTCCAGCCGTGTGCGCGAAAACACACGCCGCAACGATTTCAGATAGGTTTCCCAATCGTGATTGTATGGTGTAACGCCGATCTGCTGCAACAGTGCCGTGATGCGCCCGTAAAATGCTTCGATCTCGTTGACATCGGCATACTCCAGTTCCGGCGGTGGGATGTCGCCTGCGCTTGCGAGAAATACCTCGTAGGCGAAGACTTGTACCGCTTGCGCTAAATTCAGAGAGGGATTTTTCGATGCCATGGGGACGCTCGCTATCAACTGACAGTGGCTGATTTGGGAGGTGGATAGTCCAAAATCCTCACGCCCAAATAGCAGACCGACCTCCTGACCCTGTGAAACAGCGGCGATCTCCTGCGCGGCTTTTCTCGCTGAAACAGAGGGTGGCAGTCTTGGGTCTCGTCGCCGGTGGGTGGTGCCAACGAGAAACTGAATTCCGTCCAGAGCCTCCTCCAGCGTATCTACGACGCAGCAGTTCTCGATAACGTCCGTCGCACCGTGTGCCATATACCATGTCGGTTTAGCTTCAAGAAATGGGACAGGATTGACGAGATACAGTTGCGAGAGCCCCATTCCCTTGAGCGCCCGCGCTGCAGATCCGATGTTGCCTGGCTCACGTGGTTCAAACAGGATAACGCGAATATTATTTAGGTTTGTGGGCACGTCAACCCGTATCGCCCGCTGTCGTCCAATAGGTTCAGGGGTAGGATTTTTATCGTCTATATTGTCTTCACGTTCTGTCATCGCTGACCTTTTTATTCAGTTCAAGGGTTCATTGGCTCATTAGTTCATTAATAAAACTACTCACTCATCACGTTTCATTCATCGGCGCGGATGCCGTAGTAGTTTGCGTAGAATTGTTCGCTCTCTCGACGCAGCCAGTCCTGATCCGCTGCTTGAGCGCAGAACCGTTGGTGGGAGAACATATCCAGATCATCGCCGGGATCTCCATCGATGATCCAGTTCGTAAGCCATCGACCGACCGCTGCGGAACCGGCGATCCCCAGCGCGGCGCAACCGGTGGCTAAGTAGAGTCGATCAATTCCCGGCACGGGACCAATTAGGTAGGCACCGTCCGGCGCAAATGTGGTCATGCCGCGTCGATACTCAGCTATTTCAAGGTCTTGTAGAATTGGAAAGGTTGGAGCAAGGCGGTTTTGCGCTTCAGCCATGACTTCTACAGGCGGTTCAATGTCTCCCGTCCTGAAGTCGTGCGGCATCGCTTCCAGATCAATGCTGACCGGCGTCGGTTCAAAGAACCCGTAGAGGTAGCCGCCCTTGTCAGGTCTCAGATAGCAGCTGACATCGGTGACACGCACCGCTGGATGGTGGTCGGGGATGCCGGGGGTCGGCACTGTGCGGACGCGTTGATGTCGAATCGGTTGCGCCGGCATAGTTGCTCCAAGTTTCTTGGCGAGCGCAGCGCCCCACGGTCCCGCGGTGATTACCACGTGATTTGATGCGATGAAACCGTCTTCTGTCTCAACGCCGAGGATTTCCGCATTGTGCTGACGGAAGCCTGTCACGGGTGTATTCAGTTGGATTTGGACGCCCAGATCCCTTGCGGCGGCGGCATAAGCGAGGGCGCATTGTTGGGGATCGACATATCCGTCGTTGGGAACGAAATATCCGCCCTCAACTTTGGTCACATCCAACGCGGGCGCAAGGCGAACCATCTCCGCATGAGAGACAAAGTCCGCCTCGATTCCGTTTCGGTGAGACCGTTCGATTTGACGCGCGTAGGCTTCCATCCGTTCTGGCGTGAGCGCGACCATCAAGCTCCCGGTCTGGCGCAGACCGGTATCATGTCCGGTTTCGTTTGGAAACTGGGAGAAGAGTTCGAGCGCGTATCGGATCGCATTCAGCATGGTAGCGGAGGACCGAATTTGACCGACGAGTCCTGCCGCTTGTGGTGTTGTCTCGACAGCGATTTCCTCGTTGCGCTCAAGAACAAGCACATCTTTCTGTCCTGATTTCGCTAAATGATAGGCGGTACTCAGTCCCCAAATACCACCACCAACGATTAAAACTTCTGTATGTTGTGCCATTTTCTTTCCTTAAATGTAATGCGTAAAACGTAAGGGGTTGGATCCGCAGCTACGCTGATATATTACGCCTTGTGTTAGGAGATCCCTATGGACCTTTTCGATGCTATCGCGCAACGCCGCACCCATCGCGGCAACTTTCGCAAAGACGCAATTTCTGAGGAACACCTTGATCAACTCATCCAAGCGGCGCAGTGGGCACCCTCCCCATTCAACACACAGCCTTGGGAGTTCCTCATTATTCGCGAAGACGTAGGGAAAAACGCCCTTGCGGAGTTGACCGCGAAGAGTGTTGTTGATCAGTTCAAAGACAGTACTTTTCTGGACGACAATAGCCGCTGGATGCGTCTGACAGAAGCGGAGTGGGAAGAGCGCGGTGATGGCGTGCTGCTGATCGATCATGTTGACCTCCCACCGCTATTCCGCAAAGATCCAACGAAACTCAAGCCGCTGCTGAAACATGCGAAACATCTCAGTATTCTGGGGCACCTGGGGGCAGGGAAGCTGCCCGCCAAAGAAATCTCCGAGCTTGTCCGTACTTCGCCGCTGCTCCTCCTCATCCTGATGGACAGTACCAGACGCCCGCCCGGCGAAGGTGGTGATCGGTGGATGTGGCTGGGTATGGGCGCTGCCATCCAGAATCTGCTTTTGACAGCCACAGCGCTCGGCATCGGCACACAGTTTGTCAGTGCGCCGCTGGAAAGTCAAGAGGATCGCAAAAGAATCCAGGCATCCTTTAATATCCCAGAGTCCCACGAGATTATTACGCTGCTGCGGCTCGGCTACCTTAGCGGGTCAAGCGGTAAATCCGTCCGTTTGCCTTCATCGACGGTTGTTTGCCACGAAAATTATCAACCCAAATAGGGGCGTAGGCCGTACCCGTTGAACAGATCGGATTCATCAGTTCATTAGTTCAAAAGTTCATTAATCACACCCATGAATCAATATGCCAATGAATTAGTGAACCAACATGACTACGTCGAGATGTGAACCTCGACCTACTATAGTAGATGTTGGAATTAATGAGACACTTCAAACCGGTGCGGTTGGAAACCGCACCTACCGGGGTGGGCGAAAGTATTTATTTATTTTTAGAATCCACTATAATCCAATTACCTAATGAAGTAATGTACTATTACAGCCGTCGAGCGATTGCGCTCAGCAGTTGATCCAACTCTTGAATTCTCATCAACTTGGCACCCGCTACCAAAACGGCAACGCCCAACCCTATCGGGACAAACGCACCGATGAACCGAGCGATAATGCTTTCGACACCCAACCACCCCTCGATCTGTGTGTAACTCCACCAGCAGGCGCACCCCATAACGGCAGAAGCAAGCGCGAGTTTAATCAGCAGCAGGGGAATATGGCTTAATCCCAATCCTCCAGCCTTTCCTCGTAAAAGAAACAGGAGCGCAACGAAATTCAGCGTAATCGTGCAGGAGGTCGATAGCGCGAGGGATCGGTGGTCGAATCCGAGCCGGTAGATAAAGAGGTAGTTCAGCAGAATATTGAGTCCAACGGTGCACAGGCTAATTATAGCAGGAGTACGTGTATCGTTGAAGGTATAAAATCCATCCGTCACGATCTTGACAGCCGAAAAGCCGCAGAGACCGAAGGCGTAGTAGAACAGGGCACCTGCCGTTTGTTGCGTATCGAGAGGGCTCGCTTGTCCGCCCTCAAAGATGAGACGACAGATCGGCTCCGCGAGCACCATCAATCCAATGGATGCAGGCACCGTGAGCAGAAACATCAGACGCAGCGCATACGTAAAAGCACGGCGGAACTCCTCCATGTTTCCTGCTGCGACCAATTTCGCAAGGTTCGGCAGGGCGACGGTGGAGATCGCTACACCGAAGACACCTATCGGTAGGTGCATCAGTCGAAAGGCACGGTTAATCCAGGTCAACCAGCCCCCGCCCTCCGATGCGAAGATTGAGTTGATCAGCACATTTATCTGCAACGCGGCAACCCCAAGGATCGCCGGACCGATAAGCCGGATAACCTGCCGTACCCGCTCATCGTGAAAGCTGAGGAGGGACTGATAACGGAATCCGACACGCCGTGCTGAAGGCACCTGAATCAGGAACTGCAACGCGCCTCCAACGACTACACCAACCGCCATCCCCGTTGTCCGGTGCAGGT
Source organism: Candidatus Poribacteria bacterium (assembly GCA_022826645.1). Lineage (GTDB taxonomy): Bacteria > Poribacteria > WGA-4E > WGA-4E > PCPOR2b > PCPOR2b. The sequence continues at coordinate 18,576 of JAJDUM010000040.1, forward strand.
CAAGGCTCGGCCCGATATAGTAACCACATACCCCGACAATCAACGAACCCACGTTAAAAAAGGAGGACGCGGAGGCGGGCAGCCCAAACTTGCCCTTGCTGTTGAGAAGCCCCATCGTCACCGCCGCCAATGAAACCAGTATCAGGTACGGGAACATGATCTGGGTCAGGTAGACCGTCAGGTCACGCTTGGACTCGAAGCCGAAGTGTTCAGACGGATCGAGCGGCACCTCTTGGAACCCCTTGCCGGTGAATATCAGATCGACAATAGCGGGGGCAGCGAAAATCCCAACGAGCGTTATCAGGGTTAGCAGGAGGAAACTGGCGTTGAACACCCGGTTCGCCAAGCGCCAAGCGGCTTCTTCGCCGTCCTCCAATTCGGTCGCCGTAAAGGTTGTGACGAACGCCTTGCTCAACGCACCTTCGCCGAACAGATCCCGCATCAGGTTAGGGATTCGGAACGCGGCATAGAACGCATCGCCGCCGATGCCAGCGGCAAAGTAGTAGGCGATGACCTTCTCGCGGACCAGCCCAAGCAGGCGCGATGCCATGACGGCGATACTAACGATCCCGGCAGATCGGGTGACGCGCTGTTGGGCTTCGGAGGTTGTGGCTGTATCGATTTCATTGTCCATTTGTGGCTAACTCAATTTGTCGCTTATAGAAAACGCTGGTAGCCGTGTCAGGGGCGATGCACTCAACTCAATCACGGCTCGCAGTGGATTGACAAATCCACTGCACACGCACGAAGATGACTCCGCTCCGCCTTGTCCCGATTTATCGGGGAGAGTCTAAGACTTGGATATGTCTATCCAAGCCGAGCAACTTCGATAGATAGCAACTTAGGTTATATCCAACGCTTTTTTCGTCTATTCGTTGGCTTCGTCCTCTTCGGGGACATAATTGCTGGCATCAAGCGCCTCAACTCGTGGAGAGAAAACCTTGTGAAAGATTTCGAGCTTATTACATAACCATTCGTGCTGTCTATCCCAGTCTGAGCGGTCTTCGAGATCGATCTCATCCTGAGAAGAGAGGCTTATGTAACTTTGCTTCCGCCCGGGTCTTCCCTCCCACTCCAATTTGGCACCAATCTCCCCTTCGATGTCTACCTTATCTTGTTCCAAGAGATAGAAGTGAGGCTTTGCGTCTGGACCTCTGAGCGTGAGACCAACACAGATCCATTTCTCACGTTTGTTGATAGTAGCGTCAAGCGAGAAATGAGACCGACCAACACCGAAGCCTAACCAGTTCCGCGCCCAAGCTTCAACAGGGTTGATTACGCCATCGCGCTGCTCTAGAAGATCTCCTAGCCCTGTCCAGTATTCAAGATACAACTGCTTTGTAGGGGTTAATTCTCCGCTTGGTGATATCCTCGAAGCAGTTTTCGTCCAAGCGTTGGGGTGTGAGACTACGTTAAATTTCGGTGCTATCGGTGAATCACCAATCCGCCACAATTCAATCTCCAGACCGAAGAAACTGAACTTCTCATCTGTGATTTCGTTTAGCCAATCGAGTGCGGCGCGGTGTTCATCTGTGAAACGTTCAGCAATCCAGACAACTGTTACGGCGTTCAACCCAGCGGCATAGGTTAACAATTGACCAAGATGGGTGTGGTCCGTCGGCTCAAGCTGATTTTCAATCAGCACCCAATTGTCAGTCGATATATCCTTACATAGAATATCGGCTCGGAACGGACCAACATTTCTCTCCTGTGCCTCGACCTCAAGCTCAACCCCAATGATCTCGCCGAGAAGGCTTATATTTTCCTCGCGAGCCAACCAAGGGGTAAAATCACCCGCTTCATCTTCCCAAAACTCCCTGAGTGGTATTTTGATCAAACGTCCAAGTTCTTCTTCCATTATCTCTATCTCCTCTATAACCTTTGGTGCTAGTTAGTGAGAAAGCCGCCTCCACATTGTTCAAGTCGCTTTGGATCCCGATTTATCAGGGAGTTCACTGGTTCATTCATTCTCCTTACGTTCCGCCTTTCGGATACACATGTCGCCCCTCTGGGGCTTTAGGATATTTGTTTATCCGTGTACTATAAACATGTCGCCCCGCTGGGGCTAAATGAACCAATGCTTTTGACGTTTCACGCATCACGTTATCAACAACTGCAAACTAGCACCAGTGGTTCTATAACCTTTGGTGCTAGTGTTCTGTCAAATAAATCATGATAATTGCCTCACGGCTCCGTTCCGAGAGTCCGACACTTGGATAGCCATGTCCAAGTTCGCTTGGCTGAGGGAGCGTCTAAAGGCGGCTTTTGTACCACAATCTGTTAGATTCTGATCCACCCGCAACCTGACAGTGTACTATAAACATGTCGCCCCTCTGGGGCTAAATGAACCGATAAACCAATGATTTTCACGCATCACGTTATTAACAGCTGCAAACTAGCACCATTGGTTCTATATCAATTCCAATCCACCGGCGACTTCATCTGTCCCAAGAGCGTGCGGCGCACCCAATCCAAGGATTGGACAACCAACCACCGGCGCATATGATCGGTATCCTGATAGTTGCGACCGCGTTCAAAGAGACGCGCTTCGCCTGGTCCGTTCAGGGCAACAAAGGTTGAAGCATCTTTATAGGGACCAATCATTGCAAGTCCTATGCCGCCAGCAGGTGTGACACGCTCAGCAAGGGAAACAGCCAGGGAACGCGCTTCTTCAACATCCGTGGGGTTGGCGATGGCGGCGTCCGAATGTTTCGACGCGTCCGTTAAATTAGCCGGAGCCAGATCGGTTGTAACGAGGTCAACGTAGCCGGACTCAACGAGATCTCGTGCGAGTTGACCGCCGGTGAGTGTGTCAACTACGCCTATCTTGAGCGATCTTTCTTGCATTAGCTCGCCGACAACCTCCGCCACGGTTACCTTCCCCACACCATAGACGGCGACTCCCAGCCGTTCACGGAGTCTTTCTTCCATCCCAGCGACGAGCGTATCGGCTTCTTCTTCCGTATCCGCCTTTGCGGTGATTCGCACATCAGTCTGACCGATATGGGCTGCCAGTCCTACGGTAGGATTGCCCTCCGTCATCAGATCGCCGATGCCACGATCGATGTTGCTCTCACCTACGGCACATGTGCGCAGCACACGAACCCGCGTCACCTTGATTCCCCCCATGCGCTCAATCAGCAGCGGGATGACGGTGTTCTCCATCATGTGGTCCAGTTCCCTCGGAACGCCAGGCAGCGAAATGATACAGCCCCGCCCGTTCACATCCTCGCTTAGATAGCAGGGTGCCGTACCCACCGGATTTGTCAGTGGCGTTGCGCCTTCGGGGATGTAGGCTTGTCGCTTGTTGTTGTCCGCCATTGGACGACCAAACCGGTTGAAACGCGTGGCAATTTCTGCCTCCAGTTCCGTACTGTAGACCAGTCTACGCCCGGTTGCATCGGCAACGGCTTGGCGTGTAACATCGTCCACTGTGGGACCGATACCACCGGATGTGATGATGACATCCGACCGATCAAGCGCCAAGTTGAGGACCTCGGTCATTCGGTCGAGATTATCGCCGACAGTTGTTTTGTAGTATAGGTCTAGCCCAATATCTCGGAGCGCGAGCGCCAATCTGTTAGCGTTGGTGTCGACAATCTCTCCGAGCAGGAGTTCGGTTCCAATCATAACAATTTCTGCGTGCATCAAATACCTCTTATGTTGAAATAATGTTTAAGATTTTTCCGTATGTGCATCATACAAAGAAACCGAGTTTTCAAGAAAAAACTCGGTTTCTGCCCCTATAGGATTTGCAGGGAATGCAGATCTGTGTTCGCCACTGACAATGAATTAGTGGATTAAACTGGATTTGTTGCTCGTAACACAACGTTGGTAGCTTCAAATTCCCAGACCTCGTTATAAACGGTTGGGCGTGGTCGTGCGGGTGGATAGTTGGGTGGTGGATTATTCGGGTCTCGCAGCTCCAGACGATCCCGACCACGCGGTTTGTCCAGCCATTCCCGATCCGCATCCGATGCGTTGATCTCCCGCAGTAAGATGAACTCCACCCAGTCAAATGCGGAGATAGCGACCTGGGCCTGAAACACCCGCCTAACGTCGTTTCCGTCCCAAGTGCGGAGGTCGGGCAGCATGATGGGACCTGTGCAGACTTGGAACTGCTTATCCTCCACATTGAGGTTCATGACATCTACAGGATATTCGACCGAGATCGAGAGTCCACGGTCGGTATCGCGATAGGTTGACCTTGCGTTTAGTAGGTCACCGTTCAGGGTTGCTTCACAGATCTCACCGATATCGGTCAGCTCCGAAAAGTTTTCATGAGAACGCACATCAACCTTATAACTTTGATAGATCTCGCTAAGCTTTCTCGTTGAGGCTTCCTCGGATTCGTTGCTGGGTCTTCTCGCGATGCTTAACTGGGATTCATCGCTGAAAGCCATACGCCACTCACCGCTGGGGATCTGGAACATGTTTCGGGACGCGATTGTGTACTCGCTTCGACACGGTGCCCCGAGAAACATTTTTCTAACATGCCCGCTCGATTCGTCCCGTACTTCGCAGCTTGCTTCGAGACCGAATCGGACATGATACGCTTGGCCGGGCTCTCCCACAAACCCGCCTGTCCAACGATAGTAGGGATCGGGTGTCCATGGAAGTGAATGCCACGTAAACGTGGAGCGTGAAAAATCAATCACAGTGTATCTCCTTTCAGGAATTTAGCAATCTAATGAACCCATACTACCGATCCTTCAGGTAGACATAGGGTCTTCCGCGCCACCGCATCCGACGACCGCGACCAATGACCGTCAATTCGTACCAATCATCACGCTCCAGCGTAATATCCGCAGCCTCCACACCTTCCGCAATGTGGTCGGGGTTGCCGGTGCCCACAAGCGGGATAACGCCGCCGGGCAGTGCCATCAACCACGCCAAAGCGATCTGCCCCGGGGTTACGCCGTATCGATCAGCAACTATCTTGACTTGCGCTACGACACCCTGCTCCCGTTGTTCCTGCCAATCGCCGAACCCCTGATCGAAGGTGCGAGGCAGCGGTTTATTTCCCGTGAGCAGTCCACCCGCCAGCGGACTGTAGCAGAGCATGTTCATCTTCTTTTCCAGGCAGACAGCGGCAAGACCAACCTCCAATGGTTCTTGGATTAGGAGGTGAAATAGCGTCTGTAACGCCTCAACACGGGTATAGGCGGAGATAGCGCGTATCTCATCTGGTGTATAATTGCTGACCCCGACATGCCGGATCTTCCCCTCTGCTTTCAGGTCCTCCAATGCACGGGCGGTTTCCTCGGGATGCGCGAGATAGTCAATTCGGTGCGGTTGATAAAGGTCTATATAGTCCACCCCCAAACGCTGGAGCGATCCCTCACAGCACTCCTTGATGTAGTCTGCGGACAGATTCCATGTGTATACATTCTCGTACCGCAGGGCGGCGCATTTGGAGGCAATAATCACCTTTTCACGCGGGATCTTGCCCTCTCGGATGGCTTCTCCGAGTATTTTTTCGGATTCGCCGTCGCCGTAGATGTCTGCGGTATCGTATAGAGTGATGCCCAGTTCATAGGCGCGATGGACGGTTGCGATGCTGCGTTCCTTCGCGGTGGGTGTTAGGCTCATACAACCCAAGGCAACGAGGGAAACCTGCTCTCCGGTTGTGCCAAGCTCCACATATTTCATCTGTTTTCTCCTACATTGTTTGGACGTATTAGGATGATCTACAAAATTGGGTGGGGACCAAAAAATTGTGTATGACTGGAAATTTTCACTCAGCCGCATAGTAGGCGCAGGCAGCGAAGGAGTTTGTAGAGTAATCCGTTGGATCCACTGTTTTCAGGATTTTCGAGTTGAGTAGAATTATAACTTTCAGGAGATAGAATTTCAAGAGTTAGTTTTTGGCCGGAAAATGCGGAATTTCTCCATGCCTTCCTTGGTTCAAGCGGGGTAAGATATAGACCGCGGTAAACCGATGAGCCAATTGGAAGATTGCAGAATTGCGTAGACACTCCTCATGCACAGACAACCCCCTAAATCCCGCCCCCGATAAATCGGGATGTACCACTTATCAGGGGGACTTGAGCAACTTGGGGAAGTTCCGGGTTCTGGTCAGGTAGATGACTGTTTCTCTAATTCACTAACAGAACCGATAAAGTCAATTGACAGGGATGAACGCTTTGATTATAATGGAGTTGAGGAGGACGATTTATGTTGAGAGCAGGAATCATCGGTTGTGGCGGAATCACGGAACGGCGGCATGGACCCGTGTTAGCAAGTCTGGAGGGCCGTGTCACCGTTACCGCACTGGCAGATCTCGCCCAAGAACGCCTTGATCTAATGGGCGGAACACTGGGGGTTACATCGAGGCACCTTTATACTGATTGGGAAGAGATGCTTGCCAAAGAAAAGCTGGACTTGGTACATATTTGCACCCCTCACCATCTGCACGAACCCCAAGCAGTTACCGCGATGGAGCGTGGTGCTCACGTGTTTCTCGAAAAACCTATCGCTACCAACTTGGAAGAGGTTGACCGGATGATCGCTGCGGGAGAACGCACCGGTCGCAAGATGACGGTCGGGCATAATCAGCTCTTCTCAGCGGCCCACCGGGCGGCGATGGATCAGATACAGGCGGGCGCGATCGGATCGGTGTTTCTGGTGCGTTCCGAGGGCTTCGGTGGGTCCCACGTGGTAGGCAGAGGCGTCTCTCAGCAGTGGCGTACCGAAGCCAGGGCTGGCGGCGGCGGACCTTTAATTGATAACGGCTATCACCAGGTCTATACCGCGCTCAACTACGTCGGCTCGCCTGCGGTCAGGGTTTATGCACGGATCGGTCGGCATGTGCAGGATATCGAGGTGGAGGACACCGCATTGGTTCTGATCGAGCACGCTAACGGGGCAACAACTTCGATACAGGTTGGCTGGTCGGCGCTGGTGGGCGGCATCAGTGTGAATGAGATTTTGGGCACCGAGGGACAGATCCGCTTTGGCGGCGAGGCACCGGTGGCGGTGTGGCGTAAGGAGACAGGAGAGTGGGCGCATCCCCCGGTGGAGAGTGAAGGACCGGACGAGCTTGGGTTGCCGGTGGCGGTGCGACGTTTCGTGGATGCAATCGAAAATGATGGAGAGGTTCCAGTCTCCCCTGCGGCAGGACGTCATGTCTTGGCTATTATTGAGGCAGCATATCGGTCTGGCCAGAGCGGAGAATCTGTGGAGGTGGATAAACTATGAGTGAAGCACCATTTGAATTAAACTATATCCTCGCTTCGTGCATGTACGGCACTACTTCTTTGGCTGAGATTGTACCGGAGGTGAAGCAGATCGGGAGTGAGCACATCGATATCTGGCCGCGTGTTCACGGCGATCAACGGGAGCAGGTTGAGTCGATGGGGAACGAGGTTTTTGCGGCGCTACTTGCGGATCACGGGGTGGGTTTAGGCGTATCAACCCGTTTCGATCTGGGTCCTTTCGGTTTAGCGGACGAGATGGCGTTTTGCGAAGACTTTGGGGCTTCCTTGATTGTGACCGGCAGCGAGGGACCTAAGGACTTAGCGGGTGAGGAGTTACGTGCAGCGGTCGCTGAGTTCGCAGAAGGGTTGAAGCCGCACATCGCAACTGCCGAGAATCACGGCATCACCATCAGCATCGAGAACCATAGCAGCGCGCTGATCGAATCACCGGACTCGATGCGGTGGTTGATCGAGTTCACAGATTCCCCGCATCTCGGTATCGCATTGGCGCCCTACCACCTTCCAGACGACGCCGAATTGGTGGCGCAGTTGATTGCGGATCTGGGACCGGGGTTAGCCCTATTCTATGCGTGGCAACACGGCATGGGCTGCCACGAGAAACTGCCCAAAGAACAGGAATTGATGCAGCTGCCGGGACGGGGCAGCTTGGATTTTGGGCCGATTTTATCCGCTCTGAAAAAGATTAATTTCTCTGGCTGGACGGAGATCTTTATGCATCCCGTTCCGCGTGGGATCCCGATCCTTGATACCACCGCAGAGGTAACCGACGAGATTAACCGCGCCCGACACCACCTGGACCAGTTCGCACAGAGCGTATAGTATAACTTATGTCGCTAGCGAAATCTTACGCACACCAACGCCGGGCGTGAAACGTAATGCGTGAAACGTGAAGACAATTCCATTGGTTCAATCGTACATGAATGAACTAATAAACCAATGAACCAACCAAGCGAGGTCGCCATGAAAACGAAAATTCTGGGACGCACAGGGCTTGAGGTCACTATCATCGGACTTGGAACCATATACATCGGCAGTCAGCCGTCGGAGCCGCCACGGGATTTAGATGAAGAGATGGGGGCACGGGCGGTTCACGCTGCCATTGAGGCAGGCTGCAACCTGATCGACACCGCTCCGCTCTATGGGGGTACGGCCGTTGAGAAGATTGTCGGCAACGCGCTCAGGAGCCGTCCAGATCTTGCCGCCAAATGCACCGTCGTCACCAAAACGGGCGCCTATCGGGAGGGGAAAGACCATTCTTTCGACGGCACCTTACGCAGCGTAGAGGCTAGCCTTGAACGGCTTGGTCTCGAACGGCTTGATCTGGTCTATATCCACGATGCGATGGGCGTGCCGATGGAAGATGTGATGAGCAAGAACGGCGCGTTAGGGGCGTTGCGTCAACTTCAGAACGAAGGGGTGGTGCGATTTATCGGTTCGGCGTCGAACGATCCGCCGACCAATACGCCCTATATCGAGACGGGGGAATTTGACGCAGCGGTTGTCCCCGATGCGTGGAGCCTGTTGAACCAAGAAGCGGCTGAACGTATCCTGCCTGCTGCGGAAAAATATAACATCGGGATCTCGTGTGCCACACCGCTTGAGATAGGGCTTCTGGCGACGGGACCGATACCGGGGAGGGATTATGGAAGGCGACAGTTCAGTCAAGAGTGTTTGGATCATGTCGCCAAGATTCAGCGGCTTTGCCAAGAGTACGAGATTCCGCTCGTCGCTGCAGCGTTGCAGTGGTGCACCCGGCATCCGCAGGTGACAACGGCGATTCCGGGCGCGCGAACCCCTGAGGAAGCGGTGGCAAATGTAGAAGCCGTTGAGTTAGAGATTCCAGATGCGTTCTGGGATGATCTTGACCCGCTCGTCCGACATTGGGAGAAAGGTGTTCACCGGTAGAGAAAGAACAGTGCGTAATGCGTAACGTTTGTTGGTCTGCATTATAATCCTCGGCGGTTAATTTTAACCCCTAATGACGCATTCGGTTTATTCTTGCAGCCCCGCCACGCGCGCGTCTAACTCCTTTAGATTGAATCGCACGCTGACGACGGAGTGTTCTTCGCCCGGCTTGTGGATGAGGTAGGTGGTGGCGATGAATGTGCCGTCTGGAAGCACCTCCAAACCGGCATAGCCGCAGTCCCCGTATTCGTCGGGCGGGAAGTTGCCCTGATGCTGTAGTAGCAGCACACGGTATTCTCCCTCTCGACCGTTGACGAGATCGCCGTAAGTGCCGACCCATGCGACAAAATTGAATTTCGTCCTGCTAGCGAGCGCAGTATCTCGGAAAACAGCCACCAAACGACCGTCGGGCCCGTAGGCGAGGTTGTGCCGATCCCCGGTGACGCCCGCAGCCGCCTCCCTGCATTCCGACCACGTCTGCCCCTCGTCGTCACTGGTGATGACCATCGCGTTGTACGCTCGCGACTGCTCACGCATCACGGCTGCAATCTGCTTTCCGTCCGGCGATCGGATAACGCCCGGTTCGTCGGGCAGCGCGTCCTCGTGCTGGGCAATTAACCGCTGCGGCTCCCACGTCAACCCACCATCAGCGGTGATACTCTGCATGATGACATGATCGCCGTGGCTTCGGGTTCCGTGGTCTACATATATGGCTATGTGTCGCCCGTCTGAGAGCGGTATGACACGGTTTGGGACGACGATGCAGTGCAGCCCGTTCGGTTCAAACGGCGTCCACGTCGCGCCGTTATCCTCCGAGATGGATTGGCGCATGTCGCCGTTGCCCTCCAGAACGATCAGGCGTTCTACCCCGTCCGGACCGACGAGCCGATGAATACACGGGCAGTTTTTTGCAGTCTTCCAGTTTTCGGGTACAGGTAGGCGATCGCTCCAGGTCAGACCGCCGTCCGTGCTCTTTTTCAGAAGGCAAGCGGGGCCTCCATGTCCAAGCGGATAGGTGCAGAACATCGTTCGGTTGTCCGGCATCAGGACCGTGTCCGGATGACCGAGGTATTGCCCCGGCTGCTTGTCCACAACGACCTGTCGACCCTCCTCGTCAGATATATCAACCGTCGGGACAGAGATGTCGATCGGGCGCGTCCGATTCCAGTTTAGCGGAATGGTCTCGCCGCGAACAGAAAAATCGTGTACCCGCAACGTCCCTTCGTAGGAACAGAATCCAAACCTTTTTAGCTCGCCGCCAAACAGAAAATGTTTGACCGCCCTCCCGTCAACGATGATTACAACCCGTGTTCCCTTACGGACGATTTCAAAGTTAAACGGTACGCCGGGGGTGACCCAATCGGAAGAGAACGCCATTTGCTGGTGACCGAGCACCTCGCGGGGCCAGAAAACGTAGCTTAGGCGCTGAAAACCGCTGATTCCAATATTATCGGTGGCGACTACAAAATTCGGTTTGTCGTCTTCGCCGCAGATGGAGAGTTTGGCTCTGAGGTGGAAGTCGTTGCGACCAATCCCACAGCCTGCGTACAGGAGGGATTTTTTGCCATAGATTTCAATGTGTCCCGTTTCAAACTCCCATCCGAGTCCAATTTCCCGAATGTTCTTGGGGACGCCGTTTTCAACGAAAACGGTTCGGGCGTTCACCTCGCCGTCGGTCGCTCCAAATGTTGATCCCACGAGGGAGGGACTAGTTATGTACATACTGTTCTGCTCCTGTCATATTCCAAAAATAGTAGTATAACTCACGTTGAGGGATACGAATCCCCTCCTCTACTTGAGAATCACCATCTTCCGTGTGGCGGAATAATCGCCTACTGATAGATGATAGAAGTACACACCGCTTGCTACCTGCTCTCCGAACTCATTATGACCATCCCAATATACTGCCCGGCTGCGACTCTGATACTTCCCCGCAGCTTGATATCCCAACCCAAATTGTCGAACCACCTGTCCGCCTATGTTGTAGATAGTCAAGGTGACGTCCGCATCCGCTGCAAGATGATACGGTATCCATGTCTCTGGATTGAACGGGTTCGGATAGTTTGGCAACAGGACGGTTTCTTTCGGGAGCAGCGCTGCGAGTAGTTGTTCTAAGAAGAGAATCCCCCTGAGGGATGTTGGGTTTGTGAGATCAAGTTGCTGTGCATGGGAAAGCCACAATTTCACATCTGCTGCGGTGAATAATTCAAGTATCTGTGGCTGTGCCGAAGGTGCGGCTCCAGCACTGTCTAACGCGCCGGTGACCACGAGAACATCGTCAACATCTACCACGCCATCCCCATTGACATCGGCACTGTTTGTCCCTGTTTGTCCGTAATTCGATGCCACCAACACCAAATCTTCAACGCTCACCACACCATCGTTATTCGCATCAGCTTGAAGTCCGGCGGTGACGGGTATTTCTGCTGTGAGTGCAGCACCGGTATAGTTTGCTATGGCACCTGCCCCCATAGTGAAGATTAGGCGACTATCGGTTTGGATGTTTCCGTTGAATTCAAGTTCAATCGTCACTGTTGTATTACTGATGCGGTCTACACCGAATGTGTCAACGGTAACACCGTCAATGCCAGATAGCGTAACGGCATTTCTGATTCTGAAACTGGACCGCTCATAACTGCGACCGCTTAATGTCAGCGTGACCACACTCCCAGCCAAGGTTGACTCTGTCAACGGAGACGTAGTTGATGCTGTCACCGATTCCGTATTCGCGGTAACAGGTATTTGGTTAATAAAAGCGGGACCGGTGTAGCCTGCTATCGCGCCTGCTTCCACAGTGACGGTGAGTGTGGTATCGGCATCAAAATCGGTGCCATCAAACGTCAGTTCAACGGTGACTTTGGTGTCGTTCACGCGGTCTATATCAAATGTCGCGACAGTTACACCCGATATGCCGGACACTGTCACAGCGTCTCTAAGCCTGAAACTGGAGTCTTCATAGACCCTACCGCTCAACGTCAGTGTGACCACGCTTTCATCCAGGGTAGCCTCTGTTAGCGGCGCAGCGACTGAAGCTACTAACGCCTCCGAACCAGAGGCGACGGGTACATGTGCGGTGAATGCGGTACCACCGTAGCCTACTATTGCGTCTGCAGTGACGGTGAATGTGAGCGTACTATCGGTGTCGATGTTACCGCCGAACCTCAGTTCAACGGTGACTTCGGTGTCACTCGCGCGATCAATGTCAAACGTACCAACAGTTACACCCGGGACGCCAGAGACCGTCACAGCGTCTCTAATCCTGAAACTGGATCGCTCATAAGTTCCACCGTCCAGCGTTAGTGTGACCACACTTCCATCCAGAGTTGTCTCTGTCAGCGGAGTTGTCGTTGAGGCGGTTATCCCTTCTGGCTGGCTCTCGCTGCCTCCACCCGTACTGTCACCAAGTTCCTCTATTTCCCACGAGCCACCGGAGAGCTCTGTGGCAACGAAATGATACTCTTCATTATTAATAGTTGCCGTAATACTCAGCGAACCACCGATGGATACGTTATTGATCCACGAAGGTAATTCGGGGATATCCAGCTGTGCATCCCCGTTATCAAGAACAGAAAATTCGGCCTCGGTGTCAGGGTAAGTGCAGCTTTCCCCGGGTGCGAGAATATCCCCAACTTGACAGACGGATTCCGATCTCTGTGATGCGGATGTTGGAGCGGTTTCGGAACTGATCTCCCACTGGCGTACTCTACCGTCCTGACTGCCGGTAACGAGCATGTTTCCATCAAAAGCAACGCTCTCAACAGGCGATTCATGCCCAAGTGTGGCTTTATGTTCCGGCATATGAGGGTCCCACAAACGTGCTACCCCGTCCGCACTTCCAGTTGCAAGCAGATCGCTGTCAGGACTAAAAGCAACGCTCAAAACAGGTGACTCATGCCCAAGTGTGGCTTGGAGTGTCTCAGTGTGGGTATCCCATAATCCCACCAAGCCATCAGTGCTCGCGCTGGCGAGCAGCGCCCCATCGGGACTAAAAACAACGTTCAAAACGCTATCCATATGTGCTTCGAGCGTGGTTTGGAGTGTTTCCGTCTTGGGATCCCATAATCGGACTGTGGCGTCAGCACTTCCACTGGCGAGTAGCGATCCATCGGGACTAAAGGCAACGCTCAAAACATTACTCGTATGCCCTTGGAGTGTGGCTTGAAGTGTTTCTGTGATGGGGTTCCATAGTCGGACTGTGCCATCCGCACCTCCACTGGCGAGTAGCGATCCATCGGGACTAAAAGCAACACTCATAACATTACTCGTATGCCCTCGGAGCGTACCTTCGAGTATATTTGTATTGAGGTTCCACAATGGGATTGTACTATCGGTACTCGCACCGGCAAGTAGCGGGTTATGGGGACTAAAAGCGATACTGTTGATAGGTGAGTTGTACGTGAGTGTGGTGTGGGGTGCCACCGCATGCGGATCTCCCAAGTGAATAAGGTTTGAGACGACAACCCCAATTATCCCTCCATTGGGGAAGACAGTCATACTTGAGAGACTATCTGTATGCCAGACAACAGTGGCAATGAGACGGACGCCGAGGTCAACGACACCGACAGCGATTAGAACAGCACCGGCAGCTACTCCAAGAGCTGTCCCAGCAGCGCCGATAGCTAACCCAACAGCTGTTCCAGCAGCGCCGATAGCTGTCCCAACAGCTCCCCCGACAGCACCGACCGCATCTCCAATAGCACCGGCAGCACCCCCACCGTAGCTGACCCCTTGTACCCAACAAGTCAAGAAAGCTGTTATTAGCATCAACAGGATAAGTTTTTGATTGGTTGCCATGTCTTTCATTAGCAAACTCCTTTTCGTTGATTTTCGATTGCGATGTACCATCGATTCCTTGAGTGAAAGCATGTTATCGTCTATCCTTCCAATCCTATTCTCTTAGTCCCGTAGACGGGGCAGGATGCCCCGTCTACAAACGGGTCCTTACAAGGATATTAACCCCTTTCCTACTTCAAAATAAGCATCTTTCGCGTAGCGGAAAAGTCGCTCCGGTGAGGTACCGAGAGTCCAGAACGACCTGCGGACAGGTGATAGAAGTACACACCGCTTGCGACCTGCTCACCGGACTCGTTCCGACCATCCCAGTAGATTGCTTTTGACCGATTCTCATAGACTGCTGCGATCCGATGTCCCACGTCAAGGGTGCGGACAACCTGACCGGTTTGGTCATAGATGGTCAGCGTTACGAAAGCGTCCTCCGCCAACCGATACGGTATCCACGTCTCCGGGTTAAATGGATTCGGGTAGTTGGGGAGCAGTGTGGTCTCCGTCGGAGTCAACACTGTCAAGAGTTGTTCTAAAAAGTCGATGCCTCTCTCAAAGTTTGGATCTGTAAGATGTAACTCCTGTGCTTGGGTGAGCCACTGGCGCACGTCTGCAGCGGTGAGCAATTCGGACGCCTGCGGATATACGGAGGGGGCGGCTGCTTCGTCAGTAAACGCGGCGGCAACGAGAACGAGGTCAACGATATCGACCAAACCATCCCCACTGATATCCGCGCTGTTTTGCCCCCTCTGACCGAAACGAGCAGCAACGATAGTCAAATCGAGGATGTCCACTACACCATCGCGATTGATATCCCCTGATATAGGTTCCTCCGGTTCGTCGGGTATGGTCACCTCTCCATTTTCGGTGGTAGCTTCCCATCGTTTTCCATCTGAATCCACAAGGTAGACTTGGGATAAAGTCAACGTGGATGGCTTAAAGTCACCAATCTTGAACGTGAGGGTGGCAAGTGTGCCGTCTCCGTTGGCTGCTTCGGCGAGTGTGTTTGCGGCAAGTATCACCTTTGTGGACCATATAGGTTCTCCAAGGAAGGTATCGCCTATCCAGTCGTCAACGACAATTGGGTCCGCAAAAAATGCACCTGCTGGCAGGTAGTCGCCGTTGGTAAAAGACACATGGAACACGTTGACATCAGACGCATTGCGGGCCTCGGAATCAAACAACACGATAGGTTGGAGCGTAGTGGAATCAAGCGACACCGTCACTTGATAGCCTGCGACGTTTTCTCCACCTGCGATATTGATGCTGAATATTAACTCCTCTCCGACATCAGGGGATACGACCGATGCGGGCGAAATGCTCACTGTGGCATTTGATTTCTCTATCGCAGTGACAGGAATTTCAGCAGCGAATCCCTGATTGTAACCTGCGATTGCATCTGCCCCTACAGCAAAAGTGAGGGTGGCATCGGTGTCAAAGTCACCGTTGAATGTCAGTTTAACCTTCACCTCCGTGTCGGTTACACGCTCTACACCGATGTATTCTTCAACAGTGACACCGTCAATGCCAGATACCGTCAAAGCCTCTTCGACTTGAAAGGAATACTCCTCGTAATTCCTGCCACTAAGCATGAGTGTGACGATGCTTCCATCCAGCGTTGCCTCTGTCAAGGAAAACTCTGTTGATGCTGCCAACGACTCCTCCAGCGCGGTGACGGAAACTTCCGCAGTGAGCCCCTGATTATAACCTACGATTGCGTCTGCTTCGACGGTAAAGGTGAGGGTAGCATCGGTGTCAAAGTCACCGTCGAATGTCAGGTCAACGGTCACCTCTGTGTCGCTCACACGGTCTAGGCGCCACGACTCAAAGGTGACACCGTCAATGCCGGATACAGATACTGCGTTTCCGATCTCCCATTCATCAGCGAATTGACGACCGGTGAGTGTGAGTGTGACGATGCTCCCGTGCAGATTTGCCTCTGTTAAGGGGGACTCCGCTGATGCTGCTAACGATTCCTCCAGTGCGGTGACAGCAGCTGTTGCGGTGAGTGCGGACCCAGTATAGTTTGCTATTGCGTCTGCCCCCACGGTGAAGGTAAGGGTGCCATCGGCATCTATGTTGCCGTCGAACTCAAGCTCAACTGTGACCACCGTGTCGCTTACGCGGTCCAACCCAAATGTTGCGACAGTGATACCCTCAATGCCGGAGAACGTTACTGCTCTTTCGATTCTGAAACGAGAACTTTCGTAAGTGCCGCCGGTGAGTGTGAGTGTGACGACGCTCCCATGCAGGTTTTCTTCAGTCAAGGTTTGTGGAACTGATGCAGTTATCGTTTGTCCGTAACTGCTTTGTATGCCAAAACCTATCAAGGCAGTAGCCAAGATGAGCACGAGGATGCTCCGATTCACAACTAGTGTTTTCATGGAAAACTCCTTTTCATTATGAGCTTCGTCACAAAAGGTGAAACGAGACAGTTGCCCTTTCATGATTCTTTGCTCTCTTATGGTCAGAGCTAAGAACTTAGGCGATTCGTTTTATGTCTTGAGAAAACGGGTACTGAGTTACCTCTTGTTTCAATTTGTCTACGAGGATTACTATACCGGAGCCCTTGATGTTCCTACAAAATCTATCAAATTTGCAATGAATCTGAAATTATGGTGAATTCTATAATTACTTTAGGAGTTATGCAGTTAAGGTGTAAATTGGTTTATCGAGATAAGCACGGACAGCGTCTCTGATAATGGAGAGTTTTGCTTCAAACCAGCCGATTCCTGTCAAAAACCGGTGTCGCTCAATACGTAGAAATGCTCTCAATGCAAGACCGATATGGTTCCGTTGTGCAACCGCCTTGCGCGCAAAACACCTTTCAACGCCCACAAATTGCTTGATACCTCTATGATATTCCTCAATTGCCCAAGACAACTCAGCATATTTGAGTCGAAATAGTTCGTTCATTGACAGGTCACTGGTTGCCCAGTATTCAATGTTACCGTTTGGGGAGACAATCTTGAACACTTTAATCAATCCGTATCCCTTCAGATGAACGATAGTGCCTTTGTTGCGAATCGGTAGTTGGTTGACCGGTTGATTGCCTTGTCTATTTAAGTTGACTTGTCGATTCGACTTCAATTGGGTTAACCCGTGCCATTGATACTTTTGAATCGTCTTTAGATTCTTCAAGCTACTGTACCAACTGTCAAACACGACACACTCCGGATCAAATCCTCTATCATGACCAGCGGCAATCAGTCCTTGGAAGTGGTCATTTTTGGTCAAACCATTATGGTCTTTATTATACAAGCGATAGTCACAAGGGAGGTGGCTGTCGCCATCAGTCCACATCAGCGTAATGAGGTTAATACCTGAGACCACCTGTTTGTGTTTACCCGACCAATGGCGGGTGACAAGATCCATCTTTTGGGCATACGGTTTATCAAGCGTTGAGTCGTCTATGACTAAAACGCCTTCAGTTTTGTTGACAAAAGGGTGTGCCTCGCTCCACAATGCTTCTGAATCAGTGGGCAGCCTATACAACAACCGATTCAATGAGTCATGGGCAGGTGGGTCATCGGAGGGGGTTGAACGCGGGCTGCCTCGCTACAGCTATAGCTGTTCGGCGTCGCTATCAGAAAGTTAATATAGTCGTATTCATTACATTTTGCTGGATTCATAACCCATATTATAACCTATTGCATAGGCAACTGCATAACTCCTATACTTATACACTTTCGATACACAACCAACCCCCTAAATCCCCCTTGTCAGGGGGACTATTGGTGAACGTCTACATATTTATATCGTTCACCATAATAGTTACGCAATTCGACCCGCGTCCGCACAGACAATAAGTTACCCAACGACGAAGGGATGGATACGCTAATACAGAATCGGATGTATGTCAAGTTTTATGTCGTTAATCTGTTAGGACAGGATACCCCGTCTACAGGGTGGGGTGTCTCGGGATAGTTTTTTTCTATTTCAGTTAGGAGTTACGCAGTTCAGTTTGTAGTAGGGCGATTTATCGCCCGTCCAAACGCGCAATGAATTGCGCTACTACAAACCTAAGACCTTACTGTAGGTGCCCGTTTCTTAATCCCGATAAATCGGGGATTCATCGGGCGTTGGAAATGGCGTACTGCGGTGATGAATCACCGAACTACAAAGCTTTGAGTGTGCAAGTGCGTAAGTCCTATCAGTATTAACATCCTGCGCGTGGCGGAATAGTTTTCTGCGCACCGGTGATAGAAATACAGATCGCTTGCGACCTGCCCCCACTTTCATTATCCCTACACACCCAAACCCCAGCGAGGCAACAGGTGTATAGAGCACCATTTCTTCCTTGAACCAATGAAGGAATGTATCAGTGAACCTGTATTATAAGCCACAACACGTAGCGTATCAGGTCATAGACGGCATGTCAGACACGCTCTAGATGTTTTCTATCCTTGACAATTGGGAAATAACATAATACAATGATGCGGTGAACATTCGCTAACAGCGGAAACAGGGGGAGGCTGATCATGGAATATAAGGCGTTTGGACAGACCGGGATGCAGGTTTCTGCGATTGGATTCGGTTGCTGGGAGATGGGCGGCGGTTACGGTTCGATCGAGGAAACGGAGGTCATTGAGGCGATCCATCGTGCATTAGATCTTGGTATCAACTGCTTTGATACCGCCGAAGCCTACGGCATGGGCAAATCCGAGGAACTGTTGGCACGGGCGTTGGGGAACCGACGCAAAGATGTTATCGTTGTCTCAAAGTTCGGTATTAACTACGACAACGACCGCTTGAAAAAACGGGATAGCCGTCGCTCAATGGCACACGCTGCGATCGACCGTCGTTTGAAAGCGCTCAACACCGACTATGTCGATGTGTATCTGGTGCACTGGCCCGATCGCACCACCCCGTTCGACGAAACGATGGAGGCGTTGGAGGAGATTGTACAGCAGGGCAAGGCGAGATATGTCGGTCTCTCCAATTTCACCAGAGATGAAATCCAGACGTGCATGGCAACACGGCGCGTTGATGTTCTACAGTATGCCTGCAACCTGTTCGATCGGCGCATGGCGAAATGGATTTTCCCCTATGCCCAAGAGAACGGCATCGGTGTCATGACGTACGGTTCGCTCGCCTACGGTATGTTGGCGGGCGCGTTCACCGAAGAAACCACATTTGAGGACGACGATTGGCGACACAGAGGGGGCAGCAATATGTCGCTAAAGCTGTTTCTGCCGGGAATCTTCCAGCGCAACGTTCAAGCGGTGAATAAACTCAAAGAGATCGCGGAAGGACTTGGGAAAAAGCTGCCGCACCTCGCACTCAATTGGGTGATCTCCAACCCAGCGGTCAGCGTTTCGCTCGTTGGGGCCAGGCGGGCTTCTGAGGTAGAGGACAATATGGGCGCTATTGGCTGGCAGCTGACGGATGATGTGAAGGCGGAAATCGATCGTGTCTTCGCTGAATACGAAATCGACACTGCCCCCAACAAATGGACAGAACCCATCAATTAATAATCTGAAACAAAGGAGACAAAAGTCGCACAGATGCAACTTGCAACCAAATATCGAACAGTTTTAATCTTTGGTGCCCCTGGCACAGGAAAAGGAACTCAAGGCAAAATTCTTAACCAGATTCCGGGCTTTGTACATGTCGCTTGTGGCGAAGTACTTCGCTCTTTAGACCTCCATAGCAGACTCGGCAAAGTTTTCTTAGAATACTCCAGCAAGGGGGAGTTTGTCCCGGACGATATAGCAATTCAGTTATGGTGTGATTATATCGATAATTTGGTGCAGGAAAAACAGTTCAACCCAGGCATAGACTATCTAGTTCTAGATGGTATTCCACGCAACCTACCACAGGCGCGGGCGATGGATTGTTATATCGATGTGCGTCAAATTATCTATCTGCGATGTCAGGATCCAGAGGTGCTTGTCACCCGTATGAAGGGACGGGCACATCGTGAAAAGCGGTTCGATGATGTCAACGAGAAGGTGATTAGGCATCGGCTTGAGGAGTATGAGGCACAGACTGCACCAACGCTGTCCCACTATCCATCGGACCTGATCCAAGAGATCGACGCGACCAACACACCGGTAGGGGTTCTCCACGAAATTACGAACGGTCTCCGAAGAGTACTCAGTTAAGCACACCTATACTCGCTCCTCCCGTTAACCGCGCTATTCGGTGCGATGCTAAAATAGGTCTATACCCGTGCTGGATATCGCGGCACGCTCTACTTCGGCCCTTAAATCGTAGAAAGCGCTGCGGATAGTGCCTTCATGTAGCCGACGGAATATGCCAAGGCACCTCCCGCATCAGAGCCATCCCCCTCTAATGGGAAGATGTGATCTGGATTCAAGCAGCCATCAAAACCCACCTCTCTGAGCGCCAGCACAATCTTGAACATATTCATGTCGCCGTCGTCCAAGAGTGTCTCCTCGTAGCCGCCGGCAGTCGCCAGGCTGCCCCGCACATTCCGGAAATGAACCATGAAGATACGACCCTTGCGTCCGTAATTCTGAATTTCGTCCAGCACTAACGGCAGTCCACCGGCCTCGGCGCGTGTCCCACAACAGTACAGATACCCCACATTAGGACTGGGAAACGCATCGATTATCCGATGAAACCCCAACGTACCGAACGGTGTATCTGGCAGGGGGATATCTGACGGGTGCATTGCCAGTTTGATATCGTACTCCTCGGCAATCGGCACAAGCCGCTCGTAGACTTGGCAGAAATGCCGCCACCAATCGTTCAGTGCCTCGCGGGTGGGGGGCTCGTTAGCCGGAAATAGATGCCAATGGTGGAACCTGTACGCCTTCAATTCCGCTTCACTGCGGGGTTTGGGTTGGTCGCCGGTCAACCAACGGCTTCCGCCACTGCCGCGAAACCCGGCTCGGTGTTCTGACCGATAGAAGGTTATCAGGTGATTGAAGGTGTCCCCTTCGAAACGTTGTCGGGCGATGGGCATGCCGGCTTCTCCGAATACCCGCATCGCCTGCTCGGTGTTTTCCAATTCCACCTCGCTACCCTCTTCATCCGCCATAAACTTCTCGGTGATGTCGGGCAGGGTCACGCGATTGATTCGCAGTCCCCATGAGTAGACCTTCTTTTTGATTTTGAGCAGTTCGTCTAGGTCGGGGTATCCCTGTTCCTTGACACCGGGGAAAAAGTCACCGGAACCGAAGTCGACGCAGTCGACTCCCAATTGTGTGATACGTTTTAGGTACTTATCTGAAAGATCGCCGCACCCTACAGTTATGCTGAACATTGTTTTCTCCTTAAGGCTGCCATTTATAAAATAGTGCTCACAACGCTATGACTCGCTCGGTATCGTCCCACTGTGGCGATATGTGAATGCTCACTTCACAGTTGAGGCGTTCCAGAAACCGCATCAACCGTTCGACACTGTAGTAAGCAAGCTTAGCAGCTTTAAGACGGGCAATTTCAGGTTGTTTCACGCCAAGTAGCTTCGCTGCCTCTACCTAGGTTAGTCGACGTTCGTCCAGAATGCGGAAAATTTCCGCTCCTAGCTGCGCCTTTAGCAATTCTTCTTCAGCAACCTCATCAGGAAAGCCTAAATCCTTAAAAATGTTGTCGCTGCCTTGTTCGACCTTGATTCTATTACTCATAAGCCTCTCTCCATCTCCTTGGCTCGTCTGAATCTTCGTTTAATCAAATCAATTTCCTTCTTGGGTGTACTCACTCCACGCTTTGATTTTTTCTGGAAACAGTGTAATAACCCAATTTGCCATTTGCATCATATTTCAGCTGCGTCCGCCGACAAAGCCCCAGCGGGTCGATAGGTGTATAGAAAACCGAATCCTCACACCCCAAAGCCCCAGCGGGGCGACAGGTGTATCATGTTTTGGAGACCTCCTCCACATCAAAAACATATTTCGGATTATACGAAACATTAAAACGTCTCAGAAACTTAAGATATTCCTCTCTGAAGGTCTGACGCGAATGATGTGCCTCTTGATTGTTAATATAAGCAACCATAGCATCCAATTGAGAATGTGCATACGAGAACGCTGCAAACCCTGTCTGCCATTCAAATCTGCCGACAATCCATCCCTTCTTATTAATCCATTTTGAGGAATCTGCTTTGATATCTCTCACCAAGTCAGAAATAGCAACGTCGGGGGTGATGCCCACAAGGATATGTACATGATCTGGCATCGAATTGATCCGAATCACTGTCTGATTTTTGTGGGTGATAATGCGGCTAACATATTGATGCAGAGCTTCTTTGTGCTGTTTGGGAATGAGCGATTGCCTACCTTTAACCGCGAAAACAGTGTGTATGTAGGGCTGGGTATAGTGTAGGCCATGATGTTTCTCCGTGAAAGCCCCATCCACCTGTCGCCCCGCTGGGGCTTTAGGATAGCGGCAATCGCGCATTACTATACACCTGTCGCCCCGCTGGGGCTATGTTGGTTCATTAATTCATCGGTTCATTAGTGCAATTGATGAACTCTTGAGGTCGAAGCATTAATCTGATCTTACCACCAAAAACCATCATTTTTGGTAAAGCGTATCTGTTGCCACGATGTCCCGGAGGCGATTCTGCTAATAGCTTGATGATTTTTTTAGATGTGAGCCCAAGCTACGCCAATTCTGCCACAACTGACCACTCATTTCTACAATAAAAAACTACCCAGACGAATTGGTCGAGTTAATTACTGACAACGGAAGAAACATCAAATCTATTGATTCTCACCGCTCCGACCGCAGCCTTTCGGTTTCCGCCTCGTCCACGGTCCAAGTCTCAGGATCAATCGCCACACGGTAGACCTCCCGTGCGCGCTGAAGACTTACCTTGCCCTCATGCACATCGCGTAACACGAGCTGTGGATCACGTTCCACGGAGGGACCGTATCCACCACCGCCACAGGACTGTACCCGCATAACATCTCCAGGCTTGAGTTGGACGGTGACTTTGGAACCAAGCTTGGTCGCTTCGTTGTCAGGGTTCAGTGTGTAGTGTGCAATCTCGCCGGCATCTCCGCCGAAGAGTCCCCACGGACCCCACCGATCCCGATCCGCGAGGATAGTGAACGAAACCTCATGATCAAAGCAATAATCCCGCTGCAGTCCAAGTCCGCCGCGATATTTGCCAGCACCGTCCGAATCATCCACCAATTCGTATCGGGCAATATGGACTGGATAGTTAATCTCCGTCTCCTCGATTGGGGCGTTCTCGGTGTTCTGTCCGTGACACTGCACCGCATCGGGTCCGTCGCTAGCGATCCGTCCACCGTACCCGCCGGCCATGGTCTCGTAATAGGCGTACAGTTCGCCCGTGCGTGGGGAGGTGCCGCCGAATCCCATCTGGCACATCATCGCCTTCGTCCCCGCCGGAATGCGATCGGGGATCGCGGACGCAAGCGCCTTGAGCAGGACATCGTTCAGCCGTATCTGTGTTTCCCAACCCCCGACGACGGGGAACGGCGGTGTGCAGTTGACGACCGTCCCCAATGGCGCATCTATCTGAACCAAGCGGTAGAAACCGGCGTTGACCGGTATATCCGGGTCGATTAGGCTTTTTAGGACATACGCGCAGGCGGAGAAGGTCTGGGCATACGTGGAGTTGACGGGCGCTCGCCGTTGGGGTTCGGAACCGTTCAGATCAAAAAGCACACCATCGTCATTGATGACCAGTTTCCCCACAAGGTGTACCGGCTCATCGGTGTAACCGTCGTTGTCGACATAGCCGTCGGCGGTGAACACACCTTGGGGCAACTTGGCAATTTCCGCACGCGTCCGACGCTCGGTGTAGGCAAGCAGTTGGTCGATATAGGAGCTGACCGTTTCAGCACCCATCCGATCCAGCAATGCGGTCAATCGACGCACACCGGTGTTGTTGGAAGCGACCTGCGCTCGGAAGTCGCCGGCGGTCTCATGCTTGGATCGAATTTGTGCAAGCACAAGGCGAAAAACGTCCGGATTAATCTCTCCGGCTTCCACCATTTTCACGGCAGAGATAATGACCCCCTCCTGAAAGACTTCGCGGAACGCACCGATGCTGGCGGGTGCGCCGCCGCCCACATCCACGTGGTGAGCGAGATTGGCGACGTAGCCGAAAAGCTGGTCATTGTAATATACGGGTGAGATGAGGGTGATGTCGTTGAGGTGAACACCACCGAGATAGGGATCGTTGGAGAGAATTGCGTCGCCGGGACCCAAGTTCTCCGGACCATATTCCCGGATAACTCGTGGCACGGACTGAGACAAGGAACCGAGGTGCACCGGCTGGGTGAACGACTGGGCGACAGGTTGTAGATCTCTGTCAAAGAAGGCGCACGAAAAATCGGCGCGGGTTTTGATGTTGGTTGAGTAGGCGCTGCGGCGGAGGGCGATTGTCATCTCCTCTGTCGCCTCGATCAGCGCGTTACGGATGACTTCAAATTTGATTGGATCGAATGTTGGGGTCATGGTTTGCTTTAACCTAAGCGTATCGGAAATTCTTTTTATGCTGGTAGCGTGCAGCGGTTTCTTGATTCGGCACATATTAACGTAATGCCACACATGTCGCCCCTCCGGGGCTTTAGGGTATAGGGATTCGGATTTCTATAAACATGCCGTCCCTCCGGGGCTAAAGAAATTTTGAACCACCGAAATCTTGAATCGTATACATAGTCCTCCAATGGAACAGAGAGACGTGCAGCGGTTTCTTGATTCGGCACATATTAACGTAATGCCACACATGTCGCCCCTCCGGGGCTTTGGGGTATAGAGATTCGGATTTCTATAAACATGCCGCCTGCTGGGGCTAAATGAACCTTTGAACTCATGAACGCTCAAATCACATACATAGTCCTCCAATGGAACAGAGAGACGTGCAGCGGTTTCTTGATTCGGCACATATTAACGTAATGCCACACATGTCGCCCCTCCGGGGCTTTAGGGTATAGGGATTCGGATTTCTATAAACATGCCGCCCCTCCGGGGCTAAATGAACCAATGAACTGGTGAATTATGGTGAATTCTATAATTATTTATACACTTTCGACACACAACCAACCCCCTAAATCCCGCCCCCGATAAACCGGGATGTACCACTTGTCAGGGGGACTTGATGAGGCTTCGATAAGGGACACTATTTGGTGAACGTCTACATATTTATATCGTTCACCATAATACACTAATAAACCAACTACTCCAACCGGCTAAACGCTAATCGCTCGCCGACAAATCCTTCACGCCAGATACTATTACACGCCTCCGCCATCTCTTCAAGATTCTCAGTGACCTCAGCGAACCGGTTACCGGGGACGGGCCCC
This sequence comes from Candidatus Poribacteria bacterium, assembly GCA_022826645.1. Classification (GTDB taxonomy): domain Bacteria; phylum Poribacteria; class WGA-4E; order WGA-4E; family PCPOR2b; genus PCPOR2b. The sequence goes on from JAJDUM010000040.1 coordinate 43,732, forward strand.
ATCGTGGGGGAGAAGATGAGATTGTCGCGTCCGTAGAAAATTGCGAGGTCTACCATGCCCGTGCTGTAGGCGATCTCGCGCACCGATGGACTGGTAATGGTGCCGGGCGGGAAGAAGAAATAGAGTAGATCGCCGGGGATCGGCATAATCGTTGGGTTTTCGAGACCTATCTCACTTGGTGCAAAGGGCGGGACAAGACAATAAACTTCGTTGCTCGCGTATTTGGCGTGAAAGGCATCGCTCTCCTGTGGCAGCGCGTTCCACACCGCCTCGCACGTCTTCGGGGCAAGGTCGTCAAGCATCCGCGCAACACAACTCACGTCGCGCTTTCTGAGGGTCACTTCAATATATCGATCCATACTGACCTCCTTGGTTCTAACAGTGTCTGGTGTTAGTTTGGAATTGTCGATACTGAGCGTGAAACGTGATGCGTGAAACGTGAAAACCGTTGATTCATGAGATTATTAGCGTTGGGTTTCACGACCTCCGTTCAGCGCAATCTATGGATTATCTCGTTTTCTCTCGGCAGTCGGGGCAAGATGCCCCTCCTACAGATGATGGCAGAGTTCCTTCACGTTGCACGATTTCCACATATGTCGTCCCGATGGGTTTGTAACAGTTCATGAGTTCATTGAAACGTTGGGTTTCACGACCTCGGTTCAACCCAACCTACGGGATATCTCCTCTTCCCCGCTCCCTTACGCATCACATTTCACGCCCCAACTGTCATCAATCGTCCTAAATTGGACTGTGGCGTTAAACGCCCCCCAAGGCGTAGGGCTTCCCACATGGTTACCTGGTTTGCTGTCAGCACTATTTTGCCGACGGCTGCTTCGAGTTCGGGCAGGAAATCGACGGTATGCAACGCGGTGTCGGGGATGAGCACCGCTTCGGCGTCGGGATGGTCGTTGGCACAGGCAAAACGCAACACTTCGTCGCGTTCAATCAGAGCGACCTCATCACCTGTCCAGACACCGAGACACCCCATGTGAACCACTTCAACCCCACCTGTCTCCAAGAAAGCACGAAAGGCACCTGACAGTGCTTCAGGGTAGGTTGCAGCAACGGCAATGCGTTTCAGTCCGAGCGCTTTGCTAGCGCTGAGAAACGCCAACGATGTACTCGATGCTGGCACACCGAGCGCATCGACCAGATCTTGCGCTTGACGCTGCGCTCCCTTTACACCAAACGCAAAACTCGCACTTGTGCACGCCCATAAACAGACAGCGACGTTGTGGGGGCGCAGCTCCTCCGCACCCGCCAGCAGGTATTCCCGACTGCCGGTGATAAGGCTCTCGTCAATCCGATGTAGGTTTGGGCTATCGGTATGGACGACCTGAACCTCAACCGGTGGTTGCAACGCAGCAGCGAGGCGTGGATAGTCGTCCTCTGCAGAGTAGAGGGGGTAGAGGATACCAATTTTTAGCTTATCTTTCATCTGTTTACCTCAGTCTATTCCTTCCAACCGACCGCCGTTACCGTGGCATTCGCCATGAACGCTCCCGGATGCTCGCTCCATTTCCGCCAAGCGGCGGTTATCTGCTCCAATTCAGTACGATCTGTCCACCCCAAATTGATCATCTGCTGCGCAATAGCCGATCCGCCAAATAGGCGTCCTCCGTGCCTAGCGCGCATCCGCACGCCGTCCTGCGTGGCAATGGTTGAATACTTTGCGTCCGCTTCAACGCGAACAAATCCGGCGTCGTGCAGCAAACCGCGTTGGTGTTTACCAATGGCAGGGTTGCCGCCGTTATGCTCAACCAATCGCCAGTAAAGTTCATGGTCTCGCTCTAGGAGCGGATCCGCAGGGCTGATGAGTTGGCCGCTAAAATCGGGATGGCTGATACCGATCACGCCGCCTGGGATCAAGAGCCGATATATCCCTTTCAGCACTTCAAGGGGTCGCCGTAAGTGGCTCAACACATTGTGCAGGAACGCGGCATCGAATGTGTTCGCAGCAAAAGGGAGGCGGTAGACATCGGCAGCTCCAAAGTGGAGGTTGATATTCGGGCGTTCAGCTTCCTGGGACCACGCGGACCTATATTGACTAGGTTCAATATCAACGCCTACGGTCTGTCCGGGGGCGACAGCCTCTGCCAGTCCAACGGTAACACTGCCGGGTCCACAGCCGCAATCGAGTAGACACATACCGGCGCTTAGATGGGGCAGGAGGAAACCGGCTTCTTTCGCTGCGGTGCGTCTTTGAAGCTGTCGGATAGTTTGGGATGAATACCCTAACGTATATTGCTCTTTCATCTCCGAAGCGTCGGCGGCTGCCTGTGACCTAGTGTTCGTCATCTGTCTCTTCCCGCGACTCATCCTTCAAATAGTCGTAGACAATCTGCGCGTATCCTTCGGAATAGCTGCTCTCCATGTAGTAGGCAGCCTCATAGCTCAGTGGTGACAGTGGGGTAAGATCACACAGCGGGGAGGCGCCGAGGGCAATCCTACCCTGTCCCTTCGCGGTGAAGTGCACCTCTAAATCTTGGGTGGTTTCGCTGCAATCGATCAGCTGTTTGACCGCGGGTCCCGGACCGTCCGCTCGCGGGATAACCTTCAACCGCCAAGCTGGGGTAAGAGAGGGCATTGCATCGTGGGGAACAGTGATTTCCATACTGGAACTGATGTTCAGCACCGGCACCCCGCCGAGCGAGGTCTCCGTAACCATGCACCGATCCGCCTGCGTCACGTTTAACCCCGCGTACACCTTCGGCGTTCCGTAAATTTCTCTGCCTGCAGCGATACCCGCGGGACCGTCATGAAAGACGTGGGAGCAATAAAACCCGGTATCTTCCCTGAAACGGCACTTCATCATAATAAAAGATTCTTGGAAGGGACCATAGTTTGTGCAGAAGGGCACCTCTAACCCCGAAGCCACGCACAATCCGTCCTCCGCCGCTTCCAAAGGTTCCGGGAGGAAGTCTTGGACCGCGGTTGGGTCAGCGTGAAAGAAAACGAACTGAAACCGCACATTCCGATAGACCGCCGGCAGCGATGGGTAGAAGGGGTTGTCCGCTGGTATATTCCAGCCATCGTCATGTTTAAGCCTCATTATCAGGATTCTCCTCCGCTGGCGCGCAGCCTCTCTGTCTCCGCCTCGTCCACCGCCCACGATTGGGTATCGACCGCGACCCGATAAACCTCCCTCGCTCGTTCGAGGCTCACTTTACCTTCGCGCACGTCGCGGCATACTGAAACCGGATCGCGCTCTTCGGGCGGACCGTACCCACCACCGCCGCAGGTGCGGTAGCTCATGATCTCCCCCGGCTGAAGTTGGACGGTCACTTTGGAACTGAGTTCGACAGGTTCTGTGTCGGGATTCAGGATGTAGCTTGCCTTGAGGCCCGGTTGTCCACCGAACAGTCCCCACGGTCCCCAACGGTCTCTATCTGCCAAGATAGTGAAAGAGGGTTCATGGTCAAGGAATTCGTAGTCCCGGCGTAGCCCTAACCCGCCGCGATGCTTGCCTGCACCGTCCGAATCGTCCACCAATTCGTAGCGCGTGATGCGTACCGGGTAGTTTGTTTCGGTCTCCTCGATGGGGGCATTCTCGGTGTTCTGTCCGTGCGTCTGTACGGCATCGGGACCGTCACTGGCAATCCGCCCCCCGAACCCGCCGGCCATCGTCTCCAGAAAGCAGTAATATTCCCCTGTACGTGGGTCGGCTCCACCGAAACCAGCGTGGCACATCATGGCCTTCGTACCGGCTGGCACTCGTTCTGGCATCACCGGAGATAGCGCTTTGAACATCACATCAATCAGCCGGGTCTGCGTCTCCCACCCACCAACGACCGGGGCGGGCGGTGTGCTATTGACTACCGTCCCTTCGGGGGCGAGCATGCGTACAAACCCGTAGAAGCCAGCGTTTGTCGGTATATCGGGATCGATTAGGCACTTGAGAACGTAGGCGCAACCGGAGAAGGTCTGGGCATAGGTGGAATTCACTGGCGCTCGCCGTTGGGGATCGCAGCCGGTCAGATCAAAGAACATACCGTCCTCGTCAACTACCATCTTCGCCGTAAGATGTACCGGTTCATCGGTAAAACCGTCGGTGTCAACGCAACCGTCGGCGGTATAGACACCGTGGGGCAGCTTGGCAACCTCCGCACGCGTCCGCCGCTCTGCATAAGCGATCAGTTCGTCGATGTAGAAGGTGAAGGTCTCCGCGCCCATCCAATCCATAATTGCACGCAACCGACGCATCCCGGTGGTGTTCGCCGCTACTTGTGCGCGAAAGTCGCCACCCGTTTCGCGTTTCGATCGGATCTGAGACAGCACCAACCGAAAGATATCGGACCGCATTTCTCCGCCCTGCACCAATTTTACGGGCGGGATGATGACCCCTTCTTGGTAGACCTCTCGGAACGCGCCGACGCTCGCCGGTGCGCCGCCACCTACATCGACATGATGGGCAACGTTTGCAACATAACCGAACGGCTCATCGTTGTAGTAGACGGGGGTAATAAGGGTGATATCGTTGAGGTGGCCGCCGCCGCCATAGGGATCGTTGACCAAGAGGGTATCGCCCGGTCCGATGTTTTCAACCCCGTAGTCGATGATAGCTTTCGGGACTAATTCGACCAATGATCCCAAGTGGGTGGGCTGACCGAAGGATTGCACCACCAACCGCAGTTCGCGATCGAAGAAGGCGCAGGAGAAGTCCGCACGGGTCTTGATGTTGGTTGAATAGGCGCTACGCCGCAGCGCGATTGTCATCTCCTCTGTTGCTTCCAACAGCGCATTGCGGATAACTTCAAATGTGATTGGATCAACTCGGTCTGGGGTTTGCACCAGCATTTCCTCCTAGAATCTTGACGAGAACGGCAATAGGATTACGATCTTAACCTAACCCAAGCCAGGATAGCGTTGGGTTTCACTGTATATGTCCAAAAAACAGTATCGTTGAAAAGCCGAAACTACTATCACCATTGGTAGGGTCTCGGCCTTTAGCCGTTCAACCCAACCTACATTACTTTTGTAGTACAATCTGTATGAAGATTAATTTATTAATTGGGTAATCTTCAAGCGATGTCCGGTGCGGTTGGAAACCGCACCTACCGGGTCTAGGGGAAAATATAGAATTACCCGATTATTTTCTTAAAACTCATACAGTTTGCGTTACATGTGTCAGATTACCCGATGATTACAGCGGTTGCAGATCCCAACTTGTCGAGGATGCCGATAAATCGGCATTAGCAATATTAAATGTCAGCACACCTTAGTACTCTGTCATATAAATCATGATAAGCCTCTCACGGCTCGGCTCCGTTCCGAGAGTCCGAGACTTGGATAGCCATATTCAAGCCCGATTTGCGCCGGTGTTGTGGATTTGTCAATCCACAACGAGCAGAGGATATTAACAATTATCTGACTGTGTATTAGAAACTTAGTTATTTTGACCCAACAAGATCCCGCCAAACTCAGGTGAAGCGGGTGGCAGAGAGGGGACCGGGGTCTCGTCTATCCAGCGCCAATGCTACCATGCGCTCGGCAGCGACAAGACCAATTGAGTTGCCGTAACCGCTGAATCCCACAGCAAAGACGATACGCGCTTCGGTCGGGAAAGAGCCAACAGCCACACGGCGGTCGGGTGTAAAGCCGTGGATACCTGCCCACTGCCGTTCGACCTCAAATTCAACGTCCGGGAACCATAGCCGCAGGTAGTTCACGAGGTTCACGTGCAGGTCCGGTGTTATCGCATCTTCGGCGGTGTATTCCTGCGCCTCGAAGAACGCTCGCGCTCCTCCGATGAACAGACGTCCGTCCGGAAATTGGCGAAAATAATGGTTCTCGGTAATACCCGCAACGCCGATTAAGGGTTCGACCGGGGTGGTTACCGTTATCTGTCCCCGCACGGGTCGGACAATGCGTCGCAGATATGGGTGCAGATCGCATCCGTAGCCGTTGGTCGCGACATAGACCTTGCGACAGCGGATATCCGCTCGGCGCCCACGGACAAGGAGGCGTTCACCCTCCGATTCAATCGCATAGACCTCGTTGTGGTCATACAGTGTGGCACCAGAGGAAGCGGCGATGGCTTCCGTCAACCGGGCGGGCTGCACCATGAAATCGTTTTCGATCTGCATGGTCGCGATGTAGCCTGATGACCCGTAGGGATCGCTGTACGAAAAATCTACCGTCGCGCCGTCGGCTTCAAGGGCACGCGCCCAGCGTTCCAATTCACGGGCTTCGGCATGGGTCTCCGCGAGATGGGCTGCGCCATCCTCAAGCGGGACGGCAAAATGGTTTGCCAACGAGCGCATTCGGATCACGTTTTCGCGCACCATGTTCATAATTTCGCGGGCGGCTTCGCGGCCCACCTGCTCAATAAGCACCGGATACGGTTCGCGTTGTGATGTCAATACGAACCCGGCGTTTCGACCGGACGCTCCAGCGGCTGGAAAACGAGCATCGACGAGCGCAACGTCGCGTCCTCGTTCACGAAGCAGCGTTGCGGTATAAGCGCCTACGATCCCGGCACCGATAACGACATCGTCGTGTTCCGCCTGAATAGGATCGGGCATCTCCTGCCATACGGATACGGTCATGGTTCATCTCCTGAGTGGGAACGCACAGATAAAGGGAGCTGCAAATGAACCGACGCGCCCCAACAACCATCAAAATTGTAGCACGGTTACCTTAGAAATTAAACGAAAAAATAGGCAGAAAATAGAAAGAGATTATGCTATAATCCTCCGATACGATTATTCTCGCATCCCTAACCCCAAGAAACAACACTCAACGTTGTAATCGGTGAATATCACGCTTCCATCGAGCTATCCAATATGCGAATAAATAGCACAAATAGCGTCGGCATTATAGCAAACCCAGCATCGGGTAGAGACATCCGCAGGCTGGTAGCCCACGGCGCAGTATTCAACAATGACGAAAAGGTGAACATTGTCCGCCGCGTGTTGCTGGGGCTTGAAGCGGTAGGCGCTAAGCGGGTGTTTGTGATGCCCGACTCGTTCAGTATCGGACACAAGGCACTTGATGGGTTACAGATAGGGATCGATGTTACAATCCTCCCTATGCTGAAAACGTTCAGCCAACGCGACTCGACGCAGGCGGCTGCGCTCATGGCAACGGAGGGAGTGGGCTGCATCATCACGTTGGGCGGGGATGGCACCAACCGCGCGGTAGCCAAAGGGTGCGGCGATGTGCCTCTCATGCCCATCTCCACGGGCACCAACAACGTTTTTCCGACGATGCTGGAGGGTACAGTCGCGGGGCTGGCTGCGGGGTTAGTGATGTGCGGCGAAGCAGATGCGGCGGTGCAACGGGCACCCCGTTTGGACATCTTTTGCGATAAAACTGACGAGAACGATCGGGGGAAAGATTCCGGTAACGGCGAAACGCCTGATGACATCGCGCTGGTAGATGTGGCTGTCTATAATGAGCGATTTGTTGCTTCTCGTGCTATCTGGGATGCATCAAAAATCAACGAACTCTTTTTGACTCGCGTCGAACCGGGCAGTATCGGACTGTCATCAATCGGTGCTCACGCTCAGATCCGGTTGGATTCCCCGGAGCAGGGCTTGTATCTTCGGCTGGGTTCGGAAGGGCAGCGGGTGCTCGCTCCCATTGCCCCCGGTCTCCTGAGCGAAGTCAGTTTGGCGGAATGTCGACCTTTGGACGTGGGAGAAATGGTTATCGTCAAGCATCAACAACCGTGTGTGCTTGCGCTTGATGGTGAACGCGAGATTGAACTGCGACAGGGTGCCACTGCTCGCGTACAGTTGAATCTTAATGGGCCGCGGGTGATAGATGCGCGGAAGGCAATTGACATCGCTGCGCGAGCCGGCGTGTTTATTCAGTAAGCACACCCTAGAGAAACCGACTTATTTCAAGAAACTCGGTTTCTTAATCAGATAACCCCTCCCAAAAGAGAGGAGATAACTCAATGCGCTATAGGAGGTTAGGGCGGACCGGGCTTGAGGTATCGGAAATCGGATTGGGCGGGGCAGTCTATGCGGGCACCAGTCACGGTCCTTTCGATGAGGCGGACGCTATTGCTGCGATCCACACAGCGCTCGAGAACGGTGTCAACTATATTGACACGTCGCGCCACTACGGACCGAGCGAAGAGATCATCGGAAAGGCACTGACGGATTACACGGGCGAATATATCATCTCTACAAAAATTTCGCCCCGCCAAAACCCGACAGCAGCGGAAACCATCGCCGGTGTCGAAGAAAGTTTGGCGACCTTACAGCGTTCCCATGTGGATATACTACTCGCACACGATATCCAACATCTCGGCGAGGGCGCGAACGCAGTCGAATCTATCCTTCAGTCCGGCGGAATGGTGGAGGGCTTCCGCCAACTACAGCGAGAGGGACGGGTCAGATTCATCGGGGTGAGCGGTCGGCTTGCCGAGGTCACGGCAGCGGTGCAAACGGGAGAATTCGATGTCGCCCTCAGTTTCAACCGTTTTAATCTGTTGGATTGGAGCGCGGAAGAAGCACTCCTACCACAAGCGGAGGCTCACAATGTCGGGGTGGTGATGGGTGGTGTGTTTTACCAAGGTTTCCTGTCGCTTCCACTGGAACTGGTGCTGGAGCGGGTGGAGAAGGGGCTTTTATGGGCGTGGGACTGGACGGAGGAACGGCGAAATTTGGTGTTGAATCGGCTTGAGACGGTGCGCGAGTACGTGGATAATGACCTTGTGGCGTTGCGACGGTTGGCGGTGCAGTTTGTATTATCAGAACCCCGGATCAGCGCTGCGGTCATCGGAATGAAGGGTGTGGCTGAAGTAAGGGAGAATCTATCTGTGGTTGGGACAGGTGATCTTGACGCGGAGACGGTAGCGAGGCTGAAGGCACTGTAGAGCGCTTTTGCTGAATCTCCTTTTAGGTAGTCCGAGAGCCGGTGTGGACTCGGACGTGACGAAGCGGTTGAAACAAAAGCGTGGCATAATACGCACTGTCAGGATAACTCATGCTATGATCCTCTCTTTCTTGCTTGGTTAGATTAGATCATAACCGTTATCCCGACTCAATCACAATTATGAGCACCCCTCATTTAAACTGCAAAGGAAGAAAATCTATGAAGAAACAACCTTTTTTTTATAGCCTATTCCTTTTTATGTGGCTCTCGGTTGTATCAACAGGAGTCGCACAAGTAGACATCTCAGTTGTAGCCAGTTCAAATAGCCCTGTAGTGGAGGATACAATTGAAATATCCATCAATATCACTGGCGGCCAGAACGTCGCTGGCTATGATTTCAGCCTCACCTTTAACTCCACTGAACTGGAATTTATAAGTATTGAAGATGCGGGCTACTTTGCTGGCGAGGAACGTACACTTGCCTTTAGCCCGACCGAACTGGAATCTATAGCCGATGCAGACGGCACTCCGTCAGATGTATATTCGATACCGCCCGTAGTTGGAGATGGTTCAGTGAGATTTGCTGCATTCGCTATGACGGGTACGGCCGAAGGTGATGGGACCCTCGCCGTAGCAAGGTTTAGAGTATTAGCCGAAACAGAAACGATGATCGGGGTTGAGCGTGTTGTGATTGGGAGTCGAACGGTACAGGAAATTGAACTCGCATCGGTTACAGGCGCGACCATTACTCCAACCGCTGCCTCGGCAGGTAACGCAGAATTCCGCCTGTCGATACCGGTGGGTATCAGTTTAATCCATGTTCCCCTGAAGGTCAACGCCGTTGATGGAGTGGCACGGACCATCAAATCTATCACCGACCTCTACAACGTACTCGGTGGAGCATCAACCGTCACCTTCCTCATCACCTACGATTCCCCAACGCAAGAATGGCGCAGCTACGTCGCTCCTTCGGACCAAAGCACTTCTGCAGACGCAACATTGACGGACGATAAAGGGGTTATCGCGGGTCTGAGAACCCCGGTCTCTATTCGTCTGCGTGGCCGGGCGTTAGGAACAGAGGAAGGTAGCACCATCACATTAAGTCAAGGTCTCAACCTTGTGGGGCTGCCGTTGAAAGATCCAAGGGTATCGCGTGTGAGCGACCTGTTCGTGCTCGAAGGGATTGATGGTAATGTCCCTGTGATAATCCTCACCGATGGGGGAGAGTTCAAGCCGGTGGGAGGCGTGGGTGATCCTAACGATATAGAAATCACTGGAGGCCAATCCTTTATCATGACCGCTCAACGGAGGGAGGAGGTCCAAATCTCCGGTGATGCATGGACTAATCTGCCAGAAGTGGGCGGTGCACCACCGGTATCAGTGACAGGTATCGAAGTGGATGATGTGACACCTATTTTGGCGCTGAGGGGCTCGATTACTGACCAAGGAAGGAGATTGACCGAGACCAGCTTCCGCGTGACTGTAAAGAACCGCTCAACCGGCAGAATGGTCAGCGCGGCTACAACAGGTGGGTACAATTCTCGCTCGAATCCGTGGGGATCAGATGGGGTGGGCTATCAACTCACCGACGTTGATTTACAGACGGGGCAAGCGGCTATGATTGGGGATATCCTTGAAATCTCTGCTCAATCCTCAAATCCGTTAATTGGTGTGGAGCCGTTGCAATATACGGTAACCGCCGAAGATGTAAGGCAGGGCTGGATTCAGTTGCAGACGTTGCGCGCCTATGAAATACCGGCGGAAACAGCATTGTTGCACAACTATCCTAACCCGTTTAATCCGGAGACATGGATTCCGTATCTGCTCGCTCATGCTGCCGATGTGACGCTTACCATCTATGACACCAACGGTGCATTGGTACGTCAATTGGATCTGGGCTATCAAGAGGCAGGATATTACACGGATAGGGCACGGGCGGCGTATTGGGATGGGCGTAACAACTTGGGCGAGGCGGTGGGAAGCGGGGTCTATTTTTACCAGTTACATGCAGCGGATTACTCTACCACCCAAAAGATGGTGATTCTAAAATAACGCAATCTGTGTTGACAGGGTTTTCTTTTTCAGGTATATCTTGCATTATCCGTTTCGTGGGAGGAAGTGACATATAAAAGTGAGCACAGTCGAAAGGGAGACTTATGGCAACAACTGAACATACAATCAATGATGCCCTTGCCGGAGTATTGAGAGGAACACGTCGCGCTTGGCAACAATCTAATGTTGTTCGTTCAGAAAACAGTGGTATGTTAAAAGGAGGTAATGAACGGCCTGATATCTTGGTTATAGAATCCACTGTTTCTCCTGTAGTGATTGAAACCGAGGTATTGCCGGCAGCTACTGTTGAATCGGACGCAATAGCACGTCTTGGGAAACAGATACGTGCTACAGGAAGGACAATTTTATCATCTATTGCTGTGCGCTTGCCTCTGAGATTGAGAACGAAGGAGGGATCCTTTTTACAGAGCGAATTAGAAGATGCGGGTGATATAGAGATGGCACTTTATACTGGTAGTGATCCGTCT
>JAJDUM010000079.1 GCA_022826645.1 Candidatus Poribacteria bacterium
GAGGGATAGTCTGGGACGGGCATTTGCAGGGGTTCCGGTGACATTTACTGTCGTCTCCGGTGGCGGCATACTGAGTGCAACGAACACAACCGCAGATGAACAGGGCAGGGCTCAGAGTATTCTCACGCTGGGGGACGGGGAGCAGAACAGCGTCGAGGCATCTGTTACTGGGACTACCCTGGCGATAATCCTTAGCGACACGGTAGTACCAGAAGTAAAGCTCCCGGATCCTAACCTCCGTGCTGCAATAGCGGAACAACTCGGCAAAGCATCGGGGGCAATAATCACCACAGCGGACATGGCAAAATTAACCCATCTTCACGCCAGAAATATCGACATAAATGATTTGACCGGCCTTGAAAGTGCAACGAACCTCACATACCTGTCTCTGAATGACAACAACATATCAGACATCTCACCCCTGATAGCAAATCCGGGACTGGGGACTGAGGATCATGTGCATTTGTGGGGAAACCCCCTCAGTAGTCTATCCCTTAACGACTATATCCCAGCGCTCCGGAGTAGAGGGGTCCGAGTGGTTCCGGATGAAGATGCCGAACCGTACACAGTGGGACTGATTTATTTCTTACCCAACGACAGGCAGCCGCGTCCGAATGTAGACGCACAGATCGATGCCTCGATAAAGGAGATACAGGAATCTGTCGCATATTCGATGGAAGCCTACGGATTTGGCAGAAAAACCTTTACCTTTCAAGCCGATGCCACTGGCAAGGCAGTTGTGCACCATGTAAACGGAAAATTCAACGAAGCGTATTACACCTATGATCAAGATGGTCAATATGATATATATGCTAAATGGAAGGTCTGGGACGAAATTGACGAACAGTTTAGTCGGCAACGCACCATCTATGTTTGCTTGATGGAGAGTCGCGTGGGCCGCTTTGGTCTTGGAGGCGGTGTTTCCTTGAGCGGACGTGCAGTTATATCCTCCAACCTGTCTGAGAATTTTCCCACGGACGTGATTGCCCACGAGCTTATGCATGCGTTTGGACTACACCATATTATCTACTTTTACGACGAAGATAGGGTTAGCGAATGGGACTCAGCTTGTCGCACTGAATGGTTGGATGTCCATCGTTACCTAAACCCAACACAGCGCAGGGACGACGTCTCCATCCCAAGCGTTCGCATGTTGCCCCCAAGTTTTGTCTCTCCACTGAATACCATTCGCCTCCGTTTTGAGGTCGAGGATAATGATGGTCTCCACCAAGCACAATTAATGAGAGACCCGTATACCCCTGAGGGAAGGATTCTCGTTGCTTGTAAGCGATTGACTGGCACGCATAGCACCGTTGAGTTTGTCACAACTGCCTTACAATCAGAAGACACGGCTGTGTCTCTTGCCGTTATTGATGTGCATGGGAATTTTAGTAACCGATTTTTCCCAGTTGATGTTGCCTCTATGATACCGCCCCCCTATGTTGTGTCAATACCGGATGCCCATTTAGCAGCCACACTGCGGACCCTATTAGACCTAGATCCCGGCGATCCAATCACATCACATGGGCTGCTATCATTATCGGAATTATCAGGCGGCAGGGTTGCAGACCTTACCGGGATTGATAGTGCAATTACCCTAATAAAGCTGTATATTGCCAATTCGCCATCGGCTCTCTCCCTCTCCCCTTTAGCGGGTTTGACTAACCTGAGCATCTTGGGCCTTCCTAACAATTCGATATCGGACATCTCCCCTTTAGCGGGTTTAACTAACCTGAGAACCTTGGACCTTTCTAACAATTCGATATCGGATCTCTCCCCTTTGGTAGAAAATACAGGATTGGGGAGTGGGAATATCATTAGGGTGACCGGAAATCCCCTGAGCTATCAATCTATCCACACGCATATCCCAATCCTCCAGAGCCGGGGAATCTCAGTAGGATTTGACAACCAGGCACATAAGGCACTGCTGAAAATATCAGGTGATAACCAGAAAGGTAAGTCAGGCGTAGCTTTGGCGAACCCCTTTGTTATTGAAGTTCAGGATGAAAATGGTTCTGCACTTGGGGGGATTTCGGTGACGTTCACTGTCACTGCGGGCGATGGCACGCTCAGTGTAACAAGCACAACCACCGATCCTAACGGCAGGGCGGAAACTACACTCACGCTAGGATCAAATCTGGGTACAAACATCGTACAGGTCTCTGCCGTTGGTATTGCGGTGCCAGCGACCTTCCACGCTGTCTCCGATACGGAAGCACCATTGATTGCAGCAGATATCAACAAAGACGGAACCGTGAATGTCTTAGACCTGATCTTGATTGCCTCCAGTTTAGGACAGTCTGGGCAGAGTAATGTGGATGTCAACGGGGATGGGATTGTCAATATTCTGGACTTGGTATTGGCTGCGGGTATGTTTGATGGCGCAGCTGCCGCGCCTTCAGCGCAGCGACAAGCACCTGCAACACTCACGGCGGTAGAGGTTCAGGGATGGCTGACCGACGCGAGGGCACTTGAAGTGAGAGATCCAATCATGAAACGTGGGGTTGTGGTGCTTGAACAGCTCTTGGTCTCCCTAACCCCAACAGAGACGGAGTTGTTGGCAAACTACCCGAACCCGTTTAACCCGGAGACGTGGATTCCCTATCGGTTAGCGGAGGATGCTTTTGTCACCTTGACCATCTACAATCCAAGCGGTCAGGTTGTCCGTACCCTCGACGTTGGCCATCGGATTGCCTCCGCCTACGAGAGTCGGTCAAAGGCAATCTATTGGGATGGAAGAAATGATGTCGGTGAGCGGGTGGCGAGTGGTGTGTATTTTTACACCCTGACAGCGGGGGATTATTCCGCCACGCGGCGGATGGTGATTTTGAAGTAGGGGCGGCACGCGGGTTAAATTGCACGACTCCAACGAACGCCCAATGAATTGGGCTACTACAAACAGTGGGGAGGTGGAACCGCCCCGGTCACGGAAGCCTCTCGGACTTGCCCCGCATAATCAACTCCAACCCCCGTAGGCGGGGCACCCTGCCCCGCCCTAAGCCGAGATGTGATTCAACAGAGAGACTGTGAGCCCCCTATTCGGAGGGATTTGGTTAAATAGGTGGGGATTATCCATAGGCTCTTGTAAAAAGAAAGTGCAACAGCACGAAGAGAAACCGAGTTTTGCCAAAAAAAACTCGGTTTCAAATACCAATTGAAGGAGAGAATCAAAGTAATGCCTGAAATGCAAAGAACACACTATTGCGGAGAACTACGGCTCGCCGATGCCGGTGAATCGGCGCGACTCACCGGTTGGGTATCTCGCCGCCGGGATCACGGCGGCGTCATTTTCATAGACCTACGTGATCGAACCGGAATCACGCAGGTGGTCTTCGATCCAATAATTGATCCCGAAGCGCACCGAGCTGCGGGCGCGATTCGCAACGAATTTGTGTTAAGTGTCAGCGGAAAGGTGCGAGAGCGTGGGGAAGGGCTGGCTAACCCCAATCTCCTTACCGGCGAGATTGAACTGGCATCGGACGAACTGGAGATTTTGAATACTGCGAAAACCCCGCCCTTCTTGGTCGAAGATGATATCGATACCGCAGAGGATGTTCGTATGCAGTACCGATACGTTGACCTCCGCCGTTCAAAAATGCAGAAGATGTTACAGATTCGGCACAAAGCAACCCTTGCTGCACGGAAATATATGGATGAACAAGGTTTCCTTGAGATTGAGACGCCAATTTTAATGAACAGTACGCCAGAGGGAGCGCGTGATTTTCTAGTGCCAAGCCGACTTAATCCCGGCAAATTCTATGCCTTGCCACAGTCACCGCAGCAGTTCAAGCAACTATCAATGATGAGTGGTATAGATCGTTATTTCCAAATCGCGCGTTGTTTCCGTGACGAAGATACCCGCGCAAATCGGCTGCTTGAATTAACGCAGCTTGATATTGAAATGTCCTTCGCAACCCGAGAAGATGTCATGGAAGTGACGGAAGGATTATTCAAGAGAATCTTTGAGGAAGCCGTTGACATTCCCATCCCCACGCCGTTCCGCCGTATGCCTTACAGTGAAGCAATGGAACGATACGGCACCGATAAGCCAGATACACGGTTTGGACTGGAGCTCTCTGATCTCTCTGATCTGGTGGCAAATTGTGATTTCAAGGTGTTTACGGGTGCCTTGGCAAACGAAGGGCAGGTAAAAGGGCTTGCTGTACCCGGTGGAGCGTCACTCTCTCGCAGGGAGATAGATGATCTCACAGAGTTTGTCGCCATTTATAGAGCAAAGGGGTTAGCATGGATTAAGGTAACAGAGGAAGGCGCTTTTGAATCAAGTATCGTCAAATTTTTCAGCGAAGATACGCTCAAGGCGGTTAGCGAGCGGATGAGTGCCCAGCCGGGGGATCTAATGGTGTTTGTGGCTGACAAACCGCAGATTGTCGCGGATGCACTTGCAAACCTGCGCCTGCATCTCGGCGAAAAACTCGAATTGATTGATTATGATCGCTTTGATTTCCTGTGGATTATCGATTTTCCCCTGTTCTTCTGGGATGAAGAGGAGAATCGCTACGAACCTTCTCAACACCTTTTCACCATGATGCCCGAAGAGGACATTCCGCTGCTGGATACCGATCCGGGGAAGGCGAGAGGTCTACAATACGACCTAATTATCAACGGAGAAGAGTGCGCCGGGGGTAGCATCAGAATTCACCGGTGGGAGCTCCAACAGAAGATATTTGAAATCATGAAGATCAAACCTCAGGAGGTAACCGAGCGGTTTGGGTACTTCGTTGAAGCGTTGCAATATGGAACACCGCCGCATGGTGGTATCGCTTCGGGGTTAGATCGGATGATGATGATGATGACCGGCGAAAAAAATATCCGTGAAGTCACCGCGTTTCCGAAGACACAGAACGGATTGTGTCTGCTCACCGTTGCGCCTTCTGAAGTTACCGACGAACAGCTTGAGGAATTGTCGATCCAGGTTGATGTGGCTGAGAGTTAATCGCATTTCTGGAGCGGTGCACTCTCATTTATACATCTGTTTTGCGAAACCTATCCTAGACATTTTGCGTTCTTGCTTAGGGAGTTTTGTTTCCAGACAATGCCAGGTCAGTGCGTCTAGTAACCTGTGTCAGATTGAACACATGTTTTTTTTGACAAAATGGCAAAAATAGAAATGGCTGCAATGAAGGCAGATATCCAGTTCAGTCCAGAAGATCAACAGTTCATTGACCGAGCCACAGATTTTTGCCAGCAAATGGGTGAGCGTGCGGTCCTCATGTTGGTTGGGAGTCGTGCCGCTAACTTTGCCGATGAATGGTCGGATCTTGACCTGTGTATCATCGGCGATAAGCGGTACCTTTCCGATGAAGATTTTAAGACTTATGAACAGAGCCAGCAACTCTTCGTCGATCGAGGCGATTATGAAGCCCACTGGTCGTTTTTTGATGAAGGGGACCTACGGGTGTGGTTGGAGACATGGCCCAATGAAATGATGTGGCTTATTTCGACCTCGCAAACCCTCTACGGTTGTTCAAGTACCGCCGAAGAACTGAAGCATCGTTATCACCGGTATCCACCAGCGGTTGCGGAGAGCAAGTTAAAGTGGATGTTCGGCAAGTATTACTACTCGCAACGCGGTCCTATAGCTATGGCAGCTCGAAGGCACGTCGAGATGGCGTGCGTCGCAGCCGGCAACGTCATCGAGTACCTCTGTAAAATTTGCTGCGTTGCTGAGAGACAACCGTTCCCCTATAGCAAATGGCTGGTTGAAGCAGCTAAACAAACACAACTAGGCGCAATAATATATCCCTCGATTCAACGGGCGGTAGGTGGCATCAGAGAATTTCTCAACCCACCGGCGGATCGGCACTGGCGCGATTGGGTACCGGTAAAAGAATTGCGGGCGACGTTGCCAATTGTTCAAAACGAGCTAAAAGGACTGGGCTGGGGTTGCGATTGGATTGACAATCCGGAGAGAGTTTACTTCGAGGAGACAGTGAGACGACCCGAGCCCTAAACACCGATGCCCCGGAATTAGAACGCCAAATGGATGTATCGGGCATGACTCTTGCGCGAAATGTTATATGATTTTCAATAATGACGAAGGAGATTTTTTGAAATGAAGAAAGAGCAGCTGCTCGAACGACGAATTGCGGTGTTGATGGGTGGAAGATCGGGTGAAAGACAGGTGTCATTGCGATCCGGCGCGCGAATTGCCGCCGCACTTGAACGGCTTGGCGCAGATGTCGTGACAATCGATCCAATCGACCTCGATTGGGTGGAACGTATGCGAGCTGACTCGATTGAAATTGCATTTCTGGGGGTGCACGGTAAAGGCTGCGAGGATGGAACGATTCAAGGTGTCTTAGAGGCATTTGAGTTTAGCTACACCGGTTCCGGTGTGCTTGCAAGCGCGTTGGCAATGAATAAGACCATGACAAAGCGGGTACTATCGACGCTGGACATTCCGACGCCGGATTACCTCGCAGTTGACCCTAACCAAAGTCTGGAGCTGCAATGTGACGAAGCAATCGATCGTTTAGGACTACCGCTTGTCCTGAAACCTGCATCAGAAGGATCGAGCATTGGGGTCTCCATTATTTCCGAGCTACCGGAAGTCAAGCGGATTGCCTATAAAACCCAATATCAGTTCGGGGATATCCTATTCGAGCGGTATATTCAGGGCCAAGAGGTCACTGTTGGGTTGTTGGGGATCAATGAAAACCTGCGCGCGCTACCTGTGCTAGAGCTAGTTCCTAAACGGGATTTTTATGACTACGAAGCAAAATATACCGAAGGGATGACCGAGTTCATTATTCCCGCAAGGCTATCCGACCCCCTAACCCAGGAGGTGCAGGAAATTGCGTTGAGGACGCACCAAGCAGTCGGTTGTTGGGGCGTTTCACGAGTAGATATGCTAGTCGATACCGCCGGGCAACCTTACGTGATGGAAATTAATACATTGCCAGGATTGACTGACCTAAGTGATCTACCGGCACAAGCAGCAGCAGCGGGAATGTCTTATGATGAACTGATTTATGAGATTTTAGCAAGTGCACAGATGCGTTTGGTTGCATCCGATTAATATTGATCCAGTTATCGTTGAAGTTACCCCGGTTTCAGTTCCCCATGTACAGCCCGCCTACGCGGAGGTTATTTGCGTCGGGATAACATCGGCAACACCTTGTCGAAATGCTATGGCGGAGTCAATCATCTTAAAGATGTCGAATTGTGGCTGGTAACCAATAAGCCGTGCACCCTTGGCGAGACCAAACTCATAATAGGTCGGTGTGTTTTCTGCTAACCGAACATCAACGTAATCTACCCCCAGTTTTTCCGCGAGATAAGGCACCGTTTCCTCCCATGTGAAGGGCGCTGGTCCGGCAAGGTGGAAGGTCTCTCCGATCGCCTGCGGTTTGCCAAGCGCGGCTAAGAAGCCGAGCACGATGTCGCGCACATCCGCTATATGTTTCTTATAGGATCTGCCATTCTCGTCTCGCGCTATAAGCAGACGTTCCCCAGCGTTCCCGAAACCCAGTAATTGTTGGCGTGTTTCGGCAGCGGCACCCGTTGTTCTGCTTGCGTAGGCGTTCTGCCAGTGATCAAGGCGAAACTGCGAAAAGTCGAGGATTTCATCGCCAGCCGCTACAAAGGCGAAACGGAAAATCGAGATCGGCAGTTGGTAACTCCGATAATACCCGCGACACATATCTTCCCCAAGAACCTTTGAAAGCGCATACCATCCACCCGGCTTCTGAGACATCTCGTCTTCACTGATCGGGTCGGATAGTCCACCGGGGACGTATTTTTCGTACGTGGCGTCGGTGCTTGCGAAGAAGAAGTGCTTCAGGTTATCCAGATTTTCACGGGCAGCCTCCAGCATATTGAACGTGCCGCGCGCATTGATCTCAAAATAGTCTTCGTTGGAGAAGGGACCCCCACCTTGGAATGCCGCTCCCAGATGGCAGATTGCTTCTACCCCGCTGACCGCGTTGTTTACATCCGGAGAATTAACCAGACTTCCCTCAACTAACTCCACCGGAAGCCCGTCAAATTTTTCCAGTCGCGCGTCCTTTTCCCAAACCAAGCCGCGCACCTCATGTCCTTCGTCAATGAGAGCTTTAGCAAGGTTGGCACCGATTCTGCCGGATATACCAGTAACGAGAATTTTCATAAATGGGATCTCCTAATTTTATTAAGAGCTAGTACTCTGTCAGATAAATAATGCTTTTGTATAATGATAAAACCGTTTGAATTTCTGTCGTGCGTTGTTGAGAGTAAACTGCCATTTGACACGGACTTTTTTTCGATTCCGTTCTTCAACCCAAGCATTGATTTCTCGTTGCACCTCCGACAGTTGACCGATACGGCGTGAAAGACACTGCTTTGTAAGCACGGAAAACTCAATCTCGTCCATATTCAACCTCGATGCTCTTTTAGGGGTATAAATCATTTCAAACCGTTGGGTCAACTCAAATGCTTGGGCTGGGTCAAATGTTTGATAGAATGCCGACGGGTTATGGGTGTTGAGATTATCCTGAACCAACCGAATCTTGACAGCGTTTGGATAATGTTGATCG
>JAJDUM010000034.1 GCA_022826645.1 Candidatus Poribacteria bacterium
GGGTCTTATGCTAGTTGCTAAGGAGTTGGAAAAGCCAACTCTTTAATCTGTAAACACGCCTCTTTTTTGAATAGTTGATTCAGATAAATACATAGCGTATGAGCGGTGAGTTTGGCGTATAGCCGCGTGCATACCCCCCAGAAACTATGTGCATGATTGTTTTGTATATGAAATTGTTGACTCAATTGCCCATTAACCGTTTCAACAATCTGCCTAATTTTGTTAATCCACCGCTTGGTTTGTCTGGAGATTTGCTGTTTCTGGTTGCGGCGGGGTGCCGTTATCAAATCGATACGGTTCAGTTGGGCTAATTGGTCTTTGATTTGGGCATTAATATAGGCTTTATCCCCTATCACTTGCTTATTTTGATGATTAGAGAGCAATTGGTAACCAACCGCTAAATCGGTTTCAGAAGCGGGTGCCAGTTCAAAATCAACAATCACTCCACTTGCAGTGACTAACAGATGCAGTTTATAGCCGAAAATGGTCTGTTTCTTGGATTCGACTCGACCATAATCGGCTCTATAGCATGACCAATTGTTGGTTGACGAAGGCACCAGATGAAACTGCATGACTGGAATCGGCAAACTATCAATAATACACAGTTTGTCCGACGCTGCTTCAATGTCTGATAAGAGCAACTGTCGAATCTGATTGATGATTGCCCCCAAGTTGCGCCTTCGCCGGTTGAATCGACTCTGACAAGGCAATATAGGGAATAGATGCCGGTGCTGGCTAAATTCCGATAGCAGTTCTGTTTCAATGTCCCACCCCTTACATTCGGCAATCAATATCATAGCGATTAACTCACTATCACTACAATCGGGACAGGGACCGGGACGCCGGAGTAATGGTGCGAGTTTTATCAGCATGTCATCAACAATGACATAAGTCCATAGACACAGGTCATCAAAATCGGTTATCATAGGGGTATCCTCCAGTTTTAGATGGGTTGTCGAGTCCATCTATAGTAACAGACTGGAGGGCTAGTTAACTTCCCTTTTTTTAACTGCCTATAAAAAAGGGAAGTTAACTAGCATAAGGCCCCAATAACTTCGGCTTTCGAGAGTCCCCCTGATAAGTGGTACATCCCGCCTGCCTGCTCTCGGCTTGTCGGAGTCCCGATGTATCGGGGATTTATCGGGGGCGGGATTTAGGGGGTTGGCTGTGCATTGGGAGTGTCTAAGTAACTCTAAAATCTACCATAAACCTCGCAGTACTATGTCCAGGGAGTTTTGGGAGTTGGGTCTCACGGTTTTCGTTCGACCCAACCTACAACAGTCGAGTGGCTTTGGTGTCAAGATGTGAGTCTCGACCTACAGACTACTGGAGCGAAAGTTCCGAGATGTCACAGTGTAAATTCCGTTAGAAACCGAGCGAGTCAGCAATGCCATACTCTTCCGCCAAAGACTTGAGAGTGTTCCATGTGGCATCCTCTATAAAGATACCTTCCTGCAACTTCTGTTGAGTCCGCAGATGTTCTAACTCACCGGGATAGAAGACCTCTGTAAAGCCAGCCGCTGGTGGACAGCTCTTTAAATATGCAGCGAACTCCGCAATCTCTTTCTTGAACTCAGTAAGGGACCGGAACGCATCGACGTTGAACGCTGCCATGAAGCAGCCATCGTTGTGCTTTCCCGCTGGATCATGTCCAAAACCGAGACCGGTGAGGATACCTGAAAAGATTTCGACCATTACCGATAGTCCGTATCCCTTATGCCCCTCGGGTCCCCCCAGCGGAAGCTGAACCCCGCCACGACCTAAATCCTCAGGGTCCGTGGTTGGGTTGCCATCCTTATCAAGAATCCAACCCTCCGGAATCTCAACGCCCCGTGTGCGCGCCACATTGATTTTCCCACCCGCAACAGCACTGGTTGCCATGTCTATAAACAGCGTACCCTCCAGATCGCTGGGCATCGCCATACAGATGGGATTCGTGCCGAGTCGTGCTTCCCTACCGCCGAAGGGTGCGACCGATTTACTGGTGCGCCCAGAGTCAGCGGTCATCATGCCTATTAGATCCGACTGCGCCGCCATGATAGGGTAATCTGCTACCCGACCGACATGGCTCTGTTGGTAGACCGTAGTGGCTGCGACGCCGTGTTGCTTGGCTTTCTCGATCGTGATTTGCATCGCCCGCTCGGATACCACGTATCCGAATCCCCAGTTGCCGTTGATGACCGTGGTAACACTGGTCTCACGGACAATCTCAAAGAGTGCACCCGGTACTATGTGCCCCCGATTTATACGATCAATATACCCGGGAATGGCAATAATTCCGTGCGAGTCGTGACCTGCTAAATTGGCACCCATCGAGTGCCTAGAGATGATTGCCGCCTCCTCAGCACTGGCACCAGCACCTTGAAGGAGTTGAGAGGCAATTTCTCGCAACTGATCCGCTGAAATGGTAGGCATAATTCCCTCCTGATTTGATATGAATATAGGACGCGTCTAATTCGTCTTCTGTATGACTGATACTCTTGCTCTAATTTAGCAAAGCCAAGGCGCTTTGTCAAATTCATATTGCTGGGTTGGAGTTGGGGCGAACGGATCTTCGCCCTTCCCCGCTTCCGCCCGTGCAAGAGGTTTTCGCATCTGCTACAAGAAAATCTTCCCGACGCTTCCCCCGCCTTGGACGAGTTTCACCGTGGAACCACATCTCGGGGTGTGCCGCACAGAAGCTGACAGCCATCAAACCCGCGATTGACGAAAATTGTGCAAACTTTTCGGTAATAGCACACCCAGCGAATGATAAAAAAAAAGATTAAACCACCTGTTGTTTCTGCTCGTCTTACACAAGTTTCTATGCTACAAAAGCCTCTTAGGCAACCTTTGGCATCTTTTTTGCCTGCCTAATCGTTGTCAAGATTCGTGTGTAAATTTAGTTGGACGACATTCACTCGCTTGAAAAACGAGCACTGTAAAGGAGATAACAGATGAAACATAAGATGTACGTCGCGTGGTGTTGGTGCATTATAGCCATTTTTGTATTAGTCGCTGCTGCAGGAAACATGACCGTAGGCGCAGAGGAAGAAGGTTCATCATCGCCCGTTGACATCGCAATTGATGCTACCTATGCAAGTGCGTATTACTGGCGAGGAGCTAGCGCAGGCGTTGGAACGAGCTTTATGCAACCTTCTGCTGATGTCTCTTACTCCGCTGGGGCTTTCAGCGTAGGTGCCAATGTGTGGTATTCGCAAGGTATTGATGGCGGTGATGCAGACAACAGCGAGATTGATTACACCGTATACGCTGGTGCTAGCCTTGGAGCGGTTGATATCAGCGCAGGCGTTATTGACTATGCAATTCCAGGGAGTTTTCCGTTTGCAGATGGCCATGTGCTTGAAGCAAACGCAGGTATCGGTATCAGTGCGTTGCCGCTTGACAACAGCGTTACTTTCTATGTAAACCTTGCCGGTGAGGAAGATGCTTCTGGTGATGCGGCTAATTCAATGTATCTTGCCCCGAGTCTCGGAACCAGTTACAAAAACCTCGGGATTGGACTGACAGGTGGCATTGCTCTTGGTGAAAGTGACTATTATGGCACGGAGGGTGTTGCGCTGGTTGACATCACGCCAAGCATCTCCTACACCATTCCCGGTGATGCAGAAACATCTGTTAGCTTCAATATCGGTTATAACCCTAACTCAGGTCTGAAGATGTCTTATGTTACTATCGGCACTTCATTCAGTATTGATTAGAAGTATCAGAATACTTCGGGCATGTTGACGTTTAATTCAGGCACGTCCGGCAATCCCGAAATACCCAATCGTGGAGCGAATCTCCGTCGCTTCTGCGATTGGGTTGTCAACCAGTAACTGAAGTTAAAATTTAGGCAATGTGCTGCTTGATTTTTCAGCAGATTGTTTGCAAACGTATTAGTTTTTCAGCAATAACCCGCCGACAAAAAATCTTAGAAGATTAAGCCCACCTACTGTTTCTACCCACTTCCTACAGATTTTCCATGCAATAAAAAAACGAGAAATTAATCTTTGGCATCTTTCTTGCCTATGCCTTCCATTGTGTCCTTTTCGGGTCGTTAACGCGGGCGCACATTTCAAGAGCAAGATTTCTGATTAAGGGATCTACTCGTTGAAAGTGAGCGTGACCGAAATCCTTTCCAACGCTCTCAACATCATTTCAACAATGGAGGTTAATTGATGACTACAGCAAAATTAAACGGCGGAGGTGTCCAGGCGTATCTATATGGTGTCGCTATATTGACACTGATTTTCGCCTTCGGTTCTGCCTCTGCGGAGATTAAACTGAACGATAACTTATCGATATCAGGTTTTCTCGATATGTCGACCGTCACAACCATGGGCGATGAGACCGAAACAAGCCTGTCTTTTGATCAGTTCGAGATGGATTTTCATCTGAATTACGGGTCAGTCACCGGACAGGTCGATATTGATAGTACAGATCCGGATCAAGGCATAAAACTGGAGCAAGGTTTTGTAACATACACAGCTCCTAAAGATGCCTTACCCGGTGTGAGTATTACTGCAGGTCGGTTCCTCAGTTCGTTAGGTTTTGAAGCAGCAGAGCCGACAGGACTCTATCAATACTCTTTCTCGGAAGGTATTCCCTATCCTGGCTACCAGAACGGTGTCGCACTAAACGTTAAACCTGTAAAACAAGCAGGGCTCTACCTCGCTTTTCTTTCTAGCGTTTGGGATGCTAATGAAATAGATGCAGGAACCCCAGGCATCGAGGCCCAGCTCGCACTAATGCCCATGGAGCAGGTTACCGCGAAGATTGGCTATGCGTTAGATGCTATGGACGACTATACCCAGACCGAGCTCAACGCTTGGATATCATTTGCACAGGGTCCCTTGACCCTCGCTGGCGAGATTGACCTGTTAGGGAATTGGGGCGCTGACGGTAATAACGGTATGCACTTCTTGGGAATGGCGAACGTTTCGCTGGAGGATATAATCTCAGCACCGGTTGGTGTAACCCTCCGCTTCAGTGGAATTAATTTGGATGATTCAGACACCTCCACGGAATTCACGTTTAGCCCCTCCTATACAGCAACGGAGAACTGGCTACTTCTTGCTGAATTCAAACAGCGTCTCGACGCTGAAGAGACAATCATCGCGTTCGAATCTCTTTTCACATATTAACTGATCACCTGATAAACACAACTATCTAATCTAAGGAGGATATTAAATGTTTCGGTCCGAATCAAAATTGTACAGTATCGTCGCTATAGGTTTGTTACTCTTTGCTTTAGGAATGCTCAGCGTTGAAGAGGTGAGCGCTGGGCATCACGAAGTAAAAATTGGTGTGCTGCACTCGTTGAGTGGGACGATGGCAATCTCTGAAACCTCACTCAAGGACGTTGTTCTAATGGCTGTTGAAGAAATCAACGCTGCCGGTGGCGTAATGGGGAAACAGATTGAACCTGTTGTTGTTGACCCTGCCAGCGATTGGGACCTTTTCGCTGAAAAAGCGAAGGACTTAATTACGAAGGATGAGGTCGCCGTGGTCTTTGGATGCTGGACCTCTGTGAGTCGGAAGTCGGTTCTCCCCGTCTTTGAGGATCATAACTCTCTGCTTTTCTACCCGGTGCAGTATGAAGGCGAGGAGCAGTCGCTCAACGTTTTCTATACAGCTGCCACCCCGAACCAGCAGCTGATTCCTGCGGCTGAGTATATGATGGAAGAGGTCGGAGCGAAGAAGTTCTACCTACTGGGAACGGATTATGTTTTCCCACGCACAGCGAACAAGGTGTTAAAGGCTTATCTAAAAACCAAGGGTGTGCCGGATGAAAATATCGTCGAAGAGTACACACCGTTCCACCACCAGGACTATCAAACTATCGTCGATAAAATCAAGAAATTCGCGGCCGGCGGCGATGCCTGTGTGCTATCCACAATTAACGGTGACAGCAACGTGCCTTTCTACAAGGAGTTTGCTAACCAGGGACTGACGTCTGATGACTGCCCGATCATGGCTTTCTCTGTTGCAGAAGATGAGCTGCGGGCGATGGACGTGCCTCCCCTCGTTGGACACCTCGCAGCATGGAACTATTTCCAAAGCATTAATAGTCCAGAAAACAAAAAATTCGTGAAAAACTTCAAGGCGTTCTGCGAACGAAATGGTTTGCCCGGCGGCTCAAAGCGTGTCACGGACGATCCCATTGAAGCTGCTTACTTCGGAGTCTATGTGTGGAAGGCAGCGGTTGAAAAAGCTGGATCCTTTGATGTCGATAAGGTGCGGGAAGCGGTCTACGGATTGGAATTTGACGCGCCCGGTGGTAAGAAGATGATGCACGCTGACAACCAGCATACGCTGAAACCAGTTTACATCGGCGAAATTAAGAAAAATGGTCAATTCAAGATCATTTACAAGTCAGACGGACCGGTTTCACCCGATTCCTACAGCAGCTATCTCCACCCGGATGGCAACTATCCATCGCCAACCGGCGGTCCTAAAGAGAAAGCTGGAATGTAGTTGAATCCTTGGATCTGTTCACGTTGTAAGGTAAGGTGTAATAAGGCAATCCTCTTGTATCTTACCTTACAACCCTTTCCAACTACAGACCCTCCGTACCGTGGATCCACGATGTTCCAAATTTTCAAAGAATCTGCCGACATCGGGACATACGCCCACCCAGAGTGGAAGTCAACCTGTCTTATCAAGCGAATCCCCTAAAAATCCATGCTGAGGCTCTTTCGAATCATTGCATTTGCACTTATAAAAATTCTTGGTGCCCTATCTTTGTGCGCTGCCCAAGGAGACGACGCATTCATCCGGTCTGAAATCCGTAAATTGGCTGATGAAGATGTCATCAGCCGTAAAGCTGCTATCATGACGCTGGCAAAATCTGGAGACCTGCGCGTAGAACCAATCCTTGAGTCGTACAGACTGGGCGAATTCTACCTCTGGAATGGGGAGATGGTGCTCTGCAGAGAAACCGTCGAGGACGAAGATTTCAACGAATTCTGCCTCCTTTCAGATGTGCTGACTGCTGAGCCTATTCTGGGCGCAGATGGAGAGCCGACGCAAATCCCGCTGGAGGAATTGGAAGAGATATCCCCGTCAAGAGCAGAGCGCAAGCTCGCTAACAGCGCAAAGTTCCTCGTTAGACTTTCATCGCCGGAGCCTGAGGTTCGGATGTCAGGTGCCAAAAAGTGCGGCGATCCTCCGGGAATTATCGAAGCCGTTGCCCAGCTTGAGGAGATGGCTCAAAATGATCCGGTTAAGAAAATCCGATATATTGCTAAAGAAAGTCTACTGCTCATTCGGTTGAGTCGCACATCTTTGGAGCAGGATCCGGATGCACATCTCGAAATCGTGCGTGAGCTGGGCGAAATCAAAAGTCTGCGGGGACTCCCTCGACTGCAGGAGATGTTTGATAAATTGATGGTGAAGGTTGAGGCGTTGCCGGACTTTGAGGAAGGAACGGACATTGAAGACCTGGAACCGGCTGACGAGAAGGCTCTGGGCATCTATAAATACGCAATTGCGTACAAATATGCAATGAACCAGATTAATAGTTACCAAGGTTTGGTCGGCGGTGTAGGCAACATATTTCGTGGCCTTTCGCTCGGATCCGTTCTCATCTTGATGGCGTTGGGGCTTGCCATTACGTTCGGTCTCATGGGGGTCATCAACATGGCACACGGTGAACTTATGATGATTGGAGCTTACGCGACCTTCGAGATGCAAAGGCTGTTTGGTCATACCCCGGACAATTCGTCGGACTGGTACTATGTCGCGGCCCTACCTGCGGCGTTTTTAGCGGCGGCTTTCGTAGGCTACCTCATTGAGGTGCTGGTCGTTCGCCACCTGTATCGACGCCCACTGGAGTCCCTACTGGCGACGTGGGGGATTGGACTTCTCCTAATTCAGCTGGTACGCCTTCGCTACGGCGACAACATTGGTGTCAATGCCCCGACTTGGGCGCGTGGTGGGCTTGAAGTTGTGCAAGACCTCATCGTTCCCTATAGTCGCTGCTTCATTATCCTCCTCTGCGGGCTGTGTGTGCTCCTAATCTACTACCTGATGAACCATACCAAAGTTGGCTTGCGGATGCGAGCGACCATGCAGAATCGGAATATGGCAAACAGCATGGGAGTGAATACACAACGCGTTGACCGATACACCTTTGCCTTCGGTTCCGGCATTGCCGGCGTTGCGGGGTGTGCATGGACACTTATTGGCGGTGTCACACCGGATATGGGACAGACCAACTTCATCATTGATTCATTCTTGGTTGTTGTTACGGGCGGTGTGGGTGAGTTGATCGGCGTTATCTGTGCGGGACTGGGAATCGGGGTGTTGATGAAGGTGATCGAACCCTTGGGTATCGGATCTGTGGTGGTCGGAGCGATCTGGGCAAAGATCCTACTCCTGATTATTATCGTCGGGTTCATCCAGTTTAAGCCAGCGGGCTTGTTCGCACCGAAAGGCAGACTCAGTGATGTTTAGAAAAGCTGCTATCACGCACGCAAACTCCCAACCGGTTGAGACGGATGAAGAAAATCTGTGGCAGGACAAAAAGATCGAAGCAGAGAGAGGTCTAGTAAACGGTGAATTGTCAATTTTCTTTCGACGCTATGTTCCGTGGGCGCTGCTTTTTGTTGGCTTGGTTGTCATCCCATCCTTCTATTACTTGGGGCTGATCACTATCGGTACAGTCAACATGCTTGGCCGGTACATGGCGTTTGCAATTGTTGCTGTGGGGCTCGATCTCATCTGGGGTTACACCGGCATCCTAAGCCTCTGCCAAGCCTTCTTTTTTGCACTGGGCGGCTACGCGATGGGCATGTACCTGGCGCACCACGGCGGACCGGAAGGAATTATAGATGCCAACAACTGGAAAATTCCCGCATGCTTGTATGTAGTCTATCCGTACAAAGTCGGCGAAATACCGGGAGACGCCCTCGTTCCATGGTTCTGGAAACCCTTCTATACGCTTCCTATCACACTCGTTTTGGGATTACTGATTCCGGGAATAGCCGCTTTGGCGATCGGTTATTTCGGTTTTAAGAGTCGGGTTCGCGGGGTCTATTTTGCTATCTTGACACAGGCGATTACGGTTGCTGGGTGGTTGGTGTTCTGCATGAACAACATGAAGCTGTGCGGTACAAATGGTTTAACACGGTTCGACCGAATCGCGGGGTTCAAGCTAACAACACCTCATGTCAAAGTAAGTCTTTATGTCATCACGCTTCTCGCGCTCGTTGGGGTCTATGCCTTATGCAAACAGGTCGTTAAATCTCGTCTGGGACGGATCCTTATCGCCATTCGAGATGACGAGACCACATTGCGTTTTTCGGGTTATAAGCCTTACATCTATAAGCTATTTGCATTTGGCCTTGCCGGAATGATCGCGGGACTCGGTGGGATGCTATACGCGCCGCAGATGGGGATTTTTACACCAACGAACATGGAGGCGGGCGCATCTATCTTAGTGGTGATCTGGGTTGCAGTTGGTGGACGCGGTGCCCTGTCCGGAGCAATTCTCGGGACATTGGGGGTGAATCTGCTCTATAACTTCTTTACGTCTGAAAAGAACCTATTGCTGTTCACTTGGAGAGCGGAGTATTGGCAGTTTATTTTAGGCGGACTTTTCATTGGTGTGGTTCTGCTGTTCCCTGGTGGCTTGATTGATTTATGGCATCGCTTGGTGGGCAAGGCAAAATGAGGACAATCACAGCATATCAAGGCAACGGGGATTTAATATGAACAAGGCTCAACGGATTGCCGAATACAAAGAATATAGTCCACGCGACAGTCGATTTACGGAAGAACGCTATCTGCTCTTTCTAGAAGATATTACCGCGGTCTTTGATGGGTTCAAAGCCCTAGATATAGAGGCTTTGGGAATTGAATATAATGAGCTCCGTGTCATTATTGGCCCCAACGGTGCGGGTAAAACAACGCTCTGTGATGTCGTAAGCGGCAAAACCCGCCCGACCACCGGATCGGTCTTTTTCGACGGCGGGGATATCACTCAGCAGACTGAGGCAGAGATTGCGCTGCGGGGAATTGGCAGGAAATTCCAGACACCAACCGTTTTTGATAGCCTGACAACCTACGAGAACATGGAACTCGCCCTCCCTGGTCATTACCGCCTCTGGTCGAATCTGTTCGGCAGCACAACCAAGGCACAGCGTGAACAGATCATGCACATCCTTGAGCGTGTGGGGCTTACTGATGCGCTCCATCGCGAAGCAAAGTACCTGAGTCATGGACAGCGGCAGTGGCTGGCGATTAGTACGCTCATCCTGTCAGACCCCAAACTACTCCTCGTTGACGAAC
The DNA here is from genome assembly GCA_022826645.1 of Candidatus Poribacteria bacterium. Classification (GTDB taxonomy): domain Bacteria; phylum Poribacteria; class WGA-4E; order WGA-4E; family PCPOR2b; genus PCPOR2b. The sequence goes on from JAJDUM010000034.1 coordinate 10,276, forward strand.
CCGCTGCGGGTTTAACCGATGCAGAGACAGCACTGACCGCTGAACTGCTTCTCGAACTAAAAGATGACCACACACTTATCGTCATCGAACACGATATGGATTTTGTGCGCCAACTCGACTCATTTGTGACTGTTCTGAATGAAGGCGTTATTATGGCAGAGGGAATGATGCACGAAGTTCAGAAGAACGAGGAGGTCATCGAAGCGTACCTCGGACGCTAACGAACGTTTTCTGTTCAAATATTATGCTGACAGTCTCAAATCTCTCATTTTCATACGGAGAAGTCCAAGTGCTGCGTGGTGTTAACCTCGACGTACCTGCTGAAACAATTGTTTCCGTTATGGGACGCAATGGCGTGGGTAAAACCACGCTGATGAACAATATTGTCGGATTACTCAAACCGTCGTCCGGCTCGATACAGATCGAAGCGCAGGAGCTCGTTGGGGTTGCAACCCATCATCGGATTCGTGCGGGGTTGGCTTATGTGCCACAAGGGAGGATGATCTTTCCAAAACTGACTGTTGAGGAGAATTTAAGGATTGGTCTCTCAGCACGGACGGACAAACTGACACAGATCCCCGATGAAATATATGGACTCTTCCCAATCCTCAAGGAGATGGGGAGCCGGATGGGCGGTGACCTCTCCGGCGGCCAACAGCAGCAGCTCGCTATTGGGCGCGCCCTCGTCACGGATCCAAAGGTGTTAATTCTCGACGAGCCGACGGAGGGAATTCAACCGAACATCATACAACAGATTGGGATTGTGCTGCGACAACTGGTTGAAACGAAGCGGATGACAATTCTCATCGTTGAGCAGTATCTCGATTTTGTTCGGGAGTTTTGCCAGCGATTCTACATTATGAACCGCGGCGAGATCGTTGCACACGATGAGACCAATGCGCTCAGCCAGAACATGATTCGGGAATATCTCAGCGTTTAATATGTCACGTATTGACTCCAGCGCAGGGCGCCACGGTAAGCTCAGACTCGCTTTTACACAGCGGGATAATAGAACCGTCATGACGGAGAGTTTCTTTCGGGTACCGTTGCAGGTGATGAAACCGCGTTACGATGAATCAGGCTGTGCCTGTGTATATCTCTTGAGTCCCACGGGAGGCGTGGTCCAGGGGGACGACTATCAGATCGATGTGACGCTCGCACCAAATACCCATGTAACGCTGACTACGCAAGCATCCACAAAAGTATATGCCATGCCGCGTCAAGGTGCTACCCAATCGATGCGGGTCCGAGTTGGGGAAGATGCAATCTTTGAATACCTACCTGATTCGGCAATCCTGTTTCGAGATGCGGATTTCAGTCAGGACATCTCCCTCTTCTTGGATCCTGGGGCGAAAGTTGCTTTACAAGAGATCGTCATGCCGGGGCGATTGGCACGGGGTGAGACGCTGGCATTTACGCACTATCAAACCCGTTTTGAAATTTCAGATTCGGATGGATTATTGCTGTACGATACCTGCCGTATCCAGCCCAAGTGCCAGCCTTATCTCACTGGATTCGGTGTTTTAGAGGAATATCCGTGTTGGGGGAGTTGGTATCTGGTCGGTAAGTTTGAAATGCCTCAATGGGAGGTGCTTTGTCAATTCGCAGAACCGCTGCTAAATCAGCGTCCAAAATCCACCGGTGGATTGTCCCAACTGCATCGGGGCGGGATTGCTATCCGGATGCTCGCTCACAATGCTGAAGCGATACAAAGCACGTTTCAAACTATCTGGAACTGGTTGAAAACGGAACACTTGGGATTTGAAGTAATTGATCTGCGAAAGTATTAGACTCGGAGGAAATGATCTGTGAATCTGACACCGCGTGAGCAAGAAAAACTGATGATTTATGTCGCTGCACAGCTTGCCAAAGATCGACGGGCACGTGGTTTAACTCTTAATTATCCGGAAGCGGTTGCCATTATTACTGCTGAGATTTTGGAGGGCATCCGAGACGGGAAATCCGTTGCGGAGTTGATGCAATACGGCACAACGCTACTGAGCCGCGATGATGTTATGGAGGGAGTACCAGAAATGCTGCATGAGGTGCAAGTCGAAGGTACGTTCCCTGACGGTACAAAGCTCGTTACCGTCCACAACCCGATTCGATAAAGACAAATAGTCGAAGGAGTAAAGATGATCCCCGGAGAATACATACTTGCCGAAGAGGATATTACTGCGAACGATGGACGTGAGACCGTAGAACTGACGGTTGCCAACACCGGTGATAGACCGATACAGGTCGGTTCGCACTTCCACTTTTATGAGGTCAACACGGCACTCCAATTTGAGCGGAAAAAGGCGTTCGGAATGCGGTTGAATATCCCCTCCGGTGTCGCTGTCCGCTTTGAGCCGGGCGATGAAAAAACGGTGACGCTCACGGAACTAAAGGGCAAACGGATCGTGCACGGTTTGAACGGTCAAACCAATGGTCCGCTTGATAAAGCGTAAGCAACCTTTCCTCGATTCGCATATTTCCTACCTGAAAGCCCAATATCATCCATAAGGAAAAGCAATGGCACTCAACATTCCACGACGCACATACACAGATATCTACGGACCCACTGTCGGTGATAAGATCCGTCTTGCGGACACAGAACTGTTTATCGAAGTCGAGAAAGACCATACCGTCTATGGCGATGAGTCGAAATTTGGTGGCGGTAAGACGCTGCGCGATGGCATGGGACAGATCCCCGGTGCCACAAGGGCGGACGGAGTGCTTGATCTCGTCCTGACTAATGCCCTGATCTTGGACTATTGGGGAATCGTTAAGGCGGACATCGGAGTGCGTGACGGAAAGGTCGTTGGAATCGGAAAGTCAGGCAACCCGAACATCATGGATGGTGTCAGTGACGGTATGGTTGTCGGTGCGGGAACAGAAGTCATTGCGGCTGAAGGGATGATTGTAACACCGGGCGGACTTGATGTTCACATCCACTTTATTTGTCCACAACAGATTGACGAAGCGCTGTCGTCAGGCGTCACAACGATGATCGGCGGGGGAACCGGTCCCGCGACCGGCACTAACGCCACTACCTGTACCCCCGGCGTATGGAATATCGAGCGGATGCTCGAAACCGCTGAAGGATTTCCGATCAACCTTGGTTTTCTGGGCAAAGGAAACTCATCGCTGCCGGAATCGCTCACCGAACAAATTGAGGCGGGAGCGTTAGGCTTAAAACTCCATGAGGATTGGGGAACAACACCCGCCGCCATTGATTGCTGCCTCTCTGTCGCTGACCAGTACGATGTCCAGGTTGCCATCCACACTGATACGCTCAACGAATCGGGTTTTGTCGAAGATTCGGTTGCTGCCTTCAAAGGACGCACTATCCACACCTACCACACGGAGGGTGCAGGCGGTGGACATGCGCCGGACATCATCAAGGTCTGCGGTCAAGCCAACGTACTGCCCTCTTCGACCAACCCCACCCGTCCTTTCACAGTCAACACCATTGACGAGCATTTGGACATGCTGATGGTTTGTCACCACCTCGATGCGTCCATCCCGGAAGATCTCGCCTTCGCCGAGTCGCGGATCCGACCGGAGACCATCGCCGCTGAAGACATCCTGCACGATCTCGGTGCATTTAGCATGATGGCGTCTGATTCACAAGCGATGGGCCGTGTCGGTGAGGTGGTTCTTCGCACATGGCAGACCGCTCACAAGATGCGGGAGCAGCGGGGGCGCCTCCCCGAAGAAACGGGCGAAAACGATAATGTCCGTGCAAAACGGTACGTTGCCAAATACGGGATCAACCCAGCAATCACCCACGGGGTCAGCGACCATGTTGGCTCAATTGAGGTGGGCAAGTTGGCGGATCTGGTTATCTGGGATCCAGCGTTTTTCGGTGTCAAACCACAATTGGTACTAAAAGGCGGATTTCTTGTCTGGGCAGCGATGGGCGACGCGAACGCTTCAATTCCAACGCCGCAACCGGTTTTGGGACGTCCGATGTTTGGTGCGTTTGGACGCGTTCCCTATTCCGCCTCGTACACCTTTGTTTCGCAGGCGGGTGTTGAGAATGGTGTTGGAAATCGTCTCGGTCTACAAAAGCCGACCATCCCCGTGAAGAACTGCCGCGAAGTGGACAAATCAGCAATGATAAACAATACCTACCTGCCAAACATTGAAGTGAATCCCGAAACCTACGAAGTCCGCGCTGACGGCGAACTCCTCACCTGCGAACCCGCCGAAGTCCTTCCGATGGCGCAGCGTTACTTCCTATTTTGAAATATTCGATAGTGTGCTCATCGGCGCACCCTGCACACCCTATCATCCTATCAAGAAGTCCCCGATACATTAGCCCTATTGCCTGATCTTCGCGTATACGGTTGACCGAACTTCGGCTGTGATACTATAATTTGCAATAGATTTCTGCATTGGGTGTTTAACCGTATGTCGGGAATGACTGAAACAGGAGTATCCGGCAAAAGTCTGTATCTCAATAAATTAGGAGGACGATGCATTGCCTTGTCCATTCTGTCCACCAAACGTCAACGACGAATGTATTCGACTTGAAAATGAGCTGAGTCTCTTCATCGATCTCGAACACTCGATATTGCAAGGGTCAGGAATCATCGTGCCACGCGCCCATCGTAAATCAGCCTTTGATCTCACCGTAGATGAATTTGCCTCCACATTCTCACTCCTTACCGCGGTTAAGGGATTGATTGATGCTGAATACCGTCCACAGGGCTACAATCTGGGTTGGAATTGCGGGGCAATAGCGGGGCAAACGGTATTCCATGCCCATCTGCATGTCATTCCACGTTATGAGTCCGAGCCTTATGCGGGCAAAGGGATTCGCTACTGGCTCAAACAGGAATCCAATCGGCGTAACGCGGGAAAAGATTGAAGAGGGTGCAAAATATACTGGTATTGGGAAAAGGGAATCGAGTTTATGGTAGATTTTAGAATTACTTATACACTCCTAATACACAGGCACCTCCCTGAATCCGCCTATCAGTGGACTTGATAAACATAACACCTAAATCCGCCTTGCTGAGCGGTTTTGGTAGATGTCTACTTAGTTCCATAATTCACTTTAGTTTTTCATTTTTTATTATTGGGTACTGCCCCGAATTCATAGGCGGGCATCTTGCCTCGCTGTAGCCCTGGGGCAGAGATCGAGCTGCGCTAGAATGAGATGGTCCTATGTATTATCAAATGGGATTGGACAAATGGGAACAGATTATGCTATTATTATGGCATTAACGGATCTCTGCCCATGGAATGGGATTTACTAAGAAATGGAGGTGAGTTGAATTGCCCACTAGAAGTTCTGGTATGAAACATGTCCGCGCGGACAAAAAGAAGCGTGATCGGAACACGCAGCGCAAATCCGCACTAAGAAGCATGCTCAAGCAAACCGAAGCTGCAATTGCAGATGGAGACACGGAACAAGCACACGAGTTATATCGTCAAGCAGCAAGCCACCTGGATAGAGCTGCAGGGAAAGGGATTATCAAAAAGGGCATGGCAAATCGGAAGAAATCCCGCCTGTCACATGACATCAATAAAATAGCGACCGCGTAAATTCAAGAGTGCGCTGGTATACATAAAGCGTAAAACGTAAAAGATCTAGGAGTGTTCTCCTCGCGTTTTACGCTTTTTGTTTTTCCCCCTTATGTTAGGGGATCCGTGCTGTTATTCTCTTGGTTAGGTCAATAATTAACGGTGCTAATTTGAAACCATAGACGGAAGAATCATGAACTGGTCACCCCGTGTAAAGCCTATCAAAATCCGGCGCCTCTACCGGGCCGCTCGGTTGGGTCTCCACGATGACGATCTGTTACAGACGATCGGTTGGGAACTCTATGGTCGCTGTGCTGACATTGCAGCGGTCGCCGATGTATACCGCTATGGGTTGGTGCCCTGCCCCCAATGCAGTACAAAGATAAAACGTCGAATTGATCCCCTATTTCGCTCAAGCGATGGCGGTACGCACGAAAACTGGTTTCACTGTCCGCATTGTGTCCAGCGACTGATCTGGAGCGATTGTCGTGAGTCCCTGCGTACAAGTCCGCGCTGCTTTGACTGTTATTCACCGTTGAGTGGAACAGAGGAGTTGCAGTGCAGTTGCGGTAAAAGGTGGGATCGAAAATCCTACCGTCGGTCGGTGAGAAACCGCGTTCGCCTGCCTTGCCCCCGCTGTGGCCAGATGATACGTAAACCTGCTTCCGAGGTGACTGAGCAACGTGTCAGACAACGGCGGTCTCTCCCTGAAATAGAATGCCCTAAATGTCAAGGGATTGCCCTACATGTGCACGGCAATATCGAGTGCACCGCGTGTGGCTACAAACGTCGATGGAGGGACTACCGCAAAAGCCTGAAAAAGCGAGATGAAAGACTTGAGTGTGCCAGTTGTGGGCACGTCTTCAGGTGGCAGGCATGGCGTCGGAGTGCTCGGTCCTTGAGAACCGGGAATCCAACTCCAGCGCGTGAATTTGTTGAACGCTGGCCCAAGTGTCGTACACCAAAAACCCGCATGGTGCAGATCGACCGCCTGCTTCAAGCCCTGCATGGCCGGGGTGCCTTAGCTCCACTGTTCATCGTTGGCGATGCACGCAACATCCGCGAGATGCTCGATGAGTTCGCCTCACAGGTTTGAATTGAACGGTATAGCAGTGAGTTTGGCCCTCAATTTTCAACACAGAATCGTAGGTTAGGCAACCTGCGCCACGCTTAGAGGTTCCGCACGGATAAACTCACCTTCCACCCCCGTTAACTTCACCGGCAAAATCTGATTTACTGCTGAATCAGGGGCATCCATCAGCACCCGCAGATAATTTTCTGTAAAACCCGCCAGATGCCCATCTCTGCCCTCACGAGTCTCCTCAACCAATACGTTCATCGTCTTGCCTATCAGTCTCTGCCGAAATTTTTCGCCAAGCTGTTTTCCCAGCGCGATCATTGCTTTGCTGCGTTCGGCCGAGACATGTGACGGTACGTGATCCGCGTAATCTGCGGCGGGAGTGCCACGTCGAGGTGAATAGCGGAAAACGTGCAGCTGATTGAAGCCGATCTTCTCAACAAATTGAAGCGAGTCCTCAAAATCGGTGTCCGTCTCACCCGGAAAACCGACCATCACATCGGTGGTTATCCCAACGTCTGGGAAGGAGGTGCGAAGTTTTTCGACGAGACGCGAAAATTCTGCCCGTGTATAACGGCGGCGCATCTCGCGCAGAATCCTATCACTGCCTGACTGTAGTGGCAGATGAAAGTGAGGCATACATTTAGGCAGTACTGCGATTCGGTCAACCAGATCCGGCGGAAAATTCATCGCTTCGATAGAGCTGAAGCGGATGCGCTCGATGCCAGCCGTTGGGTGAATATGCTCCAGAATATCTGCAATGGTTGTCTGACGGCCAATATCCAACCCATACGCGCCCAAATGCACGCCGGTAATAACGATTTCCTTGTACCCGTTTGCCGCAATCTGTTCCGCCTCCCGCACAATGTCGGACAGCGGACGGCTTGTCATCCTGCCTCGAACATGGGGGATAATGCAGTAGGAACAGAAGGCACTGCACCCGTCCTGAACCTTAATCAATGCGCGCGTGTGTTTGCCTGCCTCACTCACCGACATGCTGAAATTCGCATGTTCGCGAACTGCATCGTGATGGATAGGTTCAATCTGTAGGAGCGGTGAACGATCCTTTTCTTTCCATGATTCGTGAACTACATCCAGATACTTCTGAAGATCCGCCTTCTCACGATTCCCGAATACGAGTGAGACACCCGGTATCGTCTCAATTGCTTCGCGATCACTTTCGGCGTAGCAGCCCGTGATGAGGACTTCGGCCTCCGGATTTTTCCGAATCGCTCGCCGGATGGCTTGACGAGCTTTTTGGTCTGCGGCATTGGTCACGGTGCAGGTGTTGATGATGCAAACGTCCGCGGGATCGTTCTCCCCCACGACAGTATATCCGTTACGAAGCATCACCTCCTGCATCGCTTGTGTGTCGTATTGGTTTACCTTGCATCCCAAGGTAATGAGTGCCGCCGTTGGCATTTTCGTTTTCCTTCTCCTTCGATCGGTTCGGTCAACATTCGGAGGGCTTCAGTGCGTTCGTGCCGAAAATCACCGGAAATGTATTGCCCGTCGCGACATGTTTCGTCGCCGCATCCATGTACGCAGCGCTGAAGGCGCGTCTCTGCTTCCCCGTAGAATTCACCCCGGAACGATGCAGCAGCAGATTATTCAGCAGGACAACTTCTCCCTCTTCCACTTCCAAATCAATAGCGTTCTCCTCTAATTGATACTTTTCCTCGTCCGCTTCCGTAGCGAAATGTCCCTCATTTATGACACCATGTTTGTGGATGCCAGGCACAATCTGCATACAACCGTTTTCTACAGTTGCATCGTCTAACGCCATCCAGACGGTGATAATCGGGTTGCTATCCAGTCCCCATCCGACGCCAACATCTTGGTGCCACGGCAGCACTGTGCCCTGATTGGCGGGCTTATTCATGAACATCGCTCTGTAGATCGAAACATCTTCACCAATATAATGTCGTGTGATGTCGCGCAAGAGTGGATGCTGCATGTAGGAAAGGAACAGCGGATCTTGCTCAAGGTCCATTATCTTCCGATACTGGAGTGTCGCACCCTTGTGTCCCACGCTTTCCGGTGGTGCTTCACGGTACACGCCGGAGGTACTATCGAGTTGGAATCGCATATTCTCATACGGTATCTTGCCCAGCATAATGTCATCAATCCGTTGCTGCAGCGCAGCTACCTCTTTATTTGACAGGAGGTGTCCGAGTCGGACGTAACCCTCCTCCATAAACTGGGTATGTTCTTGATGCCCAAATTTAAAAGAAGCCTTCGTTGACATGGGTACAATCTCCTTCTGATTGTGTGCAGTTTCTGAAACTGTGAAATAACGGAATCAAAACTCTTCTGCCTCCGCCTGCTTCGGCGGCATCACAATAATCTCTATCCGGCGATTTCTCGCCCGCCCCTTGGGTGTCTTGTTCGTATCAATTGGACGGTAGTAGGCATAACCAACTGCTGCCAAACGGGCAGGATCGACACCAGCGCGCGTCTGTAGATAACGAACCGCAGAAATCGCCCTTTCCGTGGATAGGTCCCAGTTGTTCAATACCGAACCCCTGAACGGAACGTTGTCCGTATGTCCTTCAACCCGAATCTCTCTGTCCGGATAGCGATTCAGGAACGCCTGCGCGATCTTGTCCAAAACACGTTGCCCATCAGTCTTAATCTCAGCTCTTCCGGAGGCAAACAAAATTTTGTCCATCAAGTTGACTGTCAACTGGCCCTTGAGGGTTGTGATGGTGATCTCTTGTGCCTCAAGTTCCTTCTGGAGTTGCTCTCGGAGATCTCGAAATTCTGCTTCTTTCCGTTTTAATTCCTCCTGCTTGCGCTGTTTCTCTGAGAGCAGTTCCATCGCCGTCGCTTCTGCCTTTGCTTTGGCTTCACTCAAGTTAGTTGCACGGTCCTGAACCTCGTCGATTGTCTCCTCCAGAATCTGGATTTTGTTCTTCTTTGCGCCAAGTTCTGCTTGGGTTGTAGTCAATTCGTCCTGTAGTTGTTCAGACTTTTTTTCGTACGTAATCCGACTCGCCTGTTCTGATTCAAAGTTATTCTTAAATTTAAATATGTAGTAGCTCATAATGGTAGCGAGAAGGAGCAAGAGTGCCCCCGCGCCGCACCCAATGAGATACAATTGCTTTTTCATTCGCCTCTCTCTCCCCTACCCATTCCTGTCGATCATCGTGTTATGTGAAGGAACGGTGTAATTGGCAATCTGGCTACAAATGCAATCGGAAGCGGCAGTCTGGTTCCGCCTGAACTTGTAACCACACGGTTAGCATACAATAAATAGTAGCATAATGTAGGCGAAATCTCAAAGAAATTCCTCCCTGCAGAAAGTCGTTGACACCGTGGGTGGCTCTGCTATAATTAAGTTTATAGGGGATTTCTAATGTTCGTCGTACCGAGGTCTATCGATGAGAGCACTTCCTGTTTTTTTCTTGATCTTGATCCTTTTTTTGAGCTGTCAACCTGCCGAGAAGAAACCGGAAAAAAAAGAGGAACTGAATCGGGAGGCGAATCGACTCAGGTTGGGAATGATGCTCACCCCCGAAGATCCGACCGGCTATCTGGAACTTGGCGAGGTGTACCACGAAATGGGGGAATACGAGCAAGCCATTGAGCAGTTTCAGTCGGCACTGGCGATCGATGAGGAGAACGCACAGGTGCATAACGCACTCGGCTTGGTCTACATAGACATGCAACTGACGGATCTGGCTATCGGCGCATTTCAAAAGGCCGCTGAACTCGCCACCGATAATCCAGCCTTTTACAACAACTTGGCTTATGCGTATGACAGTGCAGATCAATTTGGCGAGGCGATCGAAACCTATCGCAAGGCAATTGACACAGATCCGACCTTCCAAGATGCGTATTTCAATCTGGCTGCGGCTTATCACGCGCGCGACCAGTTTGAGGAGGCGATCCGCTACTATCAACAAGCCGTTGAGTTGGATGACAGTGATCAGGACGCGCATTATAATCTCGCTCACGCCTATCAAGAGACGGAACAGTTTGATCTCGCGGTCGGTGCCTACGAAAAATCTCGCTCGCTTAATCCCGATGATCCCGAGGTCTATTATCACCTCGCGCGGATGTACGAAAAACAAGGCGATCGGCTCACAATGAAACGCTACTTGGATCTCTTCATAGAACGCGCAACAGATTTATCCCAGTTTCAAGATGAGGTTGTGGCTGCCAAACAGATGTTGAATCAATAGCAAATTGATCAGCCCAACCCTCTTGGTTGTCACTCATATTTATAGGCAGATGGCATGTCAGACAATCTTTCTAAACTCATCACTGAGCAACGAAATCTCAACTCAATTGATATTGACCTCAAATCGACTGAAGAGATCTTACGGATCTTCCACGAGGAAGATCGGAGAGCACTTGACGCGGTGGAAGCCGAATCCGCGTCAATCGCGCAAGGGATAACGCTAATCACAGAGACATTTCGTCAAGGCGGAAAACTGTTTTATATCGGCGCGGGGACCAGCGGCAGACTTGGTGTCCTTGATGCTTCCGAATGTCCACCGACGTTTAGCACCTCGCCCAGTTTGGTACAGGGAATCATTGCCGGTGGAGATCGGGCGTTGCGTCGCTCCGCCGAGGCTGCAGAGGATAAACCTGATGCTGGGGCACAAGCACTCCGCGATCACGGTGTCACCGATCTTGATGTGGCCGTCGGCATCGCCAGCAGTGGTCGTACCCCCTATGTCCATGGTGCTTTGGCAGAAGCCCATCGAATCGGTGCCAAGACGATTTTCCTCTGCTGCACCCCGCCGGCTGATAAATTGAAAGCGTTTGTGGACCTCTTCATCGTGCCAGTTGTCGGTCCGGAGATTATCACTGGTTCAACCCGGCTAAAAGCTGGTACAGCGACGAAGTTGGTGCTAAACATGCTTACCACCGTCTCAATGATCCAGATCGGGAAGGTGTACAACAACTTAATGGTGGACATTCACGCATCCAACGCAAAACTGGTTGATCGGGGCGCGCGTATCATCATGGAAGTCACAGGTGTGGACTATGCCACGGCGCAGAGCGCATTGGAACGGGCCGCTGGCAGCGCGAAAACCGCGACTGTCATGCTCCTAAAGGGGATCGGTCGAGAAGAAGCTGCGGCTTTATTGAACCAGAATGAAGGTTTTCTACGGAGGGTGTTAGAGGGCACTTCGTGCAACGAGGTATAAATCTTATTTCGGGAGGCACAAAGATGAAAAATATCATCGCATGTAACTTGAACAGCTATGGAAAATTTTCGAAGGGCGCATATCCACATCTGGCGAAGATTGGGTTGAGAAATGTAGAGATCGCCGCCCCTGCGCCGGAAGATGTTGATACCGTTCTGGCAAAACTGCAATCCCATGGACTCACAGCAACCAGTATAGCCGCACCCTGCGATGTTCAGAATGAAAACGTGGTCTCAGATTTTCAAGCCTGCTTGGATGCCGCAGAACGGATCGGCGTAAAGGTGATCTTCACCAGTGCCCACGCCGGAGATCACGATCGAAAGGCTATCTATGAACGATTAAGGGGGATCGGCGAGAACGCAGCACCATTCGGAATCAAAGTCTGTTTGGAAACGCACCTCGATCTAGCGCATAATGCCGACGTAGCACTCGAAACGATGTGTGGCGTCAATCATCCGAACATCTGTATTAACTTCGACACCGGGAATGTCTATTTCTACAATCATAACGTCACCGCTGTCGGGGAGCTTAAGAAGATCATTAACCATGTAGGGGCAGTTCATCTCAAAGATACCAACGGCGGATATCGAACTTGGCACTTCCCGGCACTCGGCGAGGGCGTGGTCGATTTTGAAGAGGTTTTCCAAACCTTGAACGGTGCTGGCTTCTACGGCCCCTGCGCGATGGAGTTGGAAGGGATTGAAGGTGAGGATATAGATGAGGCGGGAGTACAAGCACGGATGGAAAAATCTGTGGATTATCTCAAGAGCATTGGGATAATGGACTAACCGACTTTTCAAGGTATTACTTTCGTTTGCATTTGCCCAAGAAAAGGCGTTGACACAACGCACCTGAATCCGTAAAATCAGCGATACTTTTTGATAGCGCTTCCAAAGTATAGTAGATCTTAGAATCAATGAGGCACTCCAAACCGAATCGCATTGCCCTCAGGTCCGGTAGGCGTGGTTTCTAACCGCACCGCATCCCGACGAGTCGGAACACGAGGAGCGAAAGCGTCTATCTGTTTTTGGGATTTACTATAGTAGGCATATCCCGTATGCCGTAACTCTTGTTTGTGCGACGGCACGCTGGAGCGGGGCTACAGCTAACGACTTAGATTAGAAAAAGTATCAGCATAGGAGGAACGAATAGATGGCTGACGTATTACCACTTGTTGCATATCCAGATCTGGAGAGTCGAGTCAACGCTATAGAGGAAGATGGCTTTGTCTACTTCCCTGGGGTTCTCAACGCTAAGGAAGTTGCTGAACTGCGGGATGCCATGGATCGGTTGACGCAGATACCGGAGAGTTTCGATAAACACAGCACCCCTGCAAACGGGGGATTCCTAAATAAACACATCAACAATGCCTTCAATCGGGATGCCATTTTTCTGCAGTATCTTGACAAGCCGGAGATTATTGAGCTAGGCGAAGCCATCCATGGCGACGATTGCCACGTGATTGGCATGACTGCGTGGACAACAGGACCCGGACGTCCAGACCAGGGCTTGCATACCGATTGGCTCCCGATTAGTCTCCCTGCAGAGGTACTGGAGGATCCACGAGTAAAGGTTCCAATCTTTATCACTACCGCTCATTTCTATCTCGATGATCTGTATGAGGAATTAGGACCAACCAAGTTTATTCCGGGGAGCCATCAGGCGGGACGAGGCCCAGACGGTGATGTCGAGTGGAAAGGGGTTGGAGATCACAGCATCCTGTGTAACGCCGGCGATGTCGTGGTTTTCCGAAGCGAGGTCTGGCACCGTGGTTCGGCGAATACCAGCGATCAGGACCGCTATCTGCTACAGGTTCATTACGCCAAGCGGATGATTACGCAGAAATTCCCACCGTATCTGAATAAATTCCAATTCGACGATACGATTCTCTCGAAAGCGACACCACGCCAACGGCGGCTGCTCGGTGACCACCGCCCAAGTAATTACGATTGAGAACTGCTCAGATACTCGGTGAATGGGGGTTGGAAGGGAAGGATGGGAGCGTTCCTGCGATTCCAATCTCCTTACGTTTTGCCGCAATGCATCCAACCTGATGTATAATTCAGAACGCGAAACGTAGGAGAAAGAAGCGCGGGAAAGCATGAGTAAAAAGCCTAAAATCGCCGCCGACCAACCAAACGCTAAGGTCATCGCATTGGTACTGTTGCTGGGCTTGCTCTGGGGCGGGAACTCAGTGTCGATTAAAATTGGTTTGCAGGGAGTTCCACCCTTTGCACTCGCGACGATGCGGTTTCTCCTCGGGTTTGCTGCCATTACACTATGGTCGTTGCATCAGCGGGTTCGCTTGCGACTGAATCCGGGCGAGTTGCTCCCGCTCATTTTTGTGTCGGTGATTTTTACACTGCAAATTACCACCCTGAACCTCGGAACACAGATAACAGAGGCATCTCGATCCACGGTTTTCATCAGCACATACCCGTTCTTTACGGCGTTATTTGCCCATTTCTGGGTGCCGGGCGATTCGCTCTCGGTCAGAAAAACAGTTGGAATTACCCTCGCATTTGGTGGTGTGCTGCTAACCTTTGGCGGTGATCTCCAGTTTAGGGCGCATGATTACCTGCGCGGGGACCTCATTGTCTTGCTGAGTGGATGCCTGCTGGGGCTTCGGACAGTAGTTACCAAGCTGATAATCCAATCCATCCACCCGTATCGCCTCCTGTTCTGGTTAATGGTTTTCAGTATCCCATGTTTTCTCATTTCGAGCCTGTTCTTGGAGAGGGGGGCTAACTTTCATTTTTCAGTTTCCGGCGTGAGCGCAATTTTCTATCAGGGAATCGTTATTGCCGGTTTTTGCTTTGTCTCTTGGACATCAATCCTTGAGCAGTACAGCCCGAGCAGGTTGGTTGTACTGTTTTTTGTGACACCGCTGTTTGGCGTTTTGTTAAGCTATCTGCTCTTGGGCGACGCGATCGGTTTTGCGCTGGTCGTAGGTGCGTGCTTAGTCGCTTATGGCATCTATCTCGTCAACAAAAGATGAACCCTGAATTATAATGACTTCCCATTTTTCATTTCTCCCACCCTTGCGTTCTATTTCTAATGAATTTAGGACTTACGCACTTGAACACTCAAAGCTTTGTAGTTCGGTGATTCATCACCGCAGTACGCCATTTCCAATGCCCGATTCATCCCCGATAAATCGGGATTAAGAAACGGGCAACTACAGTAAGGTCTTAGGTTTGTAGTAGCGCAATTCATTGCGCGTTTGGACGGGTGATAAATCGCCCTACTACAAACTGAACTGCGTAACTCCTAGAATTTTCAGAAGACCCTCTCGATTTTCCTCCCGGTATCTTCCCCTAGTATTCAAGTTTTTTCAAATATCTTAAGTTACGAGATTCTGTTGATATTTGACGGTTTCGTAGGTTCGGTGGAACGGGCATTCATAGAACATAGGGGGTGCCTCACCTCGGTTGCAGGACTCTGGAAAGTGAGGACAATGCGTCGGGGACGAAAATATGCGCCCTGTTGCTTCGCGTGTATTGCTCATTACGTAATATGCCTCAGTAACCCCAGCGGGGTGGCATCTTTATAGATTGTGATGGGTACAAATGAACAAAGCCCCAGCGGGAGACATGTGAAACTCATCTAACTCTATTATGGTGGATTAGACAAATAAGTGGACATTTGCCGACAACTTCGACCTTCGAGCAGTTTCTGAAGTCCCCCTGACAAGTGGTACATCCCGATGGAATCGGGGGCGGGATTTAGGGGGTTGGTTGTGCATTGAAAGTGTATCAGTAATTCTAAAATCTACCATAATACATTGATTTAGGGTCATTTAGTTTTACTGTAGGCGTGATCTCCGAATCCCGACATCTCACTGTAGGCGTGATCTCCCGGTTGCGCTTTTTCAAACAAAATGGCTAAAAAGCCGAAAACTGAATAGCCCTATACATTGATTCGTTGGGCGTTGACCTTTTGTATACATCGTGATATGATGGAAAAATAATGACAGGGGCGTGAAACTTCAGATAGGGAGAACTTTATGCAAGCAGAAAAGGTCAGATTGGCAATCATTGGTTGTGGGGGGATGGCAGGCGCACATCTGAATGCCTACATTGGACTCAAGAATCAAGGCATTGATATATTCGATTTTGTAGCGATGTGTGATGTTGACATAGATCGGGCGAAAGGCTTTGCCGCGAGAGCTGCTGAGGCACAGGAGGGCGTAGAACCCAAGGTATACGACGATATTGATAAGATGCTAACAGCGGAAGAATTGACAGCAGCTGACATCTGTGGTCCCCATTTCTTGCATCACTCGCTCGCTATTACCTGTTTTGAAACAGGGGTTGACGTGATTGTTGAGAAACCGCTTGGGGTAACAGTCCGGGCAGGATGGAAGATGATTAAGAGCGCAGAAGCTCACAATCGTATCCTTGCCACCGCGGAGCAGGTGCGTCGATGGGTGGGACCCCGCACCGTAGAATGGCTGATTAACACAGAGAACCGGATTGGGCAGCCTCGCATGTTTTTCCGACAGAGCGTCGGTGGTGCTAACAAAGATCCCGAAAATCTCTTGCGCAATGAAATGACCACATGGCGAAAAAACAAACTTACAAGCGGCGGAAACGGTATTATTGATGGCGGGGTGCATTACATAGATCTCCTTATCTACTTCTACGGCGAACCGGACGAGATTTATGCCCGATCGGAGAATCTAAGCCAGTACAGGTTCAAAGATGCGGCTGGCAACTATGTGCCTCAATCTGTCGAGGATACCGCACTTGCAACCATCACATTCAAGAGTGGCGTTATTGGTCAATGGGTCAACACCGGTGCTGCTCCGGGACGCAGTATCGGCTATAACAGCTATCACGGGAGCCTCGGTTCCATCTATAGCACCGGAGGATACCCACAATCCCCTGAATTGCAGCTGTGGGACGGGAGCCTTGAGGATCCAGAGTCACTGCAGAATACCTACATGGCAAACCTCAGTCCAGAAGAGAAAGATCGGCTGTTCCCACACGGCATCACCGAGGGAGTAATGCTTGAGGTCTACGACTTTCTGGACGCGGTCCGTAGCCGGCGCAGGCCCGAACTTGATGGGGTCGATGGCTTGAAGGCGCAAGCGGTCTGTAACGCGATCTACGAATCGGGATGGATCGGTCAGGCAGTAAAGTTCGATGATGTCTACAACGATAGGGTGACAGGTTATCAGGACGAGATTAACGAACGATGGGGGCTTTAAGGATCCAGCCCAAAGGTTAAGTCCAACCTGAGACCGTGTGGAACAGGGAAGCGTATGGAATGGAAATTCACGCTCGGCGTTGGTGGCGCGGTCGTCCGTGATGAAGGGCTACTCTTAGTTCATCACGCCTACGGTGCTAAGAAATGGCAGATTCCGGGCGGGTATGTCAAACCGGATGAATGTGCCCATGAGGGAGTCGTGCGGGAAATCTACGAAGAAACCCGTATCCATGCAGCAGTTGATGGACTGCTTGGGGTGCGCCATCGTGTGAAGGAAGGCGATAACTCGACCTATCTCATCTTTAGATTGACGTCCACTTCATCGCACGATCCCATTCCCGATGGGCGCGAGGTGGATGCCGCCAGCTATTTTACCCTTGAGGAAATCGAAGCGCTCTCGCCGGAAGAAATTCCTGCGCTCAATCGTTGGGTTGCCCGATCTGTTCTGGGGGCGACACCACAAGTGCTGCTCGATCAGGGCGACCCGGACGGGCTTAATCGACCGTATAACCTTTACATTTGTCCTTGAATCATTACGTGCTCCCAACTATGGTGAATTCTAAAAATAAATAGACACTTTCGCCCCTCGGTTTCGATCCCGCCTGTCCCGATTCATCGGGGATGTATCGGGGAGGTATCGGGGCCGGTAGGTGCGGTTTCCTAACCGCTTTCGCTCCCCGGTAGGCGAGGTTTCCAACCTCGCCGATTGGCAGTCTCATTAATTCTAAGATCCACTATAGTTGTGAAATCAAGATATGGTTCTGACCCAAGTTGCTAGGTAGAATTCTACACGCATGTCGCCCTGCTGGGGCTTGAAGTTGCAACTTGAGTGATTCTAACTGATTTTTTGGGTTCATTCACGCATCACGTTTCACGTATGAGGAGACTAACATGAATCAACACGAACAGGAATCAATCGTTAACGCAGATCAGCTCCAACAGGTCTGTAGCCAACTGTACCAGAAAGCTGGTGTCGCACGAGAGTATGCCGACACCATCGCTCAGATGCAAGTCTTAATGGATCTGCGGGGTGTCCCGTCACACGCGACACGCGGCGTACCCGGCTATGTGCGCGGAATGATAAGCGGAAACACCAACCCAAATCCCGACATGAAAACGCTTGCGGATAGTCCTGCGTCCGCCCTACTCGATGGTGACCAAGGGTTGGGGCACCTTGTCGCTATCCACGGAATGAACCTCGCTATCGAAAAAGCCAAAGCAACTTCGATCGGCGTTGTGGTTGTTCGCAACAGCAATCACTTCGGCGCCGCCTCAAGTCATGCGATGCGTGCGCTTGAGCACGATATGATTGGGTTTGCAACTACCAATGGGGGCGGCGTGAACGTCGCCGTCTTCGGTGCGCGGACGAACTCAATTGGCAACAACGCGCTTGCTTTTGCGATCCCTGCTGGCGACGAGCCGCCAATTGTGTTGGACATGGCGTGTGGTGCTGCAGCTGCCGGCAGGATTGGGACAGCGCGGATGTATGATCAGAAAATCCCGTTAGGTTGGGGACTCGACGCGGACGGGGAGGAGACCGATGATCCATCGAAGGTGGCAGCGATTCTACCTGCTGCGGGTCCGAAGGGCTCTGCGCTCGCCATTATCATGGACGTGCTATGTGGACCGTTGGGCGGCGGATTAATGGGAATCAATAAAGCGTACAATCCACGGAACGCACCGCCTGAAAAAATTTCGACCGCTCACTTCTTCTTTGCTATCAACGTTGCGAGTCTGAGCTCAGTTGATGAATTTAAGGAGGAAATGGACGAACAGATCCGCACGACCCGCAAAGCCGAACCACGTAAGGGATTTGATCGCGTTACCCTTCCCGGCGAAATCGAGTGGGAACTCACCCAAGAACGTCGTGAAAACGGTATTCCGCTCCACAAGTCCCAAGTGCAGTCCCTCGAAGAACTGGCAGATGAGTTGGGAGTGCCTGTGCCTTGGAAGTAGACTGATTAGGTCCTGGCGAAATCTGAGAGCATGTGGACGGAGGAATCTTCCCAACGCTTCAGAGGGGCGGCATGTCGCAACTGATCCCCAAATTTTTGAAAAAGTGTTAAATTCTGTTAAATTTTGTTAAGTTCTATTGAAGTTTGATGGGTTGAATCTATCGGAGGTAGCTTGATATGATTTGAGAAAATGGCTTAAATCTTCGGCGCATCAACAGCACCAAGATGTGGATAAACCCTTGGCTGATCAGTTATGTTTCCTATGAACGAATGGACGGGATCCTATGACCTCTATATGAGAGAAAACAGACGGTTGAGATATGACTGCTCCGACCAATCAAAGCCAAAAAGGTATTGCCTATCTAAATGGCAAAGCCTGGTATAGATTTCTCAAGGTCGTATATGTCTTGATCTTGGGACTAACAATAGGGCTATCGATACCGATTGCGCTGGTCTTTGGTTGGCTTCAGCTAATATTGATCGCACCCGTCGTTATCCTCTTCATTCTCGAAATAGGCAAGAGATCGCTCTATTACATCGCCACAGGGAAAGCCTTTCCAAATCGTTAGGGGATCGCTACCGAGCGAGAAAAGTAAGTGCTGTCTTACGCCGATCGTAGAAGATTATGCTCAGTGTCCCGGAGCCTGTGCGCTGATCTCCTCGGTGATAATAAGCAGCTGATTTGCTTCGACATCTGCAAGTGTTTGTACCACACCGCTCGGCCAAGTGACTTTCACCATTTCCGCTTTCGTTTCCGTCCCCAACCCAAATATAAGCCGTAGATCGTGCCCCGAAAGATAACTCGATCCGGCTTGCACCTCTTTTAGCTGGATACGGGAGTGCGTCACAACCTCGACGCGCGTGCCTATCCCATCGCGGTTGCTTTTGACCCCGACGGTTTTTATGGTCAACCAATTGTGTCCATTTCCGCTTTCGTTACGGAGTAGAATCCCTTCCTGATTCAGATTCACGACAAAAATGTCGGTGTCCCCATCATTATCATAGTCGCCGAAGGAGGCACCGCGTCCCACCATTCTGATTGAGAAGTACTCGCCCGACTGTTCAGACACGTCAACGAAATCCCCCTCGCCTGTGTTGAGGAAAAATTGGTCGGTTTGTGCGTATTCGAGCGCGTCTGACTCGGTAGGATAGAGGTGGCCATTAGCGACAAAGAGATCTAATGCACCGTCATTATTCGCATCGAAGAACTTTGTCCCGAAAGCCAATTTCAGAAAACTGACCTCTCCCAGCCCCGCGATATTAGTGAAATCGACTAATGCACCATCTGCGGTGTTATGGTACAGTGTATTGGTTTCGTTGGAAAAATTAGTAACGAAAATATCCAGTGAACCGTCGTTGTTGTAGTCCCCAAAATCTACCCCCATTCCACCTTCCGCGACACCATGCTCGTTATACGCTGCACCCGCAAAGGGACCGATATCCACAAACCGCCCATCACCAGAATTGCGGTACAGAAAATTGGGAGTTGTGTCGTTGGCGACATAAATGTCGATACGTCCATCGTTGTCGTAATCTCCACAAGTTACGCCGAGTCCTTTGCCCGTTTTGTTGTAAATACCAGCCTGCCTCGTAACATCGGTGAACGTCCCATCGCCATTGTTCCTATAAAGCGTGTCGGGGACACCTGCGTAGACCTGCGGATTGGAGTAGATCCGCCGACCACGCGGATCGAACCAATCCCGATCAGTTGTCAAATCATAATCGAGATAGTTGACGACATATAGGTCTAAGTTTCCGTCATGATTGTAGTCCACAAAGGCGCAGCTTGAACTCCATTTTTCCCCGTTTCCCACGCCAGCGTGAACTGTCACATCCCTGAATGTGCCATCCCCGTTGTTCTGATAGAGAACATTATTGCCGAAGTTGGTCACATATAGATCTGTGTCCCCATCGTTGTCGTAGTCTGCTGCAACGCAGCCCATGCCGTAGCCGAGGTCTCCTACACCTGCCTGCTTCGTGACCTCCACAAATCCGCCATTCCCGTCATTCTGATAGAGGACGTTCGTGGGTGGAGTATCCATCTCAAAGCCGGGCAGTGGTGCTCCGTTCACGATGTACAGATCTAAATCCCCATCACTATCATAGTCGAAGAATGCCGCCCCGGACCCCATGGTCTCTAGATAGAACTTCCGATCGCTAGCGCCACTGACGTGCTTGAACGTAATGCCCGCTTCGGTAGTCACATCGACGAACTGGACCGACATTTGGGCATGGGAAGTAGCAATGAGGAGATTGAGTGTGAGGAAAAAACTCTGTTTTAGCTTTCTTTTCATTCTTTCAGCCGGTCTTCTATCGCCCTCGTAACCGTCGAGCGATTCTAAATTCCTGAGCCGCTTTTGCTGACTCGCCTAACCGTTTATACGCTTCGCCCAGATTTTCATGAAACTCTGGATTCCGTGGGTCAAGCCGAGTCGCAGTGATGAACGATTCAGATGCGTCAGAATACCTTCTCTGGAGAAAATAGCTCATACCAAGCGTGTTATGCGCCTTCGGTTCATCGGGGGCAAGGCGAACAGCAGTTTGACATACACCCAGCATTCTGTCCAGTCGATTGAGCCTCATATAGCAGACCGCGAGCACGTTGTAGACTTCCCAGTTGCCCGGACTCAGTTTGATGGACTGTTCTAAAGGTGCAACAGCTCTTTCAAATCTACCATGTTGGGCGTGAACACTCCCCAGCTGATGCCACCGTTCCGAGTTCTCTGGATCCTGTTGAATCGCGATTTCAAGCTGTGACACAAGGTTCATGTAAGGCTTGAGATGCTGATACTTTCTGATCAGTTCAGCACCTTTCTGCACATTTCCTTGGCGGATATATGCGTTTCCTAAACTGTAGTACGCCCGGATCTGATTTGGGTCCAGTTCGATAGCCTGTTCAAAGCAGTTAATCGCATCGTGAAAGTCTCCCTGTTTCAGATATACCATGCCAAGATCGTAATACGGGTGATAAGGATAATCCGGAGTGACTTCAGGGTTCAACGTAATCGCTCGACGTAACGCCTGAATCGCCTCTGGATACTTATTCTGTTTGAAGTAAGCGACACCAAGCATTTGGTGTGGAACGGGATCGTCGGGGGCTAATCTAATCGAGATCTTAAACGATTCAATTGCTTCTGTAGTTTTGGAGAGATAAAGCAGGTAGATGCGCCCAAGGAGACGATGCGCTTCTTCACGGTCGGGGTCAATCTGGATGGCTTTCTTGAGTGCTTCTACAGACCTAAGATAATTTTCGCTTCTGCTCAGGTCTAATCCGTCATTATAAAATGTAACGTAGTCCGTGGAACCCATTTCCGGGAGATCGCTGCCCTCCGAATTAGCCTGTGATGCGTCCGTCGAGTCGTGCTTGTGATTATCTTTGCTGATTTCAGTCCTATCGCTCCCTGTCTGAGTGTCTGACCCGAGCTTGAGTTTCTTGAGATGGATTATCGTGTGCTCTGTCTCGCCCTCGGTAATCTGAATGAATTGATTCAGCGGTACGTCGTGGAACCTTTGTGTAGTTCCGGTAGTAGGCCAGAATATTTCCAGTGTCTCAATTTTGTCTGCCTGTCCCAAACCGATTGTTTGCCGGAGCGGATTGGCACCGAAGCTGCCCCCACTGTTGATATGTTTATAAATGGAGCGTTGCTCACCATTTTCAAGGACTCTCAGGTGGATCCGCGCTCCAATCGCTGATCGGTTGGATTCCACGCCGACAAGTTTTATAGTAAGGAAATGGTTCCCTAAATCTGGGTTTTCATACAGGACGTTGCTAAATCCATCGCCGGGGAAGGCACCGCCCATCTGCTCGAAGATGTCCTGATCGCCATCGTTATCGAGATCTGCAAAGACCACGGCGTGACCCTTCTGCAGATGACCAAAACCACCAGTGTAGGTCACGTCCACAAAACCTGTGCCCCGTCGGTTGTGATACATAATGCTGGGCATCAGGTTTTTATAGTCCGGGTATCCCGTGCCGAGATAAAAGTCTAAATACCCATCGTTATCGAGGTCCCCGAAATTTGACCCCATCGGTGCGTTGGGGTGCACCAGATTCTGTTGCCTTCCAACCTCCTCAAAACGGCCATTCCCATCGCCGCGATACAGATGAGCTAAACCATCCTCACTCAGGTCAGGGCGGTTATGGTAGGTCGATTTTGATGCTGCGTTCGCTATAGGGGATTGATGCCCAATAGAGATGCCCAGTGCCTGCGCCGCAAGGTGCGAAATGCCAGCGGAATAGGCAGACACATACAGGTCCAACACGCCATCGTTGTCAAAGTCCCAGAACCATGCGGGGAAGCTGCGCTCGGGTAGGTGGATATTGAGTTCCGTTGCCATGTCGGTGAAAGTCCCATCGCCGTTGTTGCGAAAGAGGCGGTTGACACCTTTGAAATTGGATACATAAAGATCCGGGAACCTATCCGCATTGTAATCACCCCAGATCACGGACTTGGTAAAGCTGTAGTTTTGCACACCGGCCTCTTTCGCCATATCAGAAAACGTGCCATCGCCATTGTTGCGGAACAACTGGCAGGGCGCATTGAACGCCTCGGTTGACTCGTTCCCAACATATAGGTCAAGATAACCATCGTTATCGTAGTCTCCCCAAGATGCCGTTTGAGTGGGATAGTGAACATCGCTCAAACCGGCGTAGAATGTTACGTCGGTAAAAGTGCCACCGCCGTTATTCCGTAGAAGTGAATTGGGGTGCTGTCCAGCTGCCTCCAACCAAGCACCTCGCAACACAAGGATATCAATATCATCATCATTATCGTAGTCTGCCTGGAGAAGGTTCAACCCGCCGTATAAACCCAAAAGCCCCGCCTGTTCCGTCTGGTCTGAGAAGGTTCCGTCCCTGTTGTTGCGGAAAAAGCGGATCTGTCCAGCGGGATCCCACGTTGAGACAACTATATCCAAGTAACCGTCGTTGTCGAGATCATCAATAATTGCACCGCCGGATAGATCAAATGTATCAAGTCCCAGATGGGGTGCGATGTTGATGAAGCGTGGCATATCTTCTGTGGATTGGAATGCTTCCGGGGGAAGAAGATATGGTCCCGGAACCTGCTCTGGATAGCCTCCGATTGTCATATAGGCGATGTTGAGCAGCCATCTCGCTTCCAGATGCAGTGGTAATTCAACCGTTGTGTTGCGTAGAACTTCTGTGAGATAGGTTATTGCGTTTTGCGATCCTTCCTGTTGGGTGTGGATGCCTCCATCGCGCAGCGGCAGAATACAACTGTCAGGATTACTCGCAATCCCAGCCTGATCGGGGCAGCAGTTCTCTGTTTCACCCTGTCGCATATACGCCACGCTCAGTCGAAAGAGAGTTTGATTCGCCATCAATGAAGAAAGCTGTCCCTTCAGTCGAGAAAGCAGCCGTCCCGCCTGTGTGAGTTGGTCAATTGCCGCCGTTTCATTGCCGAGCCGAAGCTCTGCTTCGCCTAACTCTACATGGAGACGCCACCGCGTTAGGTCCGATGCATCGACCGGTAAGTTGGTGAGGTGCCTACGTAGCTGGTGTGCCATCCCCTCGCCAATATAACTGTTCGTTTCGGCGGTCTGATCAGCGATCTGTTTGAGAAGGGTGAGCATCCTTTGGTGGCTGCCCGTTGGTGTATCCGTTGCACTGGAAGCATCCTCCGTCAGGGATATAGGGATGCCCAGAAAGAGCAGCGTGAGCACAACATACTGGAAGCTATTCAAGTATATTTTAAGCGCCGATCGATGTGCAGCCCGATCTGTTAAGGCCAAGCCTGCAAGATGACATAAGGGATTAAGATTTCGCTTGATAATTGGCATTGGTGGTGCTACCCTAAAACTGTAACGAACTGAAGTGGTGTATGATGGATAAAGGTTAACTCACGGAGGAATCTGATTTTGGAAGGCATTCGGATGTCCGAACATTTTGAGGAGAATCGTCGTCTGGAATTGCTTGTTGACCGGCTGGATCCTAACAGCGATCCCCAAGTTGCTTGGGTGTGTCGCGCTGCCCAGCATATTAGGACAGGTGGTAGGAAACTCGGTATCTTTTCCGGATCTTTTAACCCGCTCACTGTTGCCCACATCGAAATGATCGAGGCAGCACAAGAGAAGTACCACCTCGACGAGATTTTACTGATCTTGGCAAGGGCAAACGTTGATAAGGATATATTCGGTCTTTCTCTTGCAGATCGCCTACTGATGCTCAAACTCTATGCAGCCAACCGCAAGGACTTTTCTGTTGCCGCTAGCAGCCATGGCAAATACATCGAGAAGATCGGAGCGTTAAAACCGGTATACCCTCCTGGTACACGCTTTTCATTTATTGTCGGCTACGATACCTTCATTCGCCTCTTCGACCCGAAGTATTATACCGATTTACACGGTGCATTGGAAGCCCTTTTTGCCCAATGTCGGTTCATTGTCGCTAACCGCCAAGACTATGACGCAAAAGCTGTGAGACAGGTAATAGAAGTGCCGGACTACCGGTGTTACGCGGACCGCATTGATCTTATTGAGCTTCCAGAATTTTTTGCAGACATATCTTCAACGGACATCCGGACGCAGATTCAGGCAGGAAATTCGGTAGATCACCTCGTGCCACCCGAGGTGCAGGAATTCCTCAATACAGTTCGCGCGTATCAAGTTTGAACGCCCATCCAGAGCGGGGTTGTCCACTTATAATCTACGACGACCTGGGCTGTTGTTGGACACATAAAGACCTGTTGATCGAGATGTTTGCACCGCTGACATGTTTTGGGCGAATTATCTGAATGCATTGAGGAAAAAGACGCGCATTCTGCGGCAATCTGTTGCATCTGCTCCTGATCTGTCACGGGTAGATGGGGTGCCTCGACCGGTTCTCCTGCGAGATTGAGCGCCCGATCTGTGCGTCCCTCGCGTTGCCAGATCTCGTTAATGACTTCTTCCAAAACGGCGCGGTAGGTATGTTCGCTATTCGGCTCCGGCGAATGAAGGGTGACATCATTTTCCAAACTGTATTCCATCAACCCCCTAAGTTGGCTCTTCTGCTCGCGGGATTCTGCCTTCAACTCTTCCGTGAACTGTTTGCGAAACGTCCTCCAATTAATTTCTTTGGATTCCCACCGTACAAGCAACTCCTTTGATGGTGCCAATTCTGGTATATTTTGCATGGCGGGAATTTTTTCGGAACATATTGCGTATTTTTTCGCCGTTTTGGTGGATGCAACATTTGCAACTGAGTTGAGATATAGCATGATATTGCCTCATTTCTGTTAAAGACTGTTTTATATTGTTAAAGCAAGTGCGAATTCTTCACATTGGTGTGAAGACCGGTGGTATCGCGAATCCACTGTAAGAACGCCAAAGTCACTAATCTTGATACAAAAAGTGTTGGGAACCCTCACTATTGCTATGAGGTAGGTTCGGTTGCTGGGAATGCGTCCATCCGCTCGATGGTTGATGATTTGGGTAATCTTATACAGAATTTCATCGACACACCGCTTCTCTGGAGCAATAGAAATGAGCGGAACGCAGAGTTGTCCGCCCAAGAAATCAGTCTTAAAACTGTTTCTCCGCTTCACGTATTACGTAACACACAGTATATGTTGCTTTTCTATACGCATGTGCCTCGCTGGGGCTCCAAAGAATAACTTAAACCATTTTTACAAATGAGTGGCATTACATTTGCACGGAGGAATATGATGGTACAAACAGGTACACAGGTTGTTGTCAGACCAGATAATAGCGTTGGTATAACTACAACGGAGATTCGTACTCCGGGAAGGGGCGAAGTACTTATTGAGACAGTATGTACATTGATCAGTGCGGGAACGGAACTCGGCACGCAAGAGCAGGGACGGACGGAGGATTTCGCCCCCGGCTACTCCAACACTGGACGGATTATCGCAATCGGTGAAGGGGTGGAAGGGTATGAAGTGGGCGACCGGGTACTGTCACTGGGACGCCACGCAAGTCATGTAACTGTGTCTGCTGCACCACAGTCGTTAGCGAAGCTGCCGGAGACCGTGTCGTTTGAGGACGGCACCTTTGGCGTACTCGGAAGCGTCTCTATGCACGGTGTCCGAAAAGCACGGATTGAACTTGGCGAATTCGCCTGCATCACCGGGATGGGACTCGTCGGTCAACTAGCATTGCAACTCGCAGCCCAAACGGGAGCTGAGGTCCTTATTGCAGTAGATCTGAGTGATCCTCGGCTGGAAGTAGCAAAGGCTTCGGGCGCGACACATGCCCTGAATCCGAGCCGCTGTAATCTTTCAGCCGAAGTGCAGAGCATCACCGAGGGACGTGGATTGGACGTGACCATTGAGGCTTCCGGTTATCCAGAGCTGCTGCCGATTGCGTTCGATATGGCGCGGATCGGAGGGCGAATTATGGCATTGGGCTCCATTTGGCATCGAAAAATCGAGGTGGATTTCATGGATTTCCACCTGAAGGAACTCACGTTAGTCGGGTGTCACCAGCCGAAATGTCCAACAGTTGCGACGCCTGCCTTCCCGTGGACGCAGCAATATAACCGTCGTCAGATCCTGAGAATGATCGAGCGAGATGAGATTGACGTAAGTCGTTTAATCACACACCGAGTACCTTATACAGAAGCGGGAGAAGCTTACCGACTGCTGCGCGATGAGCGCGATAAATCGTTGGGGGCTGTGTTGACTTGGTAGGTAGTTATAGACTTCTTTAACGCAAATTGCTTTGCCCCCTGATCTCATTGAGCGACACCGAGAAAATAATGTGTAACGAGTAATAAGTCAGATTTGGTGTTTACCCCTTATGTACGACGTAGCTTATGCGGTTGATGTAACCAATTGACGGTTTATTTCTTTATAAAATGATGAATAGTGAGGGCAAAGCATGGGATGCACAAACATCACAGCGCGAGAAATTCGATTATTTGCGATACTCGCGCTCGTAGCAGGGATCATTTTTGACTACTTGTTTTATGGAAAGGCGATCGGGGTTTCATATCCGTTGTTTGTGGTCGTTTTCTACTGTTTATTCTGGGTTGCTTCACGCAGACAGGTTTCGTTCCAAATTGACTTTGGTTGGTTTCTGTTTATCCCTATTTTATTGCTCTCGGCTGCGTTTGCCATCCATTCAAACCCGGTGTTGCTTGCCCGCAATTTTGTCCTGATTCCACTGCTCCTGCTTGTTCAGACGACACTGCTTGTCTATGGATATGAGTGGTCTAGCGTGCGATGCGTCATCCGTTTTATGGGAGGATTACTCCGTCAAATTTTTGACAATGCTCCCAAGGTATTCTTCGAAGCTATTTCACTGGCGAAGGTCGCGTACAGAATTGCACCGGAAAAGCGTAAGACTTTCAGAAGCATTTTCCTTGGCTTGGTAATCTCTGCGCCTCTCTTGGTTATTGTGATTGCATTACTTGCGGAGGCAGATACGGTTTTTCAAAATGTAATGGTTACTATTCTCAAGACCTTAGAATCTATTGGTTCTATTCCTCTCGCCGAGCATGTGGGAGTTATTGGGATTATCACACTGTTGCTGTTTGGTTATTTGGCCGTTGTATTAAAAGCAGAGGTGAAGGGAGGGTCCGTACCGGTGGACAGAGGTACAGGGGGCTCAGACGCTACGATCGTTGTTACGGTTTTGGTGATGGTAAACGCCGTCTACATTCTGTTCTGTGCGATTCAGTTCACATATCTTTTTGGTGGTGAGGCAGTGATCCGTTCTATCCCTGATTACACTTACGCAGAATACGCGAGACGGGGTTTTTCGGAGTTAATTGTAGTTACTGTCATTAACTTAAGTATTTTGCTGATAGGTCTGCACGTCACAAAAAATGACGGAAAGTTAGATCATTTAGTTCTTGTGCTGCGCTGTCTGCTCGTACTTTGCACCGTGATTATGCTCTATTCCGCACACTTGCGATTGAAGTTGTACGAGGAAGCGTACGGCTACACCTACGCACGGATTTTCGCCCACACATTTATCGGCTTGCTTTTTGTGCTGTTTATGCTTACCCTTTACAAGCTCTGGCGGAGGGAATTCCCTTTGCTCAAAGCCTTTGCGATTGCTGCGCTGCTTACCTATACCACCCTGAATTATGTCAATGTTGACGCAGTTATTGCACGGAAAAACGTCGATAGGTACTTTACGACCGGTAAGATTGATCTTGAATATTTACAAGAGCTATCCTACGATGCGATACCAGAATTAATCCGCCTGAGTTACATCGGCGGTGAGGATACGGCTCCAAAGCAAATGGCAGTATTTCTACGTGAGAAAAGGTCCGAACTAAGTTCCGAAAGCCCGTGGCAATCCTACAATCTCTCGAAAGCAAAAGCGAGATACATCCTGTCTGAAATGCGTCGGTGATCCTTAATGTCTAAGAGTTGCGCAGCCAACTGTACTGGGATGCCTAAGACGGTGGGTGAGGCATCTTGCCCCGCACGAAAATGTACCATTCCTGATATATATTTGCGCGTAACTCTCAATTTCCATCATTGGAAAAGCCGTGTGTCTTGCCGTAGCGAGGTAACCAGTAGTCAAACCACGTACGTTCGCATCGCTCATCGCAAAAAGCTAAGGATTTCCCTTCGTATTCCACATGCCATAGCCGTCTGACCAACATCTTTCCGCAGAGATCGCAGTGGTGAATCTGTGTGGCGTATAGTGCATCGGAAATCGGTTCCCACTGAGCCATCAGGAAATACCCCTTTCACGGCGAAGGTCTGCTGTTCTTTCTTTATCGATACGCCAGGCGTCACCCACCTGAACAAGAACCACAGCGTATATATCCCGTACTTCTTCGAGGGATATTAAGCCCTCACAGAGGTCTTCCAAAACCTCGCTCGGTTCTCGAGTTTCAGGGGGACCATACCCACCGCCTCCCGGACTGACAATACGAATCTCATCGCCGGCTTGGACCTGAATGTCGGCGAATTTATTGGGCGAGGCGGTCCCATAAACCTCTGAGAAGGTTCGCCAAGTGTCATCCTCATTTTTCCGAATCCGTACCGCGCCGCTCGCCCCTTCTTTTCCGCCAAATAGGCCCCACGCCCCCGTTTCATGCCTGTCCATAAAACTCGAAACCGTGATTTCCGGTGCGAGTGCCTCAATAATACGTTCACTACCGCAACCACCACGATGTTCTCCGTGTCCGCCCGAACCCTCGACAATACGATATGTTTTTGTCAGCCACGGGTAGCGTGTCTCAAAGACTTCTACGGGGGTGTTTCGGCAATTTCCGTTAATTGGGCACTGCGTGTGATTTCCGTCTCCCGTTGCCTTACCACCCCAGCCACAGCCGTCGATGTGGTAGTTCGCGTAGTATTGCCCCGTGTCTGGATGGATTCCTCCGAAAAGAAAATTGCAGGAACTCGCACCGGTCGCCGCAGCAACGCGCTCCGGCACAGCGCCGGATAGACAACCGAATAGCACATCGACAATCCGTTCGTGGATCTCGGAGTTGCCTCCCACACTCGGTCCCGGGTGCTTCACGTTCACAACACTGCCCGGCGGGACGATTAGTTGGATAGGTCTGTAGCAGCCTGAATTCCGAGGGATAGTCTGGTCGGTGATATTGAGCATTGCGTTAAACGTCGCAGATGCCGTTACACCGTACGTGCAATTGCACGGACCACGTGCTTGGGGACTGGAACCGGTGTAATCAAACAGGATGTTGTCGTCTTCTACAATGACCGTACAGTTAATTCGATACCGTTTGTCGGGAACGACGCCGTCGTTTTCAATCCAGTCATCGAACTGATACTCCCCGTTGGGGATGTCTCGGACCTCTGCCCGCATCCGCGCTTCCGAGTAGTCCATCAGCTGCTTTCCAGCGCTGAGCACTTCATCGAATCCGTAGCGGTCAAGCAATTCATGGAGTCGCCGCTCTGCTACGTTGAGGGATCCCAGCATCGCATGGAAATCCCCCCAAGAGGTGCGTGGGGTCCGGTGGTTTCCAAGGATAATTTTCCAGATATCCTCAACCGGTTCGCCTTCCCGGATGATTTTGACCGGTGGCAATCGGAGTCCCTCTTGGTACACCTCCTTGGCATCCGCCGCAAAACCGCCAACCGCTTTCCCACCAATTTCCGTAACGTGCGCAATATTGCCGATGAACCCGTATAACTCGCCGTTGTGGTAAACCGCTTGGATTACGGTATGTTCTGGCATATGACAGCCACCACGATAGGGGTCATTGTGCATCACCACATCCCTAGGCTTGAAGTTCTCCAGACCGATTTCGGCGATAGTCCACTGCATTGTGTAGAGAATCGCGCCGATTTGGGCGGGACAAAACTCCGCATAAGCCACCATCTCGCCATCACGGTCAAAGATAACACAGGAGAAATCCAGCCCTTCGTTAAAGATGGAGGAGTATGAGGTTTTCATCATCGCCAATCCCATCTCACGGCAGGTATTGACAAGGTAGTTGTTAATGATAGTGAGCGTAACACTGTCGAGTGATTTTTCCGTTTGCATATTTCCATTTAAGAAGCTGGTTGGGTGAGTGAGTAGTAAACTTATCTGCTAGCGGAGACTTATTGCTTCTTGAAGGTAATGCTATTACCATCATCACTGTTGAGTGTGAGGATATTCCCTTCTCTCGACCATGCACCTGTGCTTTCCTTAAGAGATGCTATAGGGATCTCTTCCAGTGTGAGAGTGTAGTCAGAGCCAGATAGGGAGTAAGTGCCTGTTGTCTTAATTGAACTTGTTAACGAAATTCCGGAGTCGTTCCCTTGATTTCCAAGCCTAAAACCGATCTCCGCTTCCAACGTCCCATCGTTATTGAACATCCAGTTATTGGTAACAATAGAAATAGTTACCCCTTCTGGTGCCAATTCCTGTTCCAAAACCTGCTCTAAACCCTGATTATTAAAAGTTTCGAGACTCCATGTGCCGACCCAATCATTATCATCATCGTCGTCATTATTACCACTACCACAAGCCATCATGCCTATAGTAAGGATTGTACAAAGGCTAATGAACCACAGACACGAACGAAGAGTTACCTGTTGAAATGTACCCACCTATTCTCCTTTTGAATTGGAATAAACTTTACGTTTTTTTCTAGAATTAGAAGGAGCCCAAACGGCGCTAGGTGCCCTCAGAGGGCATTTGCCGCAGCCCCAAACGCGTCGGCAACCCACACCAAATCTACCACATCGACCACTTCATCGCCGTTAACATCCGCTCTCAGATTTGGCCCCTCCCTTCCGAAAGCAGATGCAACCAAAACCAAGTCGAGGATATTCACAGTCCCGTCTCCGTTGACATCCGTTGCAACCGGTGGGGGTTTCGTATCGGAGATAACGCTAAAGAACACAGGATCGTCAATTACCCATCCAGCAGCAGTCGCAGAGACCGTATATATCCCCACATCCGGCCCCAGCGTGAGTGTGCTCCGCGCCTTGCCGGTTCTATCGGTTGTTGCGTGCGTTACACTGAGTGTACCGTTCCCGGCAGTTACGGCAAATGTGACCGGTACCCCCTCATAGGCAGCACCATACTCATCGCGCACTTCAGCAACAAACGGATTCGGCAGTGTCGAAGAAGGAAAACCGCGTTGGTCGCCCGATATTTTCAGGATTGTAGTAACCGTGCGGTGGTCAACGCGTACGCTAACGCCTCTCGCCTGTAATGCTGGGATGTGTTGGATTGATGGGTAGTTCAGGGTATTTCTTCGCAGCCCAACTATGTCATCGTCTCCCAACCCCGCGTTTGTTACTAAGGCTGAGATGTCTGATATCGAGTTGTCCTCAAGCCACAGCCATTTCAGATTAATCAATCCTGTCAGAGGCGAAATGTCTGATATCGAGTTGTCGTGAAGATCCAGTTCTGTCAGATTGATTAATCCTGCCACCGGCGAAATATCAGATACTGAATTACCCCCAAGATCTAGATCTATCAGGTTAATCAATCCCGTCAGAGGCGAAATGTCCGATATAGAGTTGTTGTGAAGAAACAGCCGTTTGAGGTTAATCAACCCTACCAGAGGCGAAATATCCGATATTGGATTATTCCTAAGAGACAATCCTGTCAGTGTGGTTAATCTTGCCAGAGGTGAAATGTTCGATATAGAATTGTTACTAAGAGACAGCCATGTTAGGTTAGTCAATCCTGCTATAGCCGAAATATCAAATATAGGGTTGTTACTAAGAGACAGGTTTGTCAGGTTGGTCAACCCTGTCAGCGGCGGAATGTCTGATATAGAGTTCTCGTCAAGATCCAGCTCCGTTAGGTTGGACAACCCTGTCAGCGGCGCAATATCCGATATAGGGTTATTGCTAAGATCTAGCGATTTCAGGTTAGTCAAGTCCGCTAGAGGCGAAATGTCAGATACCGAATTACCCCCAAGGCCTAGTTCTATCAGATTGATCAATCCTGTCAGCGGCGAAAGGTCTGATAGGGCGTTGTTCCAAAGATATAGCACTGACAGGTTCGTCAATCCCTCCACCGCCGAAATATCCCGTATAGAGTTGTCTCCAAGGTTTAGCCAAGTCAAGTTGATTGCAAACTCAAGCCCGGCCAAATTACTTATATTAGCGTCGTCTCCTTCAAGATGGATCAAAGTTTCCATCTCTATCACAGTAATCGGGCCACCTGATGGCTTGCCGAGAGCAGCTTCGATGACAGCGCGGAGATTAGAGTCGGGGATTGCCACCACCTGTGCCCCTGCTGTCAGTGGAATTGACGCATAAATTAACAGGGAAAAAGCGAAACGAAAAAGTTGTGTTCTCATCAATTTATTCCTCCTGTGATCGGAAATGTATGCGAGGCAACTGTGTGTCGCTTGCTTCTATCCTTTATCCGGGCGGAGCATTTCGGTTTCACTAAAGAATTCTGTGGAAACTAGCATACTACACAGTCAAGATATCAGTCAATGCTTTTCTGTGGTTGGCTGTGTCCAGAAAGATACTCCCTAATAAAGGTCGGGATTCTTAATCACGAACTACTAAGGCTTTTAGGTTTTTGGTTTACAGCACCTCTCGGTCATGCTATAATAATCCATCTGACCGCAACCAACATCCCCGGCAAGGATATGTGGGGACCGGCTTAAATAGCAAGATTGGAACCAAAGCAGATAGTTATGTTCACAGGAATTGTTGCAGAGCTAGGAAGCGTGAAGGAAATTCAACACGGCTCACAAGCGGGAACCCTAACTATCGCAGCCGCAGAGATACTATCGGATGGGGCTGTCGGGGATAGTATTGCAATAGATGGCGTCTGTCTGACGATCACCGACCTAACACACGACAATTTTACCTCCGATGTTTCCGCCGAAACATTGCGGCGCACCACGTTGGGATCCCTCAGGCCCGGCGATTCGGTCAATCTTGAGAACGCATTGCGCTTGGCGGACCGATTGGGTGGGCATCTTGTTCTAGGACATGTTGACGAGGTCGGGACCATCAGCGGCTGGCAGGAGGAAGGCACCTCCTCCCTAATGCGGGTTTCGATCTCTCAAGAGGCGATGCGGTATGTGGTGCATAAGGGTTCGGTCTGTGTTGATGGTGTCAGTCTGACAATCTCAAATCTGTTTGATGACGGCTTTGAGGTCGCGCTTATCCCTCATACCAAGCAGATCACAACGTTAGGGGCTAAACGCGTTGGTGCTCGCGTGAATATAGAGGTGGATCTGTTAGGCCGTTATATCGAACGACTATTGACCTACCCTTTGGCCGAGGGGACATCAATTGACATGGACTTTTTAGCAAAACACGGGTATATTTAGAGATAAAAATTTGGACTGAATGAAGGCATTGCCTATGAGGTTTAACACAATCCCAGAAGCCATTGAAGCGATTCGGAATGGGGAGATGATTGTCGTTTCCGACGATCCAGATCGAGAAAACGAAGGCGATTTAATCATGGCAGCCGAAAAAGCCACACCGGAGGCGATCAATTTCATGGCGAAATACGGTCGTGGCATGATATGTCTCCCCGCGACTGCAGAACGTCTGTCACAACTAAATCTCCCGTTAATGGTCTCGAAAAATACCGCCCAACTCCATACGGCGTTTACGGTAACAATTGATGCCAGCGATGTGACCACCGGGATCTCCGCCTACGAGCGGGCGCATACAATTCAAAAATTCGCCCATCCCGAGGCGACAGCCGAGGATTTCGTCCGTCCCGGTCATATCTTCCCGTTGCAGGCAGAGGAAGGCGGCGTCTTACGGCGTGCCGGTCATACAGAGGCGACAGTTGATCTGGCGCGTCTGGCGGGCCTCCATCCAGCGGGAGTGCTCTGTGAAATCTTGAACGAAGATGGCACGATGGCACGCCTCCCGCAGCTCTCTGAATTTGCCCAAAAATACGGATTAAAATTCATCACCATTGCGGACCTTATTGCCTATCGACGGCAAACGGAGACGCTCATCAAGCGGGTTGCGGAGGCTGACCTCCAGACGCAGCACGGATACTTCAGACTCCATGCGTACCAAAGCGCGGATGACGAGAAAACCCACATTGCCTTGATCAAAGGAGACATTTCGGACGGTGAGCCGGTATTGGTACGGATGCACTCACAGTGTTTCACCGGAGATGTGTTTGGATCGCTACGCTGCGACTGTGGTGAGCAGTTAGAGAAGGCGATGCAACTTATCCAGAAGGAGGAACGGGGTGTCTTGGTCTACATGCGCCAAGAAGGACGGGGCATGGGACTGGGAAACAAAATTCGTGCCTATAGATTACAAGACAACGAGGGACTTGACACCGTTGAAGCGAATGAACGGCTCGGCTTCCCTCCAGATTTGCGGGATTACGGGGTGGGTGCCCAGATTTTGACGGACCTTGGTGTTCAGAAGATGCGTTTGTTGACAAACAATCCACGCAAAGTCAGCGGTCTGGAGGGGCACGACTTAGAGATTGTCGAGCGGATTCCGCTCCAAATCAAACCGCACGAATTCAATCGTCACTATCTGGAGACCAAAAAAACGAAGTTAGGGCATCTGTTGCTGGATACTATCAATGACGAGAAGGAGGAGACGGTGCACGGTTATGACGGCTTAATGGTTCAGGGCTAACCGACCGGCACCGGAGGACAATGCCAAATATCTACGAAGGCAATCTTATCGGCACAAATCTGAAAATTGGGATCGTGATCAGTCGGTTTAATAGCTTTATTACCACCAAGTTATTAGATGGAGCGCTTGATGCACTCAAACGTCACGGGGTAGACGAGAATGACGTGGACATCTGTTGGACACCCGGTTCGTTCGAGATTCCCACTACGGCGAAGCGCCTTGCCGAAAAGGAACGGTATGACGCAGTGATCTGTATCGGTGCGGTCATTCGTGGCGCGACCCCCCACTTCGACTTTGTCGCCAACGAAAGTGCAAAAGGTATCGCGCAAGTTTCTCTCAATACAGGGATCCCGGTTATTTATGGCGTTATCACCACCGATACGATTGAGCAGGCAATCGAACGTGCTGGTACCAAGGCGGGGAATAAAGGGGCTGAAGCGGCCGTTACAGCGATCGAAATGGCGAATTTGTATCAGCAGATTGGATAATCGCAGACCACTTTAAGCTTATGACAGCCATAGAAGAAATCAAAATTGGTAATGGGCGGATTATCAAAGGGGATTGTCTCTCTGTCATGGATAATTTCCCCGACAACCATTTTATGCTTGGGTTCACCTCGCCTCCCTACCTAAACGCAATCAATTACGAGGAACATATTGAAAAACTGCACGGCACCAAAGCACGATGGGAGCGAGAAGATATATCCTACGAGGAATATCGGCTTTTTCTAGAGAATCGGTTCAAGGCGTTGCTGCGAATTACGAAGCCAGGGGGACACAACGTGGTAAATATAGCCCCGGTCTTATGGAATGGTATGCGCACGGCGCTCCCGTTTCATTTTGTCAGTTGGCTGGAGGAAATTGGATGGCAATTCAAGGAGGATATTATCTGGGAAAAGCCAGTTGCGAGAGATAGGAGATCAGGGGTATTGTTGCAGCATCCCTATCCCGGATATTACTATCCCAGCCTGGTTGCCGAATATGTATTTGTCTTCCAGAAACCTGCCGATAAGAAAAGTCAGAACAACATTTATTGGAATAGAAGTGATGAAGAGAAAACAAAAAATGAAATCGATTTGAAGGATTATCAAGGTGAGAAGAGCAAAAACGTCTGGAAAATCCGTCCGTTAGCTCCTCAAGAGAATCTGCATCCGTGTCCATTTCCGTTAGAACTTGCAGAACGGGTCATCCAGTTTTACTCCTATAAAGGGGATTCAGTGATTGACATCTTTGCCGGAAGCGGACAGACAAATTGTGCTGCTGAAAAATTGGACAGAGCACATGTCGGCATTGAAACGCAACAAAGATACATCGACTATGCGGTTGATCAACTTCGTCCAATTGTTGATCAGGGACAGTTATTTCAGCCTCAGTTAGAGGTGCAACGAGAACCCGATGGATATTTTCGCTAGAATCACTGGAGTAAAAGATACCCCATTTCTATGCAGCAAACTTAAATCTTTCAGTTATAAAGATTTTGACGCAGCACTTTCAGAAAAAACAACCTTTATTCTGCAGATTGATCCAACCAAGCAGATTGCTTTAAGTTCTTGGGTGTCACCAAAAAGGACGCGGTCTTACCCGTATTCAAGAGTCTATGATACGCTAAATTTTTCAGGTAAGAAAGCAACGATAATCCCAATCTTAAAGGATGAGGGTAAACAAGGTGATCGAGACTTTCTGCAATGGGATACTATTTCTTTAATGAGTTTGTTGGGCGTGTACGTGATAATTAGCTGAGGGTGGTTCATAAATACTTTTACCGAAATAGAGTAATGAGATAGGTTACGTTTCTTAATGGTAAGCCGTAGATGGAATTCATTAACATAGCGATTTGGAGCGACACCACCCCCAGTGCCAAACAGGTCACCACATTCGCTTTGCCACTGACGGGGAGTTGCTTATGGTTATTATCAGTTGCTAACAGCATCTTCAGTAAATTAAACACCGGTTCAATAGCTATCTTTCGTTGATTCTGATAGGCTTGCAACTGAGGTTGACTCAGGTATTGTAGATA
>JAJDUM010000009.1 GCA_022826645.1 Candidatus Poribacteria bacterium
TGCCGGTTTCACGCTTGGGGTGTCTGGACCTTGTAGACCAATGAGAAATAGTAGCAACCCCGTTGGAAATACAGTTCCACATAGACCGGCAAGGCATCAGACTTGAGTGTGATAGGCGCGTTGCCTTTGCCATTAGACAACCTGACACCCCCATCTTTGAACGTGATGCCATTCTGAATCCAGCGAACTTTGAAATAGTGTGGCGTCCGATTGGGCGGCCTTGCAGCAGGATTAGACTTCACAGCACGAAAGTAACTCTTAAGCGAATCGAAGTAGGATTGGATGATAGATTGGATTGTCTGAGAATGTAAGTTGTAACCTCGCAATCTCATATACTTTTGGACAGCACCTTGTGATAGCCAAAACCCTTTCTTCTTTTTCACCTTTCGCAGGAGTGACACTATCTTTGAATAGCAACGACCTGACTCATGAGCAAGCACATCCAACTCAAGTGTCTTGTCAGCTTTGACTTTTTTCGTGGTGTACATTGGGAGTGTCCTTTGGGTCTTTCGATTCCTGTGTCAAAGGAGGGGGGAAGCACCACCGAGCGGTGGCGGGACACCTTCCCACCGAAAGAGAAAATAAGTATACCATATTTTACTGCTACTTAAAAAAATGCTAAAGCAGTCTGTATCCCAAACCCCGATAAATCCCCGATGAATCGGGACAGGCGGGACTAAGAAGCATAAATGTTTGGGGCTTAGACCTAAAGGAGTTTTCGCTAAGGAATGAAGTGCGAAGTGTAAAACGTGAGAGACAAAAATTCTGGAATCCGAGAGCAGCGGCAAAGGAGGTCAGGAATCACAAAATGTCGCTTACTATGGTGCACGCGAACTGTAGTTTACTATCTTATTTGTATCTGTTTTGACTTTTTAATGGTAAAATTACATAATCGAAATTGTTGGCTATCAAAACCTCTCTTATTACAGTATAAATTTCCCGCCAACGGGCATGTAGGAAATTTCTATTGTCATAGATCTTGGGATATGTGTCTCGTCACCTATTAAAGAGTCTTGAGTCTCGATGATATGGATTATAAAGAAACTGAGTGCGCTTCGCATGATAGTCGGAGTGCGATGCTATCTTTCAGTGTTATTCGTGTTATGTGCTACAACTGCGATATATGGTGCTGAAGAGCAAGCGAGAACAGGTGCCCGTGCGATCGGTATAGGGGGTGCATTTATTGGCGTTGCGGACGATGAAAACGCTGTGCGTCGGAATCCCGCTGGACTAACCCGTTTGGACAGGTATGCCGTAGGATTTGAGCAAACACCATCTCGATTGTTTGATGCGTTGGAAACAAGTTATCTCAGTGCGGTGCTGCCCACATCAGAGAAAATGGCACTCGGCATTGATTGGCTACAGGTTGGCATAACAGACGAAGAACTTGATTCGAGTCGTAGCAGCTTCAATTTTGCTTATAGTTATGCCCCTGTGTCTCAATTATCCTTGGGTGCAAATCTGAAATACTTTACGTGGTCAATTGCGTTAGATGGCAGATCAAGGGGGGCAGCGACGGGTTGGGGCACGGACGTTGGTCTCCTGTACCAACCCCATCCCCGCTGGAAGTTGGGAGTGCTTACACAAAATTTCATCGGTTTTGGATCTGGGGAAGGATTAAGCTACGGCACTTGGATACGACACGATTCAGACACGAGTGAAAAGGTCTTCCCGACTGCCTACAAATTTGGTATTGCCTATCACCCCATCTCGAATTGGTTGATCTCCGCAGATCTGACAGACCGACTGCAGCTCGGCACAGAATTTTTGCCGTATCAAAATTTTGCCATCCGTGCTGGTTTCCAGAAAGATTTGTATACACCGGAGCCGCCGACCTATTCCCTGGGGGGAAGCGTAAGATATAGATGGATGGATTTTAATATTGCCTATCTCATCCCACCAACGTTGCCTCCAACTGCCTATGTTGGGCTTTCACTCAACTTCGATTTTCGGA
Source organism: Candidatus Poribacteria bacterium (assembly GCA_022826645.1). GTDB lineage: Bacteria > Poribacteria > WGA-4E > WGA-4E > PCPOR2b > PCPOR2b. The sequence goes on from JAJDUM010000009.1 coordinate 1,955, forward strand.
AGTTACCGGTGCTCATTGAGGAAGTGCACATAAGACATTTGTATCCTGTCCTCTATCACTATTATGCTAAGAATCGAGAATTAGAAGTGGAAATATTAGAGGATAGCGCCACGCCGCCGGTATTTACTAAGGTGGATCGAGAGCGATACTATCCACTGGAACCAGCCGATTCAATCGGCAGGATTTGGCTCAAAAATGAGAGCAATAAGGAGATAACCGTTCATGTCAAACTCTTAATTTCTGAATTTGTCGACAAAAAAGGCACGGAAGTTGCTTCTGATATTAAGGTGCCGGCTTCGAAGCGGGTTTCGGTGTCAATACAACGGTTGTTCCTAACGCAGCAGGCATTGAAATTGCCCCAGAGACAGCCTGTTGAAGCGCAGATTCAAGTGATTGAGAGCGGTGGAGCTGCCTACCGAACCTTTCCTGTAACATTTTCGTTACACGGTAACCACTCAATCCTGCTGGATGAGGTTGGTAAACTTGCTTGTTTTATTTCCTCGAAGAGTCCGGCGAAGGATTCAGCGATTGGAGCCTTTATCAATCAGGTCCGCACTGCATTTCAGGCGGAGATTGATGCTGTTGACATACCAGAAAACTTGTATGTCGCTATGTTGTTGTTTAATGCGCTGCACGGTATATCGTATGCGCGAGATCCAAATATACCGCAGGGGAGCGGGACGATTGATGAGATTAAGTATCCCCATGAAATGTTAGAGAGTCTTATGGGGCAGCGTTCGGGGGATGATGATAAATCTACCTTTGGTGATTGCGATGACAGCACAGCTCTTTACTGCTCTTTACTTGAATCGGCTGGCATCAAAACAGCACTCATTCAACTGCCAAGCCATGTGTTAATGGCGTTCAATCTGGACAATATTTCTGTTAAACAAGCGCAGGAGATGGGCTTACCCAACGATTACTACGTGACAGTCAATGGACAGGCTTGGATCCCGATTGAGACAACCCTTATCAACGAAGGTTTTGCTACTGCATGGCAGGAGGGGCGTAAATCGCTCCAAGCGGTGAGTATTGAAGCTGAAACTGTTGAGGACGCATGGGAAAAATATGGTGAGAGTACCCTTTGGGGAGAACCGATCGAGTTGGCTATTCCGAAAGACCGTATCCAAGGCCGGATTGATGCGGACCTCGCCACCCCATGGATGAGCGACTTTTTGAACACGGTGTCCCACTCAGGAATCGACAGATGAGCATCTCAGCGAAGGCAAGAGAACATTTACCTGTACATCCAATTAGGATGTATTGGGGCAGTCTTTATTATACTGTAAATATAGCGTTTAGGTCTTGGTCCCTCGGTTAACGATCGGGGGCATTTTGTAGGAAGAATCAGTGTGGCAAAATACGCAATTCGCAAGGGATTGCACTAGGAGGAAAATCAGTGATAGCGCATAAAACCTTAATCTTTACCATCTGTTTACTCTGCACGGTGCTGGTATGCACGGCGTATGCCGAATCGGAAGAGTCAACAGCAACATTTACCTTTGGCAAGATAGAAATTCTGAAGACTGGCGAACAGGAGTGGCGCTTCTTAGAGAAGGGCATGATCTTGGCTGTAGACGATTTGGTGCGAATGCCACCCTTCTCGCTGCTGCGATTAAAAATAGCAGATGATACCCGCTTACCGACCCTCTCAGGTGGACGTGAAGTATTTGTTGGCACGTTAATCAATGAGGGACTGCGGCGTAGAAAGGCTCAAAAAGGAAGGCGGATTAATGAAGGCTTTGATGAGGATCCCGCAACGGATGTGTTACCCGTTGGTAATAAGCCAAAAACGCGGAATCGCGCTTCGGCTTTTAAGAGGCTGCCTGCGGTGAAGGTAAGCCAAAGTGAACTGGAAACCCTCCGTCACAAAATTGATCTGCTTCCCGATGAGTTTGTGTCGTTGGTTTCTCCTCTCCTCATTAGTCCCGCCGGAGAAAATGTGGAAGACCCTGCGTATCCTGCTCCCAATCTGGGCTTGGCTCGAAAAATCTACAGTGTACTCAACGCGATTGACGTGGAAGTATCGCCTCGTCCCTTGTTGTACGCTCAACTGCTTCATCATGCTGGTCTCAACGTTGACCTTGACATAAATAAAAAAGGGCAACTGTTCGTCATTTTTGATAGTGAGGTTCTCTCCAACGACGCAAAGCAGATCGCTGCCAATCAGCAGTTAATCCATAAGAGGCAAGGGGCAGATACGATCTGGATTGCTGTCGAGGTTCAATCATCTCAGCAGAATTTCACGACAGCATGGTATCAAGGAAGCCAATAGTAGATAGGAAACAGGGGAGTAGTAAGTCCGTGAGCAGATGAGGTGAGTACACAATTTACGCCTCACAAAAGTTTATGCTCTCAAAACTAGCGCAATCTCAGAAAGTATATCTCCTGATCGGTATCGTGAGTCTGCTGCCATTTATAGTGGTCGGCTTTCTACGCGATTTGAATACGTTTGAGTTTATTGAGCTGAAGACACTGGATAGCCGACTACAGTGGACTGCGCCTCGTTCTTTGCAAGTATCCCCTCAAATTGCGCTGATTACGATTGATGACAAAAGTGAGCAGGAACTTGGGTTACCATGGCGCTCTCATATCTATGCTGCGTTGATCAACTCCCTCCAACAAGCTAACCCACAAGCAATTGGCTTGGTTGCGTGGTTCAACAGCGAGTGGGAAGATGAAAAACGGATTCCCGGTAAAAAGCTATTTGTTATTCGTCCCTATCCTGTTCCCGAGACTATAGACCGTGGTGCGCTGCCAAAAGTCACCGACTGGCGCACCTTACCCTATAGTTTGACGCAAGCGCAGGGTTGGGGCTTTAGTTATTTCCCGTTGAGTGATTCGGATGGCATCTCGCGTTCTGCCCAGCTTGTCGTCGAAGACCTTACCACAGATACCTACCGTTACTCCTTCGCAATGTCGATCTTGTGTCAAACCTATGGCGTTTTTCCCACGTCTATAAAGGTGCGGGATGGATTTTGGACCGGAAAATATCTTGAGTTCAACTCGCCAACGGAAGGGGTGGTCCGTATCCCTATTGACTCACAGGGGCAATTGTACATACGGTTTGCAGGCGATGCGGAGGTGTTTCAGTCCGTCTCCTTTTTCGATGCCCTGTCAATGTCAGAGAATGAAATCGACCGATTTCACCAAACGTTTAATAAGAAGTGTATACTGATCGGTATTACGACTGCAGGTGTCAACAAGAGAGCAACCCCTTTGGGTGAACTATCGGCGCTGGCACTGCGGGCAAATCTTTTCAACGGTCTGTTGAATCGAGATTTTGTGTGGCAGCTGAGTCGAGGTGGAAATCTTCTTTATATCGTTTGTCTCGCGATTCTTTCTGCCGCGGGAACAATGTTGATCTACCGAAGTGGACATACCTACCGGTCTGTGCTCCTCCTCGGAGGCGGACTGATACTGTGCCATCTTCTTTTTGTCGGTGCAATGTTTGTTCTCTTCGATCTGTGGGTTGAAGTCACCGGATCAACCCTCGCGTTGCTTCTAAGTGGCGCAATCAGTACCTTACTTCTGGCACATCTTCGACTGCGCCATCTGCTTCAGCAGTTGCAAACGACGCAAGATCAGTTGGTCAGATCGGAAAAGGAGGCTGTGTTTGGTGTGATGTCGGCACGTGTTCGGCATGAGTTGCGAAATGCCTTGAACCTAATTCGTGCACCTGCGGAAATGATTCAGGTCAATTTCCAAAAGCAAGACCCTCTTAAGTTGCGCGAACAACCCGAAGAGATTGTCAGTGAAATGGACCAGATTATCGGGTGGGTGACAAAGCTGGACGAAATGATTGAGGATGAATTCAGCTTTTTCCAAGACTCCCACATGGATTTCCAGCACCAAACACTTGAACCTATTCTGAAATCTGCGGTGGAGATGGTACAACCGGTTATTGATGAGAACCAGGTTGAAGTGCAGTTGAATCTACCGCCGGCAATCCCACCGCTGCTCCTTGATGCTGATAAGATACGGATTGTCTTTACGAACCTGATCAAAAATGCTTGTCAAGCGATGCCGTCATGCGGGACATTGGAAATCGTCGTGGAGGTATCAACATCTCAGCAGGACAGAATTACTGTCATTATCAAGGATACAGGAGCGGGTATTCCTCCGGACGAACTCCATCGAATCTTTGAGCCCTTTTATACAACTAAACCACGTGGATTGGGACTTGGGTTAGTCAATGTAAAGAATATCATCGAAGCGCATGGTGGTACAGTACGAGTGGAAAGCGAGGTTGGCGTCGGAACAACGTTTTTCGTTAGGTTGTAGCCAATCTCTGCCGTTTTCCTACACAATATGTTTTAGGCAATTACGCATAAACGGATATGAATCATGAAACATGCACGCATTTTAATCGCAGACGACGAACAGGCAACCTGTAAGTACATTGATGCGCAACTGAAAATGGAAGCATCGATCGATGCCTCCGTTGATTTTGCCTATGATCGGGATGCGGCAATTGCACAATTAGACGAAAATCCGCCTTACGACTTGATTCTGGTCGATCTCTGGATGCCGGATGCGCGGGGAACTTTGGATAGAGAAGCAGGACTGAAAGTTCTTAAGCAGAGCAAAGAGCAATCCCCGATACCGCAAGCCATAGTTATCACTGCCAACAGTTCTTCGGAAACTGCACTTGAGGCAAGTGGATTGGGTATTCATGACTATGTCAGCAAGCCGATTGACTTCGCTCATCTGATCGAAGTTGTCAAAGAGGTACTGAGCCAACGTGATCATGAGACTCCTGCTTGGGATGACGGCATAGGTTCTGCCGATGATTATGAGATTATCGGTAAAAGTCCTGCTATGATTGAAGTGATGACAACGGTCGGACGAGTTGCACGATCAGCAACGGATGTCTTGCTCTATGGTGAAAGCGGCACCGGGAAGGATTTTGTCGCACGTGCCATTCATAAACATAGTCCGCGTCGCGATGGACCCTTTGAGGTCGTTAATTGCAGTGCGATTCCAGCGGAGTTGATCGAGGCAGAATTGTTTGGGATTGGAAGGCGAGTGGCGACATCAGTTGATCAGCGTGCGGGCAAATTTCAGCAAGCACACGGCGGGACCATTTTCCTTGATGAGATCGGTGATTTGAGTTTGGAGATGCAGCCAAAATTACTGCGCGTGCTGGATTATAAGGAGATTCAGGGCGTTGGCGTAAAAGTGCAGCGCGTTGATGTTCGGATTATTGCTGCAACCAACCGTGACCTTGGAGCGGCTGTGGAGGCAGGGGAGTTTCGCAGTGATCTCTATTATCGTTTGAAACCGATAATCGCTTTACCGCCATTGCGTGAACGTGAGGGAGATATTGAGCTCCTAGCGTGGCATTTTCTTCGCAAATATTCTCATATCCTTGAACAGCAGCGTACTCTTAGTTTTGACGATGTGGTGCTCGCAACATTGGAGCAGTATCATTGGCCCGGAAATGTGCGGGAGTTAGAAAAAGCGATCGAATATGCAATCCTTACCTGCACGGGTCCACAGATTTCTGCACGCGATTTAACACCGGAAATCCTTGATAAGAGCGCGCAAATGGTATCGGAACTCTCTAATCAGGACGAGGCAGCGGACGAGAATGCAGATTCACGAGAAGTAAGTTTCCGCAATTTACTTGACACTGCGACGATTAAGGAGGCTTCGCAGGGGTTTGAGCGAATCTTCTTGGAGCACAAACTTAAACAGAATCGCTGGAACATCCAAGCAACGGCAGAGCAGATTGGTATTCGACGCCAGTCGCTGCATCGAAAGATTAACGAATTAGGGTTGCAGCGAGATTTGGGTGACACTTAAATTTGTGTCGCTTTTGTGTTACGATGTAACATTAAGGTGACGTTAATGCGATGTGTGAACCAGCTTGGAGTTGCTGATTAAATCCGACTACAAAAGAGTAGGATCCGTTCGATTAATAGCCCTCGATCTACTCCCTTCCTGTTTTCGTGGTCAATTCTCGCTGAATTTCCCCTCCTATTTCCTCCCAATTTCCATATTTTCGCAATGTGGCACATATATTGCCTTATATAAAACGAGACAATTTATGAACAAGCGAAAGGTATAGGTATTGGGGGAAAGAATGGCTCTACAGACAGATGAGGTTATCCGGTTGAAAGGTCCTAACGCAGCGCGCTCTGACGACTTGACAATCCCTAAGCTACGTTTTGTGCCCACCGATACACAAATATCCGAGTCACCGGAATCGCCAGAAGTGCTTCCAGTTGACACGACCAATGGTAGCGCCAAACCGTTTGAGACCCGCTATTCAGAGCAGGAGGACGGTTTATTAAGGACTTACCTTCACCAGATCGGGAAAATCCCACGCCTAACTCAGGAAGAAGAAACAAACCTGTTCATCAAGATTGACAAACGTCGGTTGCAAATAGATGAGCTCTATCAGGAACTGGCAACCTACACCCCCGATCTTTCTCTCGACGACCCTCCCGCTACTGCTACCCTAAATCACAGAATTATAGCTGAGTCCTTCCCACAGTCTACCGAAGAGTACCTTTTAGACTTGGTAGAGCAGATAAAGTTATACAATGCAGAGGTTGATACTGCCAAGAACCGCATTGTTGAGGCGAATTTAAGACTAGCGGTCTGCATCGCCAAAAAGTATAGAGAGCGTGGACTTGATCTCCTCGACTTGGTTCAGGAGGCGAGTATTGGGCTTATCCAAGCAATAGATCACTTCGATTGGCAGCGTGGGGTCAAATTCGGAGCATATGCTTCGTGGTGGATGCAGCAGGCGATTGGCTGTGGCATTGCCAATCAGGGGCGAACGATTCGCCTGCCCGCCTATCTCCTCAATGAGGTCCGGAAGGTAAATCGCGTGGAAGCTAACCTACATCAGGAGGTAACCGGTGAACCGAGTCGGGAAGAGATCGCTGAGGCATCAGGGCTTACGGTAGACCGGCTGCTGCTGCTGGATCGACTAACCGCTAATACTGTATCGCTCGAAGCCTGCACTGGTTCAGGTCAAGCTGGAATTGAGGATTTTATCGCCTGTGAAAAGACCCCTAATCCGTTAGCGGAGCTTGCTCGGCAAGATTTGGTAGACGAAGTGAAAGCAGCCCTCACCGAATTACCGCCACGCGAACAGCAAATCGTTTCTCTAAGATATGGGTTGGAAAATGGGAAGGAGCACAGCTTACAGGAGATTGGTACGCTCCTGAATCTTTCAAGGGAGCGGATTCGACAGCTTGAGGTGAGAGCCTTGAATCGATTGCGTCATCCTATCCGTTCCGAACGGTTTCGGGATTTTGAAGATGTGTAGCCTATGAGGAAGGCGGCTGTTCCGTTCCCTCCCGGTGCGGATCCGGCGGTTCGGAAGGATTCAGAATGTAATCGAAACTCAACCAAAGGCTGCGAGAATAGCGGAAGAAGAAGACAGGGAAGAGAGCACTGAAGACTCCCCACAGAATCAAATTCGGATAAAACGGGATAGAAGTGAGATAGTCCAACGCAAAATAGCTGGCAAACGCTATGAAAATAGTCGCGCCGTAGTTGACGTACATTGCCCCCACAAAGTATCCTACCTCGCGCTCAAATCTGAAGTGGCAGCTGCCACACTCTGACCGCATTTTAAACATACCTGAAAATATTTGACCTTCACCGCATCTTGGACACTTTAAGCGTAACCCTTCCATAAGAATCTGGCGCTTGCTCTGTTTGCGCATCTACTGCTTTCCCTCCTTGAACTCCCACCTTCAATAAGTTATAATTTTCAGCTGAGAACCTAATTTTAGCATAACCTGTCGGAGATGTCAATTTAGCTTCACAGGTAGGAATGGATTACACTTCCCTTCCATCAATGCTGATACCAACAACGCCGCCATCCGTCATGAATGTTGTGGCAGAGGCGAGGTCCCGTTTCCCTATTCGGAATCTTCAACGTTTTTCATACTGATTCATCAATGTAGCGCGACACTAGAGGAATATAGTTATGGATTATCGCGTAGAAGCTAACCGAAAGAACTGGAACGAGCGTACCCCTGTTCATGCCTCCTCTAGATTCTACGATATGGAAGGATTCCGCAACGGCCGGATAACGCTGAACGACATAGAAAGAGCTGAGGTGGGCTGTGTCGAAGGCAAGTTTCTGCTACACCTTCAGTGTCACTTTGGGATGGATACCATGTCGTGGGCACGTTTGGGTGCACAGGCGACAGGGATTGATATTTCAGATGTCGCGATTGACTTAGCAAGGGCATTGAATGATGAACTGCAATTGAATACTCGGTTTATCCGTTCCAATATCTACGATCTGCCTGACCTGTTGGATGAAAAGTTCGACATCGTCTACACAGCAATGGGCGTGCTCTGCTGGTTACCCGATTTATCTGAATGGGCGAATATCATCGCCGGGTTTCTCAAACCCAATGGCATTTTCTACATTATGGACGGCCACCCGTTCTCGCACGTATTTGAATCTGAAGAGAACCGAGCTGGGTTTCAGGAACTACGGGCGCGGCATCCATATTTCAAAAATCCTGAAGGCGATTTCTACGAGGGTGGTCAACACACCTATGCAGGTTCAGACATCATAGAAGCGGGTTGTTACGAGTGGCAACACAGTGTCGGTGAGATACTGAATGCCATCTTGGCTGCCGGGTTACGGCTTCAGTTCTTCCACGAGTTTGCATGCAGTGGATATAAAGCCTTTCCATGTATGGACAAAGGTGAGGACGGATGGTGGCGGCTTACATCACACAACGACTCAATCCCACAACTATTCTCGCTCAAGGCGACTAAATGAAGATCCAAAACGGTATTGCCATTATCTGCTTTTTCCTCTCTGGTTTCGCGGGATTGGTCTATGAGGTGTCGTGGATACGCAAGGCTTCTCTGGTCTTCGGATCTACGACGTTTGCTGTTAGCACGGTATTAGCCGTCTTTTTTCTTGGATTGGCTTGTGGAAGTTACCTGTTCGGACGGGTTGGTCAAAGAACATTGCGACCGCTGAGGCTTTACGCGCTGATCGAAATTGGACTTGGGTTGTTCGCCATGGCAAGTCCATACCTCCTTGATTGGACAGACAGCCTCTACGGACCAATCTATCGCACACTCGCGGGGCACAGCGTTATTCTGTTTGCTGTACGTGGCGTGTTGGTGTCTCTCGTCGTTCTCCCACCTACCATCCTCATGGGCAGTACGCTTCCCCTGTTTTGCCGTCAGTTTGTTCGCAGCGATGCGAAGGTTGCCAATTATGTTGGACTGCTTTACGGGGTGAACACCTTGGGAGCGGCTATGGGCTGCGCAGCCGCTGGGCTCTTATTGCTCCCGACACTTGGGCTTCAGCTCACCGTTCAGTTTGGGGCTGCTCTGAACATTCTGTGTGGGATCGCTGTCGGGGTGTTACCGATCACCAAAGACCGAGCCCCTCAATTGGATCAGGATACGGGAGAATGTGAAAATCAGGATAAAACGGTGGTGTCACGATTTACCGCCGCCCAATTCCCTATCACCATTCTGTTCTTTTTAGTTGGTTTTGTTGCCCTCGGCAGTGAGGTGCTTTGGACACGCTACCTACGACTCCTAACTCGCCAAAATAACGTCTATGCCTACACCTTAACGCTAACAGTGGTACTGGTCGGTATTGTCCTTGGTAGTTTTCTCGCTTCCCGCCTCTTCGATCGGTCAACACCGCGAGCACGGTATTTTGGCCTGTTCCAAGTCCTCACGGGGCTATCGGTTTTGGTCGTTATGAGTCTTCCACAGACCTTTTGGGCGGGTGTCAAGAATGAGTTGGGGATGTATTTTCTCCTGCTATTGCCTCCCGCTGTTTTTTCAGGCGCATCGTTTCCGCTTGCTGTGCGCATGGTTGTCGAGGACGCGTCAAGGGCGAGTATTGGGACGGGGCGGATGGCAGCGATTAATACGCTGGGCGGAATTCTCGGCTCGCTGCTGATTGGATTTGTGGGGCTACCCCTTCTTGGGATAAAGTTTAGTCTCTTGTTCATTACCTGTGTCAGTCTATTAACTGGATTCGCTGCGTGGTTCTGGATCGATAAAACCTTCCCGCCGCTCCTTCGTGGGTGTGCAGCCGCTGGGGTATTACTCATCTGGCTCTGCATCCCCTTTGCTTCAGGAACTCAGATTCCCGCTGACTTTCTCGCTGATGGGAGGCAGCTGGTGGATTTTCGTGAGGGATTTGACGGGGATTTGGCTGTTATTCGGAGGGATGAGGCGTGGATTGAACTGGAGATTGATCGATGGTGGCAGGGAAGCAATTTGAAAAATCAGCAGGTAGTCGGAGCGCATATTCCCATGCTTTTGCATCCGAATCCGAAGGACGTGCTTGTCGTCGGTGCCGGTACGGGTCAAACGCCAAGCCGTTGCCTAATGTATGATATCGATCATCTCGATTGTGTCGATATTGAACCGACGTTGTTTGATTTTATACGTGGGCATTTTGACTCGGAGTGGATGGACGATAAACGGGTCAGCTTGATCAGCGAGGATGGACTCAACTACCTAAATCATAGCGATGCAATGTATGATGTGATTGCCATTGAGGTAGGTCAGATCTTTCGTCCCGGCATTGCCTTCTTCTACACCGCTGATTTTTACCATCGTTCCCGGCAACGGCTCCAGCCGGGCGGCCTCCTCACCCAATTGGTTTCAATACCATCACTCACAACCGAACAATTCCGAGGGGTGATCAAAGCCTTCCTTGACGCCTTCCCGCAGAGTGCCCTGTGGTACAACTCCTCCGATCTGCTCCTGATTGGTGTCAACGATACAAGTTTCAAACTCGGTCGCACCGTCTTAGAGCGGTTAGCGTCCAATGAAGCGGTAGAGCAAGACCTGCGCTACGCATTTTGGGGCGGTCCTCAACATTGGCTCAGTCGGTTCCCCGTTTTTCTCGGAGGATATCTGGCGGGTCCCCGTGAACTCGCCGAGCTTGCGTCGGGTGCTCGTCTCTATCGTGATGACCTACCGGTTCTCGACTACGCAACCAGCTTGGACTATATCACCCAAACAAATGAGATCCCGATTGTTAAAGACTATCTACTGCAGCATACCGGTTCTCTGGACGAGGTAGCTGATTTCGCACTTTCCCCTGAAAAGATTTCAGCTATTGAAGCGGTTCGCAAGAAAAACTTAGGCGCGATTATCGCCGAAGCCCTCATCCGGCAGGCGGAGCTATTGACACTTTCGAGGGACGATGCGGCGGACAAGATTATCGCGTTGCTTTCGGAGGCTCTGCGCTGGAACCCTGACCACTTTGAAGCGAATCGTATGCTCGCTGACGCGCTCATTGGACAGGGGCAGAACAAAGCGGCGGGGCGCCATTATGTGGAGGCGAACCGAATTCGTCCGAACGATCCCCATGTGCTGCACGGCATCGCCCATACACTCTACCGCCTGAACAGAATTGAGGCGGCAATCCCGTACTATCGGGCGTCGTTGCGTTTACGACCAAACCACGCCGAAACGCACAACCATCTTGGACTTGCTTTAGCTAAGCGCGGGAATCTCGTCGAGGCACGGCAGCACTTTAAAACGGCGGTCCGGTTGGATCCCGACTACGATGGAGCGAAGCACAATCTCGCTGGGGTGCGAAAAGCTTTACAGTCGGGACCACAAAGGTGAGCAAAGCACTTACCCACCCATGTTTCTTACTAAACATCCATAGGGCAATTATCGTCCAACGAAGCGATAGATCAAGACCTACACTACACCTTTCGGGGCGGTGCTCAACAGGCGAGCACAGCACTTACCCTATATTTCTAACAAATTGAATTGAAAAATCACTGTTGACCTAAAAATTAAAACATGATACAATTAATACGTAAGCTGAGAGTTGTCCGATAAGAAAACTTATCAGACATGAGAATCTAAAAATCAGTTGAAAGGAGTTTTCAATCCGAAAGGAGTGCTATCAATGAGAATTTTGCAAGTTAGCTTTGCCTGTCTTATTTTATTGGTTGGACAGGTTGGACTGAGTTACGCTGCGCCCGATGTTGAGGGGGTGGTTGTTCCGGCACCCGAGGGCGGAAGCACCAATTGGGGACATTCCGTTGACGTCAGTGGAACGGTCCTTATCGCCGGGTACACTTCGTATGTCGGCAACAGCGGCGGTGTCTTCATCATGG